>NZ_WIVE01000002.1 GCF_009601025.1 Roseospira navarrensis | reverse complement strand
CCGGATCGCGGATCACGATGACAACGGGCAAAGACCCCATCCTGAGACGATCACACGATCCGGTGCGGGGCCCCGGGTGGCCACCCGGGGCCCCGCAACCCGGCATCTCCACAATGCCACAAATCAAACAGACAATCCTGAGCGCCCGAGGGGCGCGAAGGTTCTCGTGATGGGGCACGAACCATGACACCCCTGTCATCTGGATGCGGAGCCCTGGGCTTTCTGGAACGCCTCTTGGTGCTGCCCTAAAATTGCTCCATATGCAGGGAACATTGCGCAGCGCGGAACACGGGTGCCCGGGTCGGAGGCACGGTCGCCCGGGCCGGACCAGCGGTCAGCCGGGGACCGAGGGGCGCGCGCCGCCGTGATGGTTCCGTGATATCACCACAGCCCCTCACGCTCTCGCCGTCGGACACATCCATGGACATGAAGACTCCGCCCCGCTCGCCTCTCCCCTCCGGCTCCCCGCCGCCGCCCCGCGCGTCCCTGACCGCGCGGCTGCGCAATCATTTCCTGGCCGGCATCCTGGTGACCGCGCCGGCCGCGATCACGTTCTTCGTCGCCTGGAAGTTCATCCAGTTCGTGGATGAGCGGGTCGCCGCCTTCATTCCCCAGCAGTACCATCTGCCGTTCAGCATTCCGGGCGTCGGCTTGTTGATCATGGTGGCGGTGCTGATCGGCATCGGCGCCTTCGCCACCGGGCTGGTGGGGCGCATCCTGTTCCGGCTGGGCGAACGCGTGCTCAACCGGATGCCGCTGATCCGCAACATCTACGGGGCGCTCAAACAGATCCTGGAGACGGTGCTGGCGCAGCAGTCCACGGCGTTCCGGCAGGTGGTGCTGGTGGAATACCCGCGCCGGGGCATCTGGGCGATCGCCTTCATCACCGGCGTGACCGAGGGCGAAGTCCAGAACCTGACCGCGCAGGAATGCGTGAACGTGTTCCTGCCGACCACGCCCAACCCCACCTCGGGCTTCCTGCTGTTCGTCCCGCGCCAGGACCTGATCGTGCTCGACATGACGGTGGAGGAGGGCATCAAGATGGTGATCTCGGGCGGCATCGTGACGCCGCCGGACCGGCGCCCGGAAGAGGTCCGTTCGCTGCCGCTGGTGGACACCACCACCGAGGATCCCGCCACCGTCGGCCCGCCCACCGATCGGCGCCGCGATGCCCCCACGGTGGGGACGGGCGGGGCCGCCTCCCCCGCGGCCGCCGCCGCCGGGCAGGCGGACGGGTCCCGCGCCCTGGAGCGGGTGTGAGCGTCTTGCCAACGGGCATCTGACGATGACCGTTGAAGTCCGTGGCCGGCCCTCTCCCCCACCCGGCCGCCCATAGGATACTGGTGTTGGGCGGCCGGGTGGGGGAGAGGGCCGGTGCCGCTGTCATAAGTCCACGAACGGATTTCGCCGAGCATCGTTGACCGTCGCGGTCGGGCGTTCCATCATCGGCGCGGTCCGGGGGACGGTCCGCGTCGCTGCGCCCTGGACGCACCGAGACATCCGCTTGCCGGACACGCGGTGGACCTCGGGTCCGGCGATTCGTTCAGGGAACCGCGCAGAATGAAAATGAACACCGTGTGCGCCGCCGCCGTGGTCGGGCTGATGACCGCGTTCGGCCCCGTCTCCGTCAGCCAGGCGGAAACGCCGCCCGACATGGCGGTCATCGCCTGGCACCTGGACGAGCTGATCACGCTCGACCCCGCCGAGGCCTACGAGTTCGCCGGCGCCGAAGTGGTCGCCAACATCTACGACCGCCTCGTCTATTACGACATCGACAACACGGACGACATTAAGGGCGGGATCGCCGAAAGCTGGACCATCAGCGAGGACGGCAGGACCTTCACCTTCACCATCCGTGACGGCGTGATGTTCCATTCCGGCAACCCGGTCACGGCCGAGGATGCCGCGTGGTCGCTGCAGCGCGTGGTGAAGCTGAACAAGGGGCCGGCCTTCATCCTGGGCGAATTCGGCCTGACGCCGGAGAACGTAGAGGAGAAGGTGCGCGCCACCGATGCCCGCACCCTGGTGTTCGAGACGGACAAGCGCTACGCGCCGTCGTTCGTGCTGAACTGTCTGGGCTCCTGGGTCAGCTCGGTGCTCGACAGCAAGACGGTGATGGCCCACGCCGAGGACGGCGACATGGGCAACGGCTGGCTGAAGACCAACGCCGCCGGCTCCGGTCCGTTCAAGCTGGGCGCCTGGCGTCCCAACGAGGTGGTGCTGCTGGACCGCTTCGACGACTACTATCGGGGGGCGCCGAACATGAAGCGGGTCGCCCTGCGCCACGTGCCGGAGAGCGGCCCCCAGCGCCTGATGCTGGAGAAGGGCGACGCCGACATCGCCCGCAACCTGGGTCCCGAGGACATCGCCGCGCTGGAGGACAACCCGGACATCTCCATCCGCCGCATCCGTCAGGGCGCCGTGACCTATCTGGGCCTGAACCAGAAGAACCCCGATCTCGCCAAGCCCGAGGTGCGCGAGGCCCTGAAGTGGCTCGTGGACTATGACGGCATCGAGCGCAACATCCTCCAGGGCACCAAGGTCACGCATCAGACCTTCCTGCCGGCCGGCTTCCTGGGCGCCATCGAGGACACGCCCTACAGCCTGGACCTGGACAAGGCCCGCGCGCTGCTGGCCGAGGCCGGGCTGGAGGACGGCTTCTCCGTCACCATGGACACCCGCAACACCTTCCCCATCGCCGACGTGGCGCAGGCGCTGCAGGCGACCTGGGCTCAGGTGGGCATCGATCTGGAGATCCTGCCGGGCGACAACAAGCAGACCCTGACCAAGTACCGCGCCCGTCAGCACGACATCTATATCGGCTACTGGGCGCCGGACTACCTGGACCCGCACGGCAACGCCTCGGGCTTCGCCTGGAACCCGGACAACTCCGACGACAGCCCGTACCGGCTGCTGGCGTGGCGCAACGCCTGGGATATCCCCGAGTACACCGCCCGCACCGAGGCGGCTTTGGCCGAGAACGATCAGGCCACCCGCCGCCAGATGTACGAGGACCTTCAGCGCGATTTCCTGAAGGACTCTCCGTTCGTCATCATGTTCCAGAACATCTCGGTGGTGGCCGAGCGCGAGGGCGTGTCCGGCTTCGAGGTCGGGCCCAACTTCGATGTGGTGTACTACCGCAACATCACCAAGGCCGCCGACTAGGCCCTGGCTGTGATCGCGTCCGGTCCGGCCTGCCCATGGGTCGGGCCGGCGCTTTTCTTTTTTTAAAACCAAAACTCTCGGGAGGACGGTTGATGAGTTTCTTCAAGACGCTGGCGGTCGGGGCCGCCGTCACGGCAAGCCTCGCCCTGTCGGCGGCGGCCCCGGCCCAGGCCCAGGAACGCCTGACCCTGAAATCCGCCAAGTCCACTTCGTCCTACTACGTGATGATGGTGCAGCTTGCGGAAATGACCCGGAAGGCCAGCGATGGCCAGATTTCCCCGACCGTGGAGGAAAGCCAGGGCTCGGTGCAGAACGTGAAGGAATCGTTCGTGCGCCCGGGCAACTTCCTGTTCACCACGCCGCCCAGCCTGCTGGCGAGCGCCCGCACCGGCGAAGCGCCCTTTGAGGGCACCACCAACGACGACGCCCGCACCCTGTTCGTGATGCCGTTCGTGACCATCCACTTCGTGGTCGGCGCGGACTCGGGCATCGACAGCGTGGCCGATCTGGCGGACCACACCTTCATCGCGGGCGGCACCGGCACCTTCTGCGAAAAGCGCACCAACAAGATCCTGGATCTGCTCGGTCTGAGCGAGTCCGTGGACATCGCCGAGGTGGAACTGTCGGCCGCCGGCGACGCCATGCGCAACGGCAAGGTGGACGGGTTCGCCACCTGCTCCGCCCATCCCACGCCGCAGTTGGTGGAGCTGGCCACCACGCTGGACCTGAAGATCCTCAGCTTCTCCGAGGAGGAGCGCCAGAAGATCCTCGACCTGGACCCGCTGTCCGGCCCGCTGACCATCGCCGCCGGCACCTATGACGGCCAGGATACCCCGGTGGACACCGTCGGCGTGCCCGTGGGCGCCTACGGCACCGTGCGGATGAGCGACGATGTGGCCTATTTCGTCACCAAGACCTTCTGGGAGTGGAAGGACAAGCTGGCCGACGAAAACCCGTGGTGGGACGGTGTGACCCGCGAGATGATCGTGCAGATGGGCGCCAAGGTGCACCCGGGGGCGATGCGCTACTACGAGGAACAGGGCGTCACCATTCCGGACGACATGAAGTAACGGCGCGATCGTGACCCACCCTGATCCTGTGTCCCGCGACCCCGCCCCCGGCGGGGTCGCCGCGTCCGGGGCCGCCCCACCGTCCTTGCGCGAAACCGTGCGGGCGCTCGGGGTGCTGCCTCTTCTGTTCGGTGCGGCCAGTGTCGGCTTCCACCTCTATCTGGTGTTCGCCGGGCTGTGGCCGCATCTCGTCACCCGCCCCCTGCATCTGATGCTGGCCATCCCCTGGGTGTTTTTCCTGGGGGCGGAGGGCGGCCGGCTGTCGCGCTGGTCGGGCTATGCGCTGGGCGTGCTGGGGCTCGCCTCCGGGGCCTATATCATCGCCTATCACCGACCGCTCGCCGACCAGTACGGCTCGCTGGAGGGCTGGTTGCAGATCACGGTGGCGATCCTGCTGATCGTCACGGTCCTGGAGATGGCGCGGCGCGCCATCAAGGCGGTGCTGCCCGCCGTGGCGGCCGTGGTGCTGCTGTACGGGGCGTTCGGTCATCTGGTGCCGGGACACTTCGGCCACGGGGAGTTGCCGGCCGGCTACTTCCTGGGCACGCTGGTCATCACCGAAGGCGGCCTGTGGAGCACCCTGACCGGGGTCTCCGTCGGCGTGATCGCGCCCTTCATCATCCTGGGCGCGTTCATCTCCGCCGGCGCGGCCGGGACCGGCTTCATGGCCCTGGCGCAGCAGGTGGCGGGGCGCTTCCGGGCGGGGGCGGCCAAGGTCGCCGTGCTGTCCAGCGCCATGTACGGCACCATTTCGGGCGTGGCGGCGGCGAACACCGCCTCCACCGGGATGGTCACCATCCCGGCCATGAAGCGCCTGGGCTATCCGCCGAGTCTGGCGGCGGCGGTCGAGGTCGTGGCCTCCACCGGCGGCCAGATCATGCCCCCTCTGATGGGGGCCACCGTGTTCGTCATGGCCGAGCTGTTGCACCGCCCGTATCTGGAGATCATGGGCGCGGCCACGCCGCCGGCCGTGCTGTTCTTCCTGACCGCGTGGTGGGGCGTCCACCAGTTCGCCATCCGCCTGAACCTGCGGCCCATGGGCACCGCCGATCTGCCCGGTTGGGGGCTGGTCGCGCGCACCGTGCCGTTCTTCCTGGTGCCGTTCACGATCCTGATCGTGTTCCTGGCCTTCACCCGGTTTACGCCGGCCTATGCGGCGGCGGTGGCGATCGTCGTGACCGTGTTGATGCTGATCGCGGACCCGGACGGGCGGGTGTCGCTGTCCGGCTGGCTGTCGCGGATCCTGACCGGGATCGTGGGCGCGGGCCGGCAGGTGGCCAACATCGCGGCCATCATCGTGTGTGCCAGCCTGATCGTCGGCGTGTTCAACATGACCGGCATCGGGGTCAAGATCACGTCGCTGATCCTGTCCGCCTCGGGTGGGGACCTTTGGCTGGCCCTGCTGCTGACGGGCCTGGCGAGTCTGGTGCTGGGCATGGAGCTGCCGACCACGGCGGCCTACATCATCGCCGTGGCGGTGGCCGGGCCGGCGCTGGTGGAACTGGGGCTGCCGGAGCTCTACGCGCATATGTTCGTGTTCTGGTACGCCCTGTTGTGCACGATCACGCCGCCCGTGTGCGGCAACGTGTTCATCGCGGCCGGAATCGCGCAGACACCCTGGATTCCCGTCTCCCTGCGGGCCATGCAGCTTGGCATAGGACTCTTCATCGTCCCCCTGGGCTTTGTGTCTAATCCGTCACTGCTGGCCCTGTCCGAAGCGCCTATCCTGACCCTGTTGGCCACCGCCAAAGTGGGACTCGGTGTGTGGCTCATCAGCTTCGCGGCCATCGATCCGTTCCGGCGCTGGTGGAGCCGGCCGGTGGCGATGGTCCTGGGGGCGGCCGTCATCTTCCTCGGCGGAGTCTGACCCGACTCCGCCGGGGGGCGGCGCCCTCCTCGGGATCAGGAGACTGACACATGCTGCACGCCCGCACTGGCCTGTCCGGCATGGTTTCGGCGCCCCATCACCTGGCCGCGCAGGCGGGGCGCGACATCCTCAAGGAGGGCGGGACCGCCGTGGAAGCGATGGTGGCCGCTGCCGCGACCATCGCCGTGGTCTACCCGCACATGAACGCCATTGGCGGCGACGGCTTCTGGCTGATCGCCGAGCCCGGCCGGGACCCCATCGCGATCCGCGCCTGTGGGCCGGCGGCGGCGGGGGCCACGCCGGAACGCTATCGGGGCCTGGGCTACGAGACCATCCCGGCGCGGGGCCCCATGGCGGCGCTCACCGTGGCCGGCGCGGTCGGCGGCTGGGCGGCGGCGCTGGAGGCCACGCGCGATTGGACGGCGCGCCCGCTGCCAGTCGCGCGGCTGATGGCCGACGCGGTGCATCAGGCCCGGGCCGGGGTCGCGGTGACGCGCTCCCAGGCGGCGTTGACGGCGTCCAAGTGGGCTGAGCTGGCAACGGTGCCGGGGTTCGCCGAGACCTTCGCCCCTGGCGGGCAGCCCCCGGCCGAAGGGACCGTGCTGCGCCTGCCCGCGCTGGCGGATACCCTGGAGCGGCTGGGGGTCGCGGGTCTCGACGACTTCTATCGCGGCGACGTGGCGCGGGCGATGGCCGCCGGCCTGGAGAGGGTCGGCGCGCCCGTGGACCTGGCCGACCTGGACGCCTACCGGGCGGCGCGCGTTGCGCCGCTGTCCGTGGACCTGTCGCACGGGCGCGTGTTCAACCATCCGCCGCCCACACAGGGTGTGTCCACGCTGATGATCCTGGGCCTGTTCGACCGGCTGGGCGTGCGGGAGGCGGACGGCTTCGCCCATGTCCACCGCCTCGTCGAGGCCACCAAGCGCGCCTTCCTGCTGCGCGACGCCCACGTGGGCGATCCGAACCGCATGAGCGTCAGCGCCGCCGACTGGCTGACGCCGACCGCGCTGAACGCCGAGGCGCGGCGCATCCATCCGTCCCGGGCGTTGCCGTGGCCCTACACCGGGCAGGAGGGCGATACTGTCTGGATGGGCGCGGCGGACCGCGAGGGCCGCGTCGTCAGCTACATCCAGAGTGTGTATTGGGAGTTCGGCTCCGGCGTCGTGGTGCCGGACACGGGCGTGATCTGGCAGAACCGGGGGGCGGGGTTCTCGCTGGACGCGGGGCCGAACCAGTTGGGGCCGGGACGGCTGCCGTTCCACACCCTCAATCCGTCGCTGGCGCGCCTGAAGGATGGCCGGGTGCTGGCCTTCGGCACCATGGGCGGCGAGGGGCAGCCGCAGACCCAGGCCGCGGTGTTCACGCGGCACGTGGTGTTCGGCCAGGACCTGCAGGCGGCTGTGACCGCGCCGCGTTGGTTGCTGGGGCGGACCTGGGGCGCGGAAACGACCACGCTCAAGCTGGAAAACCGCTTTGCGCCCGGGCTGTATGACCAGTTGCGCGCGGCCTTGCATGTGGTGGAGGTGGTCGGCCCGTTCGAGGACATGATGGGCCACGCCGGGGCGGTCTGCGTGCTGCCGACGGGGGGGATGCTCGGCGCGGCCGATCCCCGGGGAGACGGCGCCTGCGCGGCCTGCTGACGGCGCCGTCCGACCGTTCGGGCGCGACAAAAGGCGAACGCCCAGGGCGTCCGCCTTTTCAGCCGGTTCGGGTCGGTCCTGTCGCCGCGCCTCTGCCCGGGGGGCAGGGGGGGCTAATTCATGCCGTTCAGGCGCAGCACGGCCTGTCCCCACACAGAGGACTCAGGGGCGGCGATGATGTGGTCCGGTCCGCTGCCCGCCATCGCCACATCGTGGGAGGCAGGCATGAGACCGTTTCCGGTCGCGAGGCCGGCATGAAGGACCATGCTCAGAGCGATGACCGCCGCAACGCCGACGATGTGCTCGATGGGGGTGCCTGCATCTCGCTGCATTTCGATGTCTCCGTCCTTACAACCGACAGGGGGCGGAGTGCCCAGTTAAACCGCCCTCATGGTTCAAGCCCACGAGGAAATTCAGATTATGACGAAAGTTCAGGGTTTGCAAGTCGCTGATTCTTCGCAATTTTTCATAAATTTAATTTTGACCTTAAATTCCATGGGCCTATTCCGGCGCGTTAAGACAGGGGGTCAGGCCGTGATCGCGCCTGAGTCAACATGATCGGCCTGAAGGTTCAACCGATCCCACATGTTGTGGGGGTGGCGGCGCGCTGCGGACGGCGGCACGCTGAATCAACACGATCTCATATCCTGTATCAGAACAATCGGGCAAAATCTTGGCGCGGCCTTGCATTTTTGGCGTGGCAGGCATGAGCCCTGGCCCCGCCAGGACGGCGCCGACCACGGGCTCCGACACGCCGTTTCGGCTCCGTCTGGACCCGACTCCGCGCCGTCAGCGCCCGCGCAGCGGGGCCGTGAGCAGGGCCAGCATGGGCGGGCGGAGCAGGGCCACCCGCCCGTCGTAGGGATCGGCGTCGGCGCGCCTGAGGACCCGGCAGGTCTGTGCCGCCAGGATCGACAGCCGCAGGACCGGCCGGGCGGACCGCTCCGCGTGGCGGGCCGCCTGACCGGCGGTGGCCCGTTCGGCCTCGGCCGTGTCCAGGAGGGCCCGCACGCCCGCCCGGATGCCCACCCGGTCGGTGTCGCGCCCGGCGAGGATGCCCGCTCCGTCTTGCCCCGACGCCATGACGGCGTCAGTGGGCAGCCGCAGACGACCGCTCCGGATGGCCTGCGGCGTGTTCCGGGCCAGCATGGCCAGGCCCCAGGCGGTGCCCGCGTGGCGGGCGGCCTCCCGGCTGGCGGGGGTCTCCGCCCCGAGCGCCAGGGCAGCCGCCTCGGCCAGCGCGCCGTCGGTGGCCGCCGCCAGCGCGCGCGCGGCCGTGGCATCCACCGGCGGGTCAGGGGCGAGATCGTCCGCGTGGCCCTGCAGCACCGTCTCCAGCAGGGCGGGGCCGTCCGGACCGAGGCGGGGCAGGGCCTCCCGCGCCAGCGCCTCGGCCACCGGATTGCCGCGCGCGGCGGCCTGGGAGTCCTCGGCCGCGATCAGGTCGCGCCAGTACTGCAGCCGCATGACTCCGAGCACCGGCTCGCTGACCAACCCCGGGATGCGCCGCAGTTCGACGGCCAGCGCGAACAGCGCGAACAGGGCCTCGCGCCGGGCGGCGGGGGCCATCAGGGCGAGCACGAACCGATCGCGATCGTGCCGCCGGACGAGGGCGGCCGACGGCGACAGGCCAGCCTCGGGGGGGTCTTTTTGAGGCATTCCACACTTCACATCGGCATCGGGTGGACCTATGTACGCTTGGGTCCGCGCCCTTCCCATTTCATTTCACATAATCTGACGAGGTTGCGAATGGCTTTCGAGCTTCCCCCCCTGCCTTACGACAAATCGGCTCTGGAGCCCCACATGTCGGCCCAGACGCTGGAGTTCCACTACGGCAAGCACCATCAGACCTACGTCACGAACCTGAACAACCTGACCAAGGACACGCCCATGGCTGACATGGGCCTGGAAGAGGTCATCATGAAGGCGTGGGCCGACAAGAACACGGGTGTGTTCAACAACGCCGCCCAGGTCTGGAACCACACCTTCTTCTGGCACGGCATGAAGGCCGGCGGCGGTGGCGCGCCCACCGGCGCGATCAAGGAAAAGATCGACGAGGCCTTCGGATCGTTCGATAAGTTCAAGGAGGACTTCAAGGCCGCCGGCGCGACTCAGTTCGGGTCCGGATGGGCCTGGCTGGTGGTCGAGAACGGCGCCCTGAAGATCACCAAGACGCCCAACGCCGAACTGCCGATGGTCAACGGGCAGACCGCGCTTCTGACCTGCGATGTGTGGGAGCACGCCTACTATCTGGACTTCCAGAACCGCCGTCCGGACTTCCTGACCAGCTTCCTGGATAATCTGGTGAACTGGGACTTCGTGAACGAGAACCTCGCGAAGGCGGCGTAATCGAACGATCCCCAACCGACGACCGGCCACCCGGAGCCCCCTCCGGGTGGCCGTGCTGTTTTCGGACAAGAGTCAAGACGCGCGCATGGCATCCCCAGGGCAACGGGCTCAGGTTAACATGACGGCCTGTTCCGCGCTGTCAGAGCAGGCCTCCCGAGATCCCTCGTCTCGCTTCGCTCACTCGGGATGACACACGAAAAACGATTGGATGTCATCCTGAAGCCGCGAAGCGGCTGAAGGACCTCGAGCGCAGGTCTACGATCCCCTGCAAAGACCTGGAAGAGCGATCCCGTTACCCTGAGCCCGTCGCCCTGGCGGCATCCCCGTGGCGCCGCTTGTGGCGGTACATGGCCGCGTCGGCCCGGTCCAGGGCCTCCTGGAGGGACAGACCGGGCTCGAACGCACACACGCCGCAGGAGACGCTGAGCGCGCGCTCACCGCCGCCGGGCATGGTCACGGTGCGCTCGGCCACGGCCGCGCCGATCCGGTCGGCCGTGATCTGGGCGCCGATGCGGTCCATGTCCATCAGCACGACACCGAACTCGTCCCCGCCCAGCCGGCCCAGCAGGTCGGATGACCGGGTGCTCTCCACCAGGGCGGCGGCGACCTGCCGGATGACCTCGTCGCCGGCGGCGTGACCGGCGTGGTCGTTGATCGGCTTCAGGTGGTCCACGTCCACCATCAGAAGGGCGATGTCGTGGCCGTGCCGCTCGGCGTACGCGATCATGCGTTCCAGCTCGCGCACGAACGAGCGGCGGTTGCGCAGCGGCACCAGGGGGTCGATGTCGGCCAGCGTCTCCGCCTGGGCGAGCTGCTCACGCAGGGTGGCGATCTCGTGGCGCAGGTGGCCCACCTCGCCCAGCAGCATGTCCATGGCCGCCTGCACCGCGGGCGTCACCTCGCTGTCCGGGATGCCCAGCACATGCGCCACCGGCCGGTCGAGCCCGACGGCCGGCCGGGGGGCCGTGATACGGTCCTCGCGCCCCGGACGGGCATAGGCCCGGGAGGCGTGCGACGGAGCCACTCGATCCAGTTTGCGCATGGGCAGTCTCGACCCTTCCGAAGGTGAGGCTCTTTAACGCCTGTGCGTTAACGGAAGGTGACCGGATCAATATGTCAAAAGTCGGGCCGAAAGATTTTCCCCAGGCAGGCCGGCGCATTGAGGCGGATCTTGGTCTCGTCGCGTGAGATGAGCACCAGCACGAGGATCGTCGCCAGATACGGCAGCATGGACAGGATGTGCGAGGAGATCTCCACCCCCAGCCCCTGGGCGTGCAACTGCACGATGGTCACGCCGCCGAACAGATAGGCGCCCAGCAGCGCCCGGCCGGGCTTCCAGGTGGCGAAGACCACCAGGGCCAGCGCGATCCAACCCCGGCCGGCGGTCATGTTCTCCACCCACATGGGCGTGTAGGCGAGCGAAAGATACGCGCCCGCCAGACCGGACATGGCCCCGCCGAACAGGACGCACAGATAGCGGATGGCGATCACCGGATAGCCGATGGCGTGGGCGGCGGTATGGTTCTCGCCCACCGCCCGGATCACCAGCCCGGCGCGGGTGCGGTGCAGGAACCAGCCGACGGCCACGGTGAGGGCCACCGAGGCATAGACCAGCGGGTCCTGGCCGAACAGCACCGGCCCGATCAGCGGCAGGTCCGACAGCCCCGGGATGTCCAAAGGCTTCAGGCTGGTGATCGGAATGCCGATGAAGTCCTTGCCGACGAACGCCGAAAGGCCGATGCCGAAGATGGTCAGGGCCAGCCCGGTGGCCACCTGGTTGGACATCAGGCTGAGCGTCATGACCCCGAACAGGAACGCCACGAGCATGGACGCCACCATGGCGGCCAGGATCGCCAGGGGCAGATTGCCGGTGGCCACGGCGGTCGCGAAGGCGGCGACCGCGCCCACCAGCATCATGCCCTCGACGCCCAGATTAAGGACGCCGGACTTTTCCGTGACCAGTTCTCCGATCGCGGCGAGCGCCAGCGGCGTGGCGGCCCGGATGGTGGCCACCAGCAGGGCGGCGATGGCGTCGAGCCCATCCATGTCAGGCGGTCCCCCCCGTCTCGGGCTCAGGCGTGGATGTCGGCGCGGGCGCGGGCGCGCGTCGCGGCCCGAACCGCACCCGGTGATGGATCAGCACATCCGACGCCAGCAGGAAAAACAGGATCATGCCCTGGAAGACGCCGGTCATGGCGCGCGGCAACCCCATTTCGATCTGCAGGGTGTCGCCCCCCAGATAGGTCAGCGCCATGAACAGGCCCGCCAGAAGAATGCCGAGCGGATGCAGACGGCCCAGGAACGCAACGATGATGGCCGTGAATCCGTAGCCCGGCGAGATCTGCGGGTGCAACTGCCCGATGGGGCCGGCAACCTCGACCATGCCCGCCAGCCCGGACAGCCCGCCGCCGCACAGCAGGCCCAGCCAGACCACCCGGGCCTGACTGAACCCGGCATAGCCGCCCGCGCGCGGCGCGAGGCCGATCACCTTGACCTGGAAGCCGATGAACGAGTGCATGAGCAGCACCCAGACCGCGCCCACGGCGACGATGGCGAACAGCGCGCCGGCGTGCAGGCGGGTGCCCTCGATCAGCGCGGGCAGCATGGCCGAGTCCCCGAACAGCGCGGTTTCCGGGAAGTTGAACCCGGCCGGGTCGCGCCAGGGCCCGTGCACCAGATAACCCAGCAGCAGCCCCGCCACGTAGGTGAGCATCAGGCTCACCAGGATCTCGTTGGCGTGGAAACGGGTCCGCAGAAAGGCCGGGATGGCCGCCCAGGCCATGCCGCCGATCATGCCCGCGACCACCATCGCCGGCAGCAGCCACGGGGCGTTCGCGTCGCCGGCCCACAGCGCCAGTCCGCCCGCGAAGATGGCGCCCAGGATCAACTGCCCCTCGGCGCCGATGTTCCAGACGTTGCCCCGAAAGCCGACCGCCAGCCCCAGGGCGCACAGCACCAGCGGGGTGGCCTTCACGACCAGTTCGCTGAGCCCGAAGCTGGTGGTCAGGGGGGCGACGAAAAAGACGTACAGCGCCTCGACCGGGTCGTAGCCCAGCGCGCCGAACATGACCAGCCCGGCCAGGGCTGTCAGGGCCGCCGCCACCAGGGGGGTCAGATACACCATCACCCGGGAGCGCTCCGGGCGCGCCTCCAGCCTAGGCCACATGCCCCGGTCCTTTCATCGTCGTGTCGTCGTTGGTGGGGCCGGTCGGCCCGTGGTCGGTGAACAGGCCCCCCATCAACAGGCCGATGTCCTCCGCCGTCACCGCGTGGATGGGCTGGCTGTCGGACAGCCGCCCGGCGGCGATCACCGCGATCCGGTCGGACAGGGTGTACAGCTCGTCCAGGTCCTGCGAGATCACCAGGATCGCCGCGCCCCGGTCCCGCAGATCCACCAGAGCCTGATGGATCGCCGCCGCCGAGCCCGCGTCCACGCCCCAGGTGGGGTGGGCGGCGACCAGAACCTTGGGCGCCTGAAGGATTTCGCGGCCGATGATGAACTTCTGAAGGTTGCCGCCGGACAGGCTGCGCGCCTCGGACTCGCTGCCGCGCGCGATCACGTTGAAGGCGTGGATCACCCGGCTCGCAAAACCATGCGTATGACGCCGCCGCACCAGGCCGCGCCGGACCAGGCTGCCGTGACGGTAGGCGGACAGCAGGGCGTTGTCCGCCAGGCTGAGGTCCGGCACCGCGCCTTGCCCCAACCGCTCTTCCGGCACCACGGCCAGCCCCAGGTCGCGCCGGGCGCGCGGTCCCAGGTGTCCGGCCGGCGTGCCGTTGATAAGGATGGCCTCGGGCCGCGCCACCAGGCGTTCGCCGGACAGCGCGCGCATCAGGGCATTCTGTCCATTGCCGGCCACGCCCGCGATGCCCAGGATCTCGCCCGGCCGCACGGCCAGGGAAATGTCGCGCAGGTCCGTGCCGTGCGGATCGTCGCGGTCCATGTCCAGCGCGTTGACCGCCAGGAGTGGGGCATGGTCTTCGCTGGTGGTGGTCCGGCGCTCCGACAGATCCGGCAGCTCGGCGCCGATCATCATGCGGGCCAGCGAGCGGGCGGTCTCCGCCCGGGGGTCCACGGTCGCGATCATGCGGCCGCCGCGCAGCACCGAGGCCCGGTCGCACAGCGCGCGGATCTCGTCGAGCTTGTGGGAGATGTACAAGATCGACCGCCCCTCCGCCTGCAGGCGGCGCAGCACCTCGAACAGCGCCAGCGCCTCGCGCGGGGTCAGCACCGAGGTGGGCTCGTCGAGGATGATGAGTCGGGGATCGCCGAGCAGGCAGCGCACGATCTCGACCCGCTGGCGCTCGCCCACGGACAGTTCGTGGACATGGCGGGTGGGGGAGACCGCGAGGCCGTAGCCGTCGGACACGGCCCGGATTCGCTCGGACAGGGCCTCCATACCCGGGGCCCCGTCCAGGCCCAGGGCGACGTTCTCGGCCACGGTCAGGGACTCGAACAGCGCGAAGTGCTGGTAGACCATGCCGATTCCCAGGCGGCGGGCGTCCGACGGGGTCTGGACGCGGACCGGCTGGCCCTCCCACCACATCTCGCCGGCGTCGGCGGACAATACGCCGTTGACGATCTTCATCAGCGTGGATTTGCCGGCGCCGTTCTCGCCGAGCAGGGCGTGACACTCCCCGGGCATGACCGAGAGGTCCACCCGGTCGTTCACCAGAACCCCCGGGAAACTCTTGCAGAGTCCCCTCAGGTCGAGGCGCGGTGTGCCGGGCGTCGGGCTCATCGCCCGCACCCTCTGGTGAGTCGGTGTCGCACCGCCATGTCCGCTCCGTTTCGCCTGGGGCGCGCGGTTGGCTAGCCCAGCGCCGCGTATCCGCCGCGATAGTAGATCAGGGGCGCGCCGTCCTCGGTGCGGTCCACCCGTGTGACCGTCGCCACGATGATGTCGTGGTCGCCGCCGTCGGCGATGTGTTCGGGCGTGCACTCGATGACGGCCAGGCAGCCGTCCAGCACGGGCGCGCCGTTCCGCCCGGGGGTATGGGCGATGCCGGCGAAGCGATCATCGCGCTTTTCGGCGAAGCGGTTGGAGACCGCCTGTTGCCTGTGCGACAGAACGTTGACGGCAAAGGGGCCGCGCCGGAAGGTCTCGCGGTTCGAAACGCGTTTATCGAGGCAGATCAGGATCATCGGCGGATCCAGCGAGACCGAACAGAAGGCGCTGACGGTCAGGCCGACCGGCTGTCCCGTGTCGTCGAGCGCCGTGACCACGGTCACGCCGGACGCGAAACTGCCCAAGGCTTTCCTGAAGGACACCGAATCAACCGTCATGAACCCCTGCCTCGCCTGTCGTGCGGTGCAGGCGTCTTAGCGCATCACGGCAGGAGCGCCAACGCCTGATTTCCGTTGGCCGAAACCAGTTGTTCATGTATGTCGCTACATCATGAGGTGTCGAACGCCGACCCATGTGGTCGTGCGGCTGGAAGTCCGACAGGACCGAGACGCCTCGGGGCTGCGACCCCAGAAGGGGTGATCGCCCGGACGCTTGAACAGGGTTGCGTGCACCGATGCTCGTCATCGTAGGGACTATCGTCGTTATTGTTTCCGTTCTCGGCGGCTATGCCCTTGCTGGGGGACACCTGGATGTTCTCTGGCAGCCGTACGAATTCGTGATCATTTTCGGTGCGGCCTTCGGCGCCTACGTTATAGGCAACCCAAAAACACTTCTGTCAAACACGTTCAAGGCCATTGGCCCCATGCTGAAGGGGCCGAAGTACAAAAAGGCTGACTATTTAGAGCTGTTGACGCTCTTGTATACGCTGTTCAGATTGGCGAAGACGAAGGGCGATCTGGCGCTGGAAAGCCACGTTGAGAAGCCGGAAGAGAGCCCCCTGTTCCAGAAGTTTTCCGGGTTTTCCTCCAATCACCATAATCTTGAGTTTCTCTGCGATTATCTGCGTCTGTTGACCCTTGGCACGAACAACTCCCACGAGGTCGAGACGATCATCGAAGGCGAGATCGAGTCTCATCACAAGGAGCACCACGCCGTCGCCGAGGCGGTGACCAACATGGCCGACGCCATGCCGGCGCTGGGCATCGTGGCGGCGGTGCTGGGCGTGATCCACACCATGGGTTCGATCACCGAACCGCCGGAGGTGCTGGGCCACCTGATCGGCGCCGCCCTCGTCGGCACGTTCTCCGGCGTGCTGTTCTCCTATGGCTTCTTCGCGCCGTTCGGGCGCGCCATCGGCAACGCCTATGATGCGGACACCGAATACCTGAATTGCATCAAGGCCGGTCTGCTGGCCCACATGCAAGGCTATGCGCCGCAGGTTTCCATCGAGTTCGCGCGCAAGATCCTCTCGCCCTCCGTGCGGCCCACCTTCGCCGAGGTCGAAGACGCGGTCACGAATTCGTCGGACTGAGGTCCGCCCCGGGCCGCCCGGCGTAAGACGGCTGTCTTAACCTCCTGTTCAAGCCCCGCGCCTATGGTAGGGGGATGTCTCAAGGTCTCAGTGCAAGGGGCTTCCGGCAAACCGATCCATGGCCGACGACAAAAACGCCATCATCATCAAGCGCGTCAAGAAAGGCGGGCACGCCCACCATGGTGGAGCGTGGAAGGTGGCGTACGCCGACTTCGTGACGGCCATGATGGCGTTCTTCCTGCTGTTGTGGCTGCTCAACTCGGTGACGGAAGAGCAGCTTGAGGGCATTTCCAACTACTTCGCCCCGACCGCCGTGTCCTCCAGTTCCAGCGGCGCGGGCGGCATGCTGGGCGGGCAGGTGGTGGGCGAGGGGGCGAATCAATCCCAGTCCGCCTCGCCGCTCGATCAGCCCATGCTGCCGCCGCCAACCGTGGGCTTCGGCGGCAACGACTTCACCGACCCGGCCGAGGGTCTGACCCTGAACGAGGATCAGCCCGATGTCCCCACCGGCGAGGGAGAGAGCATGGGCGAGGGCGACGGGCCGGGCGACGGGGCCGCCGCCGAGGATCCGGCGGCCGCGGCCGCCGCACAGGCGGCGGCGGAGTCGGCCCGCGAGGCCGCCCAGGAAGACGGGTTCGAGCAGGCGGCCCAGGCGCTTCGGCAGGCCATCCAGGCCGTCCCGGACCTGGAGAAGTTCAAGGAGAACCTGATCATCGACGAGACCGAGGACGGCCTGAAGATCCAGCTTCTGGACCAGGATCGGCTCGCGATGTTCCCGGCGGGCTCATCGGCGATGTATGAGCACACCCGCATCCTGCTCCGTCTGGTCGGGGAGGCCATCAAGGAGATCCCGAACACCCTGCTCATCACCGGGCACACGGACAACGCGCCGTTCCTGGACCCCACGGGCTACAGCAACTGGGAACTGTCGGCCGACCGGGCGCTGGCCAGCCGGCGCGTGCTGCTCTCGGCCGGCATCGACCCGGCACGCATTGAGGCCGTCATCGGCAAGGCGGGCGTGGAGCCGCTGCTTGCGGATGCCCCCAACGATCCGCGCAACCGGCGCATCGACATCGTGCTGTTGCGGAATGCCGACCTGTACGACGCGGCCTTGGCGGACCAGATTCCGCCGCTGCCCAGCGTCATCGACGCCGCGCCCGCCCGGGATTTCTGATCCGATTCACCCGCGCGGCCATCCGGTCGAACCGCCTGCGGCCCCGGGGCAACGGGTTCAGGTTAACATGACGGCACGGTCCGCGGCGTCGGAGCAGGCCTGTCGAGATCCCTCGTCTCGCTTCGCTCACTCGGGATGACTCACTAAACTATAAGAGGTCATCCTGAGGCCGCGAAGCGGCTGAAGGACCTCGAGCGTAGGTCTCCGACCCAGGGCAAAGACCTGGAAGAATGATGCCGTGAACCTGAGCCCGTCGCCCTGCCCGCGCCACGGACCGGGTTGTCGTCTGCGGGAGCATGGTCCATATGTCGGACAGCGGGCCACGCCGGCCCGGCCCCAGCAGAGTCGGTGCGATGATGGACCAGACACCGCTGAAGAAACCCCAGTTCTTCTTCACCACGGCGCCGATGCCGTGCCCGTATCTTGAAGGACGGCTGGAACGCAAGATCGTCACCGACCTGACCGGGCCGGGTGCGGACGATGTGCATGACGCCCTGTCCCGGGCGGGGTTTCGCCGCAGCCACACCATCGCCTATGCCCCGGCCTGTCCCGGATGTCAGGCCTGCCTGCCGGTGCGCATCGTGGCCGGCGCGTTCACGGCGCGCGGCACGCTCAAGCGAATCCGGAAGGCCAATGCGGACCTGTCCGTGACGGTGCTGCCGGCCAGCGCCACCGCCGAGCAGTACCAGTTGTTCTCGCGCTATCAGCAGGCGCGCCACGGGGACAGCGACATGGCGCTGATGGGGTTCTTCGACTACCGCTCGATGGTGGAGGACAGCCCCATCGACACGGCGATGGCCGAGTTCCGCGATCCCGACGGCACGCTGGTGGCCGGATGCCTGCTCGATCGCATGAACGACGGCCTGTCGGCCGTCTACTCGTTCTTTGATCCGGACAGCCCACCCAAACGCAGCCTGGGCACGCATATGGTGCTCTGGCTGGTCCAGCAGGCCCGGACCGAGGGCCTGGACTACGTCTATCTGGGGTACTGGATCGAGGACAGCCGCAAGATGGCCTACAAGCGCCGTTTCCGGCCCTTGGAAGCCTTCGGGGCCGAGGGCTGGCAGCGGCTCGAGACGGGGCCCTCACCGGACGCCGACACGGACGACGGCGCTTAGGATCCGGCGGCGCGGCGCGGTCCCGGCCTCACCGGGTGGCGGGCAGATCCACGTCCAGAATGCTCATGTTGAAATCATAGGACACCTCGCCCTCTTCCTCGTCACGGTAGAGCGTGCCGATGAATTCGCCGTCGAGCCACACCTCGACGGGTTCGTTCGCCTTTTTGGGGGCCTTGACGGTGATGCCGTCGTTGCCGAAGGTGCGGCGCAGATAGGTTTCGACCAGCGTACATTCCTGGCGGTTCAACACGGCCTCCCGTCGTTGTGAAGTCGGGGACTGACGGACCGCCCCCGATGGCGGACGCCCCGGTTGCAGCACGGATCGCCCGTGAGGGTCAATGGGGGTGGCCGGATTTCCGTCCGGCCGGGGGTGAATCATAACAAGCCGGGAAACGGGCGGGGCCGCAGTCCGGCTGATCTTTCGGGACCGTGTGGGGGGACCCTTCCTGATGATTGCTGCCGTGCTGGGCGCCTGGGTCGCGGGTGCGCGCCGTTACCGCTGGGCCGTCCTGGCCCTGTCCGTGCTTCTGACCGCTCTCGCCCTGTGGGCGGTGGCGACCCGGATCGGGGTCTCAACCGACACCTCCACCATGCTGGACCCGGACCTGCCCTTCCAGCAGGAGAACCGGGCGCTCAAGGCCGCCTTCCCCCAGTTCGGCGGCGAACTGGTCATCGTCATCGATGCCGAGACCGCCACGCGGGCCGACGAGGCCGCCCAGCGCCTGACGGAGGCGCTGCAGGCGCGGGACGATCTGTTCGCCTTCGTCTCCGATCTGGCGGGACACCCCTTCTTCCGCCGCAACGGCCTGCTGTTCCTGTCGCTGGACGAGGTCTATGCGCTGTCCGACACCCTGGCGGAAGCGCAGCCCTTCCTGGGCACGCTGTGGCGGGATCCGTCCCTGCGCGGGCTCGCCGCGCTGATGGATGATGCCGCCGATCAGATCACCGACGGCGGGCTGGCCGGGGTGGCTCTGCCGCTGGGGCCGGTGTTGGAGCGCATGGCGTCCGTCGCCGATGCGCAGGCGGCCGGGGAGGGGGCACGGCTGGACTGGCGCGCCATGATCCAGGACGGGGAAGACGCGGCCGGGCCGGCCCGGCATCTGGTGCTCGCCAAGCCCAAACGGCAGTTCGGCAGCATGACCCCCGCCGGGGACGCCATGCGGGCCATCCGCGCCACCGCGCGGGATCTGGGCCTGACGCCCGAGTCCGGCGTGCGGGTGCGGTTGACCGGGGCCGCCGCCATGGAGACCGAGGAACTGGCCAGCGTGCAGACCGGCATGGACATCGCCGGGGCCATCACCTTTGTGGCCGTGGTCACGCTGCTGATCCTGGGACTGCGCTCGCCGCGCCTGATCCTCGCCACCGTGGCGACCCTGGTGGCCGGCCTGTGCTGGACGGCGGGACTGGCCGCGCTGACGGTGGGCACGCTGAACCTGATCTCGGTTGCGTTCGCCGTGCTGTTCATCGGCCTGTCGGTGGACTTCGGCATTCACTTCGGTCTGCGCTTCAAGGAGAGCCGCGACCGGGGCGTTGAGCCCGGGCCGGCTCTGGGGGATGCGGCGCGGGGCGTCGGCCCCGGGCTGGCGCTGTGCGCGGTGGCGGCGGCCATCGCCTTCCTGTCGTTCCTGCCGACGGACTATCGGGGGCTGGCGCAACTCGGCCTGATCTCCGGCATGGGCATGGGGGTGGCGTTCCTGGCCAACCTCACGCTGCTGCCGGCCCTGCTGGCCGTGTGGCCGCCGCGTTCGCGCCAGAGCACGGGTGCGGGGACGGACGGAGCCGCCCGACTGGCGGGCCGCCTGGATGCCGGCCTGCGGCGCCATGCTCGCACCGTGGCCCTGGGCGCGCTGGCGCTGGCGGTGGCGGCGGCGGCGCTCGCCCCCGGGGCGCGGTTCGACTTTGATCCGCTCAACCTTCGAGACCCGGAGACGGAGTCGGTCGCCACATTGTTCGATCTGCTGCAGGACCCGCGCGTGACGCCCTACACCATGGACATCCTGGCCCCGGACCTGGAGGCGGCCGAGGCGCTGGCCGCGCGGGTCGAGGCCCTGCCGGAGGTCTCCAGCGCCATCACCGCGCGCGATCTGGTGCCCGCGAACCAGGACGACAAACTCTACGCCATCCAGGACATGGCGCTGTATCTGGGGCCCGCTCTGGCCCAGGAGCCGGAGCCGGCGCCCGATGCGGACGCGCGCCGCGCCGCCCGGGATCGGATGGTGGCGGCGCTGGAGCGGATCGCCGCCGCGTCCGGCGTGGACTCCGCCACGCGCACGGCGGCGGAGCGGCTGGCCGGGGTGCTGGCCGGGATCGAGGGGCCGGAGGCGCTGGCCCGCGTGGGCGCGGGCCTGACCGGCGATCTGCCGCCCATGCTGTCGCGGCTGCGGGAGTCGCTGGCGGCCGGACCCGTGACCCTGGAGGACCTGCCCGAGGGGCTGCTGGGGCGCTATCTGGCCGAAGACGGCCGGGCGCGCGTGGCGGTGCGCCCCGCCCTGGACCCGCGCGATCCGGACGACCTGGCCCGGTTCGTCGATGCCGTGCGGGCCGAGGTGCCGTCGGCCACCGGCTCGCCCGTGCTGATCCGGGAGTCGGGGCGGACCGTCATCCGCGCCTTCGCCGAGGCGGCGGCGCTGGCGCTGGTGGGCATTACGGTCCTTCTCGCCGTGACCCTGCGGCGGCTGCGCGACATCCTGCTGGTGTATGCGCCGCTGGCCCTGGCGGCGCTGCTGACGGTGGCGACGGCGGCGCTGTTCGGTCTGCCGTTCAACTTCGCCAACGTGATCGTGCTGCCTTTGCTGTTCGGACTGGGGGTCGCGAGCGCCATCCATCTGGTCCACCGCGAGCGCGACGAAGCCGACGTGAGCCAGGCCATGACCAGCAGCACGCCGCGCGCGGTGGTGTTCAGCGCGCTGACCACCATCGGCTCGTTCGGGTCCATCGCGGCGTCGAGCCATCCCGGTACGGCCAGCATGGGCGTGTTGCTGACCATCGCCATCGGGCTGACGCTGGTGTGCACGCTGGGGGTGCTGCCCGCGCTGCTGGCCCTGTGGCCGAGCCGCAGGGACGGAGTCTAGATACCCCTCCCCAACCCTCGCCATTCCATGGGGAGGGCGTTCGGTCGGCATCCGGTGAACCGGGACTCCTCCCCCATTCATGGGGGAGGTCGGGAGGGGGGTCAGGCGTGAAGCGCGATTCTCATCCGGGTCATCGGCGATCAGCGGGTCAGAAGGATGAGTTCGGTTCCTTCAGGAACGCAATCTCCTCCTGGGAGGACTCGCGGCCCAGCACCGCGTTGCGGTGCGGGAACCGGCCGAAGCGGGCCACGATCTCGTGATGGCGGTGGGCGGATTTCTGCGCGCCCTCGATCCCCAGCCGGTCATACAGGGCGAGGGATCGTTCCTGCTCCACCAGATCCTCGGAATGCTGGAACGGCATGTACAGGAACAGCCGCTCCACGGGTGACAGGGCCGCATCGTGGCCGTCGCGCAGGGCCTGCTTGGCCACATCCAGCGCCCTGGAGTCGGTGGCGAAGGCGGCCGGCGTGCCCCGGTGGACGTTGCGCGGCGCCTGATCGAGCAGCAGGATCAGCGCCAGCGCGCCGTGCGGTGTGGCGGCCCAGTCGTCCAGCGCGCCCGAGGCGGCCTCTTCGGAAAGGCGTTCGAACCGCGCCCGCACCTCGGCATCGAAGGCGTCGGATTTCTGGAACCAGATGTCGCGGAACGTGCCGTGCTCGTCAGAGCCTGGTTCGCCGAACCAGAAATCGAGCAGGGCGCGGGCCTGCGGCGGCGCGAGGGGCGGGGGCTGGGACGGTGTCATGCCCTGGCATCCTGGAGTGTTTCGAGGGGCTCACGGCCCGGTCCACGAGGAGGGATGTCCAGATCGAGTCCGCCGATGGTCTCGACGCGGCGGCGGATGTCGGCCCAGAGGTCTGCCCCGGACGGCGAAGCGGATGCCGGCCGGTCGTGCAAGGCGTGTTCGATGATGGCGCGGGCCTCGTCTTCCGCCGAGCGGCCGTGGCTGGCGGCGCTTCGCCGCAGGCGGGCGGCAACGGCCTCATCAAGGACGGAAATCGTCAGACTGGTCATGCTGGCGTCACTCTCCCATCACGGCATGGCATGATAGGGCCGTCCGGCCCCCGGTTGAAGGCCGGATCCTACCCCTCCGGTCGGTCGCCCCTGCGGTACGGCCCGAAGGCGGTCAGGGCGGCCATATCCTCGCTGACCATGGCGCGTTCCTGCTCGACGAAGCGGGCGACGGCGGCGCGAAAGCCCGGCTCGGCGATCCAGTGGACGGAGTGGGTCGCCTGCGGCAGGTAGCCGCGCTGGATCTTGTGTTCGCCCTGGGCGCCCGCCTCGACCCAGCGCAGGCCGTGCGCGATGGCGAAGTCCATGGCCCGGTAGTAACAGGCCTCGAAATGCAGATCCTTGTACTCCGCGAGCGCCCCCCAGTTGCGGCCGTACAGGGCATCGGACCCGATCAGGTTCAGGGCGCCGCAGACGAACTGGCCGCTGTCGTCGTCCGTGCCCATGACCAGCGCGACCCGGTCGGCCATGCGCTCTCCCAGGATCTGGAAGAAGTCCTCGGTCAGGTAGGGCCGGCCCCACTTGCGGTCCGCCGTGGACAGGTAGAACTGGTAGAAGGCCCGCCAGTGATGCGGGGTCAGGTCGTCCCCGGTCAGCACCTGCAGAGTCACGCCGTGCCCGTTGGCGCGCTCGCGCTCCTTGCGGATGGTCTTGCGCTTGCGGGACGCCAGCGTGTCCAGGAAATCCTGGAAATCGCGGTAGCCCTGGTTTTCCCAGTGGTACTGCTGGCCCTGGCGGTGCAGGAACCCCATGCCCACGGCCACATCCGCGTCCTCCCGCGTGGGGAAGGTGACGTGCACGCTGGACAGCGCCGCCCGCTCGGCCAACTGGACCATGGCCGCCAGCAGGGCGCGGCGCAGGTGCGCGGGATCCGGCGCGTCCGGCCGGACCAGCAGGCGCGGCCCCGTCACCGGGGTGAACGGCACGGCGCCCTGGAGCTTGGGATAGTACCGGCCGCCGGCCTGCTCATAGGCGTTGGCCCAGCTCCAGTCGAACACGTATTCGCCGTAGGAATGGTTTTTCAGGTACAGCGGTGCGACGGCCACCAGGGTGCCGTCGTGGTCCGGGATCACCAGATGCTGCGGGCGCCACCCCGTGCCGGGGCCGACGGAGCCCGAATCCTCCAGCGCCGACAGGAACGCATGGCGGACGAACGGGTTGGCCTCGCCCGCGCAGGCGTCCCAGTCGGCCGCATCCACGTCGTTCAGGTCGGCGAGCACGGACACGGCCAGGGTCTCGCCCCGGGGGACGGATCGCGGCGAGGGCTGGCGGAACGCGGGGTCGTCATGCGACATGGCGGATCCCGGGGCAAGGGGGAGACGGCGGCATCTCAAGCCCATGTGGGCACCCACCGCGCCGCCACCAAGGCCCCCGGCGCTGCTTCCCTTTACACCTCCGGGATGGTCTGGCCGGTCTTCTCCCAGTCGCTCAGGAAGGCGGCCAGCCCCTTGTCGGTCAGCGGATGACCGTAGAGCTGGCGCAGCACGCCCGGCGGCAGGGTCACCACGTCGGCGCCCAGGCGGCCGGCCTCGATCACGTGCAGCGGGTTGCGAACCGACGCCACCAGCACTTCCGTCTTGAACGCCGGGTAGTTGCCATAGATGGCCATGATGTCCGCGATCAGTTCCATGCCGGTCTGGCCGATGTCGTCCAGGCGGCCCACGAACGGCGAGATGAACGTCGCCCCGGCCTTGGCGGCCAGGATCGCCTGCGCGGCCGAGAAGCACAGCGTGACGTTGACCATCGTCCCGTCATCGGACAGGGTCTTGCACGCCCTCAGGCCGTCCGGGGTGAGCGGCAGCTTGATGGTCACGTTGGGTGCGATCTTGCGCAGGGCGTGCGCCTGACGCAGCATGCCGTCAGTGTCCGTGGCCACCACCTCGGCGCTGACGGGACCGGAGACGATGTCGCAGATCTCGGCGACCACATCGACGAAGTTGCGGCCGGCCTTGGCGACCAGACTGGGGTTCGTGGTGACACCATCCACCAGGCCGGTGGCGGCAAGGTCCTGGATCTCGGCCACATCGGCCGTATCGACGAAGAATTTCATGGTGGAGACAAGTCCTGTGTTACCGATCCGGCGTGCGACCCGGCGGACGGCGCGGCCAGGGCCGGCGCGCGCGGGGCAGTGTAGCCGATGACCCCCGGTCCCGCCACCGCAGGCGGCCCCGACGCGGGCGCATCCCTGTTCGGCGCATCGCGCAGGGTCGCCGTGCTGCTGCCGGTGCCGGTCGAGGCCCCCTACGACTACGCCGTGCCGCCGGAGCTGGAGCCGCTCGACCCCGGTGCGCTGGTCCGTGTGCCCCTGGGCAAGCGGATCGAACTGGGCGTGGTTTGGGGCGAGGGCGCGGCGGATGTGCCCGAGACCAAACTCCGCCCCGTGCTGGAGCGCCTCGACGCGCCGGCCATGACCGAGTCCCTGCGCCATCTGGTGGAGTGGTGCGCGGCCTATACCCTGGCCCCCATGGGACAGGTGCTGCGCATGGCGCTGTCGGTGCCCGAGGCATTGGACCCGCCCAAGCCGCGCACCGGCTACAGCGCCCGTGTGTCGGGGCTGGAGGGCACCAGCCTGCGCGCCACCGATGCCCGCCGCAAGGTGCTGGAGGCCGCCGCCCGCTGGCCGTCGTCCGAGCCGCCGCCCTCCGCCGCCGATCTGGCCCGGCGCGCCGGGGTGGGACCGGCGGTGGTCAAGGGTCTGGCGGAGGGGGGCGCGCTCGCCGCCGTGCCGGTGGTGGAGGAGCCCGACATCCCGCCGCCCGATCCGCGCCGGCCCGGCCCCACGCTGTCGCCCGATCAGGCGGCGGCGGCGGACACCCTGCGGGCGGCGGCCCGGTCGGGCTTCTCGGTCTCGCTGCTGGAGGGGGTGACGGGCTCCGGCAAGACCGAAGTCTATTTCGAGGCCATGGCCGAGACCCTGGCCCAGGGCCGGCAGGTGCTGGTCCTGCTGCCGGAAATCGCGCTCACGGCGCGCTGGCCGGAGCGGTTTCGCCAGCGGTTCGGGGCGCCGCCCGCGCCCTGGCACTCCGACCTGCCGCGCGCCCAGCGCCGCGACATCTGGCGGGCGGTGGCCTTCGGCCGCGTGTCGGTGGTGGTCGGCGCGCGCTCGGCCCTGTTCCTGCCGTTCCCCGACCTGGGGCTCATCATCGTGGACGAGGAGCACGACGGCGCCTTCAAGCAGGACGACGGCGTGCCCTACAACGCCCGCGACATGGCCGTGGTGCGCGGTCGCGCGGGAGGGTTGGCCGTGGTGCTGGCCTCGGCCACGCCGTCGCTGGAGACCGTGCTCAACGCCCGCAGCGGCCGCTACACGCACGTGCCGTTGCCCCGCCGGCATGGCGGCGCGGAGGTGCCGACGCCGGAACTGCTCGACCTGCGCGCCCATCCGCCCGAGAAATGGCAGCGCCAGGGCGTGCCGGCGCAATCGTTCCTGGCCCCGCCGCTGCTCAAGGCCATGGAGGAGACCCTCTCCCGGCGTGAACAATCGCTGCTGTTCCTGAACCGCCGGGGCTACGCGCCGCTCACCCTGTGCCGGGTCTGCGGCCACCGGCTGCAGTGCCCGAACTGCTCCACCTGGCTGGTGGAGCACCGCCACCGCCGCGTTCTGCAATGCCACCACTGCGACTACCGCACCCCGCTGCCGCAGAAATGCCCCTCGTGCGAGGCGCCGGACGCGCTGGCGCCCTGTGGCCCGGGCGTGGAGCGGCTGGCGGAGGAGGTGGCGGCCCGCTTCCCCAAGGCGCGCATGGTGGTGGCGGCATCGGACACCCTGTTGGGGCCGACGGCGGCGGCCGAGTTGATGGAGCGCATCGAGCAGGGGGCCGTGGACATCGTCATCGGCACCCAGGTGATGGCCAAGGGTCACCACTTCCCGCTGTTGACGCTGGTGGGGGTGGTCGATGCCGATCTGGGGCTTGCGGGGGGTGATCTGCGCGCGGCCGAGCGGACGTTCCAGCTTCTGCATCAGGTGGCGGGCCGGGCGGGGCGCGCCCAGCGGCCGGGGCGGGTGCTGTTGCAGACCACCGACCCGGCCCATCCGGTCATGCAGGCGCTGGCCGCCAACGACCCCGAACGCTTTCTGTCGGTCGAGGCCGAGACCCGCAACGCCCTGATGATGCCGCCCTTCGGCCGGCTGGTGGCGCTGATCGTCTCGGGGCTGGACGAGCGCGCGGTGATCGAGGCCGGCAAGGCCCTGGCCCGCCACGCGCCCTATGCCGAGGACGTGGAAGTGCTCGGCCCCGCGCCCGCGCCGCTGGCCGTGCTGCGCCGCCAGCACCGCCACCGCCTGCTGCTGAAGGCCGCACGGTCGGTGCGCGTTCAGCCGCTGGTGCGGGACTGGTTGGCGGCCGTGCGCCTGCCCCCCGGCGTGCGCGTGCGCGTGGACGTCGATCCCTATGGGTTCATGTGATAGCGTTGCGAGGGCACAGAAGGGCTCGTCGCCTCGTGCCCGTTTCAGTGGGGGTGTCGCCGGAGGATCTGTCCATGATTCCGTCCGAGACTGTCCGTCTGCATCGGGATGCCGTGCTCGTGCTCGCCCGCGCGCACAACCTCGCTGATGTCCGGGTGTTCGGCTCGGCGGCCCGTGGTGAGGACCGAGCGGGGAGTGATCTGGACCTTTTGGTGGTCCCGCTGCCCGATACCACGACCCTGTTTGACCTGGTGGATTTCAAGGCCGATGTGGAACGGCTGCTCGGCGTGCCGGTGGATGTTCGGACGGCGGAAGACCTGCATCCCCGGTTTCGGTCGAGCGTGGTGTCGGAGGCGATCACCCTATGACGGCCGACCGGGAGCGGTTTTCCCTGGGCGACCTGTTGGGGTTCATGATCGACGCGGTTCAACGCATTGAACTGTATCTTGAGGATGTCCAAAAGGAAGACTTCCTGGCGGATGCAGCCGCGTCGAATATGATAAGGGATGCGGTGGTCTTCAATATCGGTGTGCTTGGAGAGGTCGCGCACGATATTGAGCGTTCATACCCCGACTATGCCAAAGATCACCCAGAGATACCGTTCTCCAGGCTTTATGCCATGAGAAATCATATTTTCCACGGGTACCACTCGATCAACTACGAGATTGTCTGGACGACGTGCGTCAACAGCATCGGGCCCTTGATGGCGGTGTTGGTTTCGGCGCGGGAGGACCTGCCGTCATAGGCGGAGACCCCTGACGCCCCTCAATCCTCCTCCGCCCAGGCGGCTTTCGGGTCGGCGCGGGTTTCGCGGCTGGGGAAGGCCTTCATCATCCACAGCAGCAGCAGCAGGCCCGGCACGGCGGCCAGAGTGGTGAGCAGGAAGTAGCTGACCCAGTCCACCTGATCGGCCAGCCAGCCGCCGCCGGCGGCGAAGAAGGTGCGCGCGAAGCTCATCAGGCTGGAGACCAGCGCGTACTGGGTCGCCGTATAGGCGATGTTGCACAGCGACGACAGATAGGCCACGAACGCGGCCGTGCCCATGCCGCCGGTCAGGTTCTCCACGCCGATGGTCACGACCAGCCATCCGACGTCCGGCCCCACATAGGCCTGCCAGGCGAACACCAGATTGGAGGCCGCCTGCAGGATCCCGCAGACCAGCAGGGCCCGCATGATGCCCTGATGGGCCACCAGCAGGCCGCCGGCCAGTCCGCCGATGATGGTCATCACCACGCCGAAGCCCTTGGAGATCACGCCCACCTCGGTCTTGGTGAAGCCGATCTCTTCGTAGAACGGCATGGCCATGATGCCCAGCAGGGCGTCGCCGTACTTGTAGAGCGCAATGAACACCAGGATCAGAATCCAGTGCCGGCGCGTCATGAAGTCCAGGAACGGGCACACGACGGCGCCGTACAGGAACCCGGCCGTGTCGCGCAGCCAGGGCGGCAGCCCGGCCCGGCGCTCCAGGAACGCTTCCACCCGGGCTTCCTCGGCCGAGGCCTGGGCGGTGGCGGCACTGCGGTCCGGCTCCGGGCTCAGCAGGGTGGTGACGATGCCGATGCCCATCAGGCCCGCCATGGCCGCGTAGGCCCAGAACCAGCCGCCGATGTCGGCGATCACCAGCGCCCCGCCGCTGGCCGCCACCATGCCGATGCGGTAGCCCAGCACGATGGTGCCGGCCCCGGCGCCGAGCTGGTTCTCGTCCAGGCTTTCCACCCGGTAGGCGTCGATGACGATGTCCTGCGTGGCCGAGGCGAAGGCCAGCAGCACGGCCCACAGGGCGGTCCACCACAGGTCCGTCGCCGGATCGGTGCTGCCCAGCCCGACCATGCAGGCGATGATGAGCCCCTGGGCCACCAGCAGCCAGCCGCGCCGCTGTCCGAGGAGAGACGTCAGCAGCGGCAGGCGCAGCCGGTCCACCAGCGGCGACCACATGAACTTGAAGCCGTAGGCGGTGCTGGCGAAGGCGAACAGGCCGATGGCGGTCTTGGAGACGCCGGACTCGGCCAGCCAGTAGGACAGCGTCGAGAACACCAGCAGCAGCGGCAGGCCGCTGGCGAAGCCCAGGAACAACACCCGGATGACGCGGATATCGCGATAGACGGCGAGGCTCTGCCACCAGGACTGCAGAGACGGGGACGACAGGGGCACGGCGGGCGGGCCTTTCACGTCGGACAGGAAGGAGGGACCGGGCCGCCATGATCGGGGTCCCGCCCACCGGACGCAAGGCGCGAAGGCCGGCTCGCGTTATTCCGCTTCGGGCTGCTGCGACTCCCCGTCGCCACCATGGGCGGCGCGCATCCGCTCAAGCTGGGCGCGGAACTTCTCGCAGGGATCCACGTCCTCCAGCGCCGGCGTGAACAGGATCAGGTCGAAGGGCCGGCGGTCCGCGCTTTCCGCGCCATCGTCAGACCGCAGATCGGCGGCGGTTGGGGCGTCCGGCAGGTCGGCCGGGGTCTCCAGGATGCCCACCACCAGAGCACTCGCCTGAGGGGCCAGCCGGTCCAGGTACCAGGGCACGGCCCGGTCGGCCCGCACATGGCCGTTGCCGGCGATCAGCACCGCGCCGTCGGTGGCGTCCAGCGCCCGGCCCGCCAGCAGGGCGCGGGCCATCTCGCCGTCGCGCGCCCGCTGGGCGGCGATCATGCCGGGCAGGGCGGACTCGGGCAGCATGTCGCAGTGTCCGCGCAGGATCTCCTGCCCCAGCGCCTTCGACAGCCGGTCGGGCAGGGGACTGTCCAGGGCGCGGGGCGCAAGGCCCTCGGGGCCGACGACCGCTTCCGCGCCCTCGGACGCGACCCGGCGCACGTCGCCCGTGGGCAGGTTTCCGGTCAGGATGGGCAGATCGGCCGCCAGCGCCACCTCGGCGATGGGCTGGTATTGCGCCCAGTCGGGCCAGCCGCTGTCGGCCCAGGCCACCGCCGGCCCCAGGTCGGCCGCCGAAACGTCGTCGCGCGCGAGGAACCCCGCCAGCGCATCGGCCTGGCCGGTGTCCAGCATTTCCATGACCACGGCCGGCCGGCGCCCGGCCTCCGTCATCAGGCCGAGCAGCCAGGCCTGGGCCGCGTGGTGGTCGGGATTGTCGTGCTTCTCGCCCAGCAGGACCACGTCCGCCCCGGCCAGACGGGCGGCGAGGCTGGCGGGATCCAGGCGCGCGCCCGTTCCCGGGTCCACCACGGCCCCGACCATGGGGTGGTCGGCGCGGATGGTGGTCTGCCACGCGCCGTCCCAGGGGGGCGCGGCGGCAAGGGCCGAGGCGCTGCCGCCCGCCACCAGGGCGGAGCAGAGCAGAAGGGGCAGGGCGGTGCGGCCGGGACGGGTCATGACGGCAATCCTGTGCGGAGAGTGATGGGGCTCAAAACCTTATACTGGCCGGCTTTTGTCCTGACTCGTCAGGACAAAAGCCATACGCCGCTTCGCGGCGCCGGTGCAGTCGCACCGGCCGCCCGGCCTATGAAGTCACTTCATAGGCCGGGCGGTATTACGCTCCAAATGGGGCGCCGGTTTCCTCCCTGCCACCGCTGCGCGCCTGCGCCCGCCCCCTACTGGTCGCGCAGGGCGCGGGTCCAGGCCTCCATGGCGTCGTTGGCGACCGGCATGGGCGCTTCCATGAAGGTGATCTCGAAGCGGTCGTCCAGCTCGGCGATGCCGATGGAGCGCGGCCGCACGGCCAGCACCGCCGGTCCGGGCAGCTTGACGCCGAAGCAGAACACCACGTTCTTGGCCGCCTTGATGGACGGCGCGATCTCGCCGCCGATGCCCGTGGTGTGGGCGTAGTGGTCGAACTCGGCGATGAAGGTGACGGACGGGGTCTCGTCGATCCTGCTCTTGTAATAGGCGACGATGTCGTCCACCGACGTCATGGAGGTTTCCGCGAACGGCAGCTCCATGTGATAGACGGGGTACTTTTCCTGAAGGACATACTGGCGCATGGGGGCTCTCCTGGTCGGCGGCGTGCCGGTGATGGATGGCCCACCCATGCCCCGAAAGCGCGCCTGCCGGCATTGACGGAGCGCAACGGTCGGATGCGCGGGGGTTCACCCCTTGCCGGCCAGAGCCCCCCGCCCGCCGTCCACGCCGATCACCTGCCCCGTGATCCAGGAATTGAGCGGGTCCAGCAGCACGGCGGCGATGCGGGCCTGATCCTCGGCCTCGCCCAGGCGGGGGATCGGATGCGCCTTGGCCAGGCCCTTCGCCATGGCCTCGCTGCCGGTCATGGGGGACGCCATGGCGGTCCGCGTCAGGCTGGGCGCGACGGCGTTGACGCGCACCGACGGGGCGAGGTCGGCGGCCAGACTGCGGGTCAGGCCCTCCACCCCGGCCTTGGCCGCGCCGATCACGGTGTGGTTGGAGAACCCGCGCGTGGCGGCGACGGACGAGAACAGCACCACGGCCCCGTTGCCGTTGGTCAGGGCGGATGCGGCGGCCTGCACCGCCAGCAGGGCGCCCGTGACGTTGAGCGCATAGGTCTCGCCCATGGCGGCGGCGGAGACACGGCGCAGCGGCATCAGCGGGATGGATCCGATGCAGTAGGCCAGGCCGGACAGGCGTCCGTCGGCCTCGTCCACCAGGGCCGCGACGGCGCCGGACAGCGCGTCCGGATCCAGGGCGTCGGCGGCGCGGGTTGCGCGGACACCGGACAGGCCGGCGGCGGTCTCCTCCAGGCGGGCGGCATCGCGCCCGTGCAGCAGCAGGGGCGTGCCGCGCGCCGCCAGCAGATGGGCGAGGGCGGTGCCGACGCCGCCGGTCGCGCCGAGGATCAGAACGGGATCGGGAGTCTCAGACATGCACGGGGAGTCCTTCGAGGGGGGAGGGGGGGAACAGACCCTGCCCCTACGGCCCGCCCGCCCGCGTCGGATCACCCGCCGTCAGTTCCGCCCCACGACCAGATCGGCCAGGAAGCCCGGCCCCAGGTTGCCGAACAGCCAGATGGCATCGCACATCCCGTCATCCAGGCGGATCCCGATCCGGCACAGCGGCGGGGCATTGAACCCGGTCAGGTCGCGCACCGTCTCGGGCTCCAGGTCGCCCACCACCGAGACATCGACCATGCGCGCCGACCCGCACAGCGAGGCATAGCCGCCGGTGTCGAAGTCCAGATAGGTGACGGGGATCTCTTCCAGCGCCGCCCCGGGCTCGCGCACGGCGACGGCCAGGAACGGACCCTCCGGATGGTCCAGGTCCAGATAGACCAGCGACAGGTCGGGTTCGCCGTCGCAGGTCACGTCGTCGCGCCGCACCGTGAGGCGAGACGGATCGACGGACTGACCCCAGAGAAACCGCGCCGTCTCGGCGGCATCGGGGCGCGGCGCGCCACTCTGCGCCGACGGCGGGGCCGATGGCGGCGCGGCGCCCATGCCGGTGGACAGCGGCGGCGTGCCTCGGACGAACGTACCGTTCCAAACGCCCGCCGAGCCCGGCGGGTTGTCGCAGTAGCTCCACTGGCCGCGCAGGGAGGTCTCGTCGGGCAGGGACCAGGTCACGAGGCCCCAGTAGTGCGAGCCCTCGTACGCCTGTTCGCAGCGCATCCGGGCGTTCGGTTGTCGCCAGACGCCGGCGATGCTGCGCTGGGCGCGGTCCAGGGTGGCCTCGACCCGCCCGGTGTAGTCGGGATACAGCCCGGTCACCCGGTCGCCGTCGCGCACGGTCAGCACCAGGGGGCCGAAATCGGTGTCCCACTGGCTGGATTGGGCGGCCCCCGGGCCGGCCGGCAGCGCCGCCAGGGCCAGGGTCGTCCCCCCAAGCGTCAGTGCGGACCACAGTCCCGAGACCCATCGTCGCATTGTCGGTCCTCCCTGTCCGGTGTCCTCCGGGAGCCCCGATCCTACCGCAACAGCCGCCGCCCGGCATCAGTCCATGTCCCGGGCGGGGGGTGTGGCCGTGACCGTGACCGTGCCTACCCCCGCAGTTCCCCGCCCGAGGCCTTGACCACGGCGGCGACGATCTTCTTGGCGGTCGCGTCGATCTCGTCGTCCTTGAGGGTGCGGTCCGACGCCTGAAGCGTCACGCACAGCGCGACGGACTTCTTGCCGGCCTCCAGGCGATCGCCCTGGTAGACATCGAACACCGACACATCGCGGATCAGCGCCTTGTCCGCCCCCCTGGCGGCGCGCACCATGGCTTCGGCCGGCACATCCGCGTCCACCAGGAAGGCGAAGTCGCGGTCCACCGGCTGGAACGGGCTGGCGTTGAGCAGCGGGCGGGCCTTGGTGGGCTTGGCCTTGGGCTCGGGCACGGCTTCCAGCATGACCTCGAACGCGGCCACGGGCCCCTTGACGTCCAGGGCCTTCAGGACACCCGGATGCAGCTCGCCGAACCAGGCCAGCACCTTCGGCCCCAGCTTGAGCGACCCGGAGCGGCCCGGGTGGTACCACGCCGGGGCCTCGGCCACCGTCTGGAGGCTGGCGACCGGCGCGCCCGCCGCCGCCAGCGCCGCCAGGGCGTCGGCCTTGGCGTCGAAGGCATCGACCGGGCGCGGCCGCGCATCCCAATGGCGCGGGCCGCTCTGGCCGACGCGCAGGCCGGCGGCGACCATGCGCTGTTCGCCCGGCTCGCCGCCGTCGAACTGCGGGCCGACCTCGAACAGGGCGGCGTTGGGCACGCCCCGGTCGGTGTTGCGCTGCGCGGCCGTGGCCAGGTTGGGCAGGATGGACGGCCGCATGACGTCCAGGTCGCTGCTGATCGGGTTCGCCAGATCCAGGGCTGGGGCGCCGCCCCCGAAGGCCTCGGCATGAGCGCGCGGCAGGAACGACCAGGTGACGCACTCGTTCAGGCCGCGCGCGGCCAGGGTGCGGCGGGCGGCCACCCGGCGCACCTGGGCGTTGGTCAGCGTCTGCGACGGGATCGGCTCGCGCGGCATCGAGACCGTGGGAATGCGGCCATAGCCATGAACGCGCGCGACTTCCTCGATCAGGTCGTGCTCGGCGGTGATGTCCGGCCGCCACGAGGGGCGCAGGACGGTCAGCACGCCGTGGTCGTCCTCGGCCAGCACCTCGCAGCCCAGGCCCTCCAGGATGCGGCGGCAGGCGGCCGTGTCCAGGCGCAGGCCGCACAGCCGCAGCACCTGCATGGGGTCGAGCGGGATTTCCGTGCGCCACGCGGGCGGAGCGCCGTCGATGACCAGATGCGACGCCTCACCGCCGCACCAGTCCAGGATCAGGCGCGTGGCGGCCTCGGCGCCCAGGACGGCGCTTTCCGGATCCACGCCGCGTTCGAAGCGGTAGCGCGCGTCGCTGTCGATGCCCAGGCGGCGGCCCGTGGCGGCGATGCGGCGCGGGTCGAACAGGGCGCTTTCCAGGAACACATTGACGGTGGTCTCGGTGCAGCCCGTGCTCAGGCCGCCCATGACGCCGCCGATGCCTTGCGGGCCGGCGTCGTCACAGATGGCGACGTCCTCGGGCGAGAGGGCGTATTCCTTCTCGTCGAGCGCCAGCAGCGTCTCGCCCGGGCGGGCGAAGCGGGGATGAATGTCGCCGGTCAGCGTGTCGGCGTCGAACACGTGCAGCGGCCGGGCGAATTCGTAGGCAATCAGGTTGGTGACGTCCACCAGGGCGGAGATGGGGCGCAGGCCGATGGCCGCCAGCCGGTCCTTGACCCACTGCGGGCTGTCGCCGTTCTTGACGCCCCGGATGTACCGGCCGACGAACATGGGGCAGGCGTCCCGGGCGTCCGCATCCAGGCCGCTGGTGACCTTGACCGGGCTCTCGAACGTGCCGGGCACGGGCTCCACCGTCAGCGGCTTGAGCGTGCCCAGGCCGGCGGCGGCGAGATCGCGGGCCACGCCCCGGACCCCCAGGCAGTCCGGGCGGTTGGGCGTGATGGCGATCTCGATCATGGGATCCAGCGGCAGGACCTCGGTGACGCTGACACCCAGGGGCGCATCGGCGGGCAGTTCGATGATGCCCGCGTGGTCGTCGCCCAGACCCAGCTCGCGCGACGAACACATCATGCCGCGGCTTTCGACGCCCCGGATCTTGCCGACCTTCAGCACCTGACCGCTTTCCGGGATGGTCATGCCGGGCCGGGCCAGCACCACCTTGATGCCGGCGCGGGCGTTGGGCGCGCCGCAGATGATCTGAAGGTCCGCCTCGCCCTCGGCGCCGGTGCGCACGGTGCACAGGCGCAGCTTGTCGGCGTCGGGATGCTTCTCGGCCGTGACCACTTCGGCGACCGTGAATGGCGCCAGGGTGGCGCGCAGATCGGTCACGCCTTCCACCTCCAGGCCGAGCATGGTCAGCCGGTCGGTGATCTCGTCAAGGGAGGCGTCGGTCTCCAGGTGATCCTTGAGCCAGGACAGGGTGAACTTCATCGGCCGAGCCCTCCATGCAGCGTGGGCACATCGAGCGCGCCAAATCCGTAATGGCGCAGCCAGCGCAGGTCGGACTCGAAGAACGTCCGCAGGTCGGGAATGCCGTACTTCAGCATGGCGATGCGCTCCAGGCCCACGCCGAAGGCGAATCCCTGGTACTCGGCGGGGTCCAACCCGCAGGCGCGCAGCACGTTCGGATGCACCATGCCGCAGCCCAGGATCTCCAGCCAGTCGTCGCCGGCGCCGATGCGCAGGTCGCCGTCCTTGCGCGAGCAGCCGATATCCACCTCGGCCGACGGTTCGGTGAAGGGGAAGAACGACGGCCGGAAGCGCATCGGCACGTCGTCCACCTCGAAATAGGCTTCCACGAACTCCTGCAGGCAGCCCTTCAGGTGGCCCATGTGGGTCGCTTGGTCGATGACCAGACCCTCGACCTGATGGAACATGGGCGTGTGCGTCATGTCGGAGTCGCTGCGATAGGTCCGCCCGGGGGCCAACACGCGGATCGGCGGCTTCTGGCTCAGCATGGTGCGGATCTGGACCGGCGAGGTGTGCGTGCGCAGCACATGGCGCGACCCATCGGGCCGTTCCGGCAGGAAGAACGTGTCGTGCATCTCCCGCGCCGGATGGTCGGGCGGGAAGTTCAGCGCCGTGAAATTGTGGAAGTCGTCCTCGATGTCCGGCCCTTCGGCGACGGCGAAGCCCATCTGGCCGAAGATCGCCACCACCTCGTCCCAGGTCTGGCTGATGGGGTGGATCGAGCCCGTGCCTTCGGGGCGCGCCGACAGCGTGACGTCGATGCGCTCGTGTTGCAGGCGGTCCTCCAGGGCGGCCGCCTCCAGGGTCGCGCGGCGCTGCTCGATGGTCCGGGCGACCGCGTCCTTGACCCGGTTCATCTCCTGACCGAAGGCCTTGCGCTGCTCCGGATCCATGCCGCCCAGGGACTTCATGAGCGCGGTCACGCGGCCCTTCTTGCCGAGGGCGGCGACCCGCACCTCGTCCAGGGCGGCCAGATCGGGGGCGGCCTCGACGGCCTCGGTCAGTTCGGCACGCAGTGTTTCCAGATCGTCCATCAACTTGTCCATCGGCGCGGCATGGGGAGGAAACGGCACGGGACGCCCGCATAGCACCCGGGGGCGATTGTGAAAAGACCGCCACGGGACGGCCGCGACCCTGCCATGCACCCGGTGCATATCATTCCACCGTCATCCGACGATGACGGCTGGTGCCCGTGGCCGGTGCCGCATATCAAAAAACCGCCCGCCGAACCCGGCGAGCGGCTTTCCGAGAGAGTGGCGCGGCCGGGCGTTACCCGCGCGCGGCGCGGGCCTGTTCGCACAGCGACGCAAACGCGTCGGGCTCGTGCACGGCCAGATCGGCCAGGACTTTACGGTCCAGGTCGATGCCGGCCTTCTTCAGGCCGTCGATGAACACGCTGTAGGTCAGGCCGTGCAGGCGGGCGCCGGCGTTGATGCGCTGGATCCACAGGCCCCGGAAGTCGCGCTTCTTCTGGCGACGGTCGCGGTAGGCGTACTGAAGGCCCTTTTCGACCTTCTCGATGGCGATGCGGTAGTTGGTGGCATTGCGACCACGATAGCCTTTCGCCAGCTTCAGAATTTTCTTGTGGCGGGCATGGCTCACGGTGCCGTTCTTGGCGCGGGACATGGTTCTCTACTCCTGTCGGACGGCAGCCCCCGGGCGGCGACGCTGGATCAGCGGCCGTAGGGCAGGAAGTTGCGCTTGATGATGGTTGCGTCGGCATCGCTCAGGATGAACGTGCCGCGCGCCTGGCGCTTCATCTTCTGCGGCTTGTTGCGCAGCATGTGGCGCTTGTAGGCCACGTTGGCGCGCACCTTGCCGGTGCCGGTCAGGCGAAACCGTTTTTTCGCCGCGCTCTTCGTCTTCATCTTGGGCATTTCAATTGTCCTGTTGTCGGCCCGCCGATGGTCTGCGGCACCCCCGGAGGGGTGCTGTTCCCAACGACGGGCGGGGTCTTCGATCCGGGATGGTCGGGCATGCCCTGGCGCGTCCCCGGGGCGATCCGGGTCAAGACGCGCCGCGCCACGCCATCCCTTTTGCGGAACGGGCGCTCTTACCCCATCCGGCCGTCGCGCGCAAGAGCAAGACCCCGGCCGAATGCCCGGTGGCGTGCGCAAAATGCCACGGTGGCGGGCGCGCGCCGGGGCAGGGGGCGTTGCCGTCCTTGTAGACGAGCGTCCGGCCTGTATACACTGACAGACCACGAACGGTTGGCCGCTGCTCGCGCCCCCGCTCAGACCCGCAGGAGACCACCGCATGGCCTCTCCCTTCCCATGCGACATGTCGGACCGACGAGGAGACGGGCGCCCTGAGCGCCGGGCGATGCCGCGGCACGCGGTCCCTCTGTCCGGCCGCTGGGTGGCCGAGGGCCGCTGGGTGCATGTGGTGGTCGAGACGATTTCCCCCAGGGGCGCGTCGCTGTCAGGACTGGTGAGGCTGCCGATGGGCGCCCGCGGCACGTTGACCCTCGAAGGCTTCCCGGTGCCGATTCCGTGCGATGTCCGCTGGTCCCGGGATGGTGTGGCTGGTGTGGCCTTCCGTCTCGCCGAGGCCGACTCGGAGAGCCTGCGCGCCCATATCGAGCGTCACCTGGGTATGGGCACCATTCAGTTGCCGCCCCTGTCGCTTTCCGCCGGTCTCGATTAGCGGAGCGGTGCCGTGGCACCCGACACCTTTCCGTCACCGCAGGACGACACCCCCGCCACGGCGGGCGGCCCGGGCCCGCTCTCGGTTCTCGCTGCGCTGGCGCAGGACCTGACGGACCCCGGTCTGTCCGTCGAGACCATCGCCCACCGCACGACCGCCGCGTTGCTCAGCTTGCCGGGCGTGGCCGAAAGCCGCCTGCTGCGCCTGCCCGGTCGGCTGGAGGTGAGTCGCGCAGGAACCGCCGCGCCGCCCCCCCGGACGCACGATGCGCCGGACCGCCTGACCCGCACCGTGACGGTGGACCGCCGCGCCTGGGGCCTGCTGGAGGTGGCGCTCCCGCCGTCCGATCCGCCGCCTGACACGACCGTGGCCGACGCGCTCACCCTGGCGGCCGTGCTGGTGGCGCGCGCCGTCTGCCAGGCCGAGGGACTGACCCGCACCGCGCCCGGCGCGCAGGCCTTGGCGATGCGGGAGGCGATCGGCGCCCGCCTGGATGCGGGCATGACCATGGTCGAGGCCCTGCACGGGCAGGCGGCGTCGCTGCTGTCGATGGCGCAGGCCGACGTCATGGTGGTCAGCGCCCTGGGGGAACGCCTGGCCATCGGCTGCACGGAAACCGAGGCCGACACCTTGATCTGCGGCTGCCGTGGGGCCGGGGACAGCCCCGTGGTGTCGCCGCCGGGCGCTGCGATCGGCAGCCCCGGAACGGCCCCGGGGGACTGGGGAGCCTGCGCGCTGCTGCCGTTCGGCGTGGGCGGGGGCGACGGCCTCGCGATCGCGCGGCGGGCGCCGCCGGAGGGTGTGGACGGGGCATTCTCTCCGGAGGAGGCGTCGGACCTGCTCCGGCTGCATCGGTTCCTGCTGGAACGCTTTGCGTTGATGAGCATCCATCGGCGCGGGCTGCTGGGGCGGCAACTGACCGACGTCGCCGGGGCACTGCTGACCGGGCCGGGCGGGCAGGCGTTCGAACAGGCGCTGGGCATCGCGGCGCGCGCCGTCGGGGCCGACCGCGCGATGATCGTGGCGCCCCCCTCCGAGGGCGGAGGCGGAACCGGGGCGCGGGCCTCGGGACGGCTGCAGGTGTATCAGTGGGTGCGGTCCGATCTGCCGCCCGGGGTCGCCCTGCCGCCCTGGCGGCCCTCGACCGACCTGCTGGCCCGCCTTGAGACCGAAGTCGCGCGGTCGGGCGTGCTGCGGCGGCCGCGCGCCGCCGAGCTTCCGGCGGTCCTCCGCGAGGGGCCGGCGGCGGCGCCGCTGGGCGCGGCCCGGTCGCTGCTGGTTCTGCCCATGGCCGAACAGCCCCGTATCGGCGGCGTGGTCGTGTTCGCGGCCCTGTGCCAGACCCGGGCGTGGTCGGACCGGGACGTGCTCTTTGCGTCCTTCGCGGCCGAGTTGCTGGGCCAGTGCCTGCGCGGCTGCGCGACGATGGCGGACGCCGGGGGCGAGGATCGGTTCCGCGCCCTGTTCCACCAGTCCCGGGACCCGCTGTTCCTGCTGGATCAGGAGGCCCGTCTGGTGGACATGAACAGGGCGGCCGAAGAGCTGACGGGATTCACCCTTGCGGCCTTGCGCTCGGTCCCGATCGAGACCACCGCCTGCGTGGACGGGCGGCCGCTGACCCGCGCCGCGCTGCTGACCCGGCTGGCCATGGTCGAACCGGGCCGGCTGGGACACATGGAGGCGGATCACCTGCGTCCGGACGGGGTGAGGGTGCCGCTGGAAATCGCCATGCGGCGTTTTGCGTCCGGCGGCCAGGTTCTCCATGTGCTGTCGGCGCAGGACATCTCGGCCCGCAGGGCATCGGAGGAAGCGGCGGACCGGCGCGCGGCCCGGGACGAACTCATGCTGTCGCTGGCCAAGCGGTTCGTGCGCCAGCCGCTCGATACGGCCGCCGCCCATGCCTTCGAGCGCGTGGGCCAGTTCCTGGGTGTTGGTTCGGTCGTGATGCAGGAGCCGGGCGGGACGGGCGACGATCTTTCCACCCGTCTGGTGTGGCAGGCCGACCCGGAACGCTGCGTCTGCCCCCGCATGATCGCGGACCTTCCGAAGGCGCGCCTGGGGCTGGCCGTGGGGCGGTGGTGGCGCTGGTCGTCGGGGCACGACGGCGAGGGCGAGGGCGACGGCGCGGGGGGTGGGGTCCAGGCCGACGGCGTGTCCCGACGGGTCACCGCCAAGCAGTTTCTGGCCGCGCCCGTGGTGGTGGAGGACGAGGCCGTCGCCCAGATCGTGCTCGCGGACTGTTCCCAGTCGCAGCGATCCTGGTCCGACGAGGACACGCGGCTGCTGGCGTTCCTGTGCGAGCTGTACGCCATCGCGCTGTCGCACCTGCGCGAACGCAGCGCGCGCGCGGCCAGCGAGCGGCGCCTGGAAGCCTTCACCAGCAACCTGCCCGGCGTGATCTGGCGCCGGGTCCGGCGGCCGGACGGCTGCCTCGTCTATACCTTCATGTCCGGGAATCTGTGGCAGTTCATCGGTGTGACGTTGGAAGAGGTGTTGCGCGATCCGGATCTGGCGCTGAACACCATTCACCCGGAGGACAAGCCCGGGTTCCTGCAGAGCGTCGATGAGGCGGCGGCGGCACAGGCCGACTGGTCCCACGAGTTCCGCCTCGTCTCCCGCACCGGCGAACAGAAATGGGTCCACGCGAGCGGCGTGTTCCAGCGCCTGTCCGACGGGTGCGTGGCCTGGGACGGGTTCACGCTCGACATCACCGACCGCAAGCGGTCCGAGCAGGCGTTGCGGGAGAGCGAGACGCGCTTCCGGACCGCGTTCAACCGGGCGGCCGAGGGCATGGCCCTGATCGGGCGGAACGGCCGCTGGCAGCGGGTGAACCAGTCCCTGGCCACGCTGCTGCGCACATCGGCCGACGTCGTGACCGGAACCCCGGTGATCCGCTGGGTCGACCGGGCGCACCGTCAGGACGTGCGCGACCTCATGCGGCCGGCGGGCGGCGTGCCCTCCACCCTGCTGGAGACCCAGGTGCAGGCCCGCCGGGCCGACGGATCGTCGGTCTGGGTGCATGGCAAGGTGGCGCCCGTCCTGGATGACGGCGGCGCGGTGCTGTACTGGGTGGCGCACATCCAGGATGTGTCGGCGCAGCGGGCGACGCAGGATCTGCTGGTCGCCGCCCGCGACCAGGCCGAGGCGACCGCCCGCGCCAAGAGCGACTTCCTGGCCATGATGAGCCACGAAATCCGCACCCCGCTGACGGGCATCATCGGACTGGCCGAGCTGTTGCAGCGGGATTCCCTGGCGCCCGCGCCGCGCCGCCGGGCCGGGCGCATCGAGTCCGCCGGACGGCTTCTGCTGGGCATGCTGGACGATATCCTGATGCTGTCGAAGGGCGAGTCCGGCCGGATGGCGGCTATCCACACGGTGTTTTCGCCGGCCAGTGTGGTTTCGGAGGTTCGGGGGCTGCTGTCGGCCAATGCCGAGAGCAAGGGGCTCCGGCTGTCCATGGATCTGGCCCCGGGGTTGCCCGCCCGCGCCTCCGGTCCGGCGCCGTTCGTCCGGCAGGTGCTGTTCAACCTCGCGGGCAACGCGGTCAAGTTCACGCATCGCGGCCGGGTTTGCCTGCGGGCGACATGGGTGGACGGTGCCGCCGCGACCGGGCCTGACGGGGCCGTGACGCGCCCGCACCTGCTGCTGGAGGTCGAGGACACGGGGATCGGCATTGATCCGCGCGACCGGGTCCGGCTGTTCGATCCCTTTTCGCAGGCGGTGCGGGACCGGGCCGGGCAGAGCCGGGGGGGCGTCGGCCTGGGGCTGGCGATCTGCCGACGCATGGTGGACGCCATGGACGGATCCTTCGGCATGGACAGCGCCCCCGGTCAGGGCAGCCGCTTCTGGTTCCGCGTGCCGCTGGAGCCCGTGCCGGACCAGGGAGAGGCCGCCGGCGGCGCGGATCCGCGCGACGTTCCGGGGCGGCCCGGGGGCCTCACGGTCGTCGTGGTGGATGACGACGACATCAACCGGGAGGTCATGGCGGGCCTGCTGGCGGCGCTCGACTGCAAGGCGATCGGATTCCCCGACGGCCGGGCACTGCTGGCGGCGGCGGCGGACGGCGGCTTGCGGCCTCCCGATGCGGTGTTGATGGACCTGCACATGCCGGGTCCGGGCGGGGCGGAGACCACCCGGCGGCTGCGGGACATGGGCGGTGTGTGGGAAACGGTGCCGGTGCTGGGTGTGACGGCGGGGGATACGGGGGCCTCGCGGCTCGGCAAGGGCGCGGGAGCCGCTGGGGGGGTGATGGGCATGGCGGCGTGCCTTGTGAAACCGATCACGCTCACGGCGCTCGGGGCGGCCCTGTGCCGCCATGTCGCGCGCAGGGCGGAGTCGGCGGCGTCTCCGACGGATCCACCGGCGTGCAGCGACCCCCTCCCGCATGACGACGATGACGGCCCGGATGCGGCATCCGATCCGCGTGTCCTGGACGCAACGGTCTGGCGGCGGCGCGTGACGCTGCTGGGGCGGGACCGTCTGGCCGCGCGGATCGCGGACCTGGATGCGGTCGCCCGGGATCTGGGGGTCTGGGCCGGTGGAGAGGGCGAGCGCGATCCCCACGCCATGGCCGTGCTGGCCCATCGCATCAAGGGGGCGGCCGTGACGCTCGGCGCCACCGTTCTGGCGGCCTGGGCCGGGCGGCTGGAACGGGCCATCCTGGCCAGCCATCCGGTTGCCCCGGACCAATCGGACGCGGGGGCGCCGGGCGTCACGGCGGCCACGCCGGTGGTGGCCGAGGCGGCCGGCTTCCTGTCGGCCTGGGCGGCCGCGCATCGGGCGTTCCTGTCCGGGCTGGCGGCGGCCGGCCTGGAGGGCGCGGAGGGGTGATCCGGCCTACGCCTCGTCCACGATGTCCACGTCGGCGGTGAAGATGTAGCCCGCCCGGTGCACCGTGACGATCAGGCGCGGCTGAGACGGCGCATCCTCCAATTTCTGGCGCAGGCGGCGAACCAGCACGTCCACGGTCCGCTCGGTCGGCTCGAACGGGACCGGGCGGTGGCCGGCCAGCAACTGCTGGCGGGTCATGACCTCGCCGGCGTTTTCGGTGAACGCGCTCAGCAGATCGAACTCGGCCCCGGTCAGGCGCACCTCGCCCCCCCGCGTGTCCCTGAGCGAGCGGGTGTGCATGTCCATCTCCCAGTGCCCGAAGCGACGGCGGCGCGCCTCGCCCGTGCGGCGGGCGCCGCTGCTCTCCAGACGCCGCACCAGGGCGCGGACCCGCACCACCAGTTCGGCGTCGTCCACCGGCTTCACGATATAGTCGTCGGCTCCCAGTTCCAGACCGGAGAGGCGGTCTTCCCGGGCATCGCGGGCCGAGACGATAATGAGCCCCACGTCCGAAGTCTGGCGCAGTTCCCGCGTCAGGGTGAACCCGTCCTTGCCGGGCATGGCAATGTCGAGAAGGATCACGTCCACCCGGTGCTGGGCGATCACGGTGGCCATTTCCTGACCGTCCCCCGCGGTCAGGGTGCTGAACCCTGCCGTCTCAAGGGTCGCGCCGAGGCAATCGCGCGTGATCGCGTCGTCATCGACCACCAGTACGGTGGCGCGGTCGTGGAGAGGGCCGTCCGGTTCCAGCACTGGCGTGTTCCGTCGCGGTTGAGTGAGCCGGTTCCCCCAGCCCCGGTTCCCCCAGCCTCGGTGATACCCGGGCCCGGCCCGGCCCGCAAGGGGCGGCCGCGCCGCGACTCGAGTCGCGCCATTTACACGCAACTTGACTGGCTTTTTCGTCACCCTGTCGGCGAATCTGCTCCGCACGTGGCGCAACGCACTGCATTGTCAAGGGGTTAGAATGCGGTTGAGCGCCTGTTCTTTTGGACTCTTCATGGCCTGGCGCAAGATTGCTATAGTTCGCATCATGCCAAGAAACCAAGGCAAGGCCAGCCGTTCAGGCTGCGTTGACCTCCACCTCCAGAAAGGATGCGTGTGATGTCTGATACTTCCGGTGCGGGTGGTCCCAGCGGCTCCAGCGGTGTGCTGTCGTCCACCATGCGATCCATCACCCGGCAGGCGGGCGATCCCCAGGACCGCGAGGTCCGGCGGGTCGAGGATGTGGTTGACCTGTCTCCCGGCGCGGCGCAACGCGAGCAGTCGGAGCGCCCTGTCGAGCCCGCCGATGCGGGCGATCAGGCCCACAATCCCGGCTCGCAGAAGAATATGATGCTCGAGCGGCTGAAGGCCGACGAAAAGCTGGAGGCGGCCGAGCAGGCGGCGCGCGAGGCCGAACAGGCGCGCGAGGCCCAGCGGTCCCCCGACGGCGACGACGCCGTGACCCTGGAACAGCCGGTGAATATCGGCATGGCCGCCGCCATCAATATCGGGGCCCGCGACATGGTGCGGCGCTTCGACACCAATGGCGATTCCCACCTGGACTACGTCGAGCGCAACCAGGCCCTTGAGGCCGTGCAGTCCAACGAGCGCGTCGTGCCCGGCGGCGGGCGCATGTCGCAGCGTCAGGCGGAGGTGCAGCAGGCCTTCGCGGGCGAGGGCGAGGTTTTCCTGGCAGAGCAGGAAGCGCGCCGCGTCCAGTCCGAGCGGCAATGGGCGCAGGCCCAGGCCGAGCGGGGCGGCGAGGGCCAGGCGTTCCTTGCCGAGCAGCAGGCGCGTGAGGCCAAAACCGCGCAGCGTGTGGCCGAACTGGACGAGAAGGCGGAACGGAGCCGCGCCGAACGTCTGGCCGCGCTGGAAGCGGAGCGGGCGCAACTGGGGCAGGGCGGCGGCGCCGAGCTGACCGGCGAGGCCGGGGCGGCCCGCCCTGCGGCCGGACCGGACAGCGCCTATCGGCGCTCGGAGGATCTGGCCCTGCGGCCGACCACCGTCTCCAAGGTGAAGGCCTGACCGGATCGTGAGCCCTGCGGCGCAGGGCACGGGGTCCGTTTCGATCCCCCGGGGGGCTTCCCTCGGGGGATCGTGCGTTCATGACCGCCCGGTCCATGGCGGGACGTCACGCGCCGGCCCCGCGACGTGGTGCAGGCGATGAACCACGCCGCGCCGGGTTTTCGCCGGTCGGGATCAAGACGCTTGCCTCCGGCCGCGGGGGCGGGGAGTCTGGCGGCCATTCGCCGTCCCGTCCGTTGACCGCAAAGGCCCCGTTCCGTGCTCGACCCCGCGTCTCCGGCCGCGCCGCCGGTTCTTCGTGTCGCCGACCTGACCCTGTGCACCCCGGACGGCCGCCCCCTGCTGGAACGGGTGGCCCTGACCCTCCGGGCCGGCGAGATCGTGGTGCTGACCGGGCCCTCCGGCTGCGGCAAGAGCACCCTGCTGCGCGTGCTGGCGGGGCTCGGCCGGCCCGGGGACGTCGCCGCCGGCACCGCCGTCACGCCGACGGGCGCCCCCGTCGATCTGGCCGCCGCACCCGAAACGGCCCGCTTCGGCGCGCTGGTGTTTCAGAGCCTCGGCCTGTTTGAGGATCTGACGGTGGCCGAAAACCTGGCCATCGTGGCGGACCACGACGGCTCGGATAAGACCGCGACACCGGGCAGCGGGGAGTCGGCCGCCGTCGCCGAGGCCCTGCTGGCGGGGCTGCCGCGCGACCGCTCGCCGCGTCTGTTGAGCGGTGGACAACAGCAGCGGGTCGCCATCGCCCGCACGGTTCTGTCCGATCGCCCGGTGCTGCTGTTCGATGAACCCAACGCGGGCCTGGATGCCGCCGCCGGGCGCGATCTGGCGGGTCTGATCGCGCGCGTGGCTCGCGAGACCGGGCGCGGCGTCCTGATCGTCGCCCACCACCTGGAGCCGTTCCTGCCCTACGCCGGGCAGGTGCTGTTCATGGACCCGGCATCGCGCATGCTGGAGTCCCTGCCGGCCGACCGGGCGGTGATCGAGGCCCGGCTGCTGGCCGCCGCGGCGGTGGGCCGCGCCGCGACCACCGAAGACCCGCCGCCGATGCCGACGCCGTCGCTGTCAGAAGAGTCGCCCGAGCGGCCGCAAGACCCCCGGTCGGTCCGGCGGCGCTGGCTGTGGCGCTATCTCAGGAACTATCTGTGGAGTCTGGCCCTTTGCCCGGCCGCGCTGGCCTACATGGGACTGGCCGCGCTGCTGGTGGGGTTCGTGACCACCTGGTTCACGATCCAGACCATGCCCTATCGCACCGTGCTGTCGCCGCTGATCCTGAATGATCTGCTCTCGGCCATGGGCGCGTTGCAGTTCCGGGTGATGGTGCCCCTGCTGACGGCGATCCTGCTGGCGTCGCGCGCCGGGGCCATCGTGGCCGCCGACATGGGGCACCGGGTCCATGCCTCGCAGATCCTGGCCATGCGCAATCTCGGCGTGCCGGACCGGCTGTACCTGAGGGGGGCGATCACGATCACGGTGGTCGCCGCCGCGCTGGGGTTCTCCGTCGTCCTGTTCGGCCTGTCGGCGCTGACCTCGGAACGCACCTTCAACATGCTGCTGTATCCCGACGAGTCCATATCGCGCTGGTGGGAGCACTTCTTCGCCCAGCTCGTGGACGAGGATCGCTGGATCCCGCGCGGGCTCGGCTGGCTGCTGCTCAAGATGACCCTGAGCGGGCTGGTGATCGCCGGGGCCAGCCTGCGCGCCGGCCTGTCGCCCAAGCAGACCGGGCTCGACATCAACGACGGCATCTCCACGGCCGTGACCACGGCCCTGGGTGGCGTGCTGATCGTGCACGCCCTGGTCGCCATGGTCGAGTTCGGGCTGTAACGGTCGCCACGCGCGCGGCGCATGAATTTCCCCGGGGCGAGCCGCAAGCCGATTTCATGTGTCCGGCCGGGGAAAGGGCTCCGCCGAAGCGGGCGGCTCGCGTACACTTGGAGGCCGCCGCGCGCCTCCCCACCAGGACATCAGAGCCCCGCCATGCAGCCCGGTCGCCTGCCGCCCCTGAACGCCCTGCGTGCCTTCGCGGCCGCCGCCCGCCACCTGTCGTTCACCCGCGCCGCCGAGGATCTGCATGTCACCCAGGCGGCCGTGAGCCATCAGGTCAAGGCGCTGGAGGACTATCTGGGTGTGCCGCTGTTCCGGCGCGGCACCCGGGCGATTCACCTGACGGAAGCGGGGCAGCGCTACGCGCGCAAGGTCCAGGACGCCTTCCGGGCCCTCCACGAGGCGACCGACGCCCTGCTCGCGCAGCAGGATTCGGGGCGGCTGGTGGTCACCGCCATGACCAGCTTCGCGGCCAAGTGGCTGATCCCGCGTCTGGGCGACTTCCTGTCGGGGCATCCGGAGATCGAGTTGCGGCTGGAAACCGGCATGGACGTGGTGGACCTGCTGGGCGGCGAGGCCGATGTAGCGCTCCGTCTGGGAACGGGCCCCTATCCCGATCTTCATGCCGAAGTGCTGATGCGCGACGAGGTGTTTCCCGTCTGTGCTCCGGCGCTGCTGGGCGGGACGCATCCCCTGCGTGAGCCGGCCGATCTGGCGCATCACGTGCTGCTGCAGGACGGCGGGCTGGACTGGGGCGTGTGGCTGAAGGCGGCCGGCGTCACCGGCGGCATCGATCCCTATCACGGTCCCGGGTTCCTGGATTCCACCATGAGCATCCAGGCGGCGGTGGCCGGTCACGGCGTGCTGCTGGGGCGCACCGTCCTGATCGCGGACGAACTGGCGTCGGGGCGGCTGGTGGCGCCGTTTGATCTGGGGATCGAGAGTGCGTTCGCCTATTGGTTCCTGTGCGCGCCGGACCGGCTGGCGGGGCCGCGCGTGGAGGCCTTCCGGTCCTGGATCCGGGCGCAGACGGCGGCGGCCGGCCTGGTCTGTCCGGTCTCGCGGGTGCTGACGGCGGAGGAGGCGCCCGGGGTGGTCTACAACGCGCACTTCGGGCGGGCGTCGCAGGGAGGGGGCTGACCCCGACCGAGTCCGGAGGCCGGTCCAGCAGCCGCACCAACCGCGCGCGCCGGCGCAGGCGAAGTCGCACGCGACAGGGCGTGACCGGCGCGCCCGTTGCCCTTACTCTCCCGCGCCATGCATCTGCTCGCCGCCACACCGGGCGTGGTCAGCGATGGCAGCGAGGCCGTGGACCTGGGCCAGGACCCCGCTGATGTTGTCATCCTGACTGCCGCCGACACCGAAATCGCCGGCCTGTCCGCCGCCCGCGCGCGGCTGGGGCCGGGCGCGCCGTCGCTGCGCCTCGCCAACCTGACGCGGCTGGGGCACAACTACTCGGTGGACCTGTACGCCGACGCCGTGCTCCGCCACGCCCGCCTGATCGTGGTGCGCCTGCTGGGCGGGCGGGCCTACTGGCCTTACGGCGTGGAGACCATCGTTGCCCTGGCGCGGGAGACCGGCGCGCGGGTGGCCCTGCTGCCCGGCGATGCCAACCCGGATCCGGATCTGGCCGAGGCGTCCAACGTGCCCGCGTCCGACCTGCACCGGCTGTGGCAGTACCTGGTCCATGGCGGCGTGGACAACGCCGAACACCTGCTGCGCCGCTGCGCCGACCTGCTGGAGACGCCCGGCTTCGCGGACTGGCGCGAGCCCACGCCGCTGCCGCCGGCCGGGCGGCACGGCCCGGCGCCCGCCGGTGACCGGCCGGTGGCGGCGCTGGTGTTCTACCGCGCCCTTGCCCAGGCGGGCGACATGGCGGTGGTGGAGGCCCTGCACGCGGCCCTGGCGGCTGAGGGCCTGGACGTGCTGGCCGTCCACGTCACCAGCCTGAAGGATCCCGTCGCGGCGGCTCTGCTGTCCGAACTGCTGGCGGAGACCCCGCCCGCCGTGATCCTGAACCTGACCGGCTTCGCGGTGGCGACCGGGCATCGGGTGCAGGACAGCCCGTTCGCCGCCCACGATGTGCCGGTGCTGCAAGCCGCGCTGGCCAGTTCTTCCGCTGAAAGCTGGCGCGAGGGAGCCCACGGCCTGATCGCGCGCGACATCGCCATGTCGGTGACCCTGCCGGAGGTGGACGGGCGGGTGTTCACCCGCGCCGTTTCGTTCAAGGGGCTGCACCGTTGGGACGAGGCCGCCCAGGTGGATGTGACCGGCCATGTGCCGGAGCCGGACCGCGTGGCCTTCGTTGCGGCCCTGTGTGCGCGCTGGGTGGCGGTGCGCCGGACGCCGCCGGGTGAGCGCCGGGTGGCCCTGATGCTGGCCAACTACCCCAACAAGGACGGCCGCCTGGGCAACGGCGTCGGCCTCGACACCCCGGCCGGCACGGTGGAGGTGCTGCGGGCGCTGGCGACGGCGGGCTATCGGGTGGAGGGCCTGCCGGCGGATGGGGCCGCTCTCATGGACGCCCTGAAGGCGGGCCCCACCAATGCCCTGGAGGCCCGGGCGGCGCGCACGGTCCGGGTGGTGCTGCCGCTGGAGACCTACCGGGCCGCCCTCGACCGGCTTCCGGAGGCCGCACGCGCGGAGGTGTCGGCGCGCTGGGGCGATCCGGCCGACGATCCGTCCTATCTGGCGGACCGGGGCGGGTTTGCGCTGTCCATGATGGTGCTGGGGCATGTGGCGGTCGGCATCCAGCCGGCGCGCGGTTATCACATCGACCCGGTGACCAGCTACCACGACCCGGCGCTGGTGCCGCCGCACGGTTATCTGGCGGTCTACATCTGGATCCGGGAGGTGTTCGGCGCCCATGCCGTGGTCCATATGGGCAAGCACGGCAACATGGAGTGGCTGCCCGGCAAGAGCCTGGCCCTGTCGGAGTCCTGCTGGCCGGAGGCCGTGTTCGGTCCGCTGCCGCACCTCTATCCCTTCATCGTCAACGACCCGGGTGAGGGCACCCAGGCCAAACGTCGCGCCCAGGCGGTCATCGTCGATCACCTGACGCCGCCGCTGACCCGCGCGGAGAGCTACGGCCCCCTGCGCGACCTGGAACGGCTGGTGGACGAGTACCACGAGGCCGCCGGCGTGGACCCGCGCCGGCTGGTGGTGTTGCGCGAGGAGATCCTCTCGCTGGCGGAATCCAGCGGGCTGGCGGCGGACCTGGGCCTGCCGCCGCCGCGCGACCTGCGCGCGGAGGAGGGTGCGTCCGAGGCCCTGGCGGCGCTGGATAACCATCTGTGCGAGCTGAAGGAACTGCAGATCCGCGACGGCCTGCACGTGTTCGGCGTTTCGCCCGAGGGCGATCAGCGCACCGACCTGCTGGTGGCGCTGGCGCGCCCGCCGCGCGGCGACCGGCCGGAGCAGGCGTCGTTGACCCGGGCGCTGGCGCAGGATCTGTGTTTGTGGATCGCCCCGGGGACGGACGGGCCGGTTGGGGACATGGATGAGCGGGTTCTCTTCGATCCCTTGGAGACCGGCGACCTGGGGCGCCCGTGGACCGGCCCGCGCCCGGCGGTGTTGGCGGATCTGTGCCGGACGGGGGTTGAACCCCCGTCCGGAACGGTCCCGGGCGGAGGTGAAACCTCCGCCCGGCAGGAGGGGCGTCCCCGGACCGGCCCGCGCCCGGCCGGAATGGACGACGTGATGGCTGATCCCTGGCGGACGGCCGGGGACACGGTGGAGCGGCTGGAAGCGCTGGCCCGCGCCCTGGTCTCGGGGGCGATGGACCCCGATCCGGCCTGGACCGCCACCCGCGCCGTCCTGGACCATGTGCGTGACCGGCTGGCGCCCGCCGTCGAGGCCTGCGGGCGGGCCGAGATCGCCGGCCTGCTGGCCGGACTGGACGGCCGCTTCGTGCCGCCCGGCCCGTCCGGCGCGCCGACGCGGGGCAAGCCGGAGGTGCTGCCCACGGGCCGCAACTTCTTTTCGGTGGACAGCCGCCGCGTGCCCACCCCGGCCGCCTGGACGCTGGGCTGGCGCTCGGCGTCGCTGCTGATCGAGCGCCACGTGATGGATCATGGCGACTGGCCGCGCGCCGTCGCCCTGTCCGCCTGGGGCACGGCCAACATGCGCACCGGCGGCGAAGACATCGCCCAGGCGCTGGCGCTGATGGGCGCCCGGCCGCGTTGGGAGCCCACCTCCGGCCGCGTGATCGGGTTCGAGATCCTGCCGCTGTCGGTGCTGGACCGGCCGCGCGTGGATGTGACCCTGCGCATCTCCGGCTTCTTCCGCGATGCCTTCCCGGCCCAGGTCGATCTGGTGGACTCGGCCGCGCGCGCCGTTGCCGCGCTGGAGGACGAGGGCGAGGACATGAACCCGCTCGCCGCCCGCGTGCGCGCCGAGAGTGCGCGCCTGGAGCGGGAGGGCGCGGCCCCCGACGAAGCCCGCCGCCGCGCCGGCCACCGGGTGTTCGGCTCGCGTCCCGGGGCCTACGGGGCCGGTCTCCAGGCGCTGATCGATGAGCAGGGGTGGGAGACGGACGCCGATCTGGCCGCCGCCTACGTGGCCTGGGGCGGCTATGCCTACGGCGACGGCGCGGCCGGGCAGGGAGCGCGCGACCTGCTGGAGTCGCGCCTGTCGCAGGTGGACGCGGTGTTGCACAACCAGGACAACCGCGAGCACGATCTGCTTGATTCCGATGACTATTATCAGTTCGAGGGCGGCTTGACGGCGGCCGTCCGCACGCTGTCGGGGCGGCAGCCGGCGGTCTATCATTCGGACCACAGCCGCCCGGAAAGCCCGCGTGTGCGCACCCTGGATGAGGAGATCGCCCGCGTCGTACGCGCCCGCGCCGCCAACCCGAAGTGGATCCGGGGCGTCATGCGGCACGACTACAAGGGTGCGTTCGAGATCGCGGCCACGGTGGACTACCTGTTCGCCTTCGCCGCCACCGCCCGGTGCGTGAAGAGCCACCACTTCGACTTGCTGTTCGACGCCTACCTGGAGGACCCCGAGGTGCGGGACTTCATGGCCGACGTGAACCCGGACGCCCTGCGCGAGATGGCCGCCCGCTTCCAGGAGGCCCTGGACCGGGGCCTGTGGACCCCCCGGCGCAACGACACCGGCCCGCGTCTGGCCAGCCTGTTGACCTGAGTCGGCGAGCGTCCGCCGCTCTCTCCGAGTCGCGCATCCGCCATTTGCCGCACCGGCCCTTTTTCGGCTGTTTACGGGGCTTTAGAGGAGTATTGTTGGAACCGCGTGCAAGGGCTGTGCTGCAGCGGGAAAGGATCGGCCATGGCGGACTCGGTGATGACTCAGGGCGGCTCCATCCTGGATGCCGATGCACCCGTGGCCAAGGAATCCGAGGTCGATGCCCTCAAGCGGCGCCTGCACAAGCACTTGCGGCACTCGCTCGGCAAGGGGGCGGTCGGCAGCACGGCCCTGGACTGGTACATGGCCCTGGCCCTGTCCACCCGGGACCTGATGGTCGAGACCTGGATGGACAGCACCCACCGGGCCTATGCCAACGACGCCAAGCGGGTCTACTACCTCTCCATGGAGTTCCTGGTCGGCCGTTCCCTGACCGCCAACCTGCTGGCCACCGGCTCGCTGGGTCTGGCCCGCCAGACCCTGACCGACATGGGGCTGGACTTCGACGCCATCCTGGACCAGGAGCCCGAGGCCGCGCTGGGCAACGGCGGCCTGGGCCGGTTGGCGGCCTGCCTGATGGAGAGCATGACCACGCTGGGGATCCCGGCCTACGGCTACGGGATCTACTACGACTACGGCATGTTCTCGCAATACATCGACGGCGGCCAGCAGGTGGAGATGCCGGAACGCTGGCTGCGCCATGGCAACGTGTGGGCCTTCGACCGCTCGGATGTCACCCTGCCGGTGCGGTTCTACGGCCGCACGGAAGACGCGCTCGACGTCCGCAACCACAAGGTCCGGCGCTGGCTGGACGGCGAGGAGGTGTTCGCCGAGGCCCATGACCTGCTGGTGGCCGGGCACGGCTGCTGGACCGTCAATTCCATCCGGCTGTGGTCCGCCCAGGCCAGCCGCGAGTTCGACCTGCGGCGCTTCAATCAGGGCGACTACATCAACGCCGTGGCGGAACAGAGCTTCTCCGAGAGCCTGTCGCACGTGCTGTACCCAGACGACTCCACCAGCATGGGCAAGGAACTTCGGCTGAAGCAGGAGTATTTCTTCGTCGCCGCCTCGCTGGCGGACATCGTGCGCCGCTTCCGGTCCATCCACGACGACTTCACCAAGTTCCCGCAGAAGGTGGCGATCCAGCTCAACGACACCCATCCGGCGCTCGCCGTGCCGGAGCTGATGCGCATCCTGATCGACGCGCACGGCATCGGCTGGGACGAGGCCTGGTCCATCTGCAACGGCACCTTCAGCTACACCAACCACACCCTGCTGCCGGAGGCGCTGGAGACCTGGCCCGTCGGGCTGATCGGCCACATGCTGCCCCGGCACATGGAGATCATCTACGAGATCAACCATCACTTCCTGGAAGGCGTGCGCCACCGCGCCACGCAGCCGGACGACACCCGCGTCGGGCGGCTGTCGATGATCGACGAGGCGGGCGAACGGCGGGTGCGCATGTCGCATCTGGCCTTCGTGGCGAGCCACCGCGTGAATGGGGTCGCGGCCCTGCACACGGACCTGATGCGAGCCGGCATCTTCGGCGATCTGCACCGCGAGTTCCCGGACCGCATCGTCAACAAGACCAACGGCATCACGCCGCGCCGCTGGCTGCAGGCGGCCAACCGGCCGCTGACGGCGCTCATCACGCGCCACCTGGGGGACCGCTTCGTCGCCCATCTGGACGACCTGCGCGGGCTGGTGCCGCTGGCCGAGGATGCCGCCTTCCGCGAGGAATTCCGCGCCGTCAAGCGCACCAACAAGGAGGCCTTGTGCCGCTACGTCGATGCCCGGCTGGGCGTCGAGCTGGACCCGAACAGCCTGTTCGATGTGCAGGTCAAGCGCATCCACGAATACAAGCGCCAGTTGCTCAATGTGATGCACGTCATCACGCTGTACAACCGGATCCGAGAGGGGCGGGCGGACGATCAGCCGCCGCGCACGGTGCTGCTCGCCGGCAAGGCCGCCCCCGGGTACCACATGGCCAAGCTCATCATCCGCCTGATCCACGATGTGGCGCGGGTCATCAACGCCGATCCCCTGGTGGGCGAACGGCTGCGGCTGGTGTTCGTGCCGGACTACAACGTCTCGGTCGCCGAGCGCATCATGCCGGCCGCCGATCTCTCCGAGCAGATCTCCACCGCCGGAACGGAGGCCTCGGGCACCGGCAACATGAAACTCGCCCTGAACGGCGCGCTGACCATCGGCACGCGGGACGGCGCCAACGTGGAGATCGGCGAGGAGGTGGGGGAGGAGAACATCTTCTTCTTCGGTCTGACCGCCGACAAGGCCGAGGTGCTGCGCACCAAGGGCGGGCACGACCCGTGGCAGTACTACACGGGCGATCCGGAATTGCACATGGTTCTGGACATGATCGGGCAGGGGGCGTTCAGCCCGGCCGAGCCGGACCGCTACCGGGCCATCGTCGATACCCTGACCCGGCACGGCGACTATTACCTGTTGCTCGCGGATTACGCGGACTACATCGCCTGTCAGGAGCGGGTCGGGCTGGCCTATCGGGACGACGAGGCGTGGAGCCGCAAGGCCATCCTCAACGTCGCCCGCATGGGCCGGTTCTCAAGCGACGTGACGGTGAGCGAGTACGCCCGGGAGATCTGGCGCGTGCCGGTGCGGGACGATCCGGCGGGGATGTAACTAAACCACGGCGACCACGATCAGTCGCGCGCCCGAGACCAGCAGACCGGCCATGATGAGGCGCCGGAAGGCGCGGTCGTCCACCCGGCGGCGCACCCAGCGGCCGAGCGGATAGCCGGCCAGCAGGATCGGCGCCAGCGGCAGCGACGCGATGAACAGGGGCAGGGTCAGCGTGTCGGTCGCGCCGAAGGCGATCAGCATCATGACGTTGGTCACCGACCACAGCGTCCCGATGGCGGCCACATAGGTGGCGCGGTCCAGCCGCAACGCCGTCATGTACATAATGACCGGCGGGCCGAAGATCGTGGTCGTGCCCGCCAGCAGGCCCGTGACGGCCCCCAGAAGCGCGCCGGCGACCTTCTCCTGACCGGGGCGCAGGTGCAGGCGCGGCAGGCGCTCGCTCAGCAGCGAGACCGTCACCACCACCACGCCCAGCACCAGCAGGATGGCGTCCGTGGGCACGCTGGCCAGGATCACGGCCCCCAGGCCCAGGCACAGGGCCTTGGCCAGCAGCAGCGGCCAGAACCGGGCCAGGATCTCCCGCACCCGGCCGCCCTCGCGCATCATCAGCAGGTTGCCCGCGAAGGCGGGCACGACGACCAGCGCGATGGCGTCCTTGACCGGCAGCACCAGCGTCAGGATGGAGATCACCACGATCGGCACGCCGAACCCGATGGCCCCCTTGATGACGCCCGCCAGCAGGAACGCGATCCCGACCGCGCCCCATTGCACGAGGGTGTAGTCGGGCAGCGGCAGGTCCGCGAGCGGGATCATGGACCGGGCGTCCCGTGGCGCTGGCGGGCGTGCCAGATCAGGGCCGTGCCGGTCAGCGCGAACAGGCCGATGGCGGGGAAGGTCACCGCATAGCCGCCCAGCACCGGCACCAGGGCCGAGAACAGGGCAGGCCCGACCGCGACGCCGCCGAAGGTGAAGAACAGCGACCCGCCGGTGGCCATCCCCACTTGCCCGGGTGGGCACAGGCGCGCGACCTCGGCCAGGAACACCCCGTTCCAGCCGATGGCGGAGATGCCGAACAGGGTGAGCAGGGCGGCAATCGCCCCGGTGGGCCACGCCGGGGTCATGAACCCGGTGGCGACGGCGCAGCCCAGCGAGATCAGGCCGATCAGCGCCAGGGTGAGTATGCCGCCCTTCAGGCGGTCCGCGAGCCAGCCCCAGAACACGCGCCCCAGCGCGCCGGCCACCTGGGCGACCGAGGCCACCATGCCGGCCAGCACCAGCGAGCGGTCCAGGCCCTCCACCAGCAGCGTGACCATGAATGTCGTCAGCGACAGTTGCACGGCGGCGAAGCAGAACGTCATCAGCGACACGGCGCGCAGCCCCGGATGACGCCACACCAGGGCGAGCCCGGCCAGCGGCGTCCCCCGGCGGCGCGCGCCGGGCGTGCGGTCGTCGTCCCAGGCGGGCCGGGCGGCCTGCAGCAGCACGGCCATCGTCAGCGCCAGCGCGGCCGACACCGCAAGGCCCGTCTGCCATCCCTGGGTCAGGGCCACCGCCGGCAGCAGCAGGCCCGCCAGCACGCCACCCAGCGGAACCCCCGTCTGCTTGAGCGAAAAGATCAGGTTGCGCCGATGCGGCGGCGAGAAGCGGAACAGCACGTGCGACGACGCCGGGTTGGTCATGCCGTAGCCCCAGCCGATCAGCGCGGATGCCGGCACCAGCGCCCACAGCGTGCCGGTGGCCCCCAGCGCGCAGCCCGCGCCGGCGAAAAGAAGCGCGAACTGGCTGGTCCGCCCGGCGCCGTGACGGGTCACCACGCCGCCCGCCAGCACGGCGGAGACCGCCCCGCACAGGTAGACCAGGCTCATCTGATAGCCCACCGACTCGGGCGGCACGCCCAGCGCGCGGGTCATCTCCGGCCCCAGCGTGGCCACGGTCAGGGTGGCGAGCGTCACCAGCGCCTGGACCAGGGTGGTGGCGGCGACGATGACGGGCAGGCTGCGCGCGGCGGCGGCGGGGGCGGGCGGAACGGTGGTGTCAGGCACGGAACGGCTTTCTGTGGGGCAAAGGGGGAGCCTGTCATAAAGCACGGAGGCCCATCGGGGAAAGCCTGACGGACCCGCTGCGCTATGACCAATGGGGAGGTGCGGCGTGTCACAAGGGCAATTCCCCAGAGGGCGACCCTGTGCTATAGTCCATCCGTTGGAGTGTATGCGCGGCGGCGATCCGCCGCGCGGCGCCGCTGCATCACACTGAGGGAAGAAGACCCATGGTAAGCGCGCTTTCGGGATCCGGCACCATATCCCTGCTGAACGGGACGGCCTCGCTGACCGGCGGGGCCAACAAAACGTCGCTCATGATGACGCGGATCGGCGAGCGCATGTTTGAAACCATGCGCAAGCAGACCGACCAGGTCAACGCGGCCTTTGACGCGCGGATCGAATCGCTGTCGGCGCGTCAGGGCACCATCGCCGGGCGGGCGCGCGATGCCAGCCGCATCCTGGATGGCGTGGAAAAGTCCGAAGAGCAGATCACCGAGATCAAGGGCTACCTGCGCGACCTGAAAACCATCGTGGCGAAGGCGGTCAAAAACCCGTCGGCCTCGGATTTTTATTCCGAGCAGTTCAACGCGAAGATCACCGAGATCAACCGCGCCGCCAACCGCTATTCCGGTGATTTCAATCTGATCGGCCGTCCCAACGACCTGACCCTGTTGCCCGACAAGAAGACCGTGCAGGTCTCCGACTTCGGCGGCAACCTGGAGCTTCAGGCCAAGTACGCCGGCACCTCGTTCAACATCAAGGGCACGGGCGACAGCGCGGGTCTGTTCTACCAGAACAAGTCCACCTCCAATGTCATGTACAAGGTGGAGCGCATCGGCAACGATGATTCGCTGTCGGTGGTCGGCCACGACCAGGGCCGCATTTCCAATCTGGTGGTGGGCGATGATGGCTCCATCAGCTTCGACGTGGACGGCGGGGCGAGCAGTTTTACCGGCACCCTGCAGAAGGGCGGGCTGGAGATCATGCCGTCCTGGTTCTACGGCGATCTGTCGGACGCCACGGGCACGGACGACGCCATGACGGCCATCCGCAAGGCGGAGAAGCTGTTGCAGGACGCGTCGTTTTCGGTGACCCAGGTCAAGATCCAGGTCGAGCCCAAGTTGCGCCGACTGGAGCAGGACAAGCAGGAGCTTCTGGACGAGATGTCGAAGGCCTCCGGCGAGCAGTACCGCAAGGTGGCCGAGATCGAGGACGAAACCCGCGCCCAGTACAATGCCATCGAATCCAGCCTGAACTCCCAGGCCAGCGCGCTGTCGGGCTATCAGTCCATTCTGGCGTCCGGCACATCGGGCAAGTTCGTCAACACGCTCGGGTAACAGACGCTGCACCGAGATGGTGCGATGCCACACCGAAAAAAGCGGGGCCATCAATGGGGCCTCGCTTTTTTCGTGGGGGTTCCGAAAGAACTGGTGGGCCCGGCAGGACTCGAACCTGCAACCAGACCGTTATGAGCGGCCGGCTCTAACCAATTGAGCTACAGGCCCGGGGGATCGGGCAGGGCACGCCGCGCGCGGCTCCGCTCCCGGGAGGAGCGAAACTGTATCCATTCACCCGGCGGGGTCAAGGGATTCGATGGGCGCGCGGCTGCGAGCGCAGCTAAACCGCCACCAGCGCCGCCGCCACGCGGCGGTCCTCGGCCAGCAGGACGTTGTAGGTGCGGCAGCCGGCCCCCGTGTCCATGGGCTCCGGCACGATGCCGTGATCCTTCAGCGTGCGCCGCAGGTTCGACGGCACCAGGGTCATGGACGGGCCGCACCCCAGGATCAGCACCTCCACGTCGTCGGCGGCCGCCAGCACGTCGGCGAGACCCTCTGCGCTGATCTCGCCGGACCACGGGTAGACCACGTCGGGAAACACGAGCACCGAGCCGGTGTGCTGCACGCCGCTGATGCGGAAGGCGCCGTCGCCGTAGGCCTGGACGAGTTGGCGGTGGCCGGGAACAAGGGGGGTGATATCCATCGCGGAGGCGTCTCGTCGGTCGGAGGGCGAGGGGAGGTCCTGACGTGGGCGCACCGCGCCCGCCGTCAACCCCCGGCCTTGTCGGCCGGTGCGGGCCCGCCGTCGGCGCCGGCCTCCGCCTCCGGGTCCTCGCCCGCGACGGCTTCGCGGCGGAGGTCGAAGTAGACCAGGATCGGCACCGCCACATAGACCGTCGAGTAGGTGCCGATGATGATGCCGAACGCCAGCGCGGCGCTGAAGTTGCGCAGCACGTCCCCGCCCAGGAACAGCAGTGACAGCACGGCGATCAACGTGGTCAACGAGGTCAGGATGGTGCGCGACAGGGTCTTGTTCAGCGCCAGATTGAGCAGGTCCACCAGCGCCAGTTTCTTGAACTTGCGCAGCTTCTCGCGCACGCGGTCGTACACCACCACGGTGTCGTTGATGGAGTAGCCGGCCAAGGTCAGCAGGGCGGCGACCGTGGTCAGGTCGAATTCCAGCCGCAGCACGGAAAACAGCCCGAGCGTAATCAGCACGTCGTGGATCAGCGCGACCATGGCGCCCACGGCGAACTGCCACTCGAACCGGAACCAGATGTAGACGACGATGGCCAGGATCGACAGCGAAACGGCCCAGATGCCCGCCTCGATCAGCTCGCCGCCCACCTTTGGGCCGACGAGTTCCACGCGCCGGTACTCCACGCTGTCGCCAAGCACGCCCTGAATGGCCTTCAGCGCGGCGCTTTCCTGCTCGTCCGTCGTGTCCTCGGGCTGCTGCACGCGGATCATGACGTCGCGGGCGTCCTCGCCGATATGGGTGAGCGACACCGCGCCCAGGCCCAGCCCGTTCAGCCTGTCACGCAGGGCGCCCATGTCGGGCTCGGCGGGCATCCGGGCCTCGACCAGGATGCCGCCGGCGAAGTCGATGCCGAAATTGAGCTGTTGCACGCCCAACGAGACCACCGCCGCGACCATGAGGACGACGGAGAGGACCAGGGCGTGCAGGCGCCGCTTCATGAAGTCGATCGAGGTGTCGACCGGAACCAGGTTAATCAGGCGGGGCATGGCGGCGGGTCCTCAGATCGGCAGGGCTTTGTGCTGGCCGCGGCGCAGCCAGGTGACGACCATCAGGCGGGTGACCATGACGGCGGTGAACATCGACGAGACAATGCCGATGCTGAGGGTGACGGCGAACCCCTTGACCGGGCCGGAGCCAAAGTAGAACAGCAGCCCGGCGGCGACCAGCGTGGTCACGTTGGCGTCGACGATGGCCTTGAAGGCCTGACGGAACCCGGTTTCGATGCTGTTCATCAGGGTGCGGCCGTTGCGGGCCTCTTCGCGCATGCGCTCGAAGATCAGCACGTTGGCGTCCACCGCCATGCCCATGGTCAGCACGATGCCGGCGATACCGGGCAACGTGAGCGTGGCCCCCAGCAGGCTGAGCGCCCCCAGCAGCAGGAACAGGTTGATGAACAGCGCCACCACGGCCATGCCGCCGAACAGGCCGTAGCTCGCGATCATGAACACGACCACCAGCACGAGGCCGAGCAGGCTGGCCAGCGCGCCGGCCTCGATGGAGTCGGCGCCGAGGCCGGGGCCGACCGTGCGTTCCTCCAGCACCGTCAGCGGGGCGGGCAGGGCGCCCGCGCGCAGCAGCAGGGCGAGGTCCTGCGTCTCCTGCACGGAGAACCGCCCGGAGATCACACCGGAGCCCCCCAGGATGGGCTCGCGGATCACGGGGGCGCTGATGACCTGACCGTCCAGCACGATGGCCAGGTTCTCGCCCACGTTCTCCTGGGTCACGCGCCCGAAGCGGCTGCCGCCGGCGGTGTCGAACCGGAAGCTGACGACGGGCTGGTTGTCCTGGAAGTTGGGCTGCGCGTCCACCAGCCGGTCGCCGGAGACCTCCACCCGCTTGCGCACGGCATAGCGGGGCGGACCGCCGGCGTTGTTCTCGGCCGCCGGCATGATCTCGGTGCCGGGCGGGGTCTGGCCGGCGTTCAGTTCCTGCGGCGAGACGCGGTCGTCCACCAGATGGAAGTTCAGCTTGGCGGTCCGGCCGATCAGGTCCTTGATGCGCTGCGGATCGTCCACGCCGGGCAGTTCCACGATGATCCGGGTCTGCCCCTGGCGCTGAATGGTCGGCTCGCGGGTGCCGGTCTCGTCCACGCGCTTGCGCACGATCTCGATGGACTGCTCCACGGCCTGGTTGCGCCGCTCCAGCATGGCCTCCTCGGTCAGGGCCATGACGAAGCGGCCGTCCGCCTCATCCGTGACTGTCACGGCGTCGTCCAGGTCCGCCAGCAGGCGCCCGGCCTCGTCCCGCTGGTCCACCTGCGGGATGGTGACCACCGCCGAGGTGCCCTCGACCCCCAGCCCCACATAGCGGATGCGGGCCGAGCGCAACTCGGCGCGGGCGCTTTCCACCAGGGCCTCCAACTGTTCGCGCACCACGACGTCGGTCTCGACCTCCAGCAGAAGGTACGAGCCGCCCTGGAGGTCCAGGCCCAGCGTGACGGGCTGCCACCAGGAGGGCAGGGTGTCGGCCTGGCCACGGATGGCGTTCGGCACGGAGAAGAACAAGCCGGCCAGGCAGATGGCCAGGACCAGCCCGATCTTCCATTTCGCGAAATACAGCATGGGAGACCTTCGGAGTAAGCGGACGGCGGACGCGCCGCGATCAGGACTTCTTGCCGGAGAGCAGACCCTTCAGCTTGCCGGCGGTGCCGCCGTTGCCGGAGCCCGACCCGTCATCGGGGCCCTGGCCGCCGTCCTCGTTCGCGGGCTTGCCCTTGGACTCGCCGCCGCCGGAGACCGGCTCGGTCTTGGACAGGACGTTGGCGATCATGTCGCGCATCACACGGACCCGGACGTTCTCGGCGATCTCGACGGAGACTTCCGTCTCGTTCACCACCTTGACCACGGTGCCGACGATGCCGCCGTTGGTCACGATCCGGTCGCCGCGCCGGATGGCCTCCAGCATGGCCTTGTGCTCCTTCATCCGCTTCTGCTGTGGGCGGATGAGAAGGAAGTAGAAGATCACGAAGATCAGGATCAGGGGCAGAAAGGCCCCCAGGCCCTCCATCGCGCCGCCACCGGCGGCCTGGGCATAGGCGGGGCTGATCAGCATCCCGGCGCTCCTTGAAACGGTGTGTCTGCGAAGGCGGGCGGCGGCGTCCTGCCCGCCCCGGCCTCCGGATGATCGGAGCCCGGACTATACTCATCCCGCGCCGCGTTGCAAACGCGACCGCATGGGACCGGCAGGGCAATCGGGTGAAGGCACGTTTGGCGACCTGCGAGACCTCGTAGGGCGGGTTCGCGCCGAAGGCGCAACCCGCCGCATCGCCGCCACGCGGCGGCGTGGCGACCACACGCCCTTTCAACCGATTGCCCTGATGGGACCGGCGTGATGGGGTCGGCTTGCCGCCTCCGGTCGCCATGATATGGTGCGCGCGCCCTGCCGACCCGTGCGATCAAGGATGGAGCGCCGTGTTCATGCCGAATTTCGATCTTGCGATCCGTGCCCTTCAGGACATCGCGGAGGCCCTGCAGCGGGCCGTGCCGGCGCGTCCGGCCGAAACCGATCTTCATGCCGCCGACGCCTTCGTCTGGCACGCCGACACGCCGCGGCTGGAGCCGGTGGCGCAGGTCAACCGCATCCCGCTCGCGCTGCTGCAGGGCATTGACCGCCAGATCGAGACCCTGGCCGAGAACACCCGGCGTTTCGCGCGCGGCCTGCCGGCCAACAACGCCCTGCTGTGGGGGGCGCGCGGCACGGGCAAGAGCTCGCTGGTCAAGGCGGTGCACGCGGCGGTCGCGGACGAGATGCCCGAAGCGCGTCTGGCGCTGGTGGAGATCCACCGTGAGGACATTCCCACCCTGCCCACGCTGCTGACCCGGCTGCGCGTCTCCGGTCGGCGCTGCCTGCTGTTCTGCGACGATCTGTCGTTCGACGGTCAGGACACCAGCTACAAGTCGCTGAAGGCCCTGCTGGAAGGCGGCATCGAGGGCCGCCCGGACAATGTGGTGTTCTATGCCACCTCGAACCGGCGGCACCTGCTGGCGCGGGACATGGTCGAGAACGAGCAGTCCACCGCGCTGCACGCCGGCGAGGCGGTGGAGGAGAAGGTCTCGCTGTCGGATCGGTTCGGCCTCTGGCTCGGCTTCCACAACGTGGACCAGCAGACCTTCGTGGACATCGTGCTGGGGTACGTCCGCCACCACGGGCTGCCCATCGACGAGGACACCGTGCGGCGCGAGGCCATCCAGTGGGCCACCACGCGCGGCAGTCGCTCGGGTCGCGTCGCCTGGCAGTACATCCAGGACCTGGCGGGCCGCCTGGGGCAGCCGTTGTCCGGATAGGGAGCAGGGCAACGGGCTCGGGTTAACGGGATTGATCCCGCTGCGATCCGCGACGGACTGGAGACCTGGGCTCGAGATCCTTCCGTCGCTTCGCTCCGTCAGGATGACATCCTATAATTTATTTGTCATCCTGAGCGCCCGAAAGGCGCGAAGGATCTCGAGAGCCAGACTGAACCCTGCGGACTGCGCAATCCCGTTAACCCCAGCCCGTTGCCCTGTGGCAAGGAGGGGGATCCAAGGTCCCGGTGTCAGCCCTCCGGGGGCGGGGTCGGCGCCCGCGCGGCGCCCATGGCCTGTCGCAGCAGGCCCTGGAGGGTCATCAACTCGTCGATGACGGCCGTGACGGTCTGGCGCTGGTCCGCGTCGAGGCCGGAGGGTCGGACCCCGGTGTCGATCTCATTGGCGGTCGATGCTGGCACGGCCTCCTCGGACCCGGGTCCCTCGTCGTCACCGGATGCCGAGTCGAGCGGCTCGCCCAGGGCGAGGCCAACCGGGCCCACCGGGCCGCCCTCGGCTTCGGCGCGCTCCTGGCGCTCCTGCACGGTGTTGACCAGGGCCTTGGCCCCGGAGTCGCGCAGCAGCTTCTGCACGCCCTTGATGGTGTAGCCTTCGCGGTACAGCAGGTCGCGCAGGGTGGTCAGCAGCACCACGTCTTCCGGCCGGTAGTATCGCCGGCCGCCGCCGCGCTTCATGGGCCGGATCTGCGAGAACTTGGTTTCCCAGAACCGCAGGACGTGCTGGGGAACATCCAGTTCGGCGGCCACCTCGCTGATGGTGCGGAAGGCGGCGTCGGATTTCTGCGTGCGCCGTCCGGCGCCCTCGCGGGCCTGCCCGTCAGCCACGGTCTTGTCCTTTCGATCGGGTACACTGGCCCCGGTCATCATGCACCTCCATGATCCTCTTGGGCCGCCGTGTTGATGCGGGACTTGAGAAGTTGGGACGGTCGGAACACCAGCACCTTGCGGGGCATGATGGGGACCTCCTCGCCGGTCTTCGGATTGCGCCCGATCCGCTGGCCCTTCTCGCGCACGGAGAAGCTGCCAAACGAGGAAATCTTGACGGTTTCGCCGCGCGCGAGCGCCTGCGACATTTCCGTCAGCACTGACTCGAGAAGATCGGCCGACTCGTTGCGGGACAAGCCAACTTCCTGATAGACCGCCTCGCTGAGTTGGGACCGCGTGATGGTTTGCCCGCTCATGTTCCGTCACCTTCTGTCCCGCGTCGGCCCGCCGGATCCATGGCGGGACTGTCGGGCCATTCTGGATGCCGACCGTCCCTGTGCGCCGCGACATGGCCACGACAGGACGGCCGTCGAGACCGTTCCGGTCGACCTGGGTCGCGCGCCTGTCCTGGGCGGAAACACGGGACCGTGGGGTCGGGCCGGCCAGATGAACTGTTCTCAAGAAACAGTACCGGGTCCCCGGAAAGCCGTCAATATCAGGGATTTGAAGGCGAGAGATTAAACCCCCGTCGGAGAAGTGCGGGCGGCCAGGAAGCTACAGGCGGATCAGGACCGAACCCCAGGTGAAGCCGCCGCCCATGCCCTCAAGCACCGCCAGATGGCCGGGACGAATACGGCCATCGCGGATGGCCTCGTCCAGGGCCAGCGGCACCGACGCCGCCGAGGTGTTGGCGTGCCGCTCCACCGTCATCACCACCTTGTCCAGGGGCAGGCCGACCTTGCGGGCCGTCGCCTCGATGATGCGCTGGTTGGCTTGATGGGGCACCAGCCAGTCGATATCCGTGGAGGACAAGCCGGTTGCGGTCAAAGCTTCATCCACCACTTCAGCCATATTGACCACGGCGTGGCGGAACACCTCGCGCCCCTGCATGCGCAGCAGGCCGGTGGTCTGGGTGGTGGACGGGCCGCCGTCCACGTGCAGCAGGTCGTGATGACGGCCATCCGCGTGTGCGTGGCACGACAGGATGCCCCGGTCGCTGCGCGGATCGCCGGCGGCGTCCTCGGCCCGCAGCACCACGGCGCCGGCGCCGTCGCCGAACAGCACGCAGGTGCCGCGATCCTGCCAGTCCAGGATGCGCGAGAAGGTCTCGGCGCCGATCACCAGGGCGGTGCGGGCCTGACCGGCGCGCAGATAGGAGTCCGCCGTGGTCAGCGCGAAGATGAACCCGGAGCACACCGCCTGCAGGTCGAAGGCCATGCAGCCGGCCGCGCCCAGGGCCGCCTGCACCTTGGTGGCGGTGGCGGGGAAGGTGTGGTCGGGCGTGGCCGTGGCCAGCACGATCAGATCCAGGTCGGCCGGGTCCAGCCCGGCCGAGTCCATGGCCGCGCGGGCGGCCGCGATGGCGAGGTCCGAGGTGCTCTCGCCCTCGGCGGCGAACCGGCGCTCGCCGATGCCGGAGCGCTCGCGGATCCACGCATCGGTGGTGTCCACGGTGCGCGCCAGCTCATCGTTGGTGACGATGCGATCAGGGAGACGGGACCCGCTTCCGATCAGGACGGACCGCTTGACCATCAGCCGTTCGCCGCCCGTTCCAGAGTGGCGGCGTCCAGGCCCGAGGCCCGCTGCACCTTGAGGAACTCGCCCCGGATGGTGTCATTGAAGCCGTTGGAGATCAGGTCCACCGCCACGCATACCGCGTTGGCGAACCCGAGGGCGTCCGTGCCGCCGTGCGACTTCACGGCGATTCCGTTCAGGCCGAGGAACATGGCGCCGTTGTAGCGGCGCGGATCGGCCCGCATGCGGACCTTGTTCAGGGCCGGGCGGGCCAGCAGATAGCCCACCTTGCTCATGACCGAGCTGCCGAAGGCCTGCCGCAGGAACGATGTGTACAGCTTCGATGTGCCCTCGATGGCCTTCAGGGCGACGTTGCCCGTGAATCCGTCGGTGGCGACCACATCCACCGTGCCCTTGCCGATGTCGTCGCCCTCGACGAAGCCCTCGAACCGGATCGGCAGCGAGCTTTCCCGCAGGACGGCCGAGGCCTGGCGCAGGGTGTCGGTGCCCTTCTGGTCCTCGGTGCCGATGTTCAGCAGGCCGATGGTCGGGTTGTCCAGCCCCAGCACGGTGCGGGCGAACACCTCGCCCATGATGGCGAACTGCACCAGATTGTCGGCGTCGCACTCGGCGTTCGCGCCCAGGTCCAGCATGACGCAGTCGCCGCGCTGGGTGGGCATCAGGGCGGCGATCGCCGGACGCTCGATGCCCGGCAGGGTCCGCAGCACCAGCTTGGCCATGGCCATGAAGGCGCCGGTGTTGCCAGCCGAGACCACGCCCGCGGCCTCGCCTTCCTTGACGGCCTGGATGGCGCGCCAAAGGCTGCTGTCGCGCCCGCGACGCACGGCCTGGGACGGCTTTTCGTCGCCGCTGACCACGCCGTCGGCGTGCCGCACCTCGCAGACCTGCTTCAACGTCTTGTGGCGGTTGACCACCGGGGCCAGCGACGCCTCGTTGCCATGCAGCAGAAACCGGACACGCGGGTGCCGTTCATGGGCAATGCGGATGCCCTTCAGCACCATGTCCGGCGCGTGATCGCCGCCCATGGCATCCAGGGAAAGTGTGAGGCTTTCGCTCAAAGGAACCCCATTCGCCGAGCTGGGTTGGGTGTGCCACGCCGGGTCAACACACGGAAGGATGGCATGCGCATCGCGCACGCCACCCGATCAGGCCGCTTCGGGATTGACGACCTCGCGGCCGTCGTAATGACCGCAGTGCGCACAGACATGATGCGGGCGCTTGAGCTCGCCGCAGTTGGCGCACTCGTTGTACGGGCCGTTGTTCACGGCGTGGTGGGAGCGACGCATGTTCCGCCGCGACTTGGAAGTCTTACTCTTGGGTACCGCCATGGGACTCGTCCAGGTTTCGGGGCAACGGGACGCCCGGACCCCACTGCGGCCGACGTCGAGTCGGCGCGGCGTGACGGCGGAGCCGCCGGGGGCTGCTGTTCGCCAAGGGATGTCCGGGCACGGGCCGGACTATGTAACGGAAAACGTATGCGCCCGCAAGCAGCCGGGCGGGGTGTTCTCGGCCTTTTTTGAGGGACATCCCGGAACGAGGAGTCCCGGGGGCCGCCGTCAGCCCCGCCGTCAGCCGTTATTCGTCCGCGTCTTCAGCGCGGCCAGCGCGGCGAAGGGGGAGGGGCGGTCGGCCTCGTCGCCGTCGGCCGGGTCCTCCGTCGGGCCCGCCGACACGGGTCCGTCCAACGCGGCGTCCGGCGCGCGGGGGTGCGGGTCCAGGGCGAGACCGAAGGCTTCCGCCAGCGCCTCACCCACGTCGATCAGGCCGTCCACGATCGGCTCGGGCGGATCGCTGTCGGCGTCCGGGTCGATGTCCACCGCCGCGCCCGCGTCCGCGTCGGTCTCCGCCTCGGCGGCGCTGGAAAAGCGCAGCCGGACGGACTCCGTCACCGTGCCGGGCAGGGGAGCCAGGGTCACGACGCAGGTCTGGACCACATCCGCCTCCAGCGTGCCGGACAGCTCCACCCGCACCACGCCCCGTTTCGCGCCGAGCGGGCGCAGCGTCACGGTGCCGTCCAGCCGGTCCAGGCGGTCCACGCCGAACCGCGCGGCCAGGGCCTCGCGTTCCCCGGCATCGGCGGCGATCTGGATCGACCGTCCCTCCGCCGGCAGCGGCTCGGCGGGAATGGGGCGGCTGAATTCGGGAGCGGGCAGGGGGCCGGACATCGGGAGCCTCAGGACAGTGCGGGTTCGGATGCGATCGGCAGGCCGGGATAGCGGGCGATGCCGTGTGACAGGTCGTCCCACGTCCAGGTGTCGGCCGTGGCCACCAGGGTGCGGACGTAGGTGGCGAGCGCGGCCAGCCCCTCCGGCGGGGCCGCGACCTTCTGATAGACGTTGCGGTCCAGCGCCTCGCGCAGGGTTCGGTCGCCGTCGTCGGCGTCCAGCCCGGCCTCGTAGCTGGCGACGCGGCCATAGAACGCCTTGGTCAGCTTCTTCATGCGCGACCCGATGCGCATGTCGCTGACCCCGGCCTCCCGCAGGTTGGTGTCCAGGTCGCGCAGCATGTGGTCGAACAGCGCCTGGGACAGGCCGCTGGCGTCGGTGTCGGCCTCGGCGCGGCCGGTGGCGGCGGCCTGCTCGTGGCTCAGGCGGCCCAGGGCGCGGAACAGCACGAAGGCATGCAGCACCAGCATGTCGTAGCGGCCGTCCAGGGTGTCGGGCACCTGCCAGTCCAGGTACATGGCCGGCTGGCGGGTCTGGCGGACGACCTCGCCGTACAGGGTTTCCACCGCGGCCCGCGCCTGGGCGCGGTCCTGGCGGTCTTGTTTGGTGCCGAACAAAAACTCAAGCATGGTCGGGTCGTTCCGCGGAGTGAGGGGGGAGAGCCGGGCGCGCCGGGCATGAGTGGCCCCGCCGCGCCCTTTCCAATGAAAACGCGGGTGATATATAAGGGGCCGGAGGGGCCGGCGCAAACGCGCCGGCCAACAGGACCGTGGCGCGGGCCCGGATGGCCCGCAGTGAGGGAGGTGAACGGGTGAGCGTCGAACCGGCAGATCGGCCCGGCTTCAGGCCGGCGGGCGGACGGGCGCGCCGTCGCGGGCTCTCCCGAGTGGGCACGGCCGTGGGCCTGGCGCTGGCGGGCGGCCTGCTGCTCGGGGCCTGTGCGCCCGACATCAACGCGCGCGGCAATGCCCCGACCGAGGAACGGCTGTCGCAGATCGAGCCCGGCAAGCAGACCCGCGCCGAAGTGGCCGCGTTGCTCGGCACGCCGTCCACCACCGCCACCTTCGATGACGAGACCTGGTACTACATCAGCGGCCAGACCAAGCAGTTCGCCGTTTTCGAGCGCGAGGAGCTGGCCCGGCGGGTGATCGCCATCCGGTTCGGGGCCGACGGCACGGTGGAAGACATGCGCGAACTGGGCCTCGCGGACGGCCGCGAGGTGGATGTGGTCTCGCGCGAGACGCCCACGCTCGGCAACGATCTGAGCATCATCGAGCAGCTTCTGGGCAACCTGGGCCGGTTCGAGGGCAGCAGCGGCAACCCGGCCACCACCCAGACGATTCCGGGGCTTTAGGCGGGACCCCGGGCCGGCGGTCTGGCATGGCAGAGTGCTCACGGTGACATGACCGCGCTTGCCGCTTCGTCGGCGCCCGGCTCTCGAGATCCCTCGTCTCGCTTCGCTCACTCGGGATGACACATAAACTTGCAGGATGTCATCCTGAAGCCGCGATGCGGCTGGAGGATCTGGAGCGCGGGTCTCCGACCCGTTGCGAACACTTGCAGCAGCGATCCCGTTACCCTGAACCTGTTGCCCTGGCCGGGACCGGATCAGCCCCTGCCGCCGCTTCCGTGCTCCGGCAGGATGCCCTGCGGCCGCGCGATCAGGATCACCTGAAGCAGCACCCCGATCAGCAGCACGCGCAGCGCGCCCGCCTGGGTGGCGTACTCGGCCCCGAGGGCGTCGGTGAGGAACTGGGTCGCCGACCACAGCACCCAGATGGCCAGCGCGCCCAGCAGCGCGCCCTTGTTGTTGCCGGCGCCGCCCGCGATCAGCATCACCCACACCAGGAACGTGCCGTACAGCGGCAGGAACGCTTCCGGGCTGATGAACCCGATGAAGTGGGCATAGAGCGCGCCGGCCATTCCCATCAGGCTGGAGCCGAACACGAACGCCTGCAGGCGGAAACGGGTGACGTCCTTGCCGGCGGCGCGCACGCCGTCCTCGTTCTCGCGAATGGCGCGCAGCACCCGGCCCCAGGGGGCGACGCGGGCGCGCTCCACCATCCAGAAGGCGAACACGACGAAGGCCAGCACCACGGCCAGGGAAATCAGCGGGCTGTTGGACTCCAGGGTCTCGACGAAGGGGCGGGGAATGCCCGGGATGCCGCGCACGCCGTTGGTCAGCCAGTCCTCGTTCTTGAGCGCGAGGCGGATGATCTCGGCGATGCCGATGGTGGCGATGGCCAGATAGTCCGAGCGCAGCCGCATGGTCACCCGGCCGATGGCCACCGCCACCAGGGCGGACGTGACCATGGCGCCGGCCACGCCCACCAGGAAGGGCAGGTCGAAGCCGCCCAGGTGCGCGTCGGTCGGGTTGGTGGTCAGGATCGCGCTGGTGTAGGCGCCGACGGCGAAAAACCCGGCGATGCCGATGTTGATCTGTCCGGTCAGGCCGAACTGCACGTTCAGGCCCAGCGCGAGAATGGCGTAGATGCCCGCCTGCGTCAGGAAGAAGACGCCGTAGGTGAGAAGGCCGTCCATCTCCATCACGGGGTTCCTCTCCTCACGGATTGCCTTTGAACAGGCCCTGCGGCCGTACGATCAGCATCAGCACCATCAGCGCGAAGGCGACGGCGGGCTTGTAGGTGGGGTTGATGACCATGGTGGACATCTCCATCGCCAGCCCGATGACCATGCCGCCGGCGATGGCGCCATAGGGGCGTCCGATGCCGCCCAGGATGGCGGCGGCGAACACCGGCAGCAGCAGCGACCAGCCCATGACCGGGTGCAGGCGGGTGTCCATGCCCAGGAAGATGCCGGCCACGGCGGCCAGCCCGCCGCCCACGGCCCAGGTCACCATGATGACCCGCTCCGACGGAATGCCGGAGACCAGCGCGAGATCCATGTTGTCGCTCATGGCCCGCATGGCCTTGCCCATCTTGGTGCGGGTCAGGAACAGGTGCAGCGCGATCACCAGCACCACCGCGCCCAGTACGATCCAGACGTGATCCGGCTTGATGACCAGATCACCCACGCGCCAGGGCATCTGGATGCCGCTGGCATACACCTCGTTGTGCGGTCCCCAGATCAACTGCACGACACTGCGCAGCGCGATGGCGATGCCGAACGAGGAAATGAGCAGGATGATCGGGGCGGCCTTGCGCAAATGTCGATAAACCGTCTGGTCGATGGCGATCGCCACCAGCGCCGCGCCCACGATCGCGAACGGCGCCGAGGCCCAGACCGGGAAGCCCAGGCCGACCACCAGCGAGAGCGCGAAATAGGCCCCCAGGGTCATCAGGTCGCCATGGGCGAAGTGGGCGAAGCGCAGGATGCCGAAGATCAGCGACACCCCGATGGCGCCCAGGGTCAGGATGCTGCCCAGCACCACGCCGTAGATCGCCAGCTGCAGAATCTCGGTCATGATCGGCCCTCAGCCCCCCAGGAACATTTCGGCCACGTCCTTGTTGGCCAGAAGGTTGGCGCCCGTATCGTCGATGCGGTTGCGCCCCATCGTCAGCACGTAGCCCCGGTCGCAGACCGCGAGCGCCTGCTTGGCGTTCTGCTCGACCATCAGGATGCCGATTCCGGCGGCGTTGATCTTCTGGATGCGCTCGAACGTCTGGTCGATGAAGATCGGCGACAGGCCGGCGGTCGGCTCGTCCAGCAGCAGCAGCTTCGGGTCCAGCATCAGGGCCCGGCCCATGGCCAGCATCTGGCGCTCGCCGCCCGACATGGACCCGGCCACCTGACCGCGGCGCTCGGCGAGGCGCGGAAAGAACGAGTAGATGCGCTCCATCTGGGGCCGGATGTCGTCGGTGCGGATGAACGCGCCCATTTCCAGGTTCTCCTCCACCGTCATGGAGGGGAAGACGTTGCGCTCCTGCGGCACGTAGGAGATGCCCTGGCGCACGATCTGGTCCGGCCGCAGCGGGGTGATGTCGCGCTTCTCGAACAGCACGGCCCCCTCGCGGATCTTCACCAGACCGAAGGCGGCTTTCATCAGCGTGGACTTGCCGGCGCCGTTGGGGCCGATGATGACGACGATCTCGCCCGGCTCCACCCGCAGGTCCACGCCGTGCAGGATGTCAGCGCCGCCGTAGCCGCCGGTGACGCCCTCGATGGACAGCAGGGTCATGGCCGCCACTCCTCGTCGCCGGAGTCATCCTCCGGGGCGCCGTCGGCCGCGTCGCCGTCCGGGACGCGCTTGCCCACGTCGTCTTCGGTCATGGCGGAGACCCCGCGCCCGGAGACGCCGCCGCCAAGATAGGCGTCCTGCACCTGCGTGTTGGCGCGGATGTCGGTCATCGGGCCCTCGGCGATCACCTGCCCCTGGGCCATGACCACCACCGGGTCGCAGAGCTGCGCGATCAGGTCCATGTCGTGCTCGATCAGGCAGAAGGTATAGCCGCGCTCCTGGTTCAGGCGGCGGATGGCATCGCGGATGTTGTTCAGCAAGGTGCGGTTGACGCCGGCGCCGGGCTCGTCGAGCAGCACCACCTTGGCGTCGATCATCATGGTGCGGCCCAGCTCCAGCAGCTTCTTCTGACCGCCGGACAGATTGCCCGCCAGTTCGTCCGCCACATGAGTGAGGTTCAGGAAGTCCAGAACCTCGTCCACCTTCTCGCGCACCGTCCGGTCCTGCCCCTTGACCTTGCCCCAGCGGAACCAGGCGTGGCCCAGGCTCTCGCCCGCCTGGCCGGGGGGCACGATCATCAGGTTGTCGCGCACGGTCATGCGCGAGAACTCGTGCGGGATCTGGAAGGTGCGCACCAGCCCCCGATGGAACAGGGTGTGCGGCGGCAGGCCGGTGACATCCTCGCCGTCCAGGACCACGCGGCCCTCGTCGGCGGTCAGGAAACCGGCCAGGATCGAGAACAGGGTGGTCTTGCCGGCGCCGTTGGGGCCGATCAGGCCGGTGATGCCGCCGGTCGCCACGGTGAAATGCACCGAGTCGACCGCGCGCAGGCCACCGAACGCCTTGGAGATGCCTTCGATCTGGATCACGGGGCGGGACCTTCCGTCGCGGCGGGGACGGGATTCGCGTTGCACTGGAGAGACTAGGCCGCAAACCGTTCCGGCCGCGCCACACCCCCCTCAAGGCGCGGGTGTGTACCCTAACGAAGCCCGCCCGGCAAGCCCCGGGGGAACCGGAGCGCGCACTCCATGGACGAACACGCGCGCGCACCGTCCACCGGCCACGGAAAAAGCCGCCAACCCAATGGGCTGGCGGCTTTTGGAATGGTGGGCGCGGCTGGGATTGAACCAGCGACCCCTACGATGTCAACGTAGTGCTCTCCCGCTGAGCTACGCGCCCGCCGTGGGGGTGTCTCCCCTGCGGAGGGCCGCTTATCTACTCCGGCCGGACGGCCAATGCAACCCCTTTGCGCACCGGATCGGGTGTCGGCGCAGGAACTTTTTCCCATCCTCCCGGAACCGCGCTACCATGAGCCGTAGGCCGTAACGTCCCCCTCACCCCGAGGCGGCTGGGTGTCGGGCCGCGCCCGAGGCGAATGTCCATGACAGGGATCGAAGAGATAGGCGGGCCCGGCGGAGAGCCCATCCGGATCCTGCGCCCCGCGCGGCAGAGCCGTCCGCTCGTGCTGGCGTCGCCCCATTCCGGGATGCGCTACCCGCGGGCGTTCCTGGCGCTGTCCCGGCTGCCGCTGTCCGACCTGCGGGCCAGCGAGGACTCGCACGTGGACACGCTGTTCCGCGGCGCGCAGCGCCTGGGGGTGCCGCTGCTCAGCGCCCTGTTCCCCCGCGTCTACGTGGATGTGAACCGCGAGCGGCTGGAGCTGGACCCGTCCATGTTCCACGATGCCCTGCCGCCCGAGACCCGCACGGAGTCGCCGCGCGTGCGGGCCGGCCTGGGCACGCTGCCCCGCCTGGCCGGGGAGGGCTATCACATCTACCGGCGCAAGCTGTCGTTCGTGGATGCCGAGCGCCGCCTGCGCGCGTGCTACGACCCCTATCATGCGGCGCTGCGGGACCTGATCGAGGCGACCCGGGCGCGGTTCGGCTATTGCGTCGTGCTGGATTGCCACTCCATGCCCAGCGCGGCGGTCGCCGAGCCCGGCCGGGGGGCGCTGCCGCCCGATATCGTGCTCGGCGACCGCGACGGGGCGTCGTGCGATCCGTGCGTGACGGCCGCCGCCGAAGCCGTGCTCTCGGCCGCCGGCCTGCGGGTGCGGCGCAACCAGCCCTATGCTGGGGGGTTCACCACCAGCCACTACGGCCGTCCGCGTCAGGGTGTGCACGTGCTGCAGCTCGAGATCAACCGCGCCATCTACATGGACGAGGCCACGCGGGAGCCGCACGCCGGCATGGCGCGTCTGGCCACGGTGCTGCCCGGTCTGGTGGGGGCCCTGGGCGCGCTGCCGGGCATGGCGCTGGCCGCGGAGTAGGGGCGTCCCGGCCGTTCCCGCCCTTCCTGGCACAGACGTTGCTTACCATCCGGTGTCCGGATCCGCCACGGCGGCGGGTCCCCCTGCCGGGTTCTCCGCGATGTCGAGTGTCTCCATCGCCCTCCGTCTGTTCCGCCGGGTCCTCGCGCGCCCCTCGCGCGTCGTGGTCCTGGGGCTGCTGGCCCTGGCCGTCGGGCTGCCTCAGGCCCCGGCCGAGGCGGAGCCGCTGGCGTCGGCCAGTCAGCTCTGCCTGGATCAGACCATGCGGCAGGAGCGGTTGACCGACATCCCCGCGCATGTGCTGACGGCGATTTCGATGGTCGAGTCCGGCCGCTGGGACGGCGCCCGGCAGGCAAGAGTTGCCTGGCCCTGGACGGTCACGAACGGCGGATCGGGCAAGTTCTTCCCGACCAAGGCCGAGGCCATCGCCCACGCCCGGGCGCTGCAGGCGCGGGGCGAATGGAACATCGATGTGGGGTGCATGCAGATCAACCTGCACTACCACGGCGATGCGTTCGCGACCCTGGAAAAGGCGTTCGAGCCCAAGGCCAATGTGGCCTATGCCGCCGAGTTCCTGATGAATCTGCACCGCGAGACCGGCTCGTGGACCCAGGCGGTGTCGCGGTATCACTCCCGGACTCCCCATTTGGCGGAACGCTACATGGGCAAGTTCCGCATCGCGTGGCGCGAGGCGGAGGAATTCGCGGTCGTCGCCAACCTGCCGCCGGTGACCGACATCAAGGCGGAGGCCGAGGCCATCGCGGCGGCGCGGGAAGCGGAACGGGCCCGGCTGCTGGCCGAGCAGGAAGCGGAGCGGGAGGCCGCGCGGGCCTATGCCGAGGACTGGCGCGCCGAGAAGGTGCGGGCCTGGCTGGCCCGGCGCGATGCGCGGGCCGAGGGCGAGGGCGACAATGCCTCGTGATCCGGATCGGCCATCCTCTCCCATCGGTCTTTTTGGATGCCTTTGGCAGGGCAAGGGCCCAGGTTAAGGGTATCGCTTCTGCAGGTCGTTTCAGTGGGTCGGAGACCTGCGCCCGAGATCCTTCAGCCGCTTCGCGGCCTCAGGATGACATCCTATAATTTTATTTTGTCATCCCGAGTGAGCGAAGCGAGACGAGGGATCTCGAGAGGCGTGCTCCGACGGTGCGGGGACAGCCGTCATTTCAACCTGAGCCCGTTACCCATGCCTTTGGTGTGTCTCTTGACAGGGTCGCCACGGAGTGAGTCCTCCGCGCCACACCCGGAAACATAGCGACTCGGCGGATTGGCTTGCTCTTGACAGGGCGACTCGACCCTGCCTGACTGGGCACATGTCGTCTTCCGCTCCCCAGCGCCGCCGGATCCAGTCCATCGCCGTGCCCCTGCTGGGCGTGGCGGTGCTGAGCTATTTCGGATACCACGCCATCCAAGGCGAGCGGGGGCTCATCCGGTGGTGGCAACTGCGCCAGGACATCCGCGTCGCCATGGACATGCGCGAGGATCTGGCGGCTCAACGCGAGGTGTTGGAGCGCCGCGTTCGTCTTCTGAAGCCCGAGCACCTGCATCCGGACATGCTGGACGAACGGGCCCGCGTGATGCTCAATCTGGTGGGGCCCGACGAAGTGGTCATCCTGCCACCCGGTGAGTGACACCGGGGCGTCCGGAGGCGCGCCATGGCCGATCCTGTCCCTCCCGAGCCGACCGGCTCCACGACAGCGGGGTGGGCGGCGTGCTGAGGAAATACACCTACCTCGTGGCGCTCGCCCGGGAGCGGCATTTCAGCCGCGCGGCGGCGGCCTGCCATGTTACCCAGCCCACCCTGTCCAACGCCATCCGCCAGCTTGAAGAGTCGCTGGGCGTGCCCATCGTGGAGCGCGGCCAGACCTTTCGCGGCTTCACGCCGGAGGGCGAGACCGTGCTGGCCCACGCCCGGCGCATGCTGGCCGAACAGGACGCCCTGACGCAGAGCCTGCGGGCGCGCGGCACGGGGCTGGCGGGCACGGCGCGCCTGGGCGTGATCCCCACCGCGCTGCCGGCGGTCGCCCCCCTGCTGGCGACGGTGGCGGCGCGGCATCCGGCCCTCCGGTTCGTGGTCCGCTCCCTCAGTTCGCGCGACATCGAACGGGGTCTGCACGCCTACGAGCTGGATGCGGGCATCACCTACCTGGACAACGAGCCGCTGCCGGCCGTCCGGCGCGTGCCCCTTTACACCGAAACCCCGCTGTTCCTGTGCCGGCGCGCGGCGGACGACCCGGAGCCCCCGGGCGAGGGCATTCCCTGGGCCGAGGCCGCCCGCCATCCTCTCTGCCTGCTGACCCCCGACATGCAGAACCGCCGGATCGTCGAGGCCGCGTTCCGCGCCGCCGGGGTGGCCGTGGACCCGGCGGTGGAGACCGCATCGCTCATCACGCTGTTTGCGCTGGTCCAGCAGGGGCCCTGGGCGAGCATCGCGCCGTCGTTGCTGCTCTCCACCATGCGGCCGGATCCGGCGGTGGAGGCCCGCCCGCTCGTGGCGCCGTCGATCCGGTATTCTGTCGGCCTCGTCTATGCCGACCGCGACCCGACCCCGCCCCTGGTCGCCGCGTTGGCGGCGGCCGCGGCCGGGATGTCGGTGCCCGACGGCCTGGGTTGACCCGGTTCCGTCTCTTGCGAGGGTTCGGGCGGACCGACTAGGCTTCCATCCTGGCACACGTGCTCGTGGTCCGCATGCGGCGGTCCCCCTTCACCCCCGACACAGAGAGGTCCCCATGAGCGACAAGCCCCGCTTCGCCGTGCTGCTGTCCGGCTGCGGCGTGTTCGACGGCGCCGAGGTCACCGAAACCGTGACGACCCTTCTGGCCATCGACCGACAGGGCGGCGCCTATCGGTGCTTCGCCCCCGACATCCCGCAGTTGCACGTGATCGACCACAAGTCGGGCCAGCCGATGGAGGGCGAGACCCGCAACGTGCTGGTGGAGGCGGCGCGCATCCCGCGCGGGGCCATCGACGACGTGGCGGTGTTCGATCCCAGCGAGTTCGATGCGCTGATTCTGCCGGGCGGGTTCGGCGCGGCGAAGAACTTCTGCACCTTCGCGGTGGATGGGCCGGACTGCGCGGTGGACGAGAACGTCGAGGCCGCGATCAAGGCCGCGCACACGGCCGGCCTGCCCATCGGGGCGCTGTGCATCGCGCCGGCGGTCATCGCCCGGGTGCTGGGCGACGTGACCGTGACCATCGGTTCCGACGCCGGCGTGGCCGAGGGCATCGGCGCCATGGGCGGCACCCACAAGACCACCACCCACGCCGAGATCGTGGTGGACGAGGCCAACAAGCTGGTCACCAGCCCGTGCTACATGCTGGACGCCACCGTCTCGCAGATCGCCGACGGCGCGGACAACACCGTGCGGGCGCTGATGGGCATGATCGGCAAGGGCTGACCGGCGCCCGTCACGCGCCCTTCACATGCGCCCAGATGCTGAGCAGGCCGATCAGGATGAAGCCGATCCCGGCGATCAGCTTCAGTGGCAACATGGACAGCGTGCGTTCGGCCATCGTGCCCAGAGCGACGGCGGCGGCGGTGGAGGCGACCAGAGCGCCCGCCGCCGCCAGAAACACCAGCATGGGATGGACCTTGCTGTCGGTGGCGAACAGCAGGGTGGCGATCTGCGTCTTGTCGCCGAGTTCGGCCAGGAACACGGTGACGAAAATGGCAAGCAGCGACTGAATCACGGGGATGGGTCCCTGATGATGGCGGCGGGTGCTGAACAGTGGGCGAGGGCATAGCACCGTCGTCCCGCCCGGGCAACGCACCGTGGCGAACCGGCAGGGCTCCGAATCCAGATTGCTGTTCCGTGACTCTGCAGGGGTCGAACCCGCCTCACGAGGTCCTTCGGTCGCCCCCGGCGACGCGTCGGGTCGCCGCAAAGGAGCGCGACCATCGGACCGATGGTCGCGGGGCTCCCTCAGGACGATACACTTGTAATAGAGAGTGTTATCCTGAGCGCCCAAAGGGCGCGAAGAATCTCGTGATGAGGCACACACCATGACACCCCCGTCATCCGGATTCGGAGCCCTGGGTGCGCCGGGCCTGCTCCGCTCAGGAGGGAAGGGGCGGGGGGGCGTCGCCGTCCGTGGGGTCCGTGTCGTCCGGGCCGAGGGCGTCCCCGTGGGCGGCCTCGCCCTCCGGGTCCAGGCTGTCCAGCACATCCAGTTCCACCGCCAGCGGTGATTCCGCCCCATCCGGCGGGAGCGGCGCGGCCGGCCAGTCCGGCATGCCGGGCCCCGGTTTCACCAGATGGGGCGCCAGCCGCCAGCGCCGGGGCGGCTGGCCGAACTCCTGCCGGTAGCATTTCGTGAAATGCGAGGCGGAGGAAAACCCGCAGGCCACCGCCACCTGCAACACGGTCAACGAGGTCTGCGCCAGCAGCGCCCGGGCGCGCTGCAGCCGGAGGCGCTGGTAATACCGCGACGGCGAAACCCCGATGTGCTTGCTGAACAAGCGTTCAAGCTGGCGGTGCGACACGCCGATGTCCGCCGCCAGGGACTCGACTGGAAGGGGTGTCTCCAGTTGCGCTTCCATGAGAGCGATGGCCGCCAACACCTTGGGATCGCTGACGCCGACGCGCTGGCGCAGCGCCATGCGCTGCGGGTCCTCGGGCCGGCGGACCACGGTGTGGATCAGCGCCTCCGCCACCTTCATCGCCAGCCCGTGGCCGTGGTCCGCATGGATCAGGGCGATCATCATGTCCAGGGCCGCCGTGCCGCCGGCGCAGGTGAAGCGGTCACGGTCGATCTCGTACAGGGTGGCGGTGATGTCCAGGCGCGGGAACTCCTCGGCGAAGCCCTCCACGTTCTCCCAATGGATGGTGCAGCGATAGCCGTCCAGCAGACCGGCGGCGGCGAGCGCCAGCGCCCCGGTGCACAGGCCGCCCAGATGCGCGCCGCGGCGGGCGTGACGGCGCAGCCAGACGGTGACGGCCGGGTCCCGGTAGCCCTCCATGCCCATGCCGGCGCACACGATGACGGCGGCCGCGCCGGGGTCTTCGCTGCCCATGGTGGCGTCCGGCAGAACGTGCACGCCATTGCTGGCGGCGGCCGCCGTGCCGGTGGTGGTGAGGATGTCCCAGCGATAGAGCGGACGATCGGACAGCCGGTTCGCGGTGCGCAGGGCCTCCACCGCCGAGGTGAAGGCGAGCATCGAGAACCGCTGGAACAGGAGAAACTGGAACAGGCGCGGCCTGTCCTGATCCCGCCGAGATACCATCCGGGCCGCTCCTTCGGCCGCCGCGCCCCGCCTCCCCTGACGGGAACCCATCCCACCATGATGCCGGTGACGGCCCGGCCCGGTAAATAGCGATTCGCAGAGTCGAGCCCCTTTATTTCGTCATGGTATCGAAGGTGGCGCGGCCTGTGCGGCGGTGCGCAGGGCCTGAGGCGTGGTGCCGTATGCGGCCTTCAGGTTTCGCGAAAAATGGGAGGCGTCGGCGAAGCCGCATTCCTGCGCGATTTCGGTGAAGCTGCGGCCGGTGCGGGTCACCAGCCAGTGCCCGTGCCGCAGCCGGAGCCGGCGGGCGTAGGCGGACGGCGTGGTTTCCAGTTCGTCCCGGAACAGGCGTTCAAGCTGGCGGCGCGAGAGTCCCACCCGCCGCGCCAGATCGCCGGTGCGCGGCGGTGTGGCCAGCGTGTTGTCGAGAATGCGCAGGGCCTGGCGCAGGCGCGGGTCCCGCACCTCGGGGCCGCCGTCGCCGATGGCCATGGGCTGCGGTGCATCGGCCGGTCGGGCGGCGTCGCTCACCAGGATGTTCAGCGCCTTGCGCGCGGCGGCCGCCCCCAGGTGCCGGTCCACCAGCCAGGCCGCCAGATCCACTGCGCCGGTGCCGCCGGCGCAGGTGATGCGCGGGCCGTCCACCACGAACAGACGGTCGGCGACCGGAGTGACGTCCGGAAAGGCCTGCACGAGATCGCGGTGGTGGTACCACGACACGCAGCACTGCCGATCGCGCATCAACCCGGCGTGGATCAGCGTGAACACGGCGGTGCACAGCCCCACCAGGGGGACGCCGGCGGCGGCGGCCGTGCGCAGGTAGCCGGTCACGGCTGGATCCTGGACCGGCCCCTGATGGATCAGCCCGCCCACCACCACGATGTAGTCGAACCCGCGCGGTGGGGTCAGGCCGCCGTCCGGGGTGATGCGGGTGCCGCAACTGGCGCGCACCGGGCGGCCGTCGGCCGTCATGGTGGTCCAGCGGCAGTCGATCTGGCGGCTCATGTCGCCCTCGTCGGCGGCCAGCCGGAGCATGTCCACGAAGCCGGCGAACGGCAATAGCGTGAACCGAGGCAGCAGCACGAACGCCACTTTCAGGCGGGCGGTGCGGGGCGGCGGCGGGCTCATGGCATGGCGCATCCATACCGGGGTCGCGGGGCCAGCGCGGCTGCGACATCTCGTGCGGCGGTGCACACCATGGGCGCGGTCCCCCGGGTCTGGCCACGCGGTTGATATCGAAGGGTTAAATGCCGCAGGGGCGGAGTCAATGCGGGGCTCGATACGATGGCGCAAAAATGCAAGGAAGCTGTCCCCGCCGTTCTAGTCATGTCGCGTTGCTTCACGGTCTCCTTGGGCTGCGGACCGGGAGTCGGCGGGGTCCCCGCCGGAGGGTCCGGCCGAGGACGTCGGGAGGGCTGTCGTGGCGCGATATTCGATCTGGTCCCTGGCGCGCAACGCGCTGTCGCATCACCAGCACTGGCCCCGGCAGTGGCGCAGCCCGGAGCCCAAGCGCCACTACGACGTCATCATCGTCGGGGGCGGCGGCCACGGTCTGGCGACGGCCTATTACCTCGCCAAGGAACACGACATCACCAACGTGGCGGTGCTGGAGAAGGGGTGGCTGGGCGGCGGCAACACCGGGCGCAACACCACCATCGTGCGCTCCAACTACCTGTGGGACGAAAGTGCCGCGCTCTACGAGTTGTCGCTGAAGCTGTGGGAGGGTCTGTCGAAGGACCTGAACTACAACGTCATGCTCAGCCAGCGCGGGGTGCTGAACCTCGCCCACAGCCTGGGCGACGTGCGCGCCGGCCGGCGCCGGGCGGAGGCCAACCGTCTGAACGGCATCGACTCGGTGTGGCTGGAGCCCGCGGGCGTCAAAAAGATCGTGTCGATCATCAACACGTCCAGCACCCTGCGCTATCCCATCCTGGGCTCGACATGGCAGCCGCGCGGCGGTGTCGCGCGGCATGATGCGGTCGCCTGGGGCTATGCCCGCGCCGCCGACGCGCGCGGGGTGGACATCATCCAGAATTGCGAGGTGACCGGGCTGTGTCGCGACACCGCCGGGCGGATCACGGGCGTGGAGACGACCCGGGGTCCCATCGCGGCCGGCAAGGTGGGGATTGTCGCGGCCGGGCATACCTCGGTGCTGGCGGCGATGGCGGACATCCGCCTGCCGATCCAGTCGCATCCCCTTCAGGCGCTTGTTTCGGAGCCGATCAAGCGGGTCCTCGACTGCGTGGTCATGTCGGGGGCCATCCACGTCTACGTCAGCCAGTCCGACAAGGGCGAGCTGGTCATCGGCGCGGGCATCGACGGCTACAACTCCTATGCGCAGCGGGGCAGCTTCCACGTGCTGGAACACCAGACGGCCGCCCTGGTCGAGTTGTTCCCGATCTTCGCCCGCCTGCGCATGATGCGCACCTGGGGCGGCATCGTGGACACCTGCCCGGATGCCTCGCCGATCCTGAGCAGGACGCCCGTGCCCGGCCTGTACATCAACGGCGGCTGGGGCACTGGCGGCTTCAAGGCGACGCCCGGGTCGGGCTTCGTGTTCGCCCACACCATCGCCCGGGACGAGCCGCACCCCGTCAACGCGCCGTTCTCGCTCGATCGGTTCGTGACCGGCGCGCTGATTGACGAGCACGGCGCCGCCGCCGTCGCCCATTGATTTTATCGAACGGACCCTGCCGGAAGGACCCGTCATCATGCTGCTGATCGAGTGCCCCTGGTGCGGGCCGCGCGAGGAACCGGAGTTCAGCTACGGCGGGCAGGCCCATCTGGCCCGGCCCGCGGATCCGGCTGCGCTGTCGGACGAGGACTGGGCCTCGTTCGTGTTCCTGCGCGACAACCCCAAGGGCGTCTTCGCCGAGCGCTGGTGCCACGCCGCCGGCTGCCGGCGCTGGTTCAACGTGCTGCGCGATACGGTGAGTCACCGGGTGCTGGCGGTCTATCGCATGGGCGAGGCGCGCCCCTCTGTTCCGGAGACCGAGGGGGCCGGGCGATGAGCGACCGCACGCAGGACTATCGCCTGCCGGCCGGCGGGCTGATCGACCGGACGCGGCGCATCCGGTTCCGCTTCAACCATGAATGGATGGATGGCCATCCGGGCGACACCCTGGCCAGCGCGCTGCTCGCCAACGGCATCCATCTGGTCGGCCGCTCGATGAAGTACCACCGACCGCGCGGCATCCTGGCCGCCGGGGCCGAGGACCCGGGCGCGCTCATCCAGCGCCGGGTGACGGGCGAACCGGCCCGCACCGATCCCAACTGGCGCGCCACCCAGACCGCTTTGGTGGACGGCCTGGAGGCGGAGAGCGTCAATGTCTGGCCCTCGGTCGAGCGCGACCTGGGCGCGGTGATGGGCGCGCTCTCGCCGGTCATGGGCGCGGGCTTCTACTACAAGATCATGCAGGGCTCGCGCTTCATGTGGCAGCGCGTCTACGAGCCGCTGATCCGCAAGGCCGCCGGCTTCGGCACATGCCCGGACCTGCCGGACCCGGACCGCTACGAACAACGCCACGTCCATTGCGACGTGCTGGTGGTCGGCGGCGGCCCCGCCGGACTGGCGGCGGCGCGGGCGGCGGCGCGCTCGGGCGCGCGGGTGATCCTGGCCGACGAGGACGAGCGCTTCGGCGGCAGCCTGCTCGCCCGCCCACGCACGGTGGAGGGCCACGCCGGTCCGGAATGGGTGGCCTCGGTCAAGGCGATGCTGAAGGCCAATCCCGAGGTTCGCCTGCTGCCGCGCACCACAGTGTTCGGGTACTACGACGGCAACTATCTGATGGCGCTGGAGCGGGTCACGGATCATGTGTCTCTGGCCGAGGCTCCGGCGGGGGCACCCCGCCAGCGCCTGTGGCACATCCGGGCGAAGCGGGTGGTGCTGGCCACCGGCGCCCACGAACGCCCGCTGGTGTTCGGCGACAACGACCGGCCGGGCATCATGCTGGCCGGCGCGGCGCAGGAATACCTGCACCGCTGGGCCGTCCTGCCGGGGCGCGACGTGGTGGTGTTCACGACCAACGACCGCGCCTACGAGGCCGCCCTTGACCTCCACACGGCGGGGGCGACGATCCACGCCATCGTCGATGCCCGCGCCGAGCCCGGTCCGGCGCTGCCGGCGGCCGCGCGGGCGGCGGGTATTCGGGTGGTGACCGGCTATGTGGTTGCGGGCACCACCGGCAAGACGCACATCACCGGGGCCAGCATCAACAAGCTGCAGGCGGACGGCCGGGCGCAGCCGCACTGCCTGGAGACCATTCCCTGTGACCTGCTGCTGGTCTCGGGCGGGCTGTCCCCGGTGGTGCATCTGTTCAGCCAGTCCGGCGGCAAACTGCGCTACGACACCGACCGGCTGGCCTTCGTGCCGGACCGCGCCGTGCAGGCCCAGGCCAGCGTCGGCGCCTGCGCGGGCACCTTCGACCTGGCCGGGTGCCTGGCCGAGGGGGCTGCGGCGGGCGCCGAGGCGGCCCGTCTCGCCGGCTTCGATCCGGGGCGCGGGGCAGGGGAGGCACCGGCCTGCGACTCTGAACCGGCGCTGGGGTCGGACTCGCCCCTGTGGCAGGTGCGTTATGCCAAGGGCACCGAATTCGACTGGGGCAAGCCGTTCGTCGATCTGCAGAACGACACCACCGCCCACGACATCCAGCAGGCCGCGCGCGAGGGCTTCGAGAGCGTCGAGCACGTCAAGCGCTACACCCTCACCGGGTTCGGCACGGACCAGGGCAAGACCGCCAACATCAACGGCCTGGGGGTGCTGGCCGAGGCGCTGGGCCGGCCCATGGGCGAGGCGGGGACCACCACCTTCCGCCCGCCCTATACCCCCGTGACCTTCGCCGCCATGGCCGGGCGCGACCGGGGCGATCACCTGGACCCGGCGCGGCTGACCGCGATCCACGATCGGCACGTGGCGATGGGCGCGGAGTTCGAGGACGTGGGCCAGTGGAAGCGCCCCTGGTACTACCCCCGCGCCGGGGAGAGCCTCCATGAGGCCGTCGCCCGCGAATGCCAGGCCGTGCGCGAGGGCGTGGGCATCCTGGATGCCTCCACCCTGGGCAAGATCGACATCCAGGGACCGGATGCCGCCGAGTTCCTGAACCGCGTCTACACCAACGCCTGGAAGAAACTCGCGGTCGGCCGGGTGCGCTACGGCCTGATGTGCCGCGAGGACGGCATGGTGTTCGACGACGGCACGACGGCCCGCATCGCCGAGGACCGCTTCCTGATGACCACCACGACGGGCGGCGCGGCGGCGGTCATGGACCACCTGGAGGACTACCTCCAGACCGAATGGCCGGACCTGCGCGTGCGCCTGACCTCGGTGACCGAGCAGTGGTCCACGGTCGGCATCGCCGGACCGAAGGCGGGGATCCTGATGGCGCGGCTGGCGTCGGGCCAGGACCTGTCGCCGGAGAGCTTTCCGTTCATGAGTTGGCGGCCGGCCATCGTCGCCGGGCTGCACGCCCGCGTGTTCCGCATCAGTTTCACGGGCGAACTGCAATACGAAGTCAACGTGCCCTGGCACCAGGGCGGCGCGCTGTGGGACGCCATCCTGCGCGTCGGCGTGGACCTGGGGGTGACGCCCTACGGCACCGAGACCATGCACGTCCTGCGGGCCGAAAAGGGCTTCATCATCGTCGGCCAGGAAACCGACGGCTGCCAGACGCCCCTTGACCTGGGCATGGACTGGATCGTCTCCAAGCAGAAGCCGGACTTCATCGGCAAGCGGTCCCTGTCCCGGTCCGACACCGCGCGGCCCGACCGCAGGCAGTTGGTCGGGCTGATGCCGAAGGACAAACGCCGCGTGGTCCCGGAAGGCAGCCAGATCGTCGAGCCGGGCGCGTCACGGGGACCGAAGCCGGTGCCCATGCTGGGGTTCGTCACGTCAGCCTACTGGTCGCCCGCGCTGGAGTCCGGGTTCGCGCTGGCGCTGGTGGCCGGCGGACGTGCGCGTTTGGGCGTGACGGTCTCGGTCGCGCTGCCCTCGGGCGAGGTGCCGGCGGTGATCTGCGATCCGGTGATGTTCGACAAGGAAGGAGCGCGCCGCGATGGCCTCCCCGCAGCTTGAGCCCGACGCGCCCAAGGACGGCCTGGAATACGGCCTGGGCGGTCCCGGCGGGCGCTGGGAAAGCCCGCTCTATCCCCTGGAACTGGCGATGGCCAGGGCCGGCGGGCCGCTGGTCACGCTGTCGTCCGGGGCGGCGCGCACCGTGCTGAACCTGCGCGCGACCGAGGGCATGCTGCCCGAGATCGGCAAGGCCTTCGGCGTGCAGCCGCCGACCGCGCCAAACACGTGGGTCGCCAGTCCGGACGGTCGCCGGCTGGCGCTGTGGCTGGGGCCGGACGAGTGGCTGCTGGTGGCGCCCGATGGCTCTGCCCGGGCGCTGGATCAGGCGATCCGCGAAGCGCCGGTGAACGATCCGTGGCTGTCGGTCAGCGACCTGTCGCACAATTATACGGTGCTGGTGCTGGCCGGGCCGCGCGCCCGTCTGGTGCTGTCCAAGGGCTGCCCGCTGGACCTGCATCCGCGCGCGCTGAAGGCGGGCGCCTGCGTGCAGACCACGCTGGGGCGGACCCGCGCCCTTCTGCGGGTGACCGTGGACGGGCCGGAGGGCGGTGATGCGATCGAGATCTGGGTGCGCAACTCCTTCGCCCGCTACACGGCGGCCTGGCTGATCGACGCCATGACGGGAATCGACAAGGAACCGTCGGATTTCTAGGCGCGCGATCCCTCTGCCGCGGGATACGCACGGGAAAGGCCGGGGCCGTGAACCGATTCGACTCACGCCCGAAGGTAAGGGAATGGCCCACCGCACAACCAAGTGCCATCCTGAGGGAGCGAAGCAACCGAAGGATCTCGTGGCAAGACGTGCTGCCGGTTCGGCGTCATCCAACCGCCCGAGATCCTTCGCCGCTTTCAGCGGCTCAGGATGACGCGATCAAGCTTCAGGGTGGCGAACAGGGAGGCAATCATGAGATCACACGCGCGCGTGGTGGTGATCGGCGGCGGTGTCGTCGGCGTGTCCACCCTGTACCACCTGGCTGCCAAGGGCTGGTCGGACGTCGTCCTGATCGAGCGCAAGGAGCTGACCTCGGGCTCCACCTGGCATGCGGCCGGGCTGCTGCCCCTGTTCAACATGAGCTATTCGGTCGGCCAGGTGCACAAGTACTCGGTGGACTTCTACCAGCGCCTTCAGGAAGAGACCGGCCAGGACGTCGGCTTCCGCAACGTCTCCAACATCCGCCTCGCCCAGACCCGCGACCGCATGGACGAGTACCACCAGTACGCCGGCGTCGCCCAGACGATCGGGGTCGAGGTCGAGTTCATGACGCCGGAGCAGGTCCAGGAAATCTGGCCGCTGTGCAACATTGACGGCGTGGTGGGGGCGATCCGGCATCCGGCCGATGGCTACATCCAGCCGGCGGACCTCACCCAGGCGCTGGCCAAGGGCGCCCGGGCGCGCGGGGCGGAGATCAACCGCAACACCACCGTGCTGGGCATCGAGCCGACCCGAAGCGGCGAGTGGCGGGTGAAGACCGACAAGGGCGACATCACCTGCGAGCACATCGTCTCGTGCACCGGCAACTTCGCGCGCGCGACCGGCCGCATGGTCGGGCTCGATATCCCGGTGATCCCGGTCGAGCACCAGTTCATCGTGACGGAACCCCATCCCGAGATCGTCGCCCGCCGCAAGCAGGGCCTGCCGGAAATGGGTGTGCTGCGCGATTCCGATAACGCCTGGTACATGCGGGAGGAGAACGGCGGCCTGCTGCTCGGTCCCTACGAGAAGGGCGCGCCTTGCTGCTATGCGGACGACCCGCACCCCGACACCGAGTGGGAGCTGTTCCAGGGCGACCTGGAGCGCCTGGAACCGCACATCGAGGGGGCGATCTTCCGCGTGCCGGCTTTCGGCGAGGTGGGCGTCAAGGAGGTCTACAACGGGGCCATTGCCTACACCCCGGACGGCAACCCGATCATCGGCCCGGCCTGGGGCCTGAAGAACTTTTGGCTGAACGAGGGTCACTCGTTCGGGATCACGGCCGCCGGCGGGGCCGGCTGGCAGCTTGCCGAATGGATCGTCGAGGGCGAACCGACCATCGACATGCTGGGCGTGGACCCGCGCCGCTTCGGCGACTACGCCACCAAGGGCTATCTGCGCCGCAAGAACGAGGAAGCCTACGCCAACGTCTTCACCATCCACTATCCGGACGAGGAACGCCCGGCCGCCCGGCCGCTGCGGACCGCGCCGTGCTACGAGCGCATGCGCGACCTGGGCGCGGTGTTCGGCCAGAAGTTCGGCTGGGAGCGGCCGAACTGGTTCGCGCCGCCGGGCGTGCCGCGCGAGGACGACTGGTCCTTCCGCCGCTCGCAGTGGTTCGAGGCGGTCGGCACCGAAGCCCGCAATGTGGCTGAAAACGTTGGCCTTCTGGACATGACGGCCTTCGCCAAGGCGCGCCTGACGGGCCGGGGGGCCGAGGCGTTCCTGACCCACCTCGTCGCCAACAGGCTGCCGAAAAAGATCGGCCGCGTCGGCCTGTGCCACGCCCTCACACCGCGCGGCGGGGTGCATTCCGAGTTCACCATCCAGCGCGAGGGCGAAACCCAGTTCTATCTGGTCTCGGCCGGTGCGCTGCAACGGCTCGATCACGACTGGCTGACCAGGCACATGCCCGATGACGGCTCGGTGCAGCTTCAGAACCTGACCGGGGCCATGGGCGTGCTGGTGCTGACCGGGCCGAAGTCCCGCACCCTGCTGGAGCGCGTTTCGGACGCCGACTTCTCCAACGCGGCCTTCCCGTGGCTGTCGGGCCAGGAGGTCGTGATCGGCATGGCGCCGGTGAAGGCGCTGCGGGTCAACTTCGTCGGCGAACTGGGATGGGAACTGCACCACCCCATCGAGTACCAGACCCACATCTTCGATACGTTGATGGAGGCCGGGGCCGATCTGGGCCTCAAGCCCTACGGCATTCGCGCCATGGACAGCCTGCGTCTGGAGAAGTCCTACCGCATGGTGGGCACGGAGCTGTCGATCGAATACGCGGCCTATGAATCGGGGCTGGATCGCTTCATCCATCCCGACAAGGGCGATTTCATCGGCCGGGACGCGCTGCTGCGCTGGCGGGATGCGGGCTTCCGGAACCAGTTCGTCACGCTGCAAGTGCACGAGGCGACGGATGCCGATGCGCTGGGCAACAACCCGATCTATGACGGCAAGACCGTGGTGGGCCGGGCCACGGGGGGCAATTACGGGTTCCGTGTCGGGCAGTCGCTGGCGCTGGCCATGGTCCGGCCCGAGGTGGCGGCGGTCGGCACCGACCTGTCGATGGACATCCTGGGGACCATGCACAAGGTGACGGTCATTCCGGAGAGCCCCTACGATCCCGACAACCTGCGCCTGCGCGGGGTGGCGCCGAACTAGCGAAAGGTTCGGATGGGCGGGAGGCTCCGTCCGGACGGTTGAAACGAGGCACGCGACAGGGCAACGGGCGCAGGGTAACGCGATCGCTCCTGCGGGTCTTTGCAGCGGATCGGAGACCCAAGCTCGAGATCCTTCAGCCGCTTCGCGGCTTCAGGATGACACCCTATCGTTTTCGTTTGTCATCCCGAGTGAGCGAAGCGAGACGAGGGATCTCGAGAGGCCTGCGCTGACGGCGCGGACCGTGCCGTCATGGAAACCTGCGCCCGTTGCCCTGAGGCATGCGACCCTTCCCCTTTCGTGCGCAACGCCGCCGTGCCATATAGGTGCGATTGGCTCTCAAACACAGGAGGGGCGCCGTGTCTGGCTGCGGCTGTTCCCACGACACCAAATTCGACGGCGTGTCCGCCGACTACAAGCGCATCCTGCTGGTGGTCATCGCCATCAACGCCGCCATGTTCCTGGTGGAGATGACCAGCGGTCTGTATGCCCAGTCGATGGCGCTGAAGGCCGACGCCCTGGACTTCCTGGGCGACAGCGTGACCTATGCGATCTCGCTGGCCGTCATCGGGATGTCGGTGCGGGTGCGCGCCACCGCCGCGCTGTTCAAGGGCGTGAGTCTGGGGGTGATGGCCGCCGTGATCCTGTCGGCCAGCGTGTATCGGACCTTCGTCGTCGCCCAACCGGACGAGGTGGTGATGAGTTCGGTCGGCCTGCTCGCCTTCACCGCGAACCTGATCGCGGCGTTGCTGCTGATGCGCTACCGCGATGGGGATTCCAACGTGCGCTCGGTCTGGCTGTGCAGCCGGAACGACGCCATCGGCAACCTGGGCGTGGTCGGCGCGGGCGTGCTCGTGGGCGTCACCGCAACCCCGTGGCCCGATCTGGTGGTGGCCGTGGTGCTGGCGGCGCTGTTCCTGTCCTCGGCCGTGGGCATCATCCGGCAGGCGCTGACGGAGAAACGCGAGGCGGCGTGCGCCGTCTCGGCCGCCGCGATGGCGGAATAGGGCAACCGCGGCCATGAAACGGACCGTTCCGTTTCATGGCCGAATAAACCCTAGTGCACGTACTCCTTGTAGGCCTTCTTGACGGCCGACTCCATGCCCTTCTTGATGACGAACTGCTTGACCACGTTTTTGGTCACGGCCTTCGCCACCCCGCCGGCGGCGGAGCCGATTCCTCGGCTGAAATAGGCCGCATAGACACCGTCGGCGACCAGGCCCCGGGCGAAGTTCAGGTACATCTTGTTCGCCATGTGCGTGAAACTGGCGTCGCGCCGCAGCACCTCCATGTTGTAGCGGGCCGCCATGGCGACCTCGGTGACGGCCTTGTTCTTGATGTCCAGGGGCGACAGGAACGCGGCCACGCGCTCCGGAATGGAGACCTCGCCGTCCATGTTGCCGTCCCGGTAATCGTAGAACGAAGCGACCACAGCGGCTTCGCCGTTGATGAAGCCGATCGCGCCGATTTCCTTGTTCAAGCTCTTGATGATGACCCAGTCGATCTCGTCGTTCGCCATGGCCCAGCCCCCCGGTTGCTGCGTTTGGGTGACCGTCTCGCTTCCGCCGGGGCGAACGGCGGACGATCCCCGCGAAATAGGTCCCTCCGCCGCCAAGTGTCCGGATTTCCCGCGATGAAATCAACGTTGTCCTGCAAACGGAACGGCCCCAAGGGCATGCCCGCCACGCGCGGCGGTCTCGGGGCTATCCGCCGGGCAGGGTGGCCGGGCCGAGTCCCTCGCCGAAGCTCTCCACCAGACTGCCGACGACCAGATACCAGCCGTCCACCAGCACGAAGAACACCAGCTTGAAGGGCAGGGCGATCATCATGGGCGGCAGCATCATCATGCCCATGGACATGAGAACCGAGGCGATCACCATGTCGATGATGACGAACGGGACGTAGATCAGGAACCCGATCTCGAAGGCGCGGCGCAGTTCGCTGATGATGAAGGCCGGCACGATGGCGGCCAGAGAGGCGGTCTCGGCCGTGGTCTCCGCCGGCGCCTGGGACAGGTTGAGCATCAACTCCAGGTCCTTGGGCCGGGTATGGCGCAGCATGAATTCGCGGAACGGCACCACGGCCCGGTCGAAGGCCTCCATTTCGTCGATCTGCTCGTTGACCAGGGGGGCGATGCCCTCGTCCCAGGATTGCTGGAACGTGGGCGCCATGATGAACACGGTCATGAACAGGGCGAGGCCGACCAGCACCATGTTGGGCGGCGTGGTCTGCGTGCCCATGGCATGGCGCAGGATCGAGAACACCACCAGGATGCGCGTGAACGAGGTGGTCATCAACAGGATGCCCGGCGCCACGGACAGCACGGTGATGAGCGCCACGAGCTGGACGATGCGGCCGGTCAGGGTGCCGTCCTCGCTGCCCAGGTCGATGGACAACGACTGGGCGAGCGCCGGCCCGGCGGGCACCAGCACCAGCAGCGCGGTGGCGGTCAGGATCAGGAGCAGGACGAGCACGGCCGGCACGCGGCGCATTCCCGGGAGCGGGCTCATGGGCGGCCCCCGCCGGTGCGGCCCAGCAGGGTGCGGAACGATGGGGTAGGCTCCGATGCTCCGGTGTCCGCGGCGTCCGGGGTGGTGGTCTGGGGCAGGGGCAGGGCGATGCCCGCTTCCACCACCAGATCCGTGGTGCCGCCGATCAACAGCAGGTGTTCCCGGTCGTCCCGGCGCACCAGAAGCAGCCGGCGGCGCGGATCCACCATGATGGCCTCCACGACCTGCAGGCGCCGACGCCCGGTCCGCCCGCCGCGCGCAGGTCCGCTCATCGGGCCATAGCGCCGCACCAGGGCCGCGACCAGAAAGATGAGGCCCAGCACGATCAGCAGGGCCAGAACAAAACGGGTGTAGGTGTCCAGTTCCATTGACGGTGGTCCGTGGGGCGCCCAGGGCCGGGCGCGGAAAAAAGCAAAGCTGGCGCGTTTTCCTCAAACGCCGCCGGGGTCCTGCGCCGAGGCGCCGCCGGGCGGTGCGGCGGTGTCGGGATCACCGTCCTCGCCTGTGTCACGTCGATCCGAGCGGCGCCGGTCCCCGCCACGGCGCCGCTCTCCGTTGCGGCGCTCCACGCGGCGGCGGTTGCCCTGGGGGTCCGGTTCCACAAACGTTTCGGGCGGCGCGACCGCCAGGGCGCGGGCATAGGCCGCGCTGGCGCGGGTGGAGTCGGACAGCCGCGCGCCGGAATCAGGGGAGCCGGCCGGGAGCCTGGGGGGGCCGTCGCCCCGGGCGGCGGCCAGGGTCCGGCTGGCGTCGCGCGTCACCCCTTCCAGGCGGTCCAGGCTGGCGACCAGCACGGTCAGTTGGGGGGCGAAGGCGTGCGCCTCGCTCGGCGGCAGGGCGGAGACGGCCTGGCAGATTTCCATGACCCGCGTGTCCAGGTTGCGCAGGGTCACGATCTGGTTGTTCCGGGACAGCCGTTCGGCGGTCGCCACGAGGCTCAGCACCTGGTCCAGGGCGTGAAGGATATCGTCGTGCGTCTGCCGGCCAGGGGGGCCGGGGGGCGGCTGGGGAGGGGAGGCTTCGGTCATGGCGGGCCGCTCCTGTGCGTCGGGTCGTCGTGCGCGGCGCCATCGGCGGGCGGGTCCTGCGGGACGGGTGGGTCGTGCGGTGGCGGGGCCGGGTCGGATCGGCCGGCCAGCCGCCCGTTGGCCCGATACACATAACTGAGGATTTCGGCGACGGCTGCCAGGGCCTCCAGCGGGATTTCACTGTCCACCTCCACCGCGGCCAGGATTTGGGCGAGGTCGGCGTCCTCGCGTACCTTGACGCCCTGCGCGAAGGCGATGGACAGGATCTGTTCGGCGACGGTGCCCCGGCCGCTGGCCAGAACGGTGGGCGCCCGCCCGCCTTCCGGGTCGTAGCCCAGGGCGACGGCGATGGCGTCGGTTCTGCGCGATGGCGCGGCCGGGCCGGCGGCGCGGGCGGAAGACCGGGGGTCGGACATAGAAAGGCGGCTCCGGAACGAGCGGGGCGCGACATCCTTTTATCGCCACCCTGCCGTGAATATTCCGTTAAGTCAGACACATCACGGCGATCCCCGGGCCGTCGCGCCACTTTACCGAATGTTAAAGCGCCCGGCGGATAGTGGAGAGGTCGCAGAGGGGTCGGGGGCCGACCCCGACTGAACGGGATGTGCAGGATGGATCTGAGCAAATTCGCGCTGTTTCGGATGGCGCAGACCACGATGAACTGGAGCGCCCAGCGCCAGAAGGTGCTGGCGCAGAACGTCGCGCACATCAACACGCCGGACTATCGGCCCAAGGACCTGAAGGAGTTGGACTTCCGGCGCATGGCCACCGAGGCGGCCCGTCCGGAGCCGGTGCGCGCGACCATGACCCACGCGGCCCATCAGCCGGGCACCCGCGAGGAACCGGGCCAGTTCGCGGCGCGCGAGTCCCGGCGGACCTTCGAGACGACGCTGGACGACAACACCGTGGTCCTGGAAGAGCAGATGCGGAAGATCGGCTCGACCAAATCCCAGTTCATGCTGGCCACGAACCTGTTTGAACGCAACCTGCGCATGCTGAAGACGGCCCTGGGCCGCCAGGGCGGCTGACGGATTCCCCGCCGTCCCGGTCAGGAAGGATGAGACCACCATGGACGACCTGAAATCGGTCACGCGCATTGCCGTTGCGGGGATGAAGGTCCAGGCCGAACGCCTGCGGGTCATCTCGCAGAACCTGGCCAATGCGGACTCCGTGGGCCAGCGCCCGGGCGAGACGCCGTACAGACGCAAGCTCATCACGTTCGAGGACGCCATGGACCGCGAAATGGGGCTCCGCAGCGTTCACGTGCGCGGCGTGACCGAGGACATGTCGCCGTTCCCGAAGCGCCTGGACCCCAGCCACCCGGCCGCCGACGCGGATGGATATGTGATGATGCCCAACGTGGACCCGCTGGTGGAAATGATGGACATGCGCGAGGCGCAGCGCTCCTACGAAGCCAACATGAGCACCATTTCCGTGGCCCGCGAGATGGCCAAGCGCACCCTTGAGATGCTGAAGTAAGACCCGGCAGCGCCGGACTCCCGTGCCCGTGCCCGTGCAAGGACCCTGAATCATGGCCGACGTCAGTTTCAACAGCGCCATCCAGGCCTATCGCGCCGCCTCCCGCCAGATGTCGGAGAGCGCGCCCCAGCCCGGCCAGATGCCCGAGGCGTCGGCCGGCTCGTCCAGTTTCGCGTCCATGGTCCATGACGTGGTCAAGGACTCGATCGGCTCCGTCCGCGAGGGCGAGCGCATGAGCCTGAAGGCCGTGACCGGCGAGGCCGACACGCGCGACGTGGTCATGGCCGCCAACAGCGCGGAAATCACGCTGCAGACCGTGGTGGCCATCCGCGACAAGGTCATCAGCGCCTACGACACCATCATGCGGATGCCGCTGTAATCCGCATCCGGGCCCGGGGCCCGGCCCCGATCACGCCAGACCGCGCACGACCGACAAGGGAACCGTCCGACATGGAGGAGGCCCAGATCCTCGACGTCGCCCGCGACGGCATCTACACCATGATCCTGATGGCGGCCCCCATCCTGCTGTCCGGGCTGGTGGTCGGCCTGGTGATCTCGCTGTTCCAGACCCTGACCCAGATCCAGGAAATGACACTGGTCTTCGTACCCAAGATCCTGGTCGTGTTTCTGGCCACGCTGGTTCTGCTGCCCTTCATGATCCGTACACTCACGGACATGATGACGCGGTTGATGGACATGGCCGTCAGCCTGCCATGACCGTCCGAGGGGCGGCGCGGACAGGAGGCCGGACGTGCTCGAATCCCTGCTGACGACCTCGGTCTTCAATTTCTTGCTGGTGTTCGCCCGGCTGGGCATCGTGATGATGCTGCTGCCGGGGTTCGGGGCCGCCTATATCACCGCGCGCACCCGGCTGGCCTTTTCCCTGCCGCTGGCCCTGGTCATCCTGCCGACGGTCGCGCCGGCGCTGCCGCCGCCGCCGGAGAGTGCCTCGGTGCTGGTGTTCCTCCTGGTCTCCGAGGTTCTGGTGGGCGTCTACCTGGCCTTCGTCGTGCTGCTGTTCCAGGCCGCGCTGCACCTGGGGGGCACATCCATAGGCTTCGCCGGCGGCCTGATGCACGCGCGGGCGTTCGACCCGGTGACCGCGCAGAGCAGCCCGATGATGGTCAACTTCATGATCCTGGTCTCGATCGTGTTGATCTTCGCGGTGGACCTGCACCACCTGTTCATCGAGGCCGTGGTGCATAGCTATTCCCTGTTCCCGCCCGGCGTGCTGCCGCCGCCCGGGGATTTCGTCAGCTATGCGACCGACGTGCTCGACAGATCGTTCCGGGTCGGCTGGCAGTTGGCCGCGCCCGTGGTGGTGTTCTCGTTTGTGTTCTTCGTCTCGATGGGGATCATCAGCCGGTTGATGCCGCAGATGAACGTGTTCTTCGTCGGGCTGCCGCTCAACATCCTGCTGGGGTTGGCGATGGTGTTTCTCACCCTGCCGGCCATCATGCTGGTGTATCTGAGATACCTTGACGAGGGCGTCCGGACCTTTATCGGGTTCTGAGCCCCTGACCGGAGGCCGCCGTGGCCGAGGAAGACAAGGCATCCAAAACGGAAGACCCGACCGACCGGCGCATCCAGAATGCCCGCAAGGAAGGCAACGTTGCGAACTCGCGCGAAGTTTCCAACTTCGCGGTGCTGCTGGGCGCGACCGTTTTCATGATTGCCCTGCTGCCCTGGGCGGCGGAGGGCATCGCCGGGCATCTGGCCAACTTCCTGGCCCGCGCGCACCAGTTCCCGCTGGAGACGGAGGGGATCGCCGTCGGCATGGCCGAGTCCGTGTTCACCGTGCTGCCCTACGTCATCGGGCCGGTGGTCATGTTCATGGTGTTGGGCTTCGTCTCACAGGTGGGCCAGGTGGGCTTGCTGTTCACGGCCAAGCCATTGAACCCGGAACTCAACAAGCTGTCGCCCATCAAGGGCTTCAAGCGCATCTTCTCGCTCAAGCAGCTTCTGGAGATCGTCAAGGGACTCCTGAAGCTGACCCTGGTGGCGATCCTGGCCTATTTCGTGCTGCGGCCCATCGCCGAATCGCCCAACCTCTATGTGGATCAGGATATCCTCATCACGCTGCACGACCTGCACGATGCACTGATCGCGCTGTTCGTGGGCACGCTGCTGTTCATGACCGTGATTGCCATGGCCGATCTGGTGTTCACGCGCTACAAGTATCGCGAAGACCTGCGCATGACCAAGCAGGAGGTCAAGGACGAGCACAAATCGACCGAGGGCGACCCGCACGTCCGGGCCCGCATCCGCAGCCTGCGTGTGGAACGCGCCCGCAAGCGCATGATGCAGGCCGTGCCCAGCGCCGATGTGGTCGTGACCAACCCCACACACTTCGCGGTCGCGCTGAAATACGATATGCAGAGCATGGCGGCTCCGCGCCTGGTCGCCAAGGGACAGGACCACCTGGCGCTTCGCATCCGCGCCCTGGCCGAGGACAATGACGTTCCGCTCGTTGAAAACCCCCCGCTGGCCCGCGCGCTCTATGCCGCCGTGGACCTGGATCAGGAGATCCCGCCCGAGCACTACCAAGCCGTGGCCGAGGTAATCGGGTATGTCATGCGGCTCAAGAAGGCATTTCGCTAGAAGCCCCGCCGTCTGGGGCCTGCTGCTGGGTGTGGTCGCGCTTCTGGGTGCGGTGCTCGCCAGTCATCCCGCCCTGGTGGAGACCTGGCCCGATCTGGTCCGTCAGGCCGGTCCCGTCCTGGCCGGACTCGGGGTCCCGCTCACGGTGTTTTCGCTGGCGGGGCTGATGCGGCTGGTCATCCGGCTGCACCGCATGGCGGCGTCCGGAGACCTGCTGCGCGACGTGCTGGAGGACGACCGCGAGGCGCGTCTTCTCTGCACCGAGAACGGCGAGATCGTCGTTGCGAACGAGACCGCGCGCAGCCTGTGGCCGGATCTGGAGCCGATCCGGGATCTGCGGCGGCGGTTGTATGATCCCCGCCGGCTTCCGGGGCCGGAGGACGGCGACAGCCGGCTGGACCGCCTCGCCGGGGCGGCGGCTGCGGGGTTCACGGAACACGTCACGGTGCCGCTCCGCCCGATGGCGGAGGGCTTTCCGGTCGGCGCGGGTGATGTCGCCGCGCGCGAATGGCCCTTCGCTCTGGAGGAGCCGGAGTGGTGGGACATTACCGTGCGCCGTGTGGCCGCACCGGGGGCGCGGGGACGGCGCGGCGAGGGCGGGTCGCACCGCCTCTGGGTGGGCCGCGACGTCACCGCCCAGCGCGCCATCGACGAGGTGCTGGCCCGAGAGCGGGAAAGCCTGGCCGACCTGCTGTTCTACCTGCCGGTGGGTCTGTACTCCGTCGATGCCAACGGCAGCCTGCGCTTCGTCAACCAGCGCATGGCCCGCTGGCTGGACCGCGACCCGGCCGCGCTGCGCGGCACGCCCCTGGTCGAGGTCGTGGACGGCAGCCTGCCGCCGCCGGAGGACGGGGACTGGCGCGGCGAGATGCGGTTCCTGACCGCCGACGGCCACCGCTTCTCCGCCCTGGTCAGTCAGGCCGCCTATGACGAGGCGGGGGAGCTGTTCACCCAGGCCGTGGTGATGCGCGAGGCCGTGGACGCCACCGCCGTGGGCCGGGAGCAGGCGGACGGCGCCCCCGGGTCCTGGCGCTGGGACCGCATGTTCCGATGGCTGTTCGACGGCGCGCCGGTCGGCATTGCCCTGACCGACCCGGAAGGCCGTCTGACGGACTGCAACCGGGCGCTGGTGTCGTTGCTGCGCCAGCGCCGCGACGATCTGCTGGATCAGTCGTTGATCGCGCTGGTCTCAGAGGGCGACCGTCCCGCCGTCGCCGATGCCATGGCCCGCCTTCTGTCCGGCGTGGAGGTCGGCGGCATGCACTTCGACATCACGCTGGATGCGGGCGGCGGCGCGGCGGCCGGGCGTGGGACCGGCGGCGCCCGGGGGCGGCCGCCGCAGGGGCCGTCCGGTCCGGTGACGGCGGCGCTGTTCCTGGGACCCATGGGCGGCAAGGAGGGAGCGGATGTGGAGGGCGTGATCGCCCATGTCATCGATACATCCGAACAGCGCAGCCTGGAGCGCCAGTTCGCCCAGGCGCAGAAGATGCAGGCGATGGGGCAACTCGCCGGCGGCGTGGCGCACGACTTCAACAACCTGCTGACGGCCATGATCGGCTATTCGGACCTGCTGCTGCAGCGGCACGGGACCGGCGATCCGTCCTTCGCCGACATCATGCAGATCCGCCAGAACGCCAATCGGGCCGCCAATCTGGTTCGCCAGCTCCTGGCGTTCTCGCGACGTCAGCCCCTGCGACCGCGCCCGCTCGACGTGGGGGCCGCGCTGTCCGAGCTGTCGCACCTGCTGCGCCGCCTGCTGGGCGAGGCGATCCAACTCCGTCTGGTTCACGGGCGCGACGTGGACCGGGTGCGCGTCGATCCGGGGCAGTTCGATCAGGTCATCATCAACCTGGCGGTCAACGCCCGCGACGCCATGCCGGACGGAGGGGCGCTGACCATCTCCACCCGGCTTGCGACCCTGGATGCACCCATCGACCGGGGCGCGGAGACCATGCCGCCCGGCCCCTACGTGGTGATCGAGGTGCGGGACACCGGCAAGGGCATCAGCGAGGAAAACCTGTCCCGCATCTTCGAACCGTTCTTCACCACCAAGGGCGGCGGCGCGGTGGGGGCGGGGACGGGGCTCGGCCTGTCCACGGTCTACGGCATTCTGCGCCAGACGGGCGGGTTCATCGACGTGGCCTCGACGCCGGGCGAGGGCACCACGTTCTCGATCAGCCTGCCCAGCGAACCGATCGCCGAGGTGGTGGAGGCGCGCGCCGAGACCGGCGCGCCGCCGGCCCCTCAGGACGAGTCCGCCGAGAGCAGCCCGGCCCCGGCGGTCGAGGACCTCACGGGGGCGGGGACAATCCTTCTGGTCGAGGACGAGGTGCCGGTGCGCCTGTTCGCGGCGCGCGCGCTGCGCAACAAGGGGTATTCGGTCATCGAGGCCGGCACGGGCGAAGCGGCCCTTGATGTGCTGGAGGATCAGCCCTCGCTGGTGCTGCTCATCACCGACATGGTGATGCCCGGCATCGACGGCGCGACCCTGGCCCGTCGGGTGCGGGAGAGCCGCCCGGACCTGCCCGTCATCATCACCAGTGGCTATTCCGAGGACGCGGCGCGTGGCGACATCCTGGAGCAACCGGCCATTCACTTCCTGCCCAAGCCGTTCAGTCTCAAACTGCTGGCGGAGACGGTGAAGGATATTCTGGCCGGCCGCACGTCCGGCCGCACGCCCGACCCCGACGCGGGCGCCTGAGGCAGGGCAAAGGTCTCGGGTCAACGGGATCTCACCTGCAGGTCTCTACAGCGGATCGGCGACCCGCGCCCGAGATCCTTCAGCCGCTTCGCGGCTTCGGGATGACACCCTATCGTTTTCGTTGGTCATCCCGGGCGAGCGAAGCGAGACGAGGGATCTCGAGAGGCCTGCTCCGGCCGAGCGGACCGTGCCGTCATGTTGACCTGAGCCCCGTTGCGCGGGCGCCTGACCGGCCGGGGCCATCCCGCAATCACAGCTTCTCGCGCACGTCCCGCGCCGTGTCGGAGATGACCTCGCCGCCTTTCTCGATGTCCTTGCCCATGCCTTCGATAGTGCTGCAGGCGGACAGGGCGGCGGCGCAGGTCAGGACCAGCAGCAGAAGGGCGGCGGGGCGTCGTCGGGTCATGGGTGTCTCGTGGATGATGAGGACAGGGGAAGAGTCAACGGTCCCTGTCAATTATCGCCAGAATATGGCGCGTCAAGGCGTTCCGCCGCGCCTTCGCATCGCCTGTTCATGAGCGGCCTGCCGAACAGGCAGCGTGACCACGGCGGCGAGGCCGCCAGACGGCGCCGCCTCCAGCGTCAGGGTCCCACCCCAGGCGGCCAGGATGTCCTGCGCGATGGCCAGGCCCAGACCACTGCCCGCCGACGCCATGTCCAGGCGCACCCCGCGATCGAGCACCGTAGACCGCATGTCGGCCGGAATGCCGGGTCCGTCGTCCAGCACCCGCAGCACCACGCCGCTGTCGGCCGCCGCGCCCTCGATCCGGATGTGTCCGGCGGCATGGCGGGCCGCATTGTCGATCAGGTTGCCCAGAACCTCGGTCAGGTCGTCCGCGTCCATGCGCGCCGTCAGATCGTCCGGCACGGCGCTGTCCCACTGCAGACGAGCGCCGTCGGGCGCCCGCCGCACAACGTTGACCACTCGGCGCACCACCTCCGCCGGCCGGCACCGGCTGTCCACCACGCCGGCGGCGAGGCGGGCGCGGGCCAGTTCGCGTTCGACGTGCCGGCGCATGCTGGTCGCGACCTGCTGGATCTCGTCCGCCACGGCGGTTTCGCCCTGGTTTCGCAGGCGGTCCACGTCGCCGGCGAGCACCTGCAGCGGGGTCTTCAGGCCGTGCGCCAGATCGGCGGCGCGGGCGCGGGCGCGCACAACGTCTCCCTCGCGGGCGGTCAGCAGCGCGTCAACCTCGGTCGCCAGCGGCATCACCTCGCTCGGGAAATCGGAGCCCAGGCGGCTGGCCGTTCCCGACCGGATGGCGTTGATTCGGGCCCGGATGGCGGCGAGCGGCCGCAGGCCCACGGTGATCTGGATCGCGCTCGCGCCGATCAGCATTAGGGCGAGCACCCCCAGATAGGGCAGCAGATCGCGCGCGAAATGGGCGGTCGCCGCGCGCAGGTCGGCGCGGTCCAGCGCCACCACCGTGCGCACCCGGGTCCCGCCCAGGCGCTCCGGCAACTGCACCATGCGTTCCAGCGTCAGCAGCGAGGCCCCGAGCGGCCCCGTGATGACATGCTCGTGCACCTGGCCGTCCGCCAGATCGTCCTGGAGCACCGGCAGCCGGGCATCCCAAAGCGAGCGCGAGCGCAGCACCCAGGGGTCCGCATTGGTGCGATGGTCGCTTTCCACCTGCCAGTACAGCCCGGACAGAGGGCGGCCGAAACGCGGGTCGGCCGGCGTCTGGCTGAGATTGACACGGCCGGTCTCGGGATCGCGGTCCAGGCTGGCGATGATCTGGTCCAGATGCACCGAGAGTTCGGCGACGGCCCGGCGCTCCACGTGGCGCTCGAACACCAGCGTCATGCCGGCCCAGGCGAGGGCGAGGGCGATCAGGATGGACAGCGCCCCCACCGCCAGCAGGCGCAGGCGCAGCGAGCGGCGCCACCCAAAGACGCCGAGTTGCCTCACGACGGGTCGTCTCCGCCCGCCAGCGTGTAGCCGAACCCGCGCCGGGTCTCGATGATCCCGGGACCCAGCTTGCGGCGCAGGCGCGCGACGACCGCTTCCAGGGCGTTGATTTCGCGGGAGTCGTCGTCGCCGTACAGGTGATCCAGCAGTTCGGGCGGCGGCACCACGCGCGCGCGCTGGTGGACCAGATAGGCCAGCAACCGATATTCCAGCGGCGAGACGGACACCGGCGCCCCATCCACCGCCACCGACAGGGTACGCGTGTCCACGGACAGACGGCCGGCGCGCAGCACCGTCGAGCCGTGGCCCGAGGCCCGCCGGATGAGGGCGCGGGCGCGGGCCAGCAGTTCTTCCATCTGGAAGGGTTTCGGCAGGTAGTCGTCCGCGCCGGCGTCGATCCCCTCCACGCGCTCGGTCCAGTTGCCGCGCGCGGTCAGAACCAGAACGGGCGTCTCGCGGCCGCCGGTCCGCCAGCGTTTGAGCACGCTGAGCCCGTCCATGCCCGGCAGACCCAGGTCCAGGACGATCAGGTCATAGTCCTCGGTGTCGCCCAGGAACCACGCCTCCTCGCCGTCGCCGCAAGTTTCGACCCGGTAGCCGGCGGACTCCAGGGCGCGGGCCGTGTCCTGTGCAATGCGGGCATCGTCCTCGACGACCAGAACGCGCATCAGTCGTCCTCGACCTTCACGATGGCGCCGGAGGCGGCGTCCACATAGACCTCGCGCAGGCGGCCGTTTGGCGTGACCACCTTGATTTCGTACACGTACCGCCCGTCCTCGCGCTCGAACTCGGTGTCGATCATGCGGCCGCCCAGGTGGGGCGAGACGATGGCCATGATCTCCACCAGCGAGCGGATCTCTCCGGCTTCCAGCAGCCGGCGGGCGAGGTCGTGATCGTGTCCGTCGCCGTGACGGTTCGGACGGGCATCGCCACGGCGGTCGTCGCCGCGCCGATATCCGTCGTCGTCATCGTGGTCGTCATCATCATCGTCGTGGTCGCGATGGATGTAGCCGTCGTCATAGCCGGTGTCGCCGGACCTATACCCGGTGCCGGCGTCGGCCAGGGCGGGCGTGTGGGCCAGGCAGGCCAGCAGGACCACGGCGCCGGGCAGCGTCAGCCGGCCGGGACGGATCGGGCGGCGCAGGGTCCGCCGGGCGGTGAGGGGTGTGTAGCGCATGGCGGCATCCTCGCCGATCGCCGCTGACAGGACGCTGACGGGCGCTATCAGGTCCCTGTCAGGGGCGGTGTGGCAGGGTGCCGATCGTGACGCGGCCATGTCCCGAACCCGTCCCCCAGAAAAAGGGCGCGTCGCGCCGACTGGATCATGCATCGCGGAAGGAGACGCACCCATGCGCAACACGCTTGTCGGCCTGACGGCCGTCATGGCCCTGTCGGGCGCGATCACCGCGTCCGCCCTGGCCGCCGAACCCGCCCTGATCGGCACCGACGCCCCGCGTTCCGAGTGGCTGAGCGTGGGGCAGGCCGCCAATCTTCTGACCAGCCAGGGATACGACGTGCTGGAGATCCGGACGGACGCCGGAGTCTACGAGATCCGGGCCTATGACGCCAAGGGCGAGCACATCGAGGCCTTCGTCGATCCCATGAACGGCAAGGTGCTGATGAAGAAGCGGGGACACGGCGCCCCCCGCCCATGACCCCGGGCGGGTCCCACACACTTGTTTCGCAGGAGAACACAACACCATGTCCACAGCCTCCGCCGACCCAACCACGTCCGACTCCGACCCCACCCCCAACGGCCGCACCGTCAGGGTCTGGGACCCGGTCGTCCGCATCGGACACTGGGTTCTGGTGGCCGGATTCCTGATCTGCTACCTGACCGAAGGCGAGCCGGAGTGGCTGCACAACTGGTCCGGCTATGCCGTGGCCGCCGTCGTGGTGCTGCGCATCGTCTGGGGTGTCGTCGGCACCAAGCACGCCCGCTTCAGCGATTTCGTGCGCGGCCCCGGCGCGGCCCTGGAGTACCTGAAGGGAACCGTCAGCGGTGCCGGCAAACGATACCTGGGCCACAACCCGGCCGCCGGTCTGATGGCGCTCGCCCTGCTGACCTCGATCGGGATCACGGCCTTCACCGGCATGGCGATGATCGCCGAAGAGGGCCGGGGGCCGCTGGCGTCGTTCATCGGCCCGCAGGCGGCTGTTGAAATGCAGGTGGTCTCGCCGGCGCTGGCCGATGATGACGAGCATGAATACGGCGAGCACGGCGAAGGGGGCGAGGGCGCCGGCGAGGGCGCCGGCGAGCAGTGGGAGGAGATCCACGAACTCTTCGCCAACATCACCCTCGGCCTGATGGTCCTGCACATCCTGGGTGTGCTGGTCAGCAGCATGGCCCACAACGAGAACCTGGTGCGCGCGATGATCGACGGCCGCAAGCGGGCGTCTTAATCCGGCGCGTCTTGAACCGACCTCAAGCCGGGCGGGAGTTGGACTCCCGCCCGGACCGCTTTTTCCCTGGTCCGGGGTGCCTTCGCAACCGCCGGGGCTTCTGACGGGTGAGTCCTTCGGCGACTCCGGCTGGTCCCGATCCGGACGGGGGTGAAACCCCCGTCCGGCAGGGCGCGCGATGATCGATGGCCGCAAGCGGACGTCTTAATCCGGCGCGTCTTGACCGTGACGCCGAAGGAGATCCTCGGAGAAATCCAGCACGGCCTGCTCGCGCGCCCGCAGCGCGGGCAGGCCGACCAGGTCGGCGAAGCCCTCGAAGTCCGTCATGCGGTCCAGCCATCCTTCCGTCGTGCCGGTCTCGCGCAACTCGGCGAACAGGCCCCGCAGGGTGTCCACGACGGCGTACAGCGCGCCGACCGGATGCGCGACGAGCGCATAGCCGATCGCCTCCAGCTCGTCCGCCGGCAGCAGCGGCGTCAGGCCGGTTTCCAGGGTGTTGGCCATGCAGGGTCCGTTGACCTCGGCGCAGATGCGGCGCATGTCCGCGATGGTGCGGGGGGCCTCCACGAACAGCAGGTCCGCGCCGGCCTCGCGGTACAGGTTGGCGCGCTCGATGGCCGCATCCAGCCCCTCGACCGCCAGCGCATCGGTCCGGGCCATCACCACGAAATCGGAGTCCTGGCGGGCATCGAGAACGGCCTTCAGCTTGGGCAGGAACTCGGCTGCCGGCACCACGTCCTTGCCCGCCATGTGGCCGCAGCGCTTGGGGAACACCTGATCCTCGATGAACACGCCGGCGAGGCCCGCGCGCTCGTAGGCCCGCATGGCGCGGGCGGCATTGGTGGCGTTGCCGAAGCCCGTGTCCATGTCGCCGAAGACGGGAATCTCCACGGAATCGCACAGCCGGGCGTAATGGTCCGCGAACTCGCTCATGGTGAGCTGCGACGTGTCCGGCTGGCCCAGGTGGGTGGCCGTCGCCGCATAGCCGCCGCAGGTGATGGCGTCGAACCCCGCCTCTGCCGCGAGGCGTGCGCTCAAGGGATCGTAGACCCCGGGCATGACGAGGATGCGGTCGGCCTCGACCAGACGGCGGAAACGGGTGGTGCGGCGCATGGGTCCTCCGAAGCGGGCGCGGGCGGGTCAACGGCGAAGCCCGCCACGCTATCCAATGCGCCGCCCCGGGGGAAGTGGCGGGTTACGCCCCCGGCTTGTCGGCTTCCGCCGGGGTGCGCGCCTTGATGGCCAGGGCGTGCACGCGCTCGCGCAACTCATCCGCCAGCAGCGCATTGACCATGCGGTGGCGGTCCACGCGGGACTTGCCCTCAAAGGCGGCCGAGACGATGTCCACGCGGAAGTGGGTCTCGCCCTGGTCGTCGATCGGCGCGTGGCCGTGGTCCCCGCCCTGGGTCGCCAGCGCGGCCATGCGCGGGCCGTGGTGGGCGTGCTTGCGGGAGTCGTCCTCGATGTGCAGCGACACGGGGGCGAGCCCCTCGGTAAGCTTGGCTCGGATCCGTGTCTGATAGGGGCCCTGCGTGGTCATGTCCTCTCCGTCCGTCTGCCCTGCGCACGGTGCGCGGCGTGTGCTCTTCCGGGCATATGGCGGGCGGATCGGGCGGGATCAAGCGCGGGGTCCTGCGAGGGACGGGCGCCGGGCGAGGTCGGCGCGGCGGCCCGGCTTGTCAGCGGCCCGGGCGAGCCCCATAGTAGACGGACCATGGCCGCATATGGACGGAAATCGGGTGCCCAGGGCGCCACTGCCGCACGGCGTCGACGGCTGGATCCGGTCCCCGATCTTGAGGAGTTCCTCGATCGGTCGGGACCAGGGGCCGGGCCGCCGCAGGACCCGGTGTGCGACGTGCCCGGCTGTGGCGAGCCGGGCGAACATCGCGCCCCCAAGGATCGCACGTTGAGCAGCTACTTCCGGTTCTGCCTGGAGCACGTGCGGGCCTACAACAAGGCGTGGAACTACTACGCCGGCATGAGCGAAGCGGAGATCGAGGCCCAGTTGCGGACCTCGACCATCTGGGACCGCCCGACCTGGCGCATGGGCGGAACGGGACACGGCGTCGGGCAGGATCCGCGCCGGTTCTCGCCGGAATACCTGCGCGATCCGCTCGGCATCTTCGCGGCCGCCCGCGAGGCCGAACGCCGCCGCGAGCACGAGGCCGCGAGCCCCTTCGCCCGCGACAGCAAGGAGACCCGGGCGCTGGGCGAACTGGAACTGACCTGGCCGGTCTCCCGCGAGGACCTGCGCGCCCGTTACCGCGTGCTGGTGAAGCGCTATCACCCCGACGCCAACAACGGCGCCAAGGAGGCCGAGGAGCGCTTCAAGCGCATCAGCGAGGCCTATCGGGTGCTGCTGCCGCTGGTGTCGGCGTAGGCCGCTTTCCGGTTTCCTCCCCGGCGGCTCATGGATTACTCTCCGCCCACTTTCGATTCCGTGACACGAGGACATTCTATGGACATCCAGGCCGAACCCCTCCTGGACAAGCCCGACACGACGGTCTCGGTCCGCGAGGCCTTCGGCATCGACTCGGACATGACCGTGCCGGCCTTTTCCCGCCGCACGGAGCATGTGCCGGACGTGGATCCGAACTACCGCTTCGACCGGGACACGACCCTGACGATCATCGCCGGCTTCGCGCATAACCGGCGCGTCATGATCCAGGGCTACCACGGCACGGGCAAGTCCACCCACATCGAGCAGGTGGCCGCGCGCCTGAACTGGCCGTGCATCCGCGTGAACCTGGACAGCCACGTCAGCCGCATCGATCTGGTGGGCAAGGACGCCATCGTGCTGCGCGACGGCCTGCAGGTGACCGAGTTCCGCGAAGGCATCCTGCCCTGGGCGCTGCAGCATGCCTGCGCGCTGGTGTTCGACGAGTACGACGCCGGCCGGCCGGACGTGATGTTCGTGATCCAGCGCGTGCTGGAGGTGGAGGGCCGCCTCACCCTGCTCGACCAGAACAAGGTGATCCGCCCGCACCCGTCGTTCCGCCTGTTCGCGACCGCGAACACCGTGGGCCTGGGCGACACCACGGGCCTTTATCACGGCACCCAGCAGATCAACCAGGGCCAGATGGACCGCTGGAACATCGTCGCGACCCTGAACTATCTGGAGCACGACGCCGAGGTGGAGATCTCGGCGGCCAAACAGCCGCAGTACGACACGCCGGAGGGCCGCAAGACCCTGAGCCAGATGGTCGCGGTCGCGGATCTGACCCGCAACGGCTTCATCAATGGCGACATTTCCACCGTCATGAGCCCGCGCACGGTCCTGACCTGGGCCGAGAACGCCACCATCTTCGGCGATCTGGCGTTCGCCTTCCGGGTCACGTTCCTGAACAAGTGCGACGAGACCGAACGGGCGCTGATCGCCGAGTACTATCAGCGCTGCTTTGGGGCCGAACTGAAGGAAAGCGCCGCGAACCTGACGGTGACCTGAGCGACCGGCGATCCGGGCGCATCCGGCGCGGCGCCGCCGCCAAAAGCCCGGATCCTGATGGGTCAGGATCCGGGCACAATGGCTTCAAAGTCGTTGGCCGCCGGACTTGGTCTTGCCGTGCACCAGGGCGTCGTGGATCTGGAAGAAGGCGATCACGCCTTCGACACCCACGCGCACGAACACGATGCCCAGGAACGTGCCGACTACGGCCGCGATCAGCATGCCGAGCGCCTGGATGAAGCTGCTTCCGAGCATGCTCAGGGCCACGACGATCTGGACCACGCCTGACACGGCGACGACAACAAGCAGCACGTAATAGATGAACTTGATGACCGTCGGCGTGATGAACGAATCGAAACTGATGAAGCTTTTGACCATGCCGCTGTCCCCCTCATGAGTGGCGCACGCCCGCAAACCGGCGGCGTTGCGCCGGTGGAACGAGAAGTCTAGCGGCCCGGCCCGGAATCGCAAGCCGTGGGCGGTCCGTCAGGATGAATTGATCGTGACCGAGTTGGACGACCACCATGATCGCATTCTTGCGCGCCTGACGGACATTGAGGCCGAGGAAGGGGTGCGCATCCTCTATGCCGTGGAGTCGGGAAGCCGTGCCTGGGGTTTCCCCTCGCTGGACAGCGACTACGATGTCCGGTTCGTCTATGCGCACCCGGTGGAGTGGTACCTGTCGCTCGATCCGGGTCGCGATGTGATCGAGCGGCCCCTTGACCCGGATTTGATTGATCTGGCCGGGTGGGACGTTCGCAAGGCGTTGCGGCTGCTGCTGAAATCCAACCCGGCTCTATCGGAGTGGCTGCGCTCGCCGATTGTCTATCGGGACGACGGGGCGTTTCGACCTGCCGCCCGCGCGCTGTTCGACCAGTGCGGCGACCGCAGCACGCTGGCGCGGGCCTACGCCAGCATGGCCTGGACGAACTGGCGTGCGTATCTCGGGGATCGCACCGAGGTTCGCCCGAAAAAATATTTCTATGCGATCCGGCCCTGTCTCTGCCTGCTGTGGATCGCGGAGACCGCCGTGCCACCGCCCATGGCCCTGGCGTCCCTGCTGGCTGACCTTGACGTCCCGGAGTCCGTGCGCTCGGCCATTGCCGATCTGCAGGCCGCCAAGGCGCTCACGTCGGAACTGGGCAGAGAGCCTCGCGTGCCCGTCCTGGACGACTGGATCAAGGCGGTGCTGGATCAGGGCATTCCCGACCGGGTGGGGACGTCCGGCCCCAATAGGTCGGTGCTCGGCCGGGCCGAGGCCGAGGCGCTGTTCCGGGTGACCATCGGCCACGTTCCCACGCCTGGTGGCTGATCCTGCGGCAGGCCAGGGATCAATCGCCGCCGCCGCCATCGCCGCCGCCATCGCCGCCGCCATCCCCATCCCCATCGCCGTCGTCATCATCGTCGTCCGGGTCGCGCCAGGATCCGCGCGCCCAGGCGCGGCGCTGGGTCTCGTCCTCCCAGTTCGGATTGTCGGCCCAGGCGAGATGGGCGGAGGGGTTCCGCGCCCGAGGCCGGCTGCGGCGGAGCGCCTTCGTGGCGATACCCATGAGGACGATCGCGAACAGGGCTGGGAGCAGATAAGTCTCAAGGACTTGCAGCAGGATGCACGCCATGGTCAGGGTTCTCCCTGGTGGAGCCGGCGACAGATCCTTCAGGGGCGCAACGTCAGTTCCATGCCGTCGCGCGCCACCAACGCGTGGGTCCAGCGCTGCCGGACCTCGTCTTCCAGACGCCCCATGAAGGCGTCGTCATGCTCCGGTTCGTGGTGGAACACCGCCAGCCGCTTGGCCCCGGCCATCCGGCACAGGCGGATGCCCTCCTGCCAGGTGGAATGGCCCCAGCCGATCTTGGCCCCGAACTCCTCGTCCGTGTACGTACTGTCGTAGATCACGAGGTCCGCGCCCTCGATCAGGTGCAGCACATTGCGGTCCGGCTGGTTGGGCACGTGTTCCGTGTCGGTGATGTAGCAGATGGCCAGCCCGGCGTATTCCAGCCGATAGCCGGTGGCGCCGTTCGGGTGGTTGAGCGGCGCCGTGGCGACATGCACCGCATCTTCGAGCACGAAGGTATCCCAGGGCTGGAAGTCCCGGAAGGTCATGCGGCTGTTCATGGAATCCAGCGGCACGGGGAACATGGGGTCCGCCATGCTGGTGGAGAACAGACGGCGGATGCCCCCGTTGTGGGAGACGTGGCCGGCCATGATGTCCAGCGAGAAATCGGCGCGATAGGCGGGGGCGAAGAACGGGAAGCCGATGATGTGATCCCAGTGCGTGTGGGTCATCAGCAGGGTGCCCTGGGTGATGCCCCGCGCCAGCCAGGACTTGCCGAGCAGCCGCAGCCCGGTGCCCGCATCCAGGATGATGTGTCGCCCGTCCAGGACGACCTCGACGCAACTGGTGTTGCCGCCATAGACGACATGGTCGGGAGATGGGCACGGGACGCTGCCGCGGACCCCCCAGAATTTCACCCAGCATCCCATTCCGCGTCGTCCTGACCGAGTCCCGAGGGCAGGAGGTATTCCCCCGATGCCGTATCACGATACGCGATCGGGTCATGGATTGGCAATCTGGGCTTTCGGCCGGGTTACCGGCCCCCGGTGACGTCGATGGTGGTGCCTGTGACGTAGGACGCCGCCGGCGACAGCAGCCAGACGACGGCCTCCGCCACTTCCTCGGCCGATCCGGCCCGGCCGATGGGGACGGCGGGTCCCAGCCGGGCCAGCCGGTCCGGCGCGCCCGCCGCCGCGTGGATGCCGGTCTCGATCAGCCCGGGTGCAACGCCGTTGACGCGGATGCCCTCGTCGGCGACCTCCCGGGCCAGCCCCACGGTCAGGGAGTCGATGGCGCCCTTGGTGGCGGCATAGGCCACCAGTTCGCCCGGCCCGCCCAGCCGCGCCGCCGCCGAGGAGATATTGACGATCGCGCCGCCCGCACCGCCCCGCGCCGTGGACAGGCGGCGCACGGCCTCGCGCGCGCACAGGATCGCGCCGGTCACGTTCACCGCCACGAGGCGTTCAAGGTCGGCGGTCTTTAGGTCCGCCACCCGGGACACGGGCCCCGTGATGCCGGCGTTGTTGACCAGCCCCGTGATGGGGCCGAGCCGGTCGGCGGCGAAGGTGAACAGGGCGGGAATGTCGGCCTCGACCGTGACCTCGCAGTGGACCGCCTGGGCGTGGCCGCCGGCGGCGGCGATGTCGCGGGCCACCGCCTCGGCCCCTTGGGAGTCCTGGCTATAGGCCACCGCGACGGCCCAGCCGTCGCGCGCCGCCCGTCTGGCCACGGCCGCGCCGATGCCGCGGCTGCCTCCCGTGACGATCAGCGTGCCCTTGTGTCCGCTGGTATCCGGCCCGTTGGAGGACATGGCGGCGTTCCTTTCCCGCTGCGCAGCCGATCTCCAACCATCGCGGAGTTACGGGCTCTGGACAAGACCTGCGTCAATCTGCAGGTCCGCGGCCGTCACGGTGGCGACCAGCCGCCCCAGGATGTTTTCGCCGTCCGGGTCGGCCGGATCGGTGCGCCGGATGGGCAGGGCGGGGTCCGCCCGGTCGTCGAGCACACCGCGCAGGTGGTCCGAGGTCGGGCGCGCGGGCCAGGTCCTGAGGAGGGTCTCGGCGCGCGTCTGACGGGCGGCGGACGAGGGCGTGACCACCTGATCCACGGGACGGCTCCACAGCGCGTGGTTGGCGTGGGCGAAGGCCGCCGGGCCCGGATCGCACGCACAGCCCTCGGCGGCGGTCTCCACGCCCAGCAGGCCCTCGCCCGGGCGGGCCAGAAGGTGATGATAGGCGCCGGCGATCGGGCCGTTTTCCAGGAGGGACCGCGCCTCGGCCAGGGTGTGGGCCGCGAGCGCGGCGCGGGCGCGCAGGATGCGGGGCACCCCCAGGCCCGGACGGCCGGCGCGGATGTTGTTGATGGTCATGACCAGCCCGGCGTCGGTCCAGGTGAAGGCGTGGCCGGGCAGCGAGCCCGGGTAGCAGAACGCGGTGAAGGCGGGCGCGCCGTCGGGCTCGATCCGGGCCAGGAAGACAGCGTCGCGAAGCGTGGGGTCGCCGTCCTCGTTGTGGGCCAGCAGGCCGCCGCCGGCCCCGTCCCGCCACGCGACGGTCGTGCAGCCCTCGGCACCCGCGTCGGGTGGGGCGGGCCAGAGCACGCCCGGCAGGTCGCCCCGGCACATCCAGGCGAACACCTCGGGGAAGGGCAGGGCGAGGCCCTCGGCCAGTCCCGCGACCTCGGCCAGGGCGGCGGGCGTGTGGGTGCGCGCGGCGGCCTCCAGCGCGGCCAGCCGGTCCGAGCCGACGAAGGCCGCACAGGCCGTGAACGCGCGCGAGGGCTTAATGCGACGGTGAAAGGCGTTTACTCCCGCCACCCCCAGCGCCCGGCCGATGGCGGCCGGATCGCCGGCGGTGTGCAAGGTCGGTCCGTCCCCGGTGGCCTCGATCAACGCCAATGCCTCACCCCGGGCTCAGGCCCCGCAGTCGCTCGCCGCGGCGCCGCAGCAGTTCCAGCGTCACCAGCAGCAGCACGGACACGCAGATCAGCAGCGTGGCCACGGCCAGGATGGTGGGACTGATCTGCTCGCGGATGCCGGCCCACATCTGGCGCGGGATGGTGCGTTCCTCGAACCCGGCCAGGAAGAGCACCACCACCACCTCGTCGAAGCTGGTGATGAAGGCGAACAGCGCGCCCGACACCATCCCCGGCATGATGAGCGGCATGGTGATGTTGAAGAAGGTGTAGGTCGGCGTGGCCCCCAGACTGCTGGAGGCGCGGATCAGGTTGGTGTCGAACCCCGACAGGGTGGCGGTCACGGTGATGACCACGAAAGGCGTGCCCAGCGCGGTGTGGGCCAGGATGATGCCGGGCAGCGTCTGGGCCAACCCGACGTCGGAATAGAAGAAGTACATGCCGGCCGCCGTGATGATGAGCGGCACGATCATGGGCGAGATCAGGATGCCCATGAACAGGTTGCGCGCCGGCATGTGCGCGCGGCTCAGGCCCAGGGCGGCCAGGGTGCCCAGGGCGGTGGCCAGGATGGTCGCGCAGATGCCGACGATGAAGCTGTTCTTCATCGAGTGCAGCCACTGTTCGTTCTCGATGATGTCCCGGTACCAGCGCAGGGAATAGGCTTCGCTGTCGAAGGCGAGCATGCCCTTGGTGAAGGTGAAATAGGGTTCGGCGTTGAACGACAACGGCACGATCACAAGGATCGGCATGATGAGGAAGAACAGGATCAGGCCGCACAGCACGCGGAAGGCGTAGTACCAGAACCGTTCCAGCGGGCCGGCATAGGGGGGCAGGGCGCTCATGGTGGTGTCTCCTCCCGTCCTGTCCTATCCGAACTTCATCTTGTCCACGCCGATCAGGCGGTTGTACAGCCAGTACAGCACCAGCACGCCCAGCAGCAGCAAGGCCCCCAGGGCGGCGGCCAGCCCCCAGTTGAGCGACTTCTGCATGTGATAGGCGATGAAGTTGGAAATCAGCTGCCCGGTGCGGCCGCCGACCAGGGCCGGGGTGATGTAGTAGCCCACCGACAGGATGAACACGAGGATCGAGCCGGCGCCGATCCCCGGCAGGGTCTGCGGCACATACACGTCCCAGAAGGCGCGCGGCGGCGTGGCTCCCAGCGAGCGCGCGGCCCGCATGTGGCTGGGCGAGATGGTCTTCATCACCGAATAGATCGGCAGCACCATGAACGGCAGCAGAATGTGCGTCATGGCGATGATGGTGCCGAGCTGGTTGTAGATCATCTGGACGCGGCCCTCATCCGAGAGGATGCCGATCCAGACCATGATGTCGTTGAGCACACCCTCGGTCTGCAGCAACACGATCCATGACGTCGTGCGCACCAGCAGCGAGGTCCAGAAGGGCAGCAGCACCAGGATCATGAGGATGTTGGACTGCCGCATGGGCAGGGTGGCGAGCAGGTAGGCCACCGGGAAGCCGAGCGCCACGCACAGCACCGTGACCAGGCCGCTGATCCACATGGTGCGGACGAACATCTTCACGTAGATCTGTTCGTATTCGGGCTGTTCGACAATGTTGCCCTGCCAGTCGTAGCGCAGGTCCAGCGCCGCCAGAAAGAACGACAGCGTGTAGCGCGGGGCGGCGTTCTGGATGATGCCCCAGGTCTCGGGCTGGCCCCATCGCTCATCGATGGCGATGAAGGCGTCCTTCCAGGGCGGCTCGGCGCGGTGGGCGATGTTGCGCGCGGTCTTGGTGATGAGGCTGCGCAGGCCGCCCTGCTCGTAGTTCAGGCGGGTGCCGACCTTGGCGATCTCCCGGACCTTGTACTGCTGGATCATCTCCTCGGCGAGCACGTCGAACACGGCATCGTCGGGGACGCTCTCGCCGTCCCAGGTCTCGTTCAGCAGGGCGACGGTGCGGGGGATCTGCTCCTGGATCACGGGGTTGTCCACGGCCCGGAACAGCATCATGCCGATGGGCGCCAGGAACGTGACCAGGATGAACAAAAACAGTGGCAGGACAAGGCCAAGCGCGACCATCTTCTGACGCCGGTTGACCCGGCGCAGGGTGGTCTTCAGCGGGACGCCGTCGTTGGTGCGGAGAATGCCGTCATCGGGCGGGGCGGCGGACTCGGCGGTGGCCATGGCGATGTCCCTCGGGGTCGGGATCGGGCGAAGCAAGGGGGATCGGCGGACGAACCGAACCGTCCCGGGGCGGCGATGGGCGCGCGCGCCCCGGGGTCGGCCGGATGTGCGGACGGGACGCTTACTGCGCCAGCCAGGCGTTGAAGCGCTCGTTCAGCTCATCCGCGTGGTCGGCCCAGAACAGGAAGTCGTTCTGCAGCGCGTACTGGAAGTTCTCCGGCGCCGTCGGCATGTGCGGGCCCATTTCGATGCCGGCCTCGGCGTGCTTGCCGATCAGCGGCACGGAGGACTGGCGGGCCGGGCCGTAGGAGATCCACTCGGCCTGGGCGGCGAGCTGCTCGGTCCGGGTGGCGAACTTGATGAACTCCCAGGCCAGTTCCTTGTTCGGGGCGTCCTTGGGGATCACGAACAGGTCCAGGTCCCAGACCTGGCCGTGCCAGACGATCTTGAACGGCTTCTCTTCGACCGCGATGGCGTTGAAGATGCGGCCGTTGTAGGCCGTGGCCATGGACACCTCGCCATCGGCGAGCATCTGCGGCGGCTGCGCGCCGGTCTCCCACCACACCACGTCGTCCTTGATGCGGTCCAGCACGGCGAAGGCGCGGTCCACGCCCTCGGGCGTCGAAAGCACGTCATAGACCTCAGCCGGGGGTACGCCGTCGGCCATCAGCGCCATTTCCAGGTTCGCCTTGGCGGTCTTGCGCAGGCCGCGCTTCCCGGGGAAGTTCTCGACGTCGAACAGGTCGGCGATGGTGGTCGGTGGATTGTCCGGGAACTGGGTCTCGTCGTAGGCGTAGATGTTGGTCCAGATGATCGAGGCCACGGCGCAGGCGTGCAGGGTGCCCTCGATGAAGTCCTCCTGGGCCGGGGTGCCGTCGGCGGCCGGCGGCAGGTCGTCGAGGTCGACCAGCTCCAGAAGGCCCTCGTCGCACAGGCGCACGGCGTCTGACAGTTCCACGTCCACCACGTCCCAGGTGACGTTGCCGGATTCCACCTGGGCCTTCACCGGGGCCACGTTGCCGTCGTAGTCGATGGAGTTGATGTTGTGGCCGGTCTCCGCCATCCAGGGGTTGTGGTAGGCCTCCACCTGGCTCTTGGTGTAGGCGCCGCCCCAGGAGACGACGTTCAGGTCCTCGGCCTGCGCGTTACCGGCCGCCGCGGCGATGGCCAGGGCGCAGGTCGCGGCGAGTGTGCCGCGCAGATGCTTCTTCAATTCGATCATGGATGACAGACTCCCTGTTCTTTGCTTGGTATGGGGTGGCACAGGCAGGGGAGGCCGGGGCCCGGTCAGGCGTCCAGCGCCCGGCAGTCCGAGGCGAACCACCCGATCTCGACCTGTTCACCCTGACGCAGATGCACGTGCCCGGCCCAGTTGGGCACCTTGACGATGAAGTCGTCGTGGCCGCACACCTTCATGCGCGAGCGGATATGGTCGCCCACGTAGATCACTTCGAGCACCTCGGCGGGGAGGATGTTGGGGGTCGTCCCGGCTCCAGGGTTGATCGAAACGCGTTCCGGCCGCAACGAAAGTTCGGTCCGGCCACCCACGCCCGTGGTCCGGACGTCGAGCGCGTGAATCACGTCGCCACTGTCGGCCCGCACCCGGCATTCCTGGCCATCCACGGCTTCCACCGTGCCGAGCAGCCGGTTGTTCTCGCCGATGAACTGGGCGACGAAGGAATTGCCCGGCTCCTCGTAGAGCGTCGAGGGCGCGGCAAGCTGCTGGATGATGCCGTCGTCGAACACGGCGATGCGGTCCGACATGGTCAGGGCCTCGGTCTGGTCGTGGGTCACGTAGACCATGGTCACGCCCAGGGTTTCGTGGATGTGTTTCAACTCGTACTGCATCTGCTCGCGCAGATTCTTGTCCAGGGCGCCCAGCGGCTCGTCGAGCAGCACCAGCGCCGGCTCGAACACCAGGGCGCGGGCCAGCGCAACACGCTGCTGCTGGCCGCCGGAGAGCTGCGCGGGCCGACGTCCGCCCAGGTGGCCCAGCTCCACCATGTCGAGCACCCGTCTGACGCGCCGGTGCATCTCGTCACGGCCCATGCCGCGCACCTTCAGGGGATAGCCGACGTTTTCGGCGACGCTCATGTGCGGGAACAGGGCGTAGTTCTGGAACACCATGCCGATGCCGCGCTTGTGCGGCGGCACGTTGCTGATCGGCACGCCGTCGAGGATGATTTCGCCGTGGGTCGGGCTTTCGAAGCCCGCGAGCATCATCAGGCAGGTGGTCTTGCCCGACCCGGAGGGGCCGAGCAGGGTCAGGAACTCCCCCTTCGCGATGTCGAGCTGGAGGTTCTTCACCACGAGGGTTTCGCCGTCGTAGCTTTTTTGAACGTCCATGAACCGAACGAACGGGTCGGTGATGTCCGCCATACGATCCTCGTCCTGTTCCCGGGAGCCGGCCGTCTGCAGGGGCGGCCTGCGCGGTCGCGGCGCGATGCGACCGGGCTCCATCTTTGTATTGAGGGCGACGTTAGCATGCTCTCTCAAAAAAACAACAGGCGCCTTTCGCGGGCGCAAATACTGCGACCCTGCCGCACATTAAAAATTTCGCACATGCACAAACTAGAGCGCCTGACCCGCCTATCGTTATTCCGAAAATATGCTGCGGCGTTTCACGTTGTTTTTCAAATGGGGGCAAGTTGAATGGGAAAGTCACTCCAAATCATGACCGTGATCCCAGGACGATTGCACGGGTTTCGACTTGCTCGGGCCGTAAAATGCATCCGGATTGGGCACGCTGCCTCCAGCATTGTTATGGTGTGCCTAAAAGGCGCGCAGGGCTGGCTCTCCGCCTTTCGAGCGGTCCTCCGCCGCCGAGACAGGGGGCACAGGCGCGCGGGGGCCGTGATGCTGCTCCTTGCGGCGGTCTTGGCGCCCGACTCGGTTGGGGCGGCGTGCGCACCCTCGGCCCTGACCGTGGCCGTGGACATCGGGCACGGCCCGGCGTCGCCTGGGGCCACCAGCGCGCGCGGGCGGTCCGAGCACGCCTTCAATCAGGAGCTGGCCGCGCGCGTGCGCGACCATCTGGTGAGTCGCGGGGTGGCCGCGCGGCTGGTGCTGACCGAGGCGGGCGGGGCCCCGGACCTGTGGGATCGCCCCCGGCTGGCGCGGGCCATGGGGGCGAACCTGCTGCTGTCGATCCATCATGACTCGGTGCAGCCGCAGTACCTGGAGCGCGGCGATCTGGAGGGGCGGCCGGCCCGCTTCAGTCGCCACGCGCAGGGTCATTCGCTGTTCGTTTCCAGCAAGAACCCGGCGTCAGACGCCAGCCTGGCCGCCGCCCGGGCCATCGGCCGGGCGCTGGCGGACTGGGGCCTTGCGCCCAGCCTGCACCATGCCGAACCGATCCCGGGAGAGAACCGGCCGCTGCTCGACAAGGCCCTGGGCATCCACGATTTCGCGGATCTGATCGTGCTCAAGACCGCGGCCATGCCGGCGGTTCTGGTCGAGGCGGGCGTGATCGTGCATCCGGAGGAGGAGACCCGGCTGCGCGATCCGTTCCATCAGGACATGCTGGCCGAGGCCATCGCGCGCGGCGTGCTGGAGGCCTGCCCGGTTCTGACCGGCCAGCCGTGACGCACAGGCCCGTCAGGCCAGCGGATCCGGGCGCCGCGCGATCTCGAGGAACACGTCCTCCAGGGTCCGCCGGCCGTAGCGGTCGATCAGCGCCCGCGGCGGTCCCTCGTCCTGGATCCGGCCGCCCTTCATGATGAACACGTCGTCGCACAGCCGCTCCACCTCGGCCATGTTGTGGGAGGCGAGGAAGATGGTCGCCCCGGTGCGCCGGCGCCAGCGGCTGAGGTGGTCGCGCACCCAGTCGCCCGTGTCCGGGTCCAGCGAGGCCGTGGGCTCGTCCAGCAGCAGCAACACCGGATCGTTCAACAGCGCCTTGGCCAGCGACACCCGCGTCTTCTGCCCCGCCGACAGCTTGCCCGCCGGGCGGCGCAGCAGGTCGGTCAGGTGGAGGTCCTCGGCCACCGTTTCGATGCGCTCGGGCAGGCGGGGAATGCCGTACAGGTGGCCATAGACCGTCAGGTTCTCGCGCACGGTCAGCCGGTGCGGCAGGTCCACATAGGGCGACGAAAAGTTCATGCGGGCCAGGGCCAGATGCCGCTCGTGCAGCATGTCGCGCCCCAGCACCCGCAGCGTGCCCGACGACGGCAGCAGCAACCCGACGATCATGGCAATCGTGGTGGTCTTCCCGGCGCCGTTGCCGCCCAGCAGCCCGACCGTGGAGTCCGCCGGCACGGCGAAGGTGATGTCGTTCACGGCGGTGACCGCTGACCCGCCCGAGGCCTCGAAGACCTTGGTCAGGCCCACGGCCTCGATGGCCGGGCTCACCGTCGGCGGTCCTGGGCCGGCGGGGCCTCGGCGTCGCTTACCAGGCGATCCACGTGATGGCCCTGGAACAGGGTGATGTCCAGGGACCGGCCCAGGGCGATCGCGGCCGGGTCGTCGCACCGGGCCAGGATGGTTCGCCCGTGCTCGCCGCGCCGCAGGCGCTCCGCCACACGCTGCCCGGTGGGGGTCTCCAACTGACGGGGCAGACCGGGGGTCCAGAACAGCTTGAGCAGGTCGATGCCCATGCGGTCCCGGTCCAGCATGGCGATGCGGTCCGGCGACAGGAAGTCCAGGCACAGCCGGTAGCCGCGCTGGTGCACGAAGTCGCGGGCGAAGGCGAAGGCTTCCAGGTCCGCGAACACGTCCTCGACCCGCACTTCCAGGATCACGGTGCCGTGGATGCCCGCCGACAGCACCTGCTCGAAGCGCAGGAAGTGCTCCGACAGGATGGTGGGAATGTTGATGTTGATGGCGATGCCGGTGCGGGCGAGCCGCCCGCCCTCCTGCATCAGCCAGGACAGCACGCGGTGATCCAGGATCTCGGTGAAGTGCAGGAACAGCCAGCGGTTGGCCGTGATGTCGATGGAGGGCGCAATCGTCTCCTGCAACGCCGGGATGGAGACGAACACCTCGCTGAACACCGGCTGCGGCGGAGCGCTGCCCACCAGGGCGCAGACCGGCTGGCGCCGCACGTGGTTGGACAGGTCCGCCCCGGCGATGCCGTTCTGAAGCCGGTCGAGGATTTCCAGGTCGATCGGTTTCAGGCGGCGCCCCTGGCTCTGCCCGGGTCGCTCCTGCCGTGTCCAACGGGCGTCGGGGCCGGTCGCCCGGAGCGGCGCGGCGGCCCCGGGCCCCGAGGCCAGGGGCGGCAGCAGCGCCGCCATCGCCCGTTCCGGGTCGAGGGCGGTGTCCGCGTCGTCCGACCCCGATGCCCCGGCCTCGCCCTCGGTCCCGAGCCCGAGGCGCTCGGCCCGGATCCTCTCGTCTTCCGCCGCCGCCTCCCGCGCGGCGGCCCGGACCGCGCCGCTGCCGCCGGACGGGCGGCCGCCTGCGCTGACCTCGGCCTCAAGGTCCTCGGCGAGGGCGCGCAGCCGAGAGAAGTCGTCCTCCAGCCGCCACCACTGCAGCAGAGGATTGTCCTCCTCCGCCGGGCCGGCGAAATACTCGTTCAGCGGGTCGTCGGGCACCAGGAAGCGAAGCCGGATCAGCAGCGCGCGCACCTCGTCCATGTGGTCCCGATGAAAGCTCAGGAGATAGTCGCTGTCCGGCAGGTGAAAGACGCGCACCTTGCCCGCCTGAATCATGGGCCGCAGGGCGGAATCCATCGCGCGCAGCACATCGTCCTCGCGATTGTCCGGGCGCAGTTCGGACAGCCGGAGGCGAAGGCAGCGCAGCCCGTAGTGAACATCGGCGATCTCTCGCACGTAGCTCGACAGCAGATAGCCGGAGCGGACGGCGGGGCTCTCAGACACGACGGGGGCCTCCGCTGGCAGGGCCGGACAGGGCGCGCAGGTGAGTCACGGCGGTTAGCTGCTTCGGGTTGGGGCAGGTGGTGCGGCTGCCGCCACAGGCGGCGCGCCGGCGCTCCACGCATTGGGTGAGGGTGCACAGGCCGCGCTTGGCGCAGGCGGCCATGGTGGTCGCGCCGAACACCTGGTCGATGAAGAACCCCTGAAAGATGCGGATGCCGTGCTTCAGGCCCCACATGACGGCGCGTTCGGTATCGACCCGCGACAGGACGAGCCGCTCCGGTCCCAGCGAGCGGATCACCACCTCGGGGTGGGGACCGTCCCAGCGGGCGGCGGGGTCGATCAGGTCATCGGTCCACAGCAGCTTCAGGTGGTCGATGGGCAGGCGGGCGGGGTTGATCATGGCCAGGGCGCGCGGATCCACCGCGTCCAGCGCCAGGGCGTGGCCGGCCGCGCGCAGCCGCTTCGCCGCCGCCGGCACCAGGTCCAGGTTGGTGAAGGTGTCGGTGACGCCGATTTCCGCGATGATGCGCGTGCCCGGCGGGACACCCTTCAGCAGCGGATCAAGCTGCGGCCCCACCAGCGTCTCCAGGGTCAGGTTGAGGCCGAGGGCGATGTCCCCCTCGGTCAGGCGCGGCAGCCCCCGGATGTTCGAGATGATGCGGGGGTCGAGCTGGCGGCAGACTTCCTGGAACAGCCAGCGGTTCCGCTTCACGTCCATGGTGGGGGCGCACTGGCGGCGCACCTCCGCCACCGAGACATAGAACTCCTCGCAGAACACCCGACCCAGCCGCTCGGAGTCGATGTGGACCATGGGCTGTCGCCGCACCAACTGGCGAATGTCCAGGGTCTCCAGGGCGCGGGTCAGATTGAGCAGGGGACGCGGGGTCGGCGCGGTGTCCGCCGGGGGCGGCTGGGTGCGCGTCAGCACGCGTTCGGAGGCGGTCGAGGCCGCGACCTTCGCCTCGACCCGGCGGCGCAGCAGGCTTGCGCCGGTCTCCAGGTCATAATGCACGATGAACAGCCGCTCGTCCGTCGGCGCGACGTCATCCACCAGGCGGCTGGCGGGATCGGCCCGGAACAGGGCGCGCACGCGCTCCGCGTGGGCCTCCAGCATCGACATCGGCACATCGCGACCAAGCACCACCAGGTCGCCGTCGGACAACAAGAAGACCTGGCAGCCCTGGCCCGTGACCAGCGGTTCGAACAGGTGGGCGGCCAGCCGCAGCCGGATGGGGTCGCGGTGCACCGGGCGCAGCCGCGACAGCGCCAGGAACACGGCGCGGCAGCCCTCCGGCGCCCGCTCCACCCGGTCCAGACCGTTCAGAAGACTCTGGTCCCCATGGACCAAGGTGTTGCCCGAACCCATATGTTACACTGCATCAAATGAGAGATGTTTCCGGCGGGGTCTTTACGCCGAGGCGGTACGGTAGCACAGGTCGAACACCGACCGCCAATTGAGATGGACACATCCGATTCCTCGGTCCGGTTCGGGGCTGGCGCCCGTGGGCGTCGCCGGGCGGGGCGACGAGGCAATGAACGTGGGGCGACCGGCCAGGGGAGGTCCGGCGCCCCGGTCAGGCGGAAAACCGCCGCCTGACCGGCGGTCGGGGCGTGGCCTGCTGCGGCGGGCCGGCCTGTTTCGCGTGAGCGCATCAAGGTCCCAAGGACCACCGCGCCGGCGTCGTGATCGTCTCTGGAGGGAGAGTGAGCCCCGTGACCATGATGGACACAGCCTGGCCTGTCGATTTCTGGATCCCGTCCCCGGGTCGGGTTCCCGACGGCGTTCGGGTGTACGCCGTCGGCGACATTCACGGCCGGGCCGATCTGGTGGAGCGCATGCTTGACGCCATCGACCTGGACATGGCCCGCGGGGCCACCGGGGTCGAACGGTTCGTGGCGGTCTTCCTGGGGGACTACATCGACCGTGGACCGCGCTCGCGGCGGGTCCTGGATATCCTCAGCAACGGCATGCCCGCGGGACTGGAAACCGAGTTCCTGATGGGCAACCACGAACACTTCCTGGTGTCGTTCCTGGATGGCGTCGGCGATCCGGCCGGCTGGCTGTTCAACGGCGGCATGGCCACCCTGGCCAGCTACGGCGTGCAAGCGCCCGGGACCATGTTCCCCACCGGCCAGGACGAGAACGAACTGCGCGATGCCCTTCTGGACGCGCTGCCCGAGCGTCACATGGTGTTCCTGCGGAACCTGACGATGTCCTACCGTCTGGGGGACTTCCTGTTCGTGCATGCCGGCGTCCGGCCCGGCGTGGCGCTCGATCACCAGGCCCCGGAGGACATGCTCTGGATCCGGGGACCGTTCCTGACCAGCGATGCCGATCTGGGGGCCATCGTCGTGCATGGGCACACCATCACGCCGCGCCCTTTGATCCTGGCCAATCGCATCGCGCTGGACACCGGCGCGCATGACAGCGGCCGCCTGACCTGCGGTGTGTTCGAGGCCGACCGCCTCCGCTTCCTGCAGACCTGACGGCGGCTATCCTTCGGCGTCCGGCCCTGCGCCCTTCGCCTTCACGTGGGCCGCAACCCGAAGGATCGCCTCCACGGGCAACTGCTCCGCGCGCTGCGTGGGCTCGATGCCGCACGCCGCGCAGATCGTCTCCGGATCGCCGAACGCCTTCAGCGGCGCCCGCACCATCTTGCGACGCTGACCGAACAGGGCCGCCGTGATGCGCTCCACCGAGGCGATGGGCAGGTCCATCAGGGGCGCCGGGCGGGGCGTCAGCCGGACCACGGCCGAATTCACCTTGGGCGGCGGGGTGAAGGCCCGGGGATTGACGTCGAACAGCGGCTTCACCTCGCACAGCCACTGCGTGATGACCGACAGCCGGCTGTAGCCGCGCAGGCCGGGGCGCGCCCACAGGCGATCCGCGACTTCCTTCTGGAACATCAGCACCAGACCGTCGAGCGCGTCGAGGTCGTGCAGCCACTGGATCAGCAGCGCGGTCGAGATGTTGTACGGCAGGTTGGAGACGACGCGGCGCGGCCGCTCGCCCAGCGCCGCCATGTTCTGGGTCAGGGCGTCGGCCTCGATCACCGTCAGCCGGCCCGGAAAGGCCGCCCCCAATTCCTCCAGCGCAGCGAGGCAGCGGGCGTCCTTCTCGATCGCGATGACCCGGCCGCCCTGCTCCAGCAACGCGCGGGTCAGGCCGCCCGGCCCCGGGCCCACTTCGATCACCGTGCCCGCGGTCAGGTCGCCGGCCGCCCGCGCGATCCGTCGGGTCAGGTTCAGGTCCAGCAGGAAATGTTGTCCGAGCGCCTTGCGGGCATCCAGCCCATGGCGGGCGATGACCTCGCGCAGGGGCGGCAGGTCCGGAAGGTCCGGCGGGGCGGCGTCCGTCATGGGGCCGCATCCCCCTCCAGGGGGCCGCGCCGCCGGTGCGCGGCCATCTCCGCCGCCATGCGCAGGGCCGCGATCAGGCTGTCCGGGCTGGCCGCGCCCGTGCCGGCCAGGTCGAACGCCGTGCCGTGATCCGGCGAGGTGCGGATGAACGGCAGCCCCAGCGTCACGTTCACGCCGCCCGAGAAGTCGATGGTCTTGAGCGGGATCAGCGCCTGATCGTGATACATGCACAGCACCGCGTCGCTGCGGGCGCGGGCGTCCGGATGGAACAAGGTGTCGGCGGGCAGGGGATCGGTCACGGCGATGCCGTCGGCACGCAGGATCTCCACGGCCGGCTGGATGATCCGGGACTCCTCGTCGCCCATGCGGCCCCGCTCTCCGGCGTGCGGATTGAGCGCGGCCACGGCAAGGCGGGGGTGGGCAACGCCGAAGTCCCGCGTCAGCGCCCGGGCGGTGATCCGCCCGGCGTGCACGATGGCGTCTGTGGTCAGGGCGGCCGGGATGTCCCGGATCCGCAGGTGGATGGTCACCGGCACGACGCGCAGGGCCGGGCAGGCCAGCATCATCACGGCGTCGGTGGCGCCGCCCGCCAGGTCGGCCAGATACTCGGTATGGCCCGGGAACCGGAACCCGCTCGCCTGCATCACGTCCTTGTTGATGGGGTTGGTGACGATGCCGCCGGTCTGGCCGGCCCGGGTCAGGGCCACGGCCTCGGCGATGCGATCCCGCACCGCGCCGCCGGTGGCGGGATCCGGCCGCCCGGGGAGCACCGGGGCGGGCAGGGGGCGGTCCATCACCGGCAAGGCCTGCGCGAAGCAGGCCGACGCCTCGGCCGGATCGGTGATCCGGGCCACGGGCACGCGCAGGCCGAGCCGGTCGGCGAGGGCCTCCAGCCGGGCGGCGTCGTCCAGCATCAGGAACGGCGGCAGGCCCAGCGCGTCTCGGGCCCGCCACGCCGCAAGCGCGATGTCGCCACCGATCCCGGCGGGCTCACCCATGGTCAGGGCGAGGGGCGCGCCCTCGGGGGCAACGGGACCGGCGGAGTCCTGGGGCATGGGATGGGGGTTCCGATCGGTCGGGTGAAGCGCGTCTAGCGATCAGATGCGCACGTCGATGAGGGCCTGTTGGCGTAGCGTGCGCAGGTGCCGGTTGGCGAGAGTCTCCAGGCGCTCGTTGCGCAGGCGGGTCTGGATTTCGTCACGGGTGGGCATGCCGCCCGGCACCTCGCGGTCGCAGACCATCAGGATCAGTTCACCGCCCGGCGTGGGCAGGGGCTCGGAGACCTGGTTCTCGCCGAGGTTCATGAGCACGTCGCGGATGGGTCCCTCGACCCGGGCCATGGAGACCGTCCCCACCGGGCCGGAGTTGGGCACGTCCATTTCCTGGGCAAGGCGGTTCATGTCCTCGCAGGTCTTCACCGAGTTCGCCACCACGGTCTTGACTTCCTCGCGCGTCGCCCGGGACAGCGCCTTGGGACCGCGCGAGGGCAGGGCGAGCTGGCTGACGGTCAGGCGGGCCTTCTCCGGCTCCGGCTCGGCGGTGCGACGCCGGTCGGCCAGGGCCAGGATGTGATACCCGGCTACGGTGCGGATGGGCTCGGAATACGTCTCGGGCTGCATGGCGAGCAGGGCGTTTTCCAGGGTCTCGTTCAGGTCGCCCTGACGCACCCAGCCCAGTTGCCCGCCCTTGGCGGCCGAGGGGCTTTGCGAGAACTGGCGGGCCAGCGGCGGCAGGGCCGCGCCCTCGCGCAACTGGGCGACCAGCCGCTGGGCGTTCTCACGCACGCGGGCTTCTTCAGAAGGATTGTCCACGGGCAGATAGATTTCGCTCACCAGGTGCTCGGGCTTGCCCCGGGCCGCGTTCAGGCGGTCCATCACCAGGTCCACCTGCTCTTCGCTGATATCCACCCGCTGGGCGAACAGGGTGCGCACGGCCTTGATCCACATGACCTCGGCCCGGACCTGCCGCAGGGCCGAGTTGCGGTCCACCCCGGCGGCCCGGATGAAGTCCTCGAAGCCGCCCGGCGGAATGCGGTTCTGCTGCTCGAGCTGGGCGACCGCGCTTTCCATTTCCTCATCGGACACGCTCAGGCCCAGCCGCTCGCCTTCCTGCAGCTTCAGGGTCTCGTCGATCAGCGCGCGCAGCACCTGGCTGCGCAGGCGTTCCCGCATCTCGGCCGTGTCGGGCATGCCGGCGGAGCGGATCAGAATGTCCGTGCGGGCGTCCAGGTCGTAGACGGAGATGATGTCGTCGTTCACCACGGCGGCGATGCGCAGCACCATGTCCGCGGCCGGCTGGGCCTTCGGCGCGGCGGACGGCATCGAGCCGATCGCCACGGCCACCGCCACGGCCGCCGCCGGCAGAAGGCGGAGGCTGCGGGCTCGCGCGGGCCGGCGCCGGGTCGCGATGTCCTTCATGACTCCTCCCTCAATAGGTGATTTCGCCCAGGGTCTTCAGTGTGAAGCGGGCAAAGAAGGCCGTGTCTTCTTCTTCCGTGGTGGCGTTGTAGGAGTTCGCCACCTGCAGATTGAAGACGAGGCATTCGTCCTCGTAGGTCAGTCCGGCCCACTTGGACGTGGTGACGTCGGTCAGCAGGTTCTGGGTGGCGCCGGCGGCGGCTTGCCAGTACCGGCTGAAGTTCGTGGACACGGAGGCCGAGATCTCCTCGCGGCCCGGCAGGTCGGTGCCGTCGTCTGTCAGCAGCGGCGCCGCATTCACATAGGTGCCTCCGAACGAGAACGCAGGGCCCCCGACCGAAAAGCCGAGCAGCGTCGTGTTCGGGGTCAGTGTGTCGCGGTCGAGGCGCAGACGCGCATAGATGTCCAGGAATTCGTTCGGCCGTACATCGATGCTGGCCAGGTATTCCGAGAAGCCCTCGCTGTAGCCGGACTCCGACGGGAAGAATTCCGTGTTGCCGAACATGCGATAGGCCTGCCCGAAGTCCACGCCGAGCGCCGCCCCCTCATCGCCGATGTAGCGCCAGCGCACACCGTAGTTGACCGACACCCCGTCGTCGATCAGGTCCCGCCCGGTCGTCCTGTTGCCCGTGAACAGGTTGGCGATGTTCAGGGCGGGGTCCTGGCTGTCCTCGTTGGGGATGCGGTCGGTGTTGAGGCCGGGCGGGGTCATGGCCAGGGTGACCACGGGCTCCAGCACCTGCCGGTGGCTCTCCCCGACGCGTACCAGCGGGTAGCGCGCCGTCACGCGGCCCGACGGATAGGCGCGGGCCAGTGTGCCGTCGAAGCCGGAGGCCGGGTTTCCGTCGATGGAATCGGCGTCGGTGATGAAATAGAGATCGGTGTAGAGCCGGGCCTCGGTCTCGTAGGCCAGCCCCCAGGAGGTGGTGTCGGGGCGCAGCCATCCCACCGAGCCGGACAGGCGCGTGCTGCTGGGCCCCTGCTGGCGCTGGATACCCTGGACGCTGGCGTCCATCAACAGGCTGCCGCCCCACAGCGCCGGATCGCTTTCGTAGTCATAGATCATCAGGGGCAGCACGATCGGGTTGGTCTCGTCGTTGCTGCCATCTCGGGTGTCGTCGTAATAGATGCTCTCCAGGCCCGCATAGCTGCGCGCCGAAAAGGCCTCCAGCCACGCGCGGGTCGTCAGCCAGTTCGGATTGCCGAACGCGTACCGCTCCCGGTACTCGTTGAACGATGCGATCTGGCTGTCGATGCCGGCCCGCCACATTTCGTTGATGTGCCAGCGGCCCCGGGTGTTGAGGTGGCCTGACAGGCCCTCGAGGCCGTCATGGGTCAGACTGCCATCCACGGCCAGTTCACCCTCGGCGAAGCGCACGCGGTACTCGGGGCGGAGCAGCCACGCTTCCTTGGTCATCCCGCGCACCGCGATGGTGGCGTCCTGCTGGTCGTCGATCACGATGTAGTAGGGCACTTCCACCCAGTTGCCCATTTCGTCCGTCTGGCCGTACGCGGCGGCCAACACGCCGCTGCGGCGGTACACGGTGGGGTCGGGCTGGGTCATATACGGTGTGTAGAACACCGGCACGCCGAAGATGTCCACGGTGGCATCGCGGTAGATGATGTCCCGGTTCACCTCGTCGTGGATGACGTGGCGGGCGCTGACCTGCCAGACCGGCGGCATGCGGTCGCGGGTGCCGTCCATGTTGCCGGTGATGGTCGGCCAGATGGAGCCCTCGCTGGGGGCGCAGGTGTCGCAGGGGGTGTAGACGCCCTTCCAGAAGTCCTTGCGCTCGCCGTCGGTGCGGGTGGCGTAGACCGCCGTGATGCGCGAGCGGTCGTCCAGCAGCACCGAAATGTCGCGCACGAATCCATTGCGGAAGTCGGAGGACAGTTCAACGTAGTTCGCAAAGAACACCTGGCCGTCCGCCTCGACCACGCGCACGTTGCCGTTGGCGGTCAGGGTGTCGGTCTGCTCGTTGAACGAGACCATGTCGGCGAGCACCACACGCCCGTCGGTGGTCAGTTCCACGTTGCCGCGCGCCGTGTATAGGCCGAGGTCGCGCTCGTGGCGCAGCTCGTCGGCGCGAATCAGGGTCGGCGCCGGCCCCTCGGTCTCCGCCAGCGGATCGTCCGGCGGCAGGGTTGGGAGCGGGTCCGGTGCCTCCGGCTCCTGCCCGGCCTGCCGCTGCGCCGCCCCGACGGGCAGCGGGTCGGTCCCGAAGCCGCCGGGTCCGAAGGGGTCGGACCCGGAGCCGGTGACCCCGTATCCGGGCGCGCCGAATCCGGCGCGTCCGGGCGCGGCCGGCCGCTCCGTCGAGATGGGCGCGGGTGCCGCGACGGGGACCAGAGTGCCGGGGGTCAGGGTGTCGGGGACGGGTCGCAGGCGCGGCTCGGGCACGGCCATGGGGACGGGCGCGGACAGCGAGGGCGCCCGGGGCAGGGCGCCGGGCTGCGCGGCCGGCGCCGGCCCGTCCGGCACGGGCTGCAGGCGGACATCCGGCGCGGCGGTTTCGGATGCGCCCAGGCTGTCGAGTCCGCCCAGGATGCCGTCGACCGCCCCCGCCGCCTCGGCCGCGCGTCCGTCGTCGATGGAAAAATCCCGGAACCCCTGACCCGCGCCGGCAAGGTCGCGGGCGCTCAGGCCCTGCGCGGACAGCGGCGTCGTCTGCACAAGCAGAACGGCGCCGGCCGCGAGGCCGCCGAGCCGCAAGCGGGTGGTATGGAGTGGCCGAACATCCCCGGTCATGGTGGCCGGAGTATAGGCAGGAACGTGGCCGGGAAACCATGGATTTTGTGACCCGTCGGGCGCGCGATCGTCTCCGTGTCGGCGCGCGCGCAAAAAGGGGCGGCCCTCGACATCCGCGCCCGGACGTCTCGCCGGATCTTCCGACCTGAGACGCATGACCGCGGGCCTCCCGGCCTCGGCCCTGGGACCGGGCCTTCCCGGGAGCCGGGGCGACAGATCGGGGTCGTCGTGGCGTGCATCCACGGTCGCTGAAAATCCGCTGGCCATGGGCGGAGCGGACGATTACAACAACGGGCGAACACACACCGGCTCCCGATCCGGCGGGGGCGACCAGACACGATGTCGCGGGGCCAGCCGAGGCCGGCCCCCGGCATCGTCTGTTTGCGGGCGGCATCGAGGTTTCATGATTACGGTCATTCTGGTCATCCATCTGCTCATCGCCATCGCCATGGTGGCTCTGATCCTGCTGCAGCGCTCGGAGGGCGGAGCCCTCGGCATCGGCGGTGGCGGCGGCGGAGGTGGCGGCGGCGGCGCGGGCCTGATGACGGGGCGGGCCGCCGGCAATCTTCTCACCCGTGGCACCGGCATCCTGGCGGCCTGCTTCATGGCCACCAGCCTGACGCTGGCCATCCTCGCGGACGGCGGGGCCCGGACGAGCAGCGTGCTGGACGCCGTGCCCGCGGACACCGGCGCCGGCGCGTCCGGGGCGGACTCCGCGCCGGCGGAAGCGGGCGGCGAGCCCAGCCCGGCGATCCCGGCCGTGCCTCAGGTGCCGTCGGCGCCGCTGTCGGAGTGATCCGGCGGGCCGGCGCCCTCGGCCGGGCCGGATCGGCCCGCGATCGCGGCAGAAAGGCCGGCGACAAAGTGACAAGGCGGACCGGACGGGGCACCCCCGGATCCGGTGTCAGGACAAGCGCGAGAGTGGGACACGCGGTCGGATCATGACGACACGCTACATCTTCATTACGGGCGGGGTGGTCTCGTCCCTGGGCAAGGGTCTGGCCTCGGCGGCGCTGGGGGCCGTGCTGCAGGCCCGCGGATTCTCGGTGCGCATGCGCAAGCTGGACCCGTATCTGAACATCGACCCGGGCACCATGAGCCCGACCCAGCACGGCGAGGTCTACGTGACCGACGACGGCGCGGAGACGGACCTGGACCTGGGGCACTACGAGCGGTTCACGGGCGTGGCCTCGCGCCAGTCCGACAACGTGACCGCCGGCCGCATCTACAAGACGGTGCTGGAGAAGGAGCGGCGCGGCGACTACCTGGGTGGAACCGTCCAGGTCATTCCGCACGTGACCGACGCCATCAAGGAGTTCATCACCGCCGACCTGTCCGACGAGGACTTCGTGCTGATCGAGATCGGCGGCACCGTGGGCGACATCGAAAGCCTGCCGTTCCTGGAGGCGATCCGCCAGCTCGGCAACGAGGTGGGGCCGGAGCGCACCATGTTCGTGCATCTGACCCTGTTGCCCTATATTGCAACGGCGGGCGAGTTGAAAACCAAGCCGACGCAGCACTCGGTGAAGGAACTGCTCAGCGTCGGCATTCAGCCCGATTTGCTGCTGTGCCGCAGCGAGCATCCGATCCCCGAGAACGAGCGGCGCAAGATCGCCCTGTTCTGCAACATCCGCAGCGACGCGGTGATCGCGGCCTACGACGCCCCGTCCATCTACGACGTGCCGATCAACTACCATACCGAGGGCCTGGATACGCAGGTCTGCCGACACTTCCGCCTGGGCTGCGAACAGAAACCGGACCTGACGCGCTGGACGACCATCGTCAACCGCATTCGCCAGCCGGAAGGCGAAGTGACCATCGCCGTCGTCGGCAAGTACACCAAGCTGCTGGATTCCTACAAATCCCTGGCCGAGGCCCTGACCCACGGCGGCATCGCGAACAACGTCAAGGTCAAGCTGGAGTGGCTGGACAGCCAGGTGTTCGAGACCCCCGAGAACAGCTATCTGCTGTCGAACGTCCATGGCATCCTGGTGCCCGGCGGCTTCGGCGAGCGCGGGGCCGAAGGCAAGATGGCCGCCGCCCGCTTCGCCCGCGAGAAGAACGTTCCGTACTTCGGCATCTGCTTCGGCATGCAGATGGCGGTGATCGAGGCGGCGCGGAATCTGGCCGGCATTCCCGGGGCGGGCTCCACCGAGTTCGGCGATCCGCCGGCCAAGGTGGTCGGCCTGATGACGGAATGGATGCGCGGCAACGAGATCGAGGTGCGCGGGGCGGGCGACGATCTGGGCGGCACCATGCGCCTGGGGGCCTATCCGTGCATTCTCAAGCCGGGGTCGCGCGCGCGCTCCATTTATGGCGAGGTGCAGACGATTTCCGAGCGCCACCGGCACCGCTACGAGGTCAACAACGCCTATATCGGGCCGCTGGAGGCGCGGGGGCTGGTGTTCTCGGGCATGTCGCCCGACGGCCTGCTCCCGGAGATCGTGGAGATCCCGGACCATTCCTGGTTCGTCGGTGTGCAGTTCCATCCCGAGCTGAAGTCCAAGCCGTTCGATCCACACCCGCTGTTCACCTCCTTCATCGGCGCGGCGGTCGAGCAGTCGCGCCTGGTCTAGGGTCCAGCCGGCCCGGCCGGGCCCAGGCAGACCCTGTCAGGGGAGATCCGAAATGCCCTACTCCGACGCCGATGGGAGCCCGCGCCGGCCCGACCCCCGGGCCGTGGCGGTCGGCCCGCATACGCTGGCCAACGACCGCCCGCTGGCGCTGATCGCCGGACCGTGCCAGATGGAGAGCCGGGACCACGCGATGGAGGTGGCCTCGGCCCTGGTGGAGATCGCCGGCGCCGCCGGATTGCCACTGATCTTCAAGACGTCGTTCGACAAGGCCAACCGCACATCCGTGTCCGGGCAGCGTGGGATGGGCCTGAAGGCGGCCCTGCCCGTGTTCGCCGAGATCCGCGAACGCCTGGGCGTTCCGGTGCTCACCGACGTGCACGAGATCGGGCAGTGCGCGCCCGTCGCCGAGGTGGTGGATGTGCTGCAGATCCCCGCCTTCCTGTGCCGGCAGACGGACCTGCTGGTGGCGGCCGCCGAGACGGGCGCGGTGGTCAACGTCAAGAAGGGCCAGTTCCTCGCGCCCTGGGACATGAGCAACGTGGTCGGCAAGCTGGAGGCCGCCGGCAATCCGCGCGTGCTGCTCACGGAACGGGGCGCCTCGTTCGGGTACAACACCCTGGTCACGGACATGCGGGGCCTGCCGATCATGGCCCGCGACACAGGCTGCCCGGTGGTGTTCGACGCCACGCACTCGGTCCAGCAGCCGGGCGGGCAGGGGGGATCCTCGGGCGGCCAGCGCGAGTTCGCCCCGGTGCTGGCGCGCGCCGCCGTCGCCGTGGGGGTGGCCGCCGTGTTCATCGAGACCCATCCAGACCCGGACCACGCGCCTTCGGACGGGCCGAACATGATCGCGTTGAAGGACCTGCCGGATGTCCTGGCCGTGCTGGCGGCCCTGGACCGAATCGCCAAGGCCAACCCCGTTCGCCTTTGACCCCTTCCTCCTTCCCAGCATCCCCTTTCCCTGCCACACCGGCCCGTAGCTGCGGGCCTCGACGATGACGGGAGACGACACACCATGGCCGAGATCATCGATATCACCGCCCGCGAGATTCTGGATTCCCGCGGCAATCCGACCGTCGAAGTCGATGTCCTGCTGGACAGCGGCGCGATGGGTCGCGCGGCCGTGCCCTCCGGCGCCTCCACGGGCGTGCACGAGGCCGTCGAACTGCGCGACGGCGACAAGGGCCGCTTCGGCGGCAAGGGCGTGCTGCGCGCGGTGGAGGCCGTCAACGGCGAGATCTTCAGCGCGCTCGCCGGCATGGAAGCGGACGAACAGCTTCTGATTGATTCCACCATGATCGACCTGGACGGCACGCCCAACAAGGGCCGCCTGGGCGCCAACGCCATCCTGGGCGTGTCCCTCGCGGTCGCCAAGGCCGCGGCGGAAGAGGCCGCGCTGCCGCTGTACCGCTACATCGGCGGTGTCTCGCCGTCGGTCCTGCCGGTGCCGATGATGAACATCGTCAACGGCGGCCAGCACGCCGACAACCCGATCGACATCCAGGAGTTCATGATCATGCCGGTCTCGGCCGCCTCCGGCGCCGAAGCGGTGCGCATGGGCGCCGAGGTGTTCCACGCCCTCAAGAAGCAGCTCAAGGACGCCGGCCACAATACCAACGTGGGCGACGAGGGCGGCTTCGCGCCGGGCCTGAACAGCGCCGACGAGGCCCTGAGCTTCATCATGAAGTCGATCGAGGCGGCCGGCTACAAGCCCGGCGAGGACATCGTCCTGGCCCTCGATGCGGCCTCCAGCGAGTTCTACAAGGACGGCAAGTACGTGCTGGAGGGCGAGGGCAAGACCCTGGATGCCGCCGGCATCGTGGACTACTACGCCGATCTGTGCGCCCGCTATCCGATCTTCTCCATCGAGGATGGCTGCGCCGAGGACGACTGGGACGGCTGGAAGCTGCTGACGGATCGTCTCGGCGCCACCGTTCAGCTCGTCGGTGACGACCTGTTCGTGACCAACCCAGTCCGCCTGGAAGACGGCATCAAGAAGGGCGTGGGCAACTCGATCCTGGTGAAGGTCAACCAGATCGGCAGCCTGTCCGAGACCCTGCGCGCGGTCGAGATGGCGCACAAGGCGGGCTACACCGCCGTGCTGTCGCATCGCTCCGGCGAGACCGAGGACAGCACCATCGCCGATATCGCGGTGGCCACCAACTGCGGCCAGATCAAGACCGGCTCGCTGTCTCGCTCCGACCGCATCGCCAAGTACAACCAGCTCATCCGCATTGAGGAGGAGCTGGGCCCGTCGGCGCGCTACGCCGGCAAGGGCATCCTGCGCGCCTAGTGCAGCGACGCCGACAAGGGTTACACCCTTGACGGCAAATGTCGCGGCACAACTTTATGAATTGAGTGCAGTCTCGATCCGGACACATGATGCTCGGTGCATCTTTTGTCTGGGTCAATGTACTAGGCATCAGGAAAATCGAAAACGGGGCCGTTGGCTTCCAATGCGGAAAGGGCCGGTCCGTGCCGAGGCGCGGGCCGGCCCTTCGTCGTGCGGGGCAACCGGAGGCTTCGCAGGGGTTTGCGAAATTTCACGCCATGGCATCCCGGTTCGCCTTGCGGCTGCGGGCAAAAAGCGTAGGCTCGAACCCGTTTCGGCCGCCGTTCGGCCGGATCGCGACTGGCAGGGGGGCTCCATGAGCACGCATAATCTGGACAAGCTGTTCGCACCGACGTCGGTCACGGTGATCGGCGCGTCCAACCGGCCGCACACCGTGGGCAATCTGATCATGCGCAACCTGCTTCAGGGCGGGTTCGAAGGACCGATCATGCCGGTCCATCCGAAAAGTCAGGCCGTCACGGGGGTGCTGGCCTATCCGACTGTGGAAGATCTTCCGATCGTGCCCGACATGGCCGTGGTGGTCGTGCCGCCGGCGGCCGTGCCCGGCGTCATCGACAGCCTGGGCCGCAAGGGCGTGAAGGCCGCGATCGTGATTACCGCCGGCCTGGGCCAGGTGGTGGACGAACAGGGGGTGACGGCCCAGGCCCGTATGGTCGAGATCGCCCGACGCTACAGCATGCGCCTGCTGGGGCCGAACTGCGTCGGGCTGCTGGTTCCCGGCGTCAATCTGAACGCGAGCTTCCTGCACGAGCCGGCCCGGCCGGGCAAGGTGGCGTTTGTCAGCCAGTCCGGCGCCCTGTGCACCGCCGTCATGGACTGGGCCTCGCCGCGCGGCATCGGGTTCTCGCACTTCATCTCGCTGGGCGACAACCTGGACGTGGATTTCGGCGACACTATCGACTATCTGGGCACCCATCCCGATGTGCGCGCCATCCTGCTGTACATCGAGGCCGTGCGCGACGCCCGCAAGTTCCTGTCCGCGGCCCGCGCCGCCTCGCGCAACAAGCCGGTGCTGGCCATCAAGGCCGGCCGCGTGGCCGAGGGCGCCAAGGCGGCGGCCTCCCACACCGGGGCGTTGGCGGGCGCGGACCACATCTACGACGCCGCCTTCCGCCGCGCCGGCGTGCTGCGCGTGTACAATCTGGAAGAGCTGTTCGAGGCCGTGGAAACGGTCGCCCACCAGCGCCGCCTGGTCGGGGAGCGGCTGGCGATCATGACCAACGGCGGCGGCATCGGCGTCATGGCCGTGGATGACCTGATCGACATGGGCGGCTCCCTCGCCACCCTGTCGGACGACACGGTGGAGAAGCTGAACAAGGTGCTGCCGCCGACCTGGTCCAAGGCCAATCCCATCGACATCATCGGCGATGCCCCGGGCAAGCGCTATACGGACTCCATGGAGATCCTGTTCCAGGCGCCGGAGGTGGACTCGGTGCTGGTCATGCACGCGCCGACGGCCATCAGCAGCCCGGACGAGATCGCCGGCAAGGTCATCGACCTCTACAACAAGAACAAGAAGGCCCACGTCACCACCTGTTTCGTCGGCGAGGGCGCCGTGGCCAATGCCCGGCGCATGTTCGCCCATGCGCACATCCCCAGCTACGAAACGCCCGACCAGGCCGTCCGGGCCTTCATGCACACGGTGACCTTCGCCCGCAACCGCAAGATGCTGATGGAGACACCGCCGTCGCTGCCGGTGGAGTTCACGCCGGCGGCCACGACGGCGCGGCTCATCATCGAAGCGTCGATGTCCAGGGGCTCGATGATCATGAACGAGCCGGACGCCAAGGCGGTGTTCTCGGCCTACGGCATTCCGACCGTGGAAACCCACATCGCGCGCGGGCCGGACGAGGCCGCGGAAATCGCCGACCGCATGGGGTGTTCCGTGGCCGTCAAGATCCTGTCGCCGGACATCACCCACAAGTCGGATGTGGGTGGCGTCGTGCTGAACCTGAACACACCCGAGGAGACGCGGCAGGCCGCCCAGAACATCCTGGACCGGGTCGGCCAAGTCTATCCTGACGCCCGCATCGACGGCTTCACCGTGCAGAAAATGATGCGGCGCCCGGGGGCGCACGAGCTCATCATCGGCGTGGCCACCGATGCGGTGTTCGGGCTGGTGATTCTGTTCGGTGAGGGCGGCACGGCCGTCGAGGTGATCGCCGACCGGGCGGTGACGTTGCCGCCCCTCAACATGAACCTCGCCCGCAATCTCATTGAAAATACGCGCATCTACAAGCGGCTTCAGGGGTACCGCGACCGGCCGGCGGCCGATCTGGAATCCATCTGCCTGACCCTCATCAAGGTCTCGCAACTGGTCATCGATGTCCCCGAGATCGTCGAGCTGGACATCAACCCGCTGTTCGCGGACAGCCAGGGCGTGCTGGCCGTCGATGCCCGAATCAAGCTGGACCCGTCGCCGCAGGCGAGCGCACAGCGCATGGCGATCCGCCCCTATCCGAAGACTCTGGAGGAGTGGTTCACCATGACCGATGGGCGGTCGGTGCTGCTGCGCCCGATCCGGCCGGAGGACGAGCCCAAGCACTACGAGTTCGTCTCGCGCCTCACGCCGGAGGACATCCGCTTCCGGTTCTTCGGTCTGGTCAAGGAGTTGCCGCACGACCAGATGGCCCGGCTGACGCAGATCGACTACGCCCGCGAGATGGCGTTCATCGCGCGCGCCGACCTGGACAAGGACGGCGAGGAGGAGACCCTGGGCGTGGTGCGGACGGTGACGGACGCCGACAACCAGCGAACGGAATTCTCCATCGTGGTGCGCTCGGATCTGAAGGGGTCGGGCCTGGGGCTGGCTTTGCTCGAAAAGATGATCCGGTACGCGCGCGACCGTGGCACGACGACGATGATCGGGCAGGTCCTGAAGGACAACACCCGAATGCTGCACTTCTGCGAGAACCTGGGGTTCAAGCGGGCCCGCATGGTCGAGGAGGATGTGGTGGAACTGGAACTGGATCTTCAGCACACGGGCGACAAGGCGCCCGCCTGACGATCCGGCGCGGGCCGAGCCCGGGACGGGGGCGCGCCCCCGTCCCGGGCTCCGCAGGACGGCCATCAGGCCGCCGCGCGCTGACCCTTCAGCCAGGACAGCATGGTGTCGGCGTCGGAGACCTCGAACGGGTCCACCGGGCAGTTGTCGTCGTGGCCCGGCTCGACGAACATCTTCTTGATCTCGCCGTCCTCCACGACCATGGAATAGCGCCAGGAGCGCATGCCGAAGCCCAGATTGGACTTGTCCACGAGCATGCCCATCTTGCGGGTGAATTCGCCGTTGCCGTCGGGCAGCAGGAACACGTTCTCGGCGCCCTGGCTGCGGCCCCACTGGTACATCACGAAGGCATCGTTGACCGACAGGCACACGATCGCATCCACACCCTGGGCGCGGAACTCCTCGTACAGCTCTTCGTAGCGGGGCAGGTGGCTGGTGGAGCAGGTCGGCGTGAACGCACCGGGCAGCGCGAACACCACCACTTTGCGGCCGCCGAACAGCTCGGCCGAGGTCAGGTCCTTCCACTCGAAGGGATTGGGCCCGCCCAGGGCTTCGTTGCGGACGCGGGTCTTGAAGGTGGTCTGGGGGACACGCATGAAAAACCTCTCTGTGGTGCGGTGATTGGGATGCCCTGAGAATACCCCTCCAGTTTTGCGATGCAAACAAATCATTCCGAGCAAAATGATCGAGCAGGTCGATAGATGAGCGATCCATCCCTGACCGTATCCCAGGCGATGGTTGAGGCTCTGCACGTGGCGGCCGATGCGGGGCGGGCGGGGGATGTGCCCGTGGGGGCGGTGCTGCTGGATGCGGCGGGGCACCTGTTGGCCCGGGCGGGCAACCGTGTCGAGGCCGACACCGACCCCACCGCCCATGCCGAGATGCTGGTGTTGCGCGCCGGGGCCGCCCGGATGGGCAGCCCGCGCCTGGTCGGCTGCACGCTGGTGGTGACCCTGGAGCCCTGCGCCATGTGCGCCCAGGCCATCGCGCTGGCGCGTGTGGCGCGGCTGGTCTTCGGGGCCTATGACCCCAAGGGTGGCGGCGTGGAGCACGGCGCCCGCGTGTTCGAGCAGCCCACCTGCCACCACCGGCCCGAGGTCGTCGGCGGCCTGCGCGAGACCGAGGCGGGTGCTCTGCTGCGCACCTTTTTCCAGGACTTGAGAGAGCGGCGGCCCTAGTCCATGGCCCGGCGCAGGCGCTGCGCGGCCTGCTGCGCGGCCCACATCATGCGCGGGCTGCGGACGACGCAGTACTGGCCGGCCTGCTGCCGCCGGGCGCAGATGGAGCGCGCCTGTCCGGGCGACAACGAGACCACATAGGCGGTGTGCTTGAGCAGGCCGCCGGAGCCCACGGGCACCGTGATGGCCTTGCCGCCGTACTGGTCCTGCGCCGTGCGGGCCATCCAGCGCGCCTTGTTCAGGCTCCCCGTGGTGCCCAGGGCGATGCCCCAGCCGCCGGCATAGGTGCCGCCGCAGCCTTCCACGTCCGGGGCGGTCAGGCCGCGCAGCGGGCGGGGGACGGTCAGATCCGCCAGGGTGAGCGCCGGACCACCCTCCCCGGATGTGGCCTCCGCCAGACGCGTGAACCCCTCATCCATCAGCGCGGTGATGGTGCTGTTGCGCTCGGCGCTGGTGCCGGCCCCCATGACCACCGCGATCACCCGGCGGCCGTCGCGCAGGGCCGTGCCGGCCAGATTGTAGCCGGCCGCGCAGGTGAAGCCCGTCTTCAGGCCGTCGGCGCCGTCGTAGCGGGCCAAAAGGGGGTTGTAGGTGGGCAGCGCGCCGCCGTTGTACTGAAAGGTCCGCGTCGCGAAGACCCCGAAGCGGTCGGCGTGGTTGCGCCACAGCACCTGGGCCAGCCGCGCCATGTCGCGCGCCGACGACACATGGGCGTCGTCCGGCAGGCCGGAAGCATTGCGGAAGGTGGTCTGGGTCATGCCCAGGTCCTCGCGCGCGACTCGGGTCATCGCCTCGGCGAACGCGGCTTCGGTGCCGCCCAGGGCCTCGGCGACGGCCACCGCCACGTCATTGGCCGACCGGGCGATCAGGGCCGGGATGGCGTCGGCGACCGTGATCGAGGACCCGGGCGCCAGCCCCAGCTTGACCGGATTGGCGGCCGCGGCCGTGCCGGAGATGGGGATCGGCGTGTCCGGTGTGAGCGCGCCCGCATCCAGGGCGCGGAACAGCATCAGCACCGTCATCATCTTGGTGAGCGACGCCGGATACCGGGGATGATTGGGCTTGTGCGCCGACAGGATGGCGCCGGTCGCGGCGTCGAGCACCACGTGGGCGTGCCGGTCCTCGAAGGCGCGGGCGGGCGCGGCCACGCTGAGCAGGGCCAGCATCAAAGCCAGCGCGGCCACCGGCAGCAGGCGCGCGCGGGTGAGTCCGGCCGTCATGGTCATGGCGGTACCGCCTTGCGGCCCGCCAGCGGATGGTGCTCGCCCACCAGAGCCTTCAGGCGCGCATCCAGCACGTGGGTGTAGATCTGCGTCGTGCTGATGTCGGCATGCCCCAGCATGGCCTGCACGCCGCGCAGGTCCGCGCCGTGCGCCAGCAGGTGCGTGGCGAAGGCATGGCGGAGCACGTGGGGCGACACGCGGGACGGCGGCAGCCCGGCCCGGACGGCCAGGTCGCTCAGCATTTTGGAAAAGCCGTCGCGGGTCAGATGACCGGCGGCGGCGCGCGACGGGAACAGGGCGCGCCGCCCCAGGGCGCGGGCGCGCCCGCCCGGGGCCAGGAAGGTCTCGCGCACCGGCAGGTAGTCGCGCACGGCGGCGCGGGCGGGCTCACCGATGGGCACCACCCGTTCCTTGCCGCCCTTGCCCCGGATCAGCAGCACATCGGGGTCGCGGGCCACGGCCGAAAGCGGCAGGGAAACAAGCTCCGAGACCCGCAGGCCGGCGGCGTAGACCAGCTCCATCAGCGCGGACGCGCGCAGGCCGTGCGGGCCGTCCCAGGCGCGGGCGGCGGCCAGCAGACGGTCCACCTCGGCCTCGTCCAGCAGGCGGGGCAGGGTGTGATCCGCCCGGGGGGCATCCAGGATGTCGGCGGGGTTGTCGGGCCGGCGGCGCTCGGCCGCAAGAAACCCGTAGAACTGTCGCAGGGTGGAGCGGCGGCGGGCGGCGGTGCGCGGGGCCATGCCCTGGGCCGCCTGATGCTGCAGGAAGGCGCGCAGATCGTCGGTGGAGGCCCGCTCCAGCGGGCGGGTGGGGCCCAGGAAGGCGGCCAGTCCCTCCAGGTCCCGGCGATAGGCATCGAGGGTATGGGGCGAGGCGCCCCGATCCACCGCCATCATCTCCAGGAAGGTCTCGACGTGGCGTGACTCCATCATCCCCGCTCCCGAGCTGGCGCGCGTGGGCTCCAACACAACCCGATCCGGGCCGCCCTGTCCAGGAAGGAGAGGGACCGGGCGTTGGGCGGGCCGGCCGGTCGGCCCCACGCCGTTTGGCGCGGGGCCGGCGTCGCGGCGGGCCGGGCGTCAGGCCGGTTCGGAGTCGGTGTCCTCTTCGGCCCCGCCGTCGTGCTCATCCCACGCGGCGGCTTCGGCCTCTTCGTACACGTGCTCGCCGTCCTCCGGCAGGCCGGCCTCCCCGGCGGCCTTGGCCGCAGCTTCGGCCTCGGCGGCCCGCTCGGCCTCCTCCAGGCTGCGGGCGACGGTGACCGGGACGGTCACGGCCACTTCGGAGTGCAGCGAGATGCGCACCTCGGTGGTGCCCAGCAGCTTGATGGGATTGTTTAGCTGCACCTGGGAGCGGCCCACGGTGTAGCCTTCCTCCCGCAGGGCGTCCGCGATGTCACGCGCGGTCACCGAGCCGTAAAGCTGGCCACCCTCGGACGCCTGACGCACCAGCACGAGGGAGACGCCGGCCATGCGGCTCGAAGCCTCTTCGGCTTCCTGCTTGCGCTTCAGGTTGCGAGCTTCCAGCTCCACCTTCTGGGCCTCGAAATACGCCAGGTTGGCGTCGGTCTTGCGCAGCGCCTTGTGCTGCGGCAGCAGAAAATTGCGGGCATAGCCCGGGCGCACCTTCACGATGTCGCCCATGAAGCCCAGATTCTCGATTCGTTCCAGCAGGATGACGTCCATCATCACTCCTCCGATGCCCCGCCGGCCGCGCGCCGGCGCAAATTGGCCAGAAACTCAACCAGTCCGGCGAGCACCATGGCCACGATGGCCAGGGCCGAGACGGACAGGAATACGACATAGAACACGCCCAGCAGCATCCCCGGATACGGGGTGCGTCGGGCCACGGCGTGGACCAGCTTGAACCCCAGCAGCATGAACGGCAGCGACAGTCCCATCGCCACCGACCAGGCCACGTACCCGAGGTCGCCCCCGAACAGCACGGCGAGGATTGCCACGATCCCGAACAGCACGCCGGACCAGGCCGGCACCTGCATCGCGATGTAGACGGGCGAAGGTCGCAACGCCCGCCCCATTCGCCGCGCGATCGCCTGCGCCAGCGCCCCCGCGACCACCGCCCGCACCAGCCACGACATGGCCAGCATCCCGGGCAGAAGCATCACGGCGTTGCGGACCACGGCGTCCCGGGTCTCGGGGTCCAGCACATCCTGTCCACTCGCGGACAGGGCCTGCTGCAGCGCGCCCCCGATCGATGTGCCCAGGAAGCCCGTCAGCCCACCCTCGTGCGCCGGGGCGAGCAGGGCCGCGCCCACGATCAGCACCGGCGGCACCAGCGCCAGCCGGGCGAGAATCTCGCCGGGCGGGTACCAGTCCTCCGGCCGGGACGGCTGCGGACTGGGCACACCCGGCGCGGGCCGCAGGGCCAGCGACAGGATGACCAGCGCCGGCAGCGTGTCCGACACCAGATAGAGCAGGCCGGCCACAACCGACAGACTCATCAGGGCGAACGCCACCACACCCGCGGCACAGGCCAGCAGTCCCGCACCGCGCCCAAGCGTCAGACCGGCCAGAATCAACGGCACCGACGAGACGAACCAGGGCACGGCGCCCAACAGCGGGCCGAGCACCAGCATGCTCGCATAGAGCAGGGCGCTGGCGATGCCGGCCGCCAGGGCGATCGGGACGGAAGGAGGCATGATCGCGACGATCCTCAGACCGCATCCCCGGACGGCATGCGCCCGGGGATGCCCGCCGTCACTGCCGGATCACGTAGGGCAGCAGGCCGAGGAACCGGGCCCGCTTGATCGCCCGCGCCAGTTCGCGCTGCTTCTTGGCGGACACGGCGGTGATGCGGCTCGGCACGATCTTGCCCCGCTCGGACACGTACCGCGACAGCAGCCGGATGTCCTTGTAGTCGATCTTGGGCGAGTTCGCGCCCGAGAACGGGCAGGTCTTGCGCCGCCGAAAGAACGGACGTCGAGCCATGGCTTACTCTCCTCCTTCCTGACGGCGCGGACGGTCGCCGCGATCCCCGCGGTCGCCCCGATCTCCGCGATCACCCCGGTCGCCGCGATCACCCCGGTCGCCGCGATCACCCCGATCCCGGCGGCCGCCGCGTTCCGGACGATCCCCGCGCTCCTGCTTCTGCATCATGATCGAGGGCCCTTCTTCCAGGGTCTCGACGCGGATGCTCATGTAGCGAACGATATCCTCGTTCAGCCGCAGGCGACGTTCGGCCTCGTGCAGGGCGGGCGGCGGCGCGTCCACGTTGAGCATGAAGTAGTGACCCTTGCGGTTCTTCTTCATGCGGTAGGCGAGGCCGCGCAGACCCCAGTATTCCTTTTTGGTGACAGAGCCACCCATCTCGGTGATGACCGCAGCCGTCTGATCCGCGATCTGGTCGACCTGATTGGCCGACAGATCCTGACGGGCGATCACCACGGTCTCATACAAACCCATGGTGCTTCCCTTTTGGCTTGTCTCAGCCCGGAGGCCCGTCCGGCATCACCACGGCCGGAAACGGTCGATCGGGCATAGCCGGCACACTCCGGCAAGGGCGGCCGAACGCAGCCCGGGACGGGCGACGGTCCGGCCAATACGATCCCGCCCGTCCGGCGGGGCCGGCGGGTCGGGACGGCGCACTATACACATTGCGCGCCCCGGTGCAAGGGAACCTTGACAACTGTTACAGGGTTTCACACTGTGCCGCCCGCCTGACCCCTTGCGCCTAAACGGGCGGCACTCAACACGATTGAATCCGCGCGCGTTTCGCGGCCTTTGGTGTCAGGCGGCGTTGACGATTGGGGGGCGGGACCGGCGGGAGGCCGGAGGCCATCCCAAGGGGTCGGCGCTGCGCCATGGTGGCGCGGGCCGCGCGACGGGATGCGCGGCCGGAAGCGCGGCCGGTCGGGCCGCACCGTCTCTCGCAGTCCGGGGGGCGGACATGGAGGGAGAGGCCGTCGAAATGTCTCAGGCGAGTCAGACGCGGGCGTTCGTGTTTCCGGGGCAGGGGTCGCAGGCCGTCGGCATGGGGGTGGACCTGGCCGAGGCGTTTCCGGCGGCCCGCGAGGTGTTCGAGGAAGTGGACGACGCGCTGTCCCAGTCGCTGTTCAAGCTAATGGCGGCGGGACCGGCGGAGACCCTCACCCTGACCGAAAACGCCCAGCCGGCCCTGATGGCCGTGTCCATGGCGGTGGTGCGTGTGCTGGAGCGCGAGGGCGGCATTGTCCTGCCGTCTGTGGCCCGGTTCGTGGCCGGCCATTCCCTGGGCGAATACTCGGCCCTGGCCGCCGCCGGAACCTTCTCTCTCGCGGATACCGCGCGACTGCTCAAGACGCGCGGTCAGGCCATGCAACAGGCCGTGCCGGTCGGGCAGGGCGCCATGGCGGCCCTTCTGGGGCTTGATGTGGATGCCGCCCGGGCCATTGCCGCCGAGGTGGCCGGCGACCGGGTCTGCACCGCCGCCAACGACAACGCGCCGGGTCAGGTCGTGGTTTCGGGTCATGCCGAGGCGGTCAAGCTGGCCGTCGAAGTGGCGGCGGACCGGGGCGCCAAGCGCGCCGTCATGCTGCCTGTCAGCGCGCCCTTCCACTGCGCCCTGATGGCGCCGGCCGCCGAGGCCATGGCGGAGGCCCTGGGCCGCGTCGCGATGGCGCCGCCGGACCCGGCCGTGGTCGCCAACGTGCTGGCCCGCGCCATCGAGGACCCGGAGGAGATCCGCGCCCGGCTGATCGAGCAGGTCACCGGCGCCGTGCGCTGGCGCGAGAGCGTCCTATACATGAAGGACGCGGGCGTGCAGACGCTGGTTGAGGTTGGCGCGGGCAAGGTGCTGTCCGGCCTGGCGAAACGGATCGACCGTTCGCTGACCGGCGTGGCGGTGGGCACCCCGGCCGATGTCGAGGCCTTCCTCAAGACGCTGTAACCGCCGGACCGGCGGGTGCGGTGGCAATGGCCGCGCGGCATCCGCGTCCGGTTTGATCCTGCAAAAACAAGGGAATATCCGTTCATGTTCGACCTGACCGGCAAGACCGCCCTGGTGACCGGGGCCTCGGGCGGGATCGGCGGGGCCATCGCGCGCGCCCTGCACGCCCAAGGCGCCACCGTGGTTCTGTCCGGCACCCGCCGCGAGGCGCTGGAGGCCGTCGCGGCCGACCTTCAGGACCTGAATTACGTGGTGCCCTGCGACCTGTCGGATGCCGACGCCGTCAACGGTCTGGTGGCCGCCGCCGAAGAGGCCGCCGGCGCGGGCGTGGACATCCTGGTCAACAACGCGGGCCTGACCCGCGACCAGCTCGCCATGCGCATGAAGGATGACGAGTGGTCGCGCGTGCTGGAGGTCAATCTCTCCGCCGCGTTCCGTCTGTCCCGCGCCGCCCTGAAGGGCATGATGAAGCGCCGCTGGGGCCGGATCATCTCGGTCACCTCCATCGTGGGGGTCACGGGCAACCCGGGGCAGGCGAACTACGCCGCCTCCAAGGCCGGGTTGATCGGCATGAGCAAGTCCCTGGCCGGCGAGGTCGCGCCGCGCGGCATCACGGTCAACTGTGTGGCGCCCGGATTCATCACCTCGCCCATGACGGACGCCCTGTCGGACGCCCAGAAGACCCGCCTGCTGGGCGCGATCCCGACCGGGACCATGGGCCGCAGCGAGGATATCGGGGCCGCCGTGGTCTATCTGGCGAGCGCCGAGGCGGCCTATGTGACCGGCCAGACGCTGCACGTCAACGGCGGCATGGCGATGATCTAACCCCATGATGCTGAAAAACAATCCGGCGTCCGCCGGGGACGCCCGCGGATGCTGGTCAAGCCATGGGAAGTGTGTTAGGTACCGCGTCTCGGTTGCCCGGGACGCGGCCTGGACCGGGCGGGATGATGCGCAATGGCGCGCCCGCACGGGGTCGAGCCTTCCGGGACCGCTGCCGCGGCGGTGCCCCGCAGTGCGGGGCGGGCGGGACGGTCCCGTCTGTCGAGGGGCGCATTGGCGCCTCTTTTTCAATCCCTTTCCCAGGACCCCTTCATTCTAAGGACGAAGCAAGATGAGTGATGTCGCCGAGCGCGTGAAGAAGATCGTTGTGGAACACCTGGGCGTCGAGGAGTCCAAAGTGACCGAGAACGCCAGCTTCATCGACGATCTGGGGGCGGACAGCCTGGACACCGTCGAGCTGGTCATGGCGTTCGAAGAGGAATTCCAGTGCGAGATCCCCGATGACGCCGCGGAAAAGATCCTGACCGTCAAGGACGCCATCGCGTTCATCAACGAACACACCAAGTAACGCGCCGCCGGCTTCCTTGCCGGGGCGGGGCTTCGCGGCCCCGGCGCCCGGCAGGGACGGTGCCCGCGCGCCCGTGGTGTTGGTGGTTCGGCGCCGGCCGCGGACGAGCGCGGGTCCTGGCCTGCCGAGCGGGCGCGATCTCGATCGGGCGCTCCGCCTGCCTGGACTGGTGGTCCCGCCGGCGGGCCCCGTGTGCACACAGCAGATGGCACGGGACATATGGTTAGGGAAATGAGACGAGTCGTCGTCACCGGACTGGGCATGGTCACCCCGCTGGGGACTGGGGTGCCGTTCAACTGGGACAGTATCACGAACGGCCGGTCCGGCATCCGGGCGATTGAAGCGTTCGAAGTGTCCGATCTCCCCTCCCGTGTGGCCGGCATGGTGCCGCGCGGCGACCAGCCGGGGGCGTTCGACGCGGATCAGACCGCCAGCCCGAAGGAACGCCGCCGCATGGACGAGTTCATCGTCTTCGGCATGGCGGCGGCCGACGAGGCGGTGAAGGATTCCGGCTGGACGCCCGAGGCCCCCGAGGACTGCGAGCGCAGCGGCGTCATGATCGGGTCCGGCATCGGCGGCCTGAAGGGCATCGCCGAAGGCGCGGTGACGCTTGAGAAGTCCGGTCCCCGCCGCATCAGCCCGTTCTTCATCCCGGCGAACCTCATCAATCTCGTCTCCGGTCATGTCTCCATCCGGCACGGGTTCAAGGGTCCGAACCACGCGGTGGTGACGGCCTGCTCGACGGGTGCGCACGCCATCGGCGACGCCAGCCGCCTGATCGCATTCGGCGACGCCGACGTGATGGTGGCCGGCGGCGCGGAATCGGCTGTCTGCCGCCTGGGTCTGGCCGGGTTTTCCTCGGCCAAGGCGCTGTCCACCGGGTTCAACGATCGGCCGTCGGCGGCCTCCCGGCCCTGGGATCGGGACCGTGACGGCTTCGTCATGGGCGAGGGCGCCGGCGTCGTCGTGCTTGAGGAGCTGGAGCACGCCCGTCGGCGCGGCGCCAAGATCTACGCCGAAATCAGGGGCTACGGCCTGTCCGGCGACGCCTACCACATCACGGCGCCCGTGGAGGACGGCAACGGCGGGTTCCGCGCCATGCAGGCCGCCCTGCGCAACGCCGAACTGAACCCCGAGGATATCGACTACATCAACGCCCACGGCACCTCGACCCCGTTGGGGGACGAGATCGAACATTCCGCCGTCAAGCGTCTGTTCGGCGAACACGCCAAGTCGGTGTCCATGTCCTCGACCAAGTCGGCGATCGGGCACCTGTTGGGCGCCGCCGGCAGTGTCGAGGCGATCTATTCGATCCTGGCGCTGAAGAATGGCGTCATTCCGCCGACCCTGAACCTGGACAACCCCTCCGACGGCTGCGACATGGACCTTGTGCCGCACGAAGCCAAGGAACGGTCGGTGCGCTACGCCCTGTCCAACAGCTTCGGGTTTGGCGGCACCAACGCCTGCCTGATCTTCGGGCACGCGCCCTGAGCGTGGTCCGATGAGCGAGGATCGCCAGAGTCCGGGCGACGCCGAGGCCCCGCCCGGCGCCGACCGGCCCGCCCAGCCGGGCGTCGACCAGGGCGCCGGCGCCGGTGGTCGCGGCTCGGGCCCACCCCGAGCGCGTCGACGGCGCGGCGGCGGCGTTGTCCGGGCGCTGGTCACGCTGGTGTCCCTGCTGGCCGGCATCGCGGTGGTCGGGGCCTACGCCGGCTGGCGGTATCTGCAGGATGCCTTCACCACGCCCGGCCCTCTGACGGAGCCGGTCACGGTGGTCGTGCCCCAGGGCGCGACTCTGGGGTCGATCGCGGGCCAACTGGCCGATGCGGGCGTGATCCGGGATGCCACGATCTTCGAATGGGGCGCGCGGCTGGCCGAGCGGGCCCGCGACCTGAAGGCCGGGGAATACCGCTTTGATGTCGCGGTCACACCGTCGGGGGCCCTGGACATCCTGACCCGCGGTGACGTGGTCGCGCGCAAGGTGACCGTCAGCGAGGGCCTGACCACCCATCAGATCCTGGACGTGGTGCGGAGCGCCGAGGGGCTGGAGGGAGCCGTCACCCTGGACCCGCCGGAAGGCAGCCTGCTGCCCGAGACCTACCACTTCACGCTGGGCGATACGCGCGACGCCATCCTGCGCCGCATGATGGCGGCGATGGATGAGACCGTGGCCGAACTTTGGCCGGAGCGGCAGGAGGGGCTGCCGATCGAGACGCCCGAGGACGCGGTGATCCTGGCCTCCATCGTGGAGAAGGAAACCGGGCTGGCCAGCGAGCGCGCCCATGTGGCCGGGGTGTTCATCAACCGCCTGCGCAAGGGCATGCGGCTGCAGTCCGACCCGACGGTGATTTATGGCATCACCACCACAGGGTCGTTGGGGCGTCCGTTGCTGCGGTCCGATCTGAGGGAAGAGACGCCCTACAATACCTACGTGATCGGCGGCCTGCCCCCCGGTCCCATCAGCAATCCGGGGCGCGACACCATCGCCGCCGTGCTGAACCCCAAGGACACGGACGACCTGTTCTTCGTCGCCGACGGGACGGGCGGCCATGCCTTCGCCCGCACGCTCGCCGAACACAATCGCAACGTGGCGAAGTGGCGGCGGTTCCTGCGCGAACAGCGGGCCGGGTCCGCCGACTAGCGTGACCTCGGCGCGCCCGCCAGACGGTCGCGGCGGGGGCGCCGGCGCCCGTTAAGGCTTTTCGACGCCCCATGCGTCGTGTCATGATTCGAACACCGAAAGCGGCTGCCGCCCGGCCCGCTGTCCCTGCACGGGGCCGGCGCGGCGGGGTGCGCCGTGCTGTGAACCGAGTTCCTGTCAGGGGAGAGTGGGCTTGACCGAACGGACGGACCTGGACCTCGACGCCCTCCGGGCGAAACTGACGGCCCACCGCGAGGACGTGCTGGCCGACGAGGCGGCGACGGCGGGTGATCGCGCCGTGGTGGACGCCGGCGACACGGCCATGGGGCGGCTGTCCCGCATGGATGCCCTGCAGCATCAGGCCATGGCGCAGGAGACCGAGCGCCGCCGGCAGGTCGAGCTGAAACGCATCGACGCCGCCCTTGAGCGCATGAAGGAGGGCGAGTACGGCTTGTGCGTCCATTGCGGCGAGTCCATCGCGACCCGCCGGTTGGAGTTCGACCCGGCGGCCCCCCTGTGCATCACCTGCGCCAGCGCGGCCAAGTCCGGATGACGCGACCGTTGCCACGGCATGCTCGATGATGCGGCCGCGAAACGAAAGACCGCGCGCCGTGTCGCGTTGAAGGAACGCGCGGACCTTTGCTAAGCTTCGCGTCCCGATTCCCACGGATTCCCTGTTGGACACCGGAAGGGTTCTCCCACATGACGGATACCCCGCTGCGCTTCGCCGAGGATTTCGCCCCGGCCAGCCACGCCGACTGGATGGCGCTGGTCGAGAAGGCTCTCGACGGCGCCCCCTTCGACAAGAAGCTCGTTTCCCGCACCCTGGAGGGCCTGGCCATCCAGCCGCTGTACAGCCGGGAGCACTGGCCGGCGGCCGATGACCCCTCCGGCATGCCGGGCGCGATGCCGTTCACGCGCGGCCGCACGCCGCTGGCGCAGGCGGACAGCGGGTGGGATGTCCGCCAGCTTCACGCCAACCCCGACGTGGCCGCCACCAAGGCCGCCATCGCCGACGATCTGGCCAACGGGGTCACCTCGCTGCTGATTCGGCTGGATGCCGCCGGCCGCGCCGGGCTCGACGCGGACGATCCGACCGCCGCCGACCTGTTCGGTCAGGGCGGTCTGTCGCTGTCATCCATGGCCGCGTGGGATCAGGTGCTGGCGGACGTGGACCTGCGCCGGGTGCCGATCGCGCTCCAGGCCGGCCCTCAGGCCCCGGTTGCGGCGGCCATGCTGACGGCGCTGTGGTGCCAGCGTGGCGTGACCGAGTTCGACGCCAAGGGCGCGTTCAACATCGACCCGCTGGGCGCGCTGGCCGAGTTCGGCACCCTGCCGACCGGCATCGACACGGTGCTGGGCCACATGGCCTCCATCGCCGACAAGACGGCGCGGACCTTCCTCGAGGGCAAGGTCACCGCGGTCGGGGTCGATTCGGCCCCGTACTACGATGCCGGCGCCAGCGAGGCGCAGGATCTGGCCTGTTCCATGGCCACCGCCGTCGCCTATCTGCGGGCGATGGAAGAGGCCGGCGTCCCCATCGATGACGCCTGCGGACAGATCGCCTTCTCGTTCTCGCTGGGGACCGACCAGTACCTGAACATCGCCAAGCTGCGCGCCGCCCGCCTGATGTGGGCGCGCATTGCCGAGGCCTGCGAGGCGTCCGAGCCGGCCCGGGCCGCGCGCATCCACGCGGTGACCGCCGGGCGCGTGCTGACCCGCCGCGACCCCTGGGTGAACCTGCTGCGCGGGACCATGGCCTGCTTCTCGGCCGCCGTCGGTGGGGCGAACAGCATCACCGTGATGCCGCACGACGCCGCGCTGGGCCTGCCGAGCCCACTGGCGCGCCGCATTGCGCGCAACACGCAGTTGATCCTGCAGGAGGAAAGCCACCTGAACCGGGTCATCGACCCGGCCGGCGGCTCCTGGGCGCTGGAGTCCCTGACGCAGGATCTGGCCGGCGCGGCCTGGGCTCTGTTCCAGGACATCGAGAAGGGCGGCGGTATGGCCGAGGCGCTCACCTCCGGCCGGATCGCCGCGCAGATCGCGGAGGTGCGCGAGGCGCGCCGCAAGGACATCGCCAAGCGCAAGGCCCCGATCACCGGCATTTCGGAATTCCCCAATCTGGGCGAACCCGCGCCGGAACTCGCCGATCCGGACATGGATGCGCTGCGCGCCGAGGCCGGCAAGGCGCTGGCGGCGGTCCGCGAGGATGCGACCTGCGACATTTTCGCCGTGGAGGGCGCGGCCGAGGAGCTGGAGTCCCTGCCCACCGAGATCGCCACCGCCACCATCAAGGGCGCGACCCTGGGGGAACTGGCGCGGGCCTCGACGCAGGAGGGCGCCCGGACCATCGAGATCGCGCCGCTGCCGTCGTACCGGCTGGCCGAGGACTTCGAGGCCCTACGCGATGCCGCCGACGAAATGCTGGAGGGCACCGGGGCCCGGCCGTGTCTGTTCCTGGCCAACCTGGGGCCCATCGCCCATCACACCGCCCGCGCGACCTATGCCCGCAACCTGTTCGAGGCCGGCGGCATCGAGTGCCTCACCAACACCGGCTTTTCCGACGCCGAGTCCTGTGCCGAGGCGTTCCGGGACAGCGGCGCCCGCGCCGCCGTGCTGTGTTCGTCCGACAAGGTCTACGCCGACATGGCCGAGGATGCGGCCCGCGCGCTGAAGGCGGCGGGCTGCGCGGTGCTCCACCTCGCCGGCCGACCCGGGGAGAAGCAGGCCGCCTTCGAGGCCGCCGGCATCGACCATTTCATCTACATGGGGTGCGACGTGCTGGGCACGTTGCAGGGCCTCCACGCCGATCTGGGAGTGACCAGCCGATGAGTGCGATCCCCGACTTCACCGGCGTTGCCTTCGACCCGAAGGGCAGCGGAGACCTGGACGACTGGCGCGCCGCGGCCACCGAGGACGCGGGGCGGTCGCTGGACGAAATGACCTGGCAGACGCCCGAACACGTGCCGGTCAAACCGCTCTACACCGCCGCTGATCTGGACGGGCTGGACTTCCTGGACACGGTGCCGGGCAAGGCCCCGTTCGTGCGCGGGCCCTATCCGACCATGTATGTGCAGCGGCCCTGGACCATCCGCCAGTACGCCGGGTTCTCGACGGCCAAGGACTCCAACGCCTTCTATCGCCGCAACCTGGCGGCGGGTCAGAAGGGGCTGTCGGTGGCCTTCGACCTGGCCACTCACCGGGGCTATGACAGCGACCACCCGCGCGTCTCCGGCGATGTGGGCATGGCCGGTGTGGCCATCGACTCCATCCTGGACATGCGCCAGTTGTTCGACGGCATCCCGCTCGACAAGATGAGCGTGTCCATGACCATGAACGGCGCCGTGCTGCCGGTGCTGGCGCTGTACATCGTGGCGGCGGAAGAGCAGGGGGTGAAGCCGGAGCAACTGGCGGGGACCATCCAGAACGACATCCTCAAGGAGTTCATGGTCCGCAACACCTACATCTATCCGCCCATGCCCTCCATGCGGATCATTTCGGACATCTTCGCGTTCACGTCTCAGAAGATGCCCAAGTACAACTCCATCTCCATTTCCGGCTATCACATGCAGGAAGCCGGCGCGACCGCCGACCTGGAGATGGCCTACACCCTGGCCGATGGCGTGCAGTACGCCCGCGCCGGCATGGACGCGGGACTGTCCATCGACGCCTTCGCGCCGCGCCTGTCGTTCTTCTGGGCGGTGGGCATGAACTTCTACATGGAGGTGGCCAAGCTGCGCGCCGCGCGCCTGCTGTGGGCGCGACTCATCAAGCAGTTCGACCCGAAGAGCGAGAAGTCGCTGTCGCTGCGCACGCACTGCCAGACCTCGGGCTGGTCGCTGACCGCGCAGGACGTGTTCAACAACGTGGCGCGCACCTGCATCGAGGCCATGGCCGCCACCCAGGGCCACACCCAGTCGCTGCACACCAACGCGCTGGACGAGGCGCTGGCGCTGCCGACGGACTTCTCGGCCCGCATCGCCCGCCAGACCCAGTTGTTCCTGCAGGAAGAGGCGGGCACCAACCGGATCATCGACCCGTGGGGCGGCAGCTACTACGTGGAGCGCCTGACCCACGATCTGGCCGCCCGCGCCTGGGCGCACATCCAGGAGGTGGAGGCCGAGGGCGGCATGGCCAAGGCCATCGAGGCCGGCATCCCCAAGATGCGCATCGAGGAGGCTTCGGCCCGCACTCAGGCCCGCATCGACAGCGGGTTGCAGACCGTCGTGGGCGTCAACAAGTACCGCGCGACCGGCAAGGACAACATCGAGGTCCTGAAGGTCGAGAACGCCGCCGTGCGTCGCGAGCAGGTGGAGAAGCTGGAGCGCCTGCGCGCCGCGCGTGACTCCGAGGCCCTGCGCCCGCACCTGGAGGCCCTGACCAAGGCCGCCGAGACCGGCGAGGGCAACCTGCTGGAACTGGCTGTCAACGCCGCCCGTGCCCGGGCCAGCGTGGGCGAGATCTCGGATGCCCTGGAAAAGATCTATGGCCGCCACAAGGCCGATATCCGCGCCATCTCGGGCGTCTACGGACGGGAGGTCAGCGCCGTGTCCGATGTCTTCAACCGTGTGAAGGGCATGGTCGAAACATTCGAGGCCAACGACGGTCGCCGGCCGCGCATTCTGATCGCCAAGATGGGTCAGGACGGCCACGACCGGGGCCAGAAGGTGATCGCCACCGCGTTCGCCGACCTTGGGTTCGATGTGGACATCGGCCCGCTGTTCCAGACCCCGGAAGAGGCGGCCCGGCAGGCGGTCGAGAACGACGTTCACATCGTCGGTGCGTCGTCGCTGGCGGCGGGGCATCTCACCCTGGTGCCGGAACTGCGCAAGGCGCTGGACAAGGAAGGCCGCGACGACATCATGATCGTGGTCGGTGGCGTGATCCCGCCGCAGGACTTCGACGCCCTGATGGAGGCCGGGGCCAAGGCCATCTTCCCGCCGGGCACCTCGATCCCCGAAGCCGCCATCGACCTGATGGCCAAGCTGAACGAGTCGCTGGGCTACGCCACCAAGGCGGCGTAGGCCGGCGGTCATCCCCTGGCCGCACAATCCGTTCGGGTTGGCGGGGCACCACCCAAACGCCTCCCCCCTTCTGGGGGGAGGTCGGGAGGGGGGAAGCGCCCACGCGTGGGATGCGTTCGACCGCCGCGATAGCGGCGGGCAACGCGCCGATGGCCTTCGTCGTCATCCTGAATGGCCAACGACCACGACGGATCTCGGGCGCCGATGACCAGACCTGCTGCGGGATATGACGACGGCAGGGAGGAGACGCCTCGCCTTGGTGTCTTTGTGCCTTGGTGGTTCCAATCCTGGCAGGCGTTCGGAAGAAGAGACCACCAAGACACCAAGGCACCAAGGCGTGCGCACCCGGCCGCGCCGACACCACGCGCCTGAACGGGGCAAAGGCACGCGGCCTGCATCCGGGCCATGACACTGGCGACGGCAGTGAAGATCGCGATTGTTGGTCCTGGAAGAACGGTCCTGAATGTTCCGGCGGCGCATTCAGTATGACCGGCAGGTGATCGCGGAAAAAGCGCAACGCCTCTTTCTTATGCCGCCGTATCCTCACGCTGCGCACGGACCAGCTTCTACCGCGCGGCTTCGGCCAGGAAGCGGGAGCGGTTGCCGCGCCCGGCCATCTGATCGATTTCGGCCACAAGGCTTTCGTCCAGGGTCACGTTGTATCGCTGCACCCGCCCGGGCACCGGCACGCTCACCAGGGTGACGCAGACCACGGACTTGTCCGGTTTCCACGTGTCATACTCCAGCGGGGTCGGGTCGGGGAGGGCATCGCCGTCCTCGACCATGCAGGCGATGTGCCCGGTCAGGGCCTCCGTGCCGCCCGCGCCGGCGGCTTCGACGGTGTCGCCTGCGCTGATGCACCCCGGAACGTCGGGGAACGTGATCCCGTAGAGGCTGCCGTCCCGGTCCAAGACGGCTGGATAGGTGCGGCGCATGGCTGGGGTTCCTTCTTCAGTGCAAACCCGATGCCCCTCACCCCACCGGCCGTCCGGCCGCCGGTTTGCGCGGGTCGATCTTGCGCCACAGGCGGGGCAGGCCGTGGATGTCCTCGCCGGGGTACAGGTAGGGCCGGAACTCCAGCACGAAGCCGAGCTGGCTGAGGGTGCGCTCCAACTCGTGGTCGAAGCCCGCGTCGGCGTCGTCGCGCACGTACAGCCCGCCGCCCGTCGCGAGGCAGCGATGGAACAGCGGCAGCATGTGCCGGACCAGCCGCTGCGACAGATGCGGCAGCACGTCCACGCACAGGATCATGTCGAAGAACCCGGGCGGCAGCAGGTCGAAGCGCCAGGTGGGCAGGTGGTAGATCCCGGCCCGCTCGCGCACGGCGAAGTCGCGGGGCTCGGCCACATAGTCCATCACGGGAAGGACGTTGCCGTGCCGGAAGTACTCGGCCTGGGCGATGTAGGCGGCCTCGTCCGACTCCATGGCGCAGTAGACCAGCCCGGGCACCTCCTGGCACCAGATGTTGACCTGCCGGCCCACGCCCGGATGGAAGTCCAGGATGCGGCGGGTCTGCCAGCGCGGCGGGCGCGGGTAGAGGTCCTGGAAGCGGTAGTCCTCGGCGTTGCGGATGTCCAGCGCCAGCGGCCCGGCGGGCAGGGCGGGCAGCCGGCCCTCGCGCCCCAGGCTTTCCAACACCAGACGGGTGACGGCGAAACTCTGGGCGGCGCGGGCGGCATCGGCGCTCGCGTAGAGGGGCGCCGGCGTCCGCGCCGGGTCGAGCAGACTCAGCGCCAGATCAATGGGTTCGGGCGGTTCGTCGGCGTCGTCGCCGGCGGGCGCGATCCATGGCGCGATGCCGGGCGGCAGGGCGCGCAGGTCGGTCTTGCGGCGCTGACGGAACTGGTCAGGGGTCATGCGGGGCCTCTCGCCGGCGGCATCGGGCGGGGGATGGGAGAGAGGGCAGCGGGATGCGGTGCTGCCGTTCGACTATCCCATTCGGGCCGGCTTGGCAAATGCCCGGCGGGCATGACACGGATGGGGTTCACCGCCGGAGGCTAGTACCAATTGTCGCACTTGGCCTGTTCCCGGGCGTAATTCTCCGGCGTGTCCAGCATGCCGTTGCGCCGCGTCCGCTCGGCCTCCAGCGCGTCCAGGATGGGCTGCATGCCCGCATTGATCTCGCGGGCGTGGACCCGGCGGGCTTCCTCCACGGAGCCCACCACGCGCGGGGCTGTGTTGGAGACCAGGTCGCGCAGTCGGGCCTCGATGCGGGGCGCGAAGTCCTTCTGGGTGAAGTAGTAAATGCCGACGTGCTTCTTCTCGTGCGCGTAGGTGACCTCGTAGGCGCAGGAGTGGCGCGGGAAGTCGCGCGAGACATAGACCTTGGTGTCGATCTGGTTGAGATAGGACTCGACACTGCGCAGATAGGCGCAATAGCCGCCGCCTTCGCGGCGATAGACCTGCACGTTGGTGTTGAAGCCGAACTGGGACTGCGTGGCGGTGAGGCCGACCGCCATCTCCTGCGCGCCGCCGTGGGGGCGCCGGTTCAGGGCGTTCTGTTTGATGAACAGGCCGTGGATGTATTCCTTGCGCCGCGTGTGGTCCAGGCTGGCCGTATCGAACCGCGTGCTGAACTCCACCGTGACGGGGCGGCGCTCGCCCGGGCAGCTCGCCGCCACCGCGGGCGCCGGCAAAAGGCCCACCACCATCAGGCCCATCATCAGCAGGCCCAGACCGAGCAGCCGGGCTGTCCACGCCACACCTCGGCGCGCGGACCGCTGTCCTTGAACCGCCGGGCCGTCCTGCGGATGATGGCGCGCCACACCGCTTTTGCCCCCGGGCAGGCCACCTTTCTGGGATCTGCGCACCATGCCGACCATCGCCACCTGGAACGTCAATTCGATCAAGGCCCGCCTTCCTGCGGTCCTCGGCTGGCTGGAAACGGCCCGGCCCGATGTGGTCCTGATGCAGGAGATCAAGACCGTGGACGAGGGCTTTCCGGCCGAACCGCTGGAGGACCTAGGCTATCAATGCGCGGTCCACGGCCAGAAATCATACAACGGCGTGGCGATCCTGTCTCGCATCGGTCTGGAGGACGTGACCCGGGGCCTGCCCGATCGGCCCGGAGAGCCGGACGATTCCGGGGACGAGCAGGCCCGCTACATCGAGGCGGTGGTGGGGGGCACGGACCCGATCCGGGTGGCCTCGATCTACCTGCCGAACGGGAATCCGAGCGACTCGCCCAAGTTCGCCTACAAGCTGGCCTGGATGGAGCGCCTGCGCGCCCATGCGGCGCGGCTGGTGCGGCTGGACGAGACGGTCGTGCTGGGCGGGGACTACAACGTCTGTCCGACCGACGGCGATGTCTATGACCCGGCCGGTTGGGTGGACGATGCCCTGTGCCGGCCGGAAAGCCGGGAACGGTTCCGCGCCCTGCTGCACCTGGGCTACACGGAGGCCATCGCGGTCCGCCATCCCCGACCCGGCGTGTATACCTTCTGGGACTACCAGGGCGGGGCGTGGCAGAAGGACAACGGGTTGCGGATCGACCACCTGTTGCTGTCGCCACGGGCCGCCGACCGCCTGGACGACGCCGATGTGGACCGCACGCCGCGCGGGGCCCCCAAGGCGTCCGATCACACGCCCGTCTGGGTGCGGTTGCGCGCCTGAGGGAACATCAACGCCCCTGGGCACGAACGGTTGCATGCGAAATCTGCATGGGCGTCATGCGCGGGCTGCGATTTTATTCCCGGGCGGGTCACCCCATCTGCTGACTCAAGGCGGGCGGCCATGACAATGGCCGCTTCGCTTCGGCGAGGATCGGTCCGCCCCCCTGTCCGATCCTCGTGCTCCTGCTGGAGCGGAAGGCGCCCGGTCCCTCCCCCCCGACCGGGCGCCTGACCGCTTCTTTTTTTTTGTGGTCTGCCCCTGGCTTGTGATCCGGTTGCGCCGTTGACGATGTCCATGTCCGAGCGTCATGCTCGGGTTCTGGATGTTCCGGCCCATCGCCGATCCGTGTCAGAGAAGGGGGCTCCCATGCCCATGCCCCGCCACGAGCGCAACGCCATCGTCTTCATGCTGCAGCACGTCGTCTACGGACTGGCGGGGGCGGTCAGTTTCGGAGTCAGCCTGCTGTGGTTCGATGTCGGCGGCATCGGCACCCTGGCCATGGCCTCCGAGCACTGGGCGCTGAACCTGGTGCTGTTGTTCGCCGGGCTGTTCGTCACTTTCGGCAGTGTCGCCATCGGGGTCGGGGTGATGAGCCTCGCCGAGGACAAGTACTGATCCCCCGGCTCACTCCGGTGTTCCGCCTGCGTCGTCCGGCACCAGCGTTCTGTAAGCGTGCCAGGACGCATGTCCGATCAGGGGCAGCGTCACGGTCAGGCCGATCAGGAGCGTCACCAACCCGGCCTCGGTGAACACCACGATCAGCCCGGCCCACAGGGCCATGGGCGCCGGATTGCGGACCACGGCCAGGATGCTGGTGACGACCGCTTCGAACACGTCGCTGCGGCGGTCCATCATCATGGGCATGGACACGGCGGCGCACATGAACGCGATGGCCGCGAACACGGCCCCCACCGCGCCGCCCACGGCCAGGAACACCAACCCCTCGGCCGACAGCGTCTGGTTCAGCATGCTGCCCCAGGACATGCTGACGTACGGGAAGAAGATCGCGAACACCAGGGCGGCGAAGCGCAGCCAGATCATCATGAAGAACATCAGCGCGATGCCGAACGACAGCATGTGGACCGGGTTCGTGCGCCACGCGGTCAGCGCCGACCACACGCTCGGCCGTTCGCCCCGCTCAAGACGGCGGCTGATGTCGTAGAAGCCCATGGCCAGCCCCGGGGCCACCAGCATGAATCCGGCGATGGTCGAGGTGATGAGGTACCCCATCCCGGCCAGCGCGAGCCCCAGGCTCAGCAGCAGGCCCGTGCCCGTGAACAGGGCGCCGAGCCCCAGGCTCACCGGCCATGCGGTCACCAGGTCCCGCCAGCCGGCCTGCAACCACTGCCAGGGATGATCCAGGGTGACGGTGGCGACCCTGTCGGACAACACGGGGCGTGATTCGACGGCCGCCGTCGCGGGCGGTTCGGTGGGCATGACGCGGCCTCCCTCCCAGGGGCGCGCGGCCCGCCCCCGGACGGGACGGCCGACGCCCTTTTGTTTCCATCATGGAACAAGAGGGCGTCCTCGGAAAGCCCTGAGACGGGGGCGGCCGTGCGGGCCGATCAGCCGAAGCGGACGACGGTGCCCAGGTCGGGCCGGACGAACATCAGGAAACCGATCGCCAGCACGCCCATGGCCGAGAAGACCACCCACACGGCGGTCTGGGTGCGCCGTGAGATGGGCCGGAACCCGCGCGAGCGCCGCCATCCGACGAACCCGGCCACGATCGGGACCAGGAACGGGAACCCGGCCAGCGCGAAGGGGGCGACGGTCACGATCCACAGGATCAGCACCATCAGGTTGCCGGCCCGCAGATCGACCTTGGGCACGCCGTCGATCAGGTCGGTCATGAACGACGAGAACAGGCCCACCATGACTCCGGCGATGCCGAACACGATCACGCCCGCGAGTTGGAGTTCGGGCGCGGCGCCCTCGCGCGGGGTGCCGAACGTGGCCGTATAAAGCTCCAGGGCCCGGGCCTGCAGGGGCGAGTCCAGGGTGAGCAGCAACGCCGCGGCCAGCGCCCCGAGCGCCCAGCCGAGCGTGGTCACGATCACGGGCGCGCCGCGCGGCTGCGCGAGGTAGCGTTCGTCGTTGGTCGGTTCGTGCAGCGCCACCGGGGTCCTCCGTGTTCAGGCTCTGGTCCGTGCGCGCGGAGCCGCCGCCGCCGGCCGGTCCCGCAAATCCTCATCGCTCGTTGGTATATTCGGTCGAGTCCAGGGGGTCCACCTCGTTGTCCGGGCAGGGGGTCGGGACCTGGCCGCATCGGCCCACATAGACGAGATCAAAGGCGCCCCAGCCCTGCTCCAGCTCGAAGCGCAGAGGAATCGCGGCAGTGTGATCCGTCAGCGTGAGGCGCGACCCGCCCCGGCGATACTCCGCGGCGTGCTTGTCGCTGAATCCGCCCAGGGGGTCGAAGGTGACGGTGGCCACGCGCGCCCGCCACGGCTGCCCGGCGGCGGTCACCTGGGTCGGCGTGCCGAGTCGCACCATCGCGTCAAACCGCACGGTGGCGTCGTAGACGGGCAGGGTGAGGGTTTCGGGGGCGGTCTGGCCGGCTTGCGCCAAGTCGCCCACCCGAGTCCGCAGGTCGAGGATGGCCGACAGCGGGTCGAGGGCGCCCATCCGTAGTTCGTCCTCCATGCGGTCCACCGGGCGGCCGTTCTTGAACCCCTGGGGGAGGCCGTCCGGGCCGTGGAAGTCCACCCGACGGACACCCTGCCGGTCCCACTCGCGATAGGCTTCCCGGTACGAGTCGGGCTCAAGCGCGCCGTCGGGCGTGATCCGGCCCCGGGCCTCGCGATGGACGCGGATGCCCTTCAGCAGCCAGTACAGGCCCGTTGCGCGGCCATTGACGGTGACGGCATAGGCCTCGTCGGTGCGGGTCATGTGGACCGCCACGTCGCCGACGGGCAGCCCCAGGAACCGCGCCTCATAAAGCAGATGCTGGCTCTCCTCGGCCGCCGTGGGCCCGGGGCCAACCACCAGCGCCGCCGCCCCCAACAGAGTCGCGAGAGCACGACGCGGCCAGCGCCAGTGAAGCGGCGCGGCAGGGCAGACCGGGGGCGGGCAGGACATCGCGAAACCCGATGGACTGTGGGCGGACGATCCAGCGTGCCATCGGTCCCGGTTCAGAGTCCACGGGCCGGCATTTGTTCGCGGGGCTCCGAACCCGGATTGCCGTTCTGTGACACGGATGGGGTCGAACCCGCCTCACGAGGTCCTTCGGTCGCTACTCTCCCTCAGAACTACACACTATTAATAGAGCACGTCATCCTGAGCGCCCTACGGGGGCGAAGGATCTCGTGATGGGGCACGAACCATGACACCCCTGTCATCTGGATTCGGAGCCCGGCAATTGTTCGCGGGTGCGGAAAAGTCGACCTTGGCAGTGGCCTTGCGCGTCATGATCGGCTAGGGTCCCCGGACTTCGGGATGGGTCGCCCCTCCCGTCGGGCTCGTTTGCATGCCTATGTTTTTCACTGTGGCATGTTGCCGAGACCCGAACCGGCTCCAATATCCCGGCGGTGCTGCGGGCGATTCCGTTCCGCGTTGCAACGCCATTCGTTGATCGATCGAGGGTCCCAATCCATGAAACTCGCCGTACCAAAGGAACGCCGCAGCGACGAGGCGCGCGTGGCGATCTCCCCCGAGGTCGCCAAGAAGCTGGTCGGACTGGGCGTCGAGGTGGTGGTTGAATCCGGCGCCGGGATGGGCGCCGATGTCACCGACGCCATGCTCAAGGACGTGGGCGTGACCATCGCCCCGGACGCCAAAAGCGCGCTGGCGGACGCGGATCTCGTCTGGAAGATCCAGCGTCCGATGACCGCCGACGAAGGCACGGACGAGATCGCCCTGATGAAACGGGGCGCGATGCTGATGTGTCACCTGAACGCGCTGACCCAGAAGGACATGGTGGAAAAGCTGGCCGCCGCGGGCGTGTCGGCCTTCGCCATGGAGCTGATGCCGCGCATCAGCCGCGCGCAGTCCATGGACATCCTGTCGTCCCAGGCCAACCTGGGCGGCTACAAGGCGGTGATCGAGGCGGCCAACGCCTTCTCGCGCGCCTTTCCCATGATGATGACCGCCGCCGGCACCGTGCCGCCGGCGCGCGTGCTGGTGTTCGGCGCCGGTGTGGCGGGCCTGCAGGCCGTCGCCACCGCCAAGCGCATGGGCGCCGCGGTCCAGGCCACGGACGTCCGGCCGGCCACGCGCGAACAGGTGGAGAGCCTGGGCGGTAAGTTCGTCACCGTGGACGCGGAGATGGAGAAGCAGGCGGAGACCGAAGGCGGCTACGCCAAGGAAATGCCGCCCGAGTACTTCGAGAAGCAGAAGCAGGTCATCTCCGAGGTCCTGAAGAAGACGGACATCGTCATCACCACCGCCCTGATCCCCGGCCGTCCGGCGCCCAAGCTGGTCACCGCCGAGCAGGTCAAGAGCATGAAGAAGGGCTCGGTGATCGTGGACATGGCGGTCGAGGCCGGCGGCAACTGCGAGCTGTCCGAGCTCGGCAAGGTGGTCGAGGTGCACGGCGTCAAGATCGTCGGCTATCCGAACCTGCCGACCCGCGTGGCCGCCGACGCCAGCCCGCTGTTCGCCAAGAACCTTTTCAACTTCTTCACCCCCATGTTCGACAAGGAGTCCAAGGGGCTCAAGCTGAACTGGGATGACGAGACCATCAAGGGCACCTGCGTCTGTCACGACGGCAAGGTGGTCCATCCGGCCCTCGCCGGCGGTTCGAACTAGGAGAGGGACCCCCAATGGCAACGCAAAACGAGACCATCGCGTCCCAGGCCGGCGCGCTCGCCGAGCAGGCCGGCGCCCTGGCCGAGAACGCCCAGGCCCTGGCCGATCAGGTCGCCGGTTCGGCGATGGGTGCCGCGGCCGCCGCCGGCAGTGGCCACGCGCCCGGCGAATTCTGGTGGCTGTTCACCGTGTTCGTGCTGGCCTGCTTCATCGGCTTCTACGTGGTCTGGAGCGTCACTCCGGCGCTGCACTCCCCGCTGATGGGCGTGACCAACGCGATCTCCTCCGTCATCATCGTCGGCGCCCTGATCGCCGCCGGTCCTGCCGAGTTCACCAGCGCGAGTTGGCTCGGCCTCGCGGCGGTTCTTCTGGCGTCGATCAACATCTTCGGCGGCTTCATCGTCACCGAACGCATGCTCGCCATGTTCAAGAAGAAAAAGAGCTAGGGAGGGCGAGACATGGGATTCGGTTTGACAATGATGGCCTATCTGGTCGCCGCGGTGTGCTTCATCCTGGCGCTCAGGGGCCTCTCCTCCCCCACCACCGCGCGACAGGGCAACCTGTACGGCATGATCGGCATGGGCATCGCCGTGCTGACCACGCTGGTTTCGCCCAATGTGGTCAACTACCTGCCCATGGCGTTGGCTGTGGCGATCGGTGGCGGCATCGGCGCCGTGGTGGCCCGCAAGGTCAAGATGACCGCGCTGCCGCAGTTGGTGGCCGCCTTCCACTCGCTGGTCGGCATGGCCGCCGTTCTGGTGGCCTGGGCCGCGCTGTTGACGCCGGAGAACTACGGCATCGGGTCGGTGGGCTCGCTGCCCGCCGCCAGCCTGATCGAGATGTCGTTGGGCCTGGCCATCGGCGCCATCACCTTCTCGGGCTCCGTGGTGGCGTTCGCCAAGCTTCAGGGGCTGGTCTCCGGCTCGCCGGTGACCTTCACCGGGCAACACAAGCTGAACGCCGGCCTGGGCATCACCCTGCTCGTGCTTCTGGTGATCTTCTGCGTCACCGAGAGCTACGTGGTCTTCGGCCTGCTCACCGCGCTGGCGTTCACCCTGGGCTTCCTCATCATCATCCCCATCGGCGGCGCCGACATGCCGGTGGTGATTTCGATGCTGAACAGCTACTCGGGGTGGGCCGCGGCCGGCATCGGCTTCACGCTGGGCAACCCGCTGCTGATCGTGGCCGGCGCCCTGGTGGGCTCGTCCGGTGCGATCCTGTCCTACATCATGTGCAAGGGCATGAACCGCTCGATCTTCAACGTGATCCTGGGCGGCTTCGGCGGCGACAGCGCGGCGGCGGCCGGCGGCCCCGGCGGCGACAAGTCGGTCAAGCCGGGCAGCGCGGACGACGCCAGCTTCATCATGTCCAACGCCTCCAAGGTCATCATCGTGCCGGGCTACGGCATGGCGGTGGCCCAGGCCCAGCACGCCCTGCGCGAGATGGCGGACAAGCTGAAGGCCGAGGGCATCGACGTGAAGTACGCCATCCACCCGGTGGCGGGCCGCATGCCGGGGCACATGAACGTGCTGCTGGCCGAGGCCAACGTGCCCTATGACGAGGTGTTCGAGCTGGAGGACATCAACAACGAGTTCTCCACCGCCGATGTCGCCTATGTCATCGGCGCGAACGACGTCACCAACCCGTCGGCCAAGACCGACCCGACGAGCCCGATCTACGGCATGCCGATCCTGGACGTGGAAAACGCCAAGACCGTGCTGTTCGTGAAGCGCTCCATGGCGTCGGGCTATGCCGGCGTGGACAACCCGTTGTTCTTCAAGGACAACACCATGATGCTCTTCGGCGACGCCAAGAAGATGACCGAAGAGATCGTGCAGGCGCTGGAGTAGGCGGCCCGATCCGAGCCCGGATCCCGGGGCGCAAGGGGGCGGTTCCGCGAGGGACCGCCCCTTTTTCATGTACGCAATCCCACCCGTTGGGGGAGAACTCGGCCTGCGGCGGACTCCACCGAATGGTGGAGGCGGCGGGGCAGGCAGGGGCGCGCCTGGGAGCCCGAGCCCACCAAAAGGGTGACTCGCCTTAAGGAGAATTGCGCCACGCCCCGCGCTCGTGAAATCGTGTGTCTCACAACGGGATCGAAATCACAATCGGCTGCAGGGCTGAGCATGACGGGACCGGATCCCGCCGTCCGTCAGCCAAGACCAAGGAGTATGTGGCAATGGGTATGCGCGGGTCTCTTCTCTCTCTCGGTGCGGCGACCGCCGCCCTGGTCATGGTCGCTGGCGCTTCGACCGCGTCGGCGAGCTTCATCCAGAACGGCAGCTTCGAGGAAGACGGCGGGTTCGTCGGCTTCATCGGCGGCAAGACCATCACGCAGTTGCAGACCAATGGCGGCTGGGACGTGTACGAGGAACTGCCGGGGTGGGGCAGCAACGTCGGGTCCGGCATCGAGGTGCAGTCGAGCGGCACCGTCGGCAGCTTCCAGGCCTACGACGGTGACCTGTACGTCGAGCTGGACAGCCATCCCCGGAACGGTTCCAACAGCAACGCCTATCAGAAGATCGTGAACCTGGATGCCGGCCGCTACATCCTGTCCTATGCCTACTCCTGGCGGACCAACAAGGAGAACGACAACGGCATTGAGGTGCAGGTCATGGGCGCCAATGGTGCCGTGCTGGGTCCGATGAATTCCGAGGACAACTACTCGGTCAACAATGTCCCGCAGTGGCAGGTCCTGAGCTACGCCTTTGATGTGGCGATCGCCGGCGATTACGAGGTGAGCTTCCTCGCCACCGGCGAGGCGAACACGCTGGGCGGCTTCATCGACGACGTGAAGCTGACCGTGGCGCCGCTGCCGGCCGCCGCCTGGTTCCTGCTGACGGCCCTGGGCGGCCTGTTCGGCTCGCGCTGGCTGCGCAAGGGCGGGGTGGCCCGCGCGGCCTGAGCCAGGTTGCCGGTGACCGGGATGAGCCATCCCGGTCCATCGCCGTTGGCCAACAAGAAGAAGAGGGGGTGGCTCCGACCGGGGCCGCCCCCTTCTCTGTCTACGGACCGTCGGCGTCCCGCGCAGACGAAAACCCCGCACCAGTCGGAGCGACCGGGCGGGGTTTTCGGGGCGTCGTGCCGTGTCAGACGTGGGCCGGGTGGCGGTCAGACCACCGATTCGACCCATTCGATCAGCTTGCTGCGGGGCAATGCGCCGATCTTGGTCGCGGCGACCTGACCGTCCTTGAACACCATCAGAGTCGGAATGCCCCGCACACCGTACTTGTTCGGCGTGTTGGGATTCTCGTCAATGTTGATCTTGGCCACGGTGACCTTGTCGCCCATGGACTGATCCAGCTCCTCCAGCGCCGGCGCGATCTGCCGGCAGGGGCCGCACCACTCCGCCCAGAAGTCCACCAGCACGGGGGACGAGGACTTCAGGACATCCTCCTCGAACGAGGAATCGGACACATGTTTCATGGGACGATCGTCCTTCTACGGTTCCGGGCCGGCCACGCGCACACCTCGAGCGAGTGACCGAACATGCTGTGTGGAAACTGTAGGTCCGGGAGATCACGGGCGTCAAGATGAGGTGAGGGCGATGAGAGGGCGACGGGCTCAGGTTAACGGGATCGCTCTTCCAGGTCTTTGCAGTTGGGCGGGGATCTGCGCTCGAGGTCCTTCAGCCGCTTCGCGGCTTCAGGATGACATCCTATAATTTTAATGGGTCATCCCGAGTGAGCGAAGCGAGACGAGGGATCTCGAGAGGCCCGCTCCGACAGCGAGGAACATGCCGCCATGTTAACCTGAACCCGTTGCCCTGAGGGCGATGACGCTCGCCCCTGGCCGCCGCCCCGCGAGGGCGTTAGGGTCGGTCGGGTTCGTGGATCGAAATCGAACCACCGCCCCGGTGTTGAAGGAGCCCCCATGCCCGCCACTGTGCTCGTCTATGGCGATTCCAACGCCTGGGGCTGGATCCCTGACGTGGAACGTCGCCCGCTTGAGCGCTTCCCGGACGGCGTCCCCTGGCCGGAGGCCATGGCGGCGCGGCTGGGCGGCGCCGCGCGCGTTCGCGTCGATGCCCTGCCGGCCCGGACCGTGGATCGGGACGACACGTTCGCCGCCGAGACATTCCCGCCGCTCGCGCCCGAGGCCTTCAACGGCCGCCACCACCTTCCGGGCGCGCTGGTCCGGGCGACGCCGGTGGACCTGGTCGTTCTGGCCCTGGGCACCAACGACATGAAGGCGCGCTTCGCGCGCTCGGCGGGGGCCATCGCTGCGTCCGTGCTGGCCCTGGCCGCCGTGGCCGGAACGGGCGGCCCGGCCAGTGCCTATGCGCCGCCCGACGTCCTGATCCTGGCGCCGCCGCCGCTGGGCCCGCTGGCCCCCTGGACGCGGGAGACCTTCGCGGGGCAAGAGCCCCTGTCCCGGCTGGTCGGCCCGGCCGTGGCGGCGGCCGCCGTCGGCGCGGGCCTGCGGGTCGCGGAGGCCGGGGCGATCACGGGGGGAACCCACGGGGTGGACGGCGTACACTACACCGAGGCCGATCATGCCGCCCTGGCCGAGGCCCTGGCGACGCAGGTGGATGCGGCCCTCGCGGCGCGACGGGGACCGGGCATGCGTGGTGTTGCCGCTCCCCGCGACAGGGCTTAGGGTCCGGGACGGGGCCTGACCCCGCACACCGTGAAGGGAGATCTTGTGCCGTGCGATATGTAAGCACCCGGGGCACCGCCCCCGTTCTGGGCTTCGATGATGTCGTCCTGACCGGCCTGGCTGCCGACGGCGGCCTGTACGTGCCCGAGGAGTGGCCGGTCCTCTCGGAGCGGGAGTGGCGCGACATGCGCGGCCTGTCCCATGAGGAACTGGCGTTCCGGATCATGTTGCCGTTCGTGGGCGCGGCGCTGACGGAAGAGGAACTGGCCGACCTGCTGGACGCCGCCTATGCGCGCTTCGATCATCCGGCGGTGGCGCCGCTGCGCCAGATCGGCCCCCACGACTGGATGATGGAGCTGTTCCACGGGCCCACACTGGCCTTCAAGGACCACGCCATGCAGGTGCTGGGGCCGCTGTTCGAGCTGCTGCTGACGCGCGCCGGCCGCCGCGTGACCATCGTCGGGGCGACGTCGGGCGATACCGGCTCCGCCGCCATCGAGGCCTGCCGGGACCGCGAGGCCATCGACATCTTCATCCTGCACCCCAAGGACCGGGTGTCGGAGGTGCAGCGGCGCCAGATGACGACCGTGCAGTCCGCCAACGTGCACAACATCGCGGTCAACGGCACGTTCGACGACTGTCAGGCGCTGGTGAAGTCGCTGTTCGGCGATCCGGACTTCCGCGAGGAAGTGGGCCTGTCCGCCGTCAACTCGATCAACTGGGCCCGCATCATGGCGCAGGTGGTCTACTACGCCTGGGCCGGCGTGGCGCTGGGCGCGCCGGATCGGGGCCTGGGCTTCAGCGTGCCCACGGGCAACTTCGGCAACATCTTCGCGGGCTACGTGGCCCGCCAGATGGGTCTTCCCATCGACCGGCTGGTGGTGGGCTCGAACCAGAACGACATCCTGAGCCGGTTCCTGGAAACGGGCACCATGCGGCAGGAAACCGTGGTGCCGACCATCAGCCCCAGCATGGACATTCAGGTGTCCAGCAACTTCGAGCGCCTGCTGTTCGAGGTGTACGGGCGCGATGCCGCCGAGGTGCGGTCCGCCATGGACAGGTTCCGCCAGAGCGGGGCCTTCGACGTTCCGGACGACCTGCACCAGGAGCTGCTCGGCCTGTTCCGGGGGCACCGCCTGACGGACGAGGAAACCTCGGCCTCCATGCGCCGCATCCTGGAAACGACGGGCGTGCTGGCGGACCCGCACACCGCCATTGGCATCGTGGCCGGGCAGGTGGCCGGGCGGCGCGACGAAGGCGGCGTGACGGTGTCGCTGGCGACCGCCCATCCGGCCAAGTTCCCGGATGCGGTCGAGCAGGCCACCGGCGTGCGCCCCCCGCTGCCGGCGCGGCTGGCCGATCTGTTCCAGCGGCCCGAGCGCATGGTGGAGGCGCCCAACGATACCCGCGCCCTGCAGGCCGTCGTCCGGGAGGGCCTGCGGCGGTAGGTCACGACCGGATCGGAGTCGAGCGTCGGACGGCCGCCCGCCCCTCAGGAGGCGGGCGGGGTCGCCGAAACCGTGCCGCGCGGCAGGCGGCTGCGCAGAAATTCCGTGAAGGCATCCACCGGCAGGGGCCGGCTGGCCAGATAGCCCTGGAACAGCGGGCAGTCGCTGCCAATCAGGAAGGCCAATTGGTCATGTGATTCAACGCCTTCCGCGATGACGTTGAAACCCAGGTTGCGGGCCAGCGTGACGATGGTCGTCACGATAGCCGCATCCTTGGTGTCATGGCTGAGATCCCGGACGAAGGTCTGGTCGATCTTCAGCGTGTCGATGGGGAAGGTCTTGAGGTAATTCAACGAGCTGTAGCCGGTGCCGAAGTCGTCCATGGAGAGGGTGACCCCCAGCGACTTCAGCCCGTTCAGGATCGACACGGCGCGTTCCACGTTGCCGGTCATCACGCTTTCGGTGATCTCCAGATCCAGGCAGCCCGGCGGAATCCCGGTGGTCTCCAGCACGTCGCGCACGCTTTCCAGCAACGACGTGTCGGTGAACTGGCGCATGGAGACGTTGACGGACACGCTGTCGGGCGCGATCCCCTCGGCCTGCCAGAGCATGTACTGCTTGCAGGCCGTCACCAGCGTCCAGCGGCCCATGGGGATGATGAGGCCGGATTCCTCGGCCAGCGGGATGAAGTCGCCCGGACCCACCAGCCCCAGCCGGGGATGACGCCACCGGATCAGGGCCTCCGCGCCGACCACGCTGCCGTCGTGGCCCGAGACCTTCGGCTGATAGTGCAGTTCCAGCTCTTCGCGGTTGAGGGCATGGCGCAGGTCGTTTTCCAGGTTCATCATTTCGATGGACCGTTGCGCCATGTCCTCCGAGAACGCGATATGCCGCCGGTCCCCCAGCAGCTTGGCGTGATACATGGCGATATCCGCGTTGCGCAGCAGCGCCTCGACGGAATCGGCCTGGTCGGGGAAGTAGGTGATGCCGATGGACGGCAGGCAGAACAGCTCGGCGTCCAGGATCAGGAAGGGTTCGGACAGGGCCTCGATGATCTTGCTTGCCACCTGGTCGCCCACGTCGCCGTCGGCCACGTCGGTCAGCGCGATGATGAACTCGTCGCCGGCCAGGCGGCCGACAGTGTCCGACATGCGCACCACCTGCCGCAGGCGGCGCGCCACCAGCTTGAGGACCTCGTCGCCGGCGGCGTGGCCGTACAGGTCGTTGATGTTCTTGAAGCGGTCCAGGTCCAGGAACAGCACGCACACGCGCGTGTCGTCCCGCCGCGCTTTCAGGATCGCCTGTTCCAGCCGGTCCATGATGAGGTACCGATTGGGCAGGTGGGTGAGCATGTCGTAGTTGGCCTGGAAGCGGATATGCTCCTCGTCCCGCTTGCGCTTGGTGATGTCGGTGCAGGCGGCGACGTAGTGGGTCAGGGTTCCGTCGCGGTCGCGCACGGCGGAGACCGACATTTCCATGGGAAAGGGCGGCGCATTGCGGCGCTGCGCCCAGACCTCGCCGACCCAGTGCCCGGTGGCCTCCACCTGTTCCAGGATCATGCCCTCGAACCCGGGTTCGTGCAGTTCCGGCGTGGTCAGGCGCGCGGGGCGGCTCAGCAGGTCGGCGGCATCGTGGCCGGTCATGCGCTGGTAGGCCTCGTTGGCGCCCCAGACCAGCCGGTCGCGGTCGATGATGACGATGCCCTCGTGCACGCTGTTGACCACCTTGGCCATCAGGTGCAGGTCGGCGTCCGCCTGCTTGCGGGCCGTGATGTCCGCCATCGTGCCTTCGTAGATGACGGTGTTGCCGTTCTGGTCGCGCACGCAGCGGGCGTTTTCCGTGATCCAGATGACCGAGCCGTCCTTGCGCAGCATCTGGGACTCGAAATGCTCGACGACGCCTTCTTCCTCGACCCGGGCGATGAACCGCCGGCGGGCGTCCGGGTCCAGGTAGGACTGGCGCGCGATGTCGGTGCGCGAGGCGATGAGGTCTTCGGGACCGTCGTAGCCCAGGATCTCGGCGCAGGCGGCATTGACGGTGACATAGCGCCCGTCCGGGGTGGTCTGGAAGATCCCCTGAAGCGCATGCTCGAACAGGCCACGGTAGCGTCGCTCGCTGTCCTGCAGGGCCTGCGCCATCTCGGTTTCCCGGGTGGCGTCGCGCATCTCGACCAGGACCGGGATCTCGGTGTCGCCGCGTGGGCCCATGTCGAGGCCCTGGGCCCGCACCGTGACCCCGACGGGCTCGTCCTGATCCGGCGCCCGCAGATGGTAAACCGAGGGCGGGGCCTGCGTGTCGGCGCAGGGTCCGCAAGCCCCACCGGGTTCCGCCGCGCCATTCAAGCAGGTGTTGAGCAGCTTTCGATCATCTTCGACGAACAGGGACAGGAACGGAACGTCGATGAGCTGGTCGCGCTCCCGGCGCGCCAGCGCTGCAAACGAGTCGTTGACGAAGACGATCGCACCGCCATTGACCAGGGCGAGCCCGGCATCCACGCGCTCCAGCACATGGTGACACGACAGGCCCCGGGGGAGGTTCGCGGGACAGGTCGACGGAACGGAGGCACAGACCGCGCAGGCGGTGGTGGACATCGCTTCCCTGGGCCGCACGGGCACTCCTGGATCCGTCTGACTCCCGTTCATCCGAAACACTCTCCTCGACCGTCCGCGCCCCCCCAGAACCCCGCGGCGGCCAAGGCGGGGTCATGCGCCCTCGGCGCGGCCCTGCAGTTTTATGCAGGGTATAAAAACAATACGTGCCCCATGGTCGTAAATGATTTTATCGACGTCCGCAGGAAAATAGGGAACAGCCCTTGAGAAATCGTAAAGCACCGTTACACCGGCAGTTGATGCCCCGGCTGGTGCCGCAATCATGAATGCTCGGAGTCGCGTCCGGACGCGGCGCGAGTCCTGACCAAGCCGGGGCGCGCCGTGGCGTCCACAAAACAGAACGGCCGGCGCGCCCCAGGGGGGGGTGCCGGCCGCTCCGTTAACGCGACAGGTGCGGTTCAGGCCGGGTTACTTGGCCAGTCCGACCTCCTTCAGCGCGTCCTCGATCTCGGGCAGGATGTCCGGATCGTCGATGGTCGCCGGCATCTTGAACTCCTCGTGGTCGGCGATCTTCTGCATGGTGCCGCGAAGGATCTTGCCGGAGCGGGTCTTGGGCAGACGGTTGACCACCAGGGCCTTCTTGAAGGCCGCGACGGGACCGATGGTCTCGCGCACCATCTTGACCGCCTCGGCCACGACCTCGGCGTGCGGCTTTGTCACGCCGGCCTTGAGGACCAGGAAACCGAGCGGCATCTGCCCCTTCATGTCGTCGTGCACGCCGATCACGGCGCACTCGGCCACATCCGGGTGATTGGCCAGCACCTCTTCCATGGCGCCGGTGGACAGGCGGTGTCCGGCGACGTTGATGATGTCGTCGGTCCGGGTCATGACGTAAACGTAGCCCTCTTCGTCCACGAAGCCGGCGTCGCCCGTCTTGTAGTAGCCCGGGTACTCGTCCATGTACGCCTGACGGAAGCGGTCGTCGGCATTCCACAGCGTCGGCAGCGTGCCCGGAGGCAGCGGCAGCTTGCAGACCAGGGCGCCGATCTGGCCGGGGGCGACGGGCTGCTTGTCCTCGCCCAGGACCTGGACGTTCCAGCCCGGCACGGCCTTGGTCGGCGAGCCCAACTTGACCGGGAATTCCTGCAGGCCCATGCAGTTGGCGGCGATGGCCCAGCCGGTTTCCGTCTGCCACCAGTGGTCGATGACCGGCACCTTGAGCTGAGCCTGCGCCCAGGTGATGGTGTTCGGGTCGGCGCGCTCGCCGGCCAGGAACAGGGTGCGGAAATGGCTCAGGTCATACTTCTGCAGCAACTCGCCGTTCGGGTCTTCCTTCTTGATGGCGCGGAAGGCCGTCGGCGCGGTGAACAGCACCGGGATCTTGTGCTCGCTGATGACCCGCCAGAAGGTGCCCGCGTCGGGCGTGCCCACGGGCTTGCCCTCGAACACGACCGTGGTGCAGCCGTGCAGGAGCGGGCCGTAGCAGATGTAGGAGTGCCCGACGACCCAGCCCACGTCGGACGCGGCCCAGTACACCTCGCCCGGCTCCATGTTGTAGATGGCCTTCATGGTCCATTTCAGGGCGACGGCGTGCCCGCCGTTGTCGCGCACCACGCCCTTGGGCTGCCCGGTGGTGCCGGAGGTGTACAGGATGTACAGCGGGTCGGTGGCCTGCACCGGCACGCAGTCGTGCGGACGGGCCGAGGAGACGGCCTCCGCCCAGTCCACGTCACGGCCGGCGATCAGGTCACCCGGCTTCTGCTCCCGCTGCAGGATGACGCAGCGGTCGGGCTTGTGCGTGGCCACGCGGATGGCCTCGTCCAGCAGCGGCTTGTAGGCGATGACGCGGCCCGGCTCCAGGCCGCAGGACGCCGCCACCACCACCTTGGGCTTGGCGTCATTGATGCGGGTCGCCAACTCGTTGGCGGCGAATCCGCCGAACACCACCGAATGCACGGCGCCCAGGCGGGCGCAGGCCAGCATGGCCACCAGGGCTTCGGGCACCATCGGCATATAGATGATGACACGGTCGCCCTTGGTCACACCCTGGTCGGCCAGCACGCCGGCGAAGGATGCGGTCTGCTGCTTCAGTTCGGCATACGTGGTGGTGCGCTTGGTCCCGGTGATCGGGCTGTCATAGATGATCGCGGCCCGATCGCCGTGACCGGCTTCCACATGCCGATCCACGGCGTTGTAGCAGGTGTTCAGCTCACCGCCGACGAACCAGCGATAGAAGGGCGGGTTGGACTCGTCGAGCACCTTGTCCCACCGCTTGACCCAATGGATGTCCTCGGCAGCCTTGCCCCAGAAGGCTGCCGGGTCCGTCAGGGACAGGTCGTGGGCTTCTTGGTAGGCGTCGGACATGGCGCGCGCTCCGCTGCGGTTTCCGGGTGGTTCGGTGAGCCCACGCGGCGCGGAAGCCGGCGCGGGCCGGTGCAATGCGACCCGGGGCCGCAGCCCCGGAGGGACAGCAAAATTGCGCACCGCAGCGACAAAAGCAACAAAGAATGCGCGAAAGCTGGACTCCGGGCCTGGACTCTTTCCAGAAACCGCGAAACTCAGCGCAGATCCGCGACCGTTGAGAGATCGCCGGCATCCGTGCCGTAAACATCGCGACGGAAGTGAATCGTCCCGTCTTCCGCGACCCAGGCCGTCAGGTAGATGATCGACACCGGGATGGACTGGCCGGGACGGACCGTGCGCGTTCCGCCCGCCCGGATGCGGTCCCGGAGCGTTTCGGCGGTCCACGTGCCAGGGTCGTCGAGGATGAAGGTCGCCAGATCCAGCGGATCGCGCACCCGCACGCATCCCGAACTGAACGTGCGGGTCGAGCGCGCGAACAGACCCCGGCTGGGCGTGCTGTGCAGATAGACGTCATGGTCGTTCGGGAACAGGAACTTGATCTCGCCCAGGGCATTGCCCGGGCCGGGCGCCTGCCGCAGACGCATGCCGCGAATATCCACGTCGGGCGCGTGCCAGTCGATCTGGGAGGGGTCCAGCTCGGCCGCGCCGCCGGTCCACCCCTCGAACACCTGGAACCCGTGCGAGGTCAGATAGGTGGGGTCGTTGCGCAACTTGGGCAGGATGTCCTTCTCGGCGATGCTGGTGGGCACCGTCCACGTGGGGTTCAGCACAAGCTGGTTGATGGCGCTGCGCAGTTCCGGCGTCGGCCGGTCACGCATGCCGACGATCACGTCGGTGCGAAACACCGTCTCGCCGTCCTGGCGTCCTTCCAGCGCCGCCCCCGCGATGTTGACCTCGATGGAGCGTCCGTCGGGGAGCGGCGGCAGCGCCCGCAGGCGTTTCAGGTTGAGCGCCATCTGGCGCAGCCGCCGGTCCGCCGGCATGGCCATGGCGGCGCGGGTCTGGGGGCCCACCTTGCCGTCGATGGCCAGACCGTGGCGGGCCTGGAACCGCCGCACGGCGGCCGCGAGGACCGGGTCAAGCAGGGTCGGATCCACGGCGGCCGAGGCGGAGGGGCCGGCGTTTTCGTCCGTCAGGTCTCCGGTCACGGCCAGGCGGGCGCGGATCAGGGGCACGTCCGGATGGCGGTCGCCGGGTTCGATCTTGGCGCCGTCCGGGTTCACGCGGGGCCAGCCGCCGCCCTCGGCCAGGGCGTGATACCGCAACAGGCCACGGCGCAGGCGCGCCGTGCGGTCGTCGTCGGAGACGAGGCGGAACAGGCGGCCGGGCGGCTCGGCGGCCGGGTTCTCCGCCGCGATCTCGCGCAGGGCGCCCAGGGTGCCATCGGGGATGCGCGGCGCCCAGACGACCCGGCGTTGCAGCGCGCGCCCAGCGTAGGTCGCCAGCGCGCGCGTCACGGCCAGATCATGCCGCGCCACGGCCGCCGGCGGCACGGGCGCGCCGGCCTCGGCCTCGGGCACGGGCGGAACCGCGATATCGGGGATGGCGTCCGCCCAGGCGGTCACGAGCACATCCCGGACCGCCTGTCCCCGGGCCGTGGGGCCCGTTCCGTCGGTCCACGCCGGCGCGAAGCCGCGCCCGGCGTAGAACGCCTGGACGAGGGCGGCATCCTGGGGCCGGGTCGAGGCGTCAGCGGTCCCGGATTCCACCAGGGCCTTCAGGGCTTCGGTTGTCGCGGTGCCGGTCGGGTCCCCCGCCGCCGATCCGTCGGAGCCGTTCTGGATGCGCGCCAGCAGCAGCAGACCAAGGTCCGTCTCGCCCTCCGGCGGGGTCGTCACGCAGGCCGCCAAAGCGGGGATGAGCAGCAGCGCGCCCATGCCCAAGGCCAGCCGGCCGCCGACGCTGGGCCGAGAGGGCGGGAAGGGGCGTGCTGTGTTCAGCGGGATCTGGATCATGGACCGATCAACCTTCTGTTGAGCGCTGCCGCATGGTGCCGGGCGGGCCGTCACCGCAGCTCCTGAGCATACATCCATGCACACCCGTTATCGAGACGACAGGACGCCGCCGCAGGCCTCGGGCACGGATTGCGGCGGCCCGGCAACAGGCGCGGCCACCGGCGCGGGTGCGGACGCCTTTTGGGTGAGACGATCGGCAATTCTGTTCGCCCACCAGGCGAACCCCTCGGCCTCGCATCCGGCTCCGGGCGGCGGCGGGTCCTGCGGCACACAGCCCGGACTGTCCGAAGGACAGTGCAGCCGGATGTGGACGTGCGAATCGTGCCCGTACCAGGCCCGGACCTTCTGGAGCCAGCGTGTGTTGCCGTCGGCGTCCGGCGGGAAGGCCCGGCAGAGCGTGGCCTTGATCGCCGGGTTGACGAACAGGCGGGCCACACGAGGGTCCTGGGCGGCGGCGCGCACCAGGGCGGCATGGGTGTCGGTCCACACGGCGGGATCGGCGGTCGGCGCGCCCGTCCGCACCATGGACACCGGAGTGGGGTCGCGCCGCTCCGCGTCCGACAGGCGCTGGCCCGGCGGCAGCAGGCGCAACCAGATGTCGGCGTCAAGACCGGCCTCGTGGCTGGCGTGGCCGTAGCTCATGGGGCCGCCGCGCGGCTGCGACAGGTCGCCCACCAGCAGGGTGCCCCAGCCGTGGCGGTCGGCCCAGGCCCCCAGGTCGCGGATCACGGCGATCAGCGCGGGATGTCCGAAATAGCGCAGGCGCTGCGGCCGGAGCACCGTGTAGCCCGGGCCGTCGAGGGGCAGGGCGACCGCGCCGGCGATGCATCCGTGAGTATACCCGCCGATCACCCGGGCCGGGCCGGGCGCGGGCTCGGTCTGCCGGGACCAGGCGCTCTCCCCCGCCGCGACCGGCGATGCGGCGAGCAGCGCCGCGAGCCCGACGACAAGGGCGGCGTATCGCCGCTGCGTTCCACCGACCGTTCCGCGCCCCATGCCGCCCTCCGCCGTCCGGACCGTCACACCGACGAAGAGCTTACCAGGAATTTAGTTGAATGCACCGCCCCCGATCCTATCTCGAAGGCGCTTTTCCGCCGCTTTGGGGAGGACCCTCCATGTCGTTCGCCCGTGTCGCCCTGCTGCTGGCCGCCATGACCGGCCTGTTCCTGACCGTCGGTTACATGATCGGCGGGGCCGGGGGCATGATCCTGGCGCTGCTGGTGGCGCTCGGCATGAACTTTTTCGCCTACTGGAACTCCGACAAGGCGGTGCTGTCCATGCACGGCGCCCGTCAGGTCACCGAGCAGGAGGCCCCGGAGTTCGTGGGTCTGGTGCGCGATCTGGCGCGCCGGGCGGACCTGCCCATGCCCAAGGTCTATATCATCAACACGCCGCAGCCGAACGCCTTCGCGACGGGGCGAAACCCGCGGAATGCCGCCGTGGCGGCAACCACGGGCCTGCTCAACGTGATGAGCCGCGAGGAGGTCGCGGGCGTGATGGCCCACGAACTGGCGCACGTGAAGAACCGCGACACGCTGACCATGACGATCACGGCGACCATCGCCGGCGCCATCGGCATGCTGGCCAACTTCGCGCTGTTCTTCGGGGGCAACCGCGACAACCCGCTGGGGATCGTGGGGGCGATTCTGGTGGCGATCCTGGCGCCCGTCGCGGCCATGATCGTGCAGATGGCGATCTCGCGGCACAACGAGTACGGGGCCGACGCCGAGGGCGCGCGCATCGCCGGCAACCCGGAATGGCTGGCGAGCGCCCTGGAGAAGCTGGAGCGGGGTGCGAAGTCCATCGACAACCACGCGGCCGAGCGCAACCCGGCCACGGCGCATCTGTTCATCGTCAACCCGCTGCACGCCCACAAACACGACAGCCTGTTCAGCACCCACCCGGCCACCACCAATCGGGTCCGCGCCCTGCGCGAGATGGCGGCGCATGGGGGCACGGGGTCGGTGGCCGCGACCGTGGCCCCGGGCGGCAGCGGTGCGGCGACGACGGCCGCCAGCTCCCGAATCCCCTCCACCGGCGCGGCTGGCGGACGTCGGCGGCGGCGCGGTCCCTGGGGATGACCTTGACCTGCGAGCCGGCGGGGCGTAGACGGCGCGGATGACCGCCATCCCCTCCCGCCGTGCCGCGCTTGCGGTGCTCCGCCAGGTGCTCGACAAGGGCCGCCCCCTCGATGAGGTTCTGGGCGGGGCCGTGGGCGATCTGGCGCCGCGCGACCGGGCCTTCGTCCATTCGCTGGTCGCGGCCACCCTGCGGCACCTGGGCCGCATCGACGCTCTGCTGGATCGCTGCCTGGACCGCCCGCTGCCGGCCAAGGCGCGCCCCGTGCGCCATGTGATGCGGCTGGGCGCGGCCCAGCTTCTCGTGCTGGAGATGCCGCCCCACGCCGCCGTCACCACCGCCGTGGACCTGTGCGTCGCGGCCCGCCAGGGCGGGCACAAGAGCCTCGTCAACGCCGTGCTGCGTCGGCTGGACCGGGAGGGTCGGGCCTGGTGGGCGGCGCAGGACGGCCCACGCCTGAACACGCCGGACTGGCTGTGGACCGCGTGGGCCCGGGCGTACGGCGAGGACGCCGCGCGCGCCATCGCCGGCGCGCACCAGAATCCCGCACCGCTGGATCTGACCCTGAAGGACCCGGAACAGGTCCCGGTCTGGGCGGAGCGCCTGGGGGCCGTCGCGCTGCCGACGGGCACGATGCGGCTGCCGGCCGATCATCCGCCGGTCCCCGACCTGCCGGGCTTTGTCGAGGGCGCGTGGTGGGTGCAGGACGCCGCCGCCGCGCTGCCCGCGCGCCTACTGCGGGCGGGCCCCGGGAGGCGGGTGGCCGACCTGTGCGCGGCCCCTGGCGGCAAGACCCTGCAACTGGCCGCGACGGGGGCCGAGGTGGTGGCGCTGGACCGCTCCGACGGCCGACTCAACCGCGTGCGGGAGAATCTGGCCCGCACCGGACTGTCCGCGCAGGTGATCGCCGCCGATGCCCTGGCCTGGACGCCGCCGGACGGCCCGTTCGATGCGGTGTTGCTGGACGCCCCGTGTTCCGCAACCGGCACCCTGCGGCGGCATCCGGATGCGCTGTGGCTGAAAACGCCCGAGGCGACGGCCGGCCTCGCCCACCTGCAGACCGCGCTGCTGGATGCGGCGCTGGGCCTGCTCAGGCCGGGCGGCACGCTGGTCTACTGCGTGTGCTCGTTGCAGCCGGAGGAGGGACCGGGTGTGATCGCCGCCGCTCTGGCGCGGCGCGCGGACCTGATCCGGGATCCCGTCACGCCGGACGAGGTGGGCGGCCTGTCCGATCTGCTCACGCCGGAGGGCGACCTGCGCACCCTGCCGTGCCACCAGTCCGACACCGGCGGCATGGACGGGTTCTATGCGGCGCGGCTGGTGCGGACGGTTTGAGAGCAGGATGATCGGTGAGGAGGGCGCGACTCTCACGGCCGCTTGCGCGTCATCGTGAGCCGTTGAAAACGGCGAAGGATCCCGGGCTGGCGCGTGCGTCGGCCGGCCCGGACTCACCCGTCCTCCCGAGATCCTTCAGTCGCTTCGCTTCTTCAGGATGACAACCCTTTCTTGCTGTCGCATCCGTCCTGACGGTCAAAGCCTCCTGCCGTTGGTATAAGGCCACCCGATCCGGATCACATATGCATCCCGGCCATGTTGGCGCCCCCGACCAGTCCCAGGATCCCGGCCAGGATCAGGTAGCCCGCGATGATGTAGTTCAGCAGCTTGGGCCAGACCAGAATCAGAATGCCGGCGACCAGCGAAATGATGGGCTGAAGGCTGTTGATGGTGATGGTCATGGTGGCGGTCCCCTCTCGTGGGTGTTCCGGGTTTCGGGGTCCCGACCGTCGTGATGGTCGAGCCCCCGTGCTCCCAGGAAACCGGCGAAGGGGCCGCTCGGTTCCATGCGGCGGCTAAAGAAGCCGCTGCCCGCCGTCCACGAACACCTCGTTGCCGGTCACGTAGCTGAAATCGGCGTCGCACAGCCGGAAGACCACGCCCGCCACGTCGGCGACCGAGCCCATGCGGTCCAGCGGGATGCGCGGGATCAGCGATTCGTACTCCTCGCTGATCATGTCGGTGGCGATCTCGCCGGGGGCGACCGCGTTCACGCGCACGCCCAACTGCGCGAACTCCGCCGCCATCTCGCGGGTCAGGCCGGAGAGCCCGGCCTTGGAGGTGGAATAGGCCGACCCGGCGAACGGGTGCACGTAGTGCCCGGCGATGGACGTGATGTTGATGACCGTGCCCTTGCCGCGCGCGAGCTTGACGCTCATCGCCCGGGCCAGACGCAGGGGCGCGAAGAAGTTCAGCTCGAATACGTCATGCCAGCCCTCCAGCGAGCCGTTGAGGATGCCCAGGCGCTCCTTGTAGGGGGTCTTGGGCGAGACACCGGCGTTGTTGATGAGGGCGTGAAGGGGCTCGTCGCCCAGGGCCTCGTTGGCCTGGCGGGCGAACTCGTCCAGGCTGTCCGGCTGGCCCAGGTCTGCGACGAAGTGGTGCGTCCACAGGGGATCGCGGCGGCAATGGGCCGGCACGTCGCGGCGGGCGCAGGTGATGACACGCCAGCCCTCGGCCATGAAACGGGCGGCGATGGCGTGACCGATGCCCTGGCTGGCGCCGGTGATGAGCACCGACTGGCCGGTGTATTTCGGCGCGGCCTCCTTCATGGCGCTGTGATCGACGGGGCAGGCGAGGGGGTCGTTGGCATCCGACATCGGCGGGGGTCCTTGCGGGGGTCTGGGAAGCGCCCCATCCTACCCGGCATGTGCTCGCGTTTCGAACTCAATGTGGCGCCCGCCGACCTGCTGGCGCGCTTCGGCCTGACCGCCCCGCCGGACGAGGACGCGGCGACCCGCGCCGCGCTGGACGGGCTGCCGAAAGCCGAGATCCGGCCGACCGACCGCGTGCCCGTGATCGGGCCGCGCCGGGTACCCATCGCGCTGCCCTGGGGGTTCGCGGTGGATTGGGACACCAAGCCGCTCATCAATGCCCGGGCCGAGACCCTGACCGAGAAACCCACGTTCCGGCCGGTCTTGGGCAACCGCTGCCTCGTCCCGCTGAGCGCGTTTTATGAGTGGACGCCCGTGCCCGGCGCGCCGGCCAGGGCCCGCAAGCGCCGCCACCGGATCGGGCGGGCCGATGCGCCGGTGCACGCCATGGCCGGCCTGGTGGATGACCGGGGCCGGTTCACCGTCATCACCCGCCCCGCGACCGAGCAGATGGCCGCGCTGCATCACCGCATGCCGGCGTTCCTGACGGACGCCGAGGCCGAGGCCGCGTGGCTCGACCCGGACCGCCCTTTTGAGGCGGTGCGGGGGCTCCTGACCGCCTGGGATGGGGCGCTCGCCATCGATGACGACGAACCGGGCGGCGAGGGACGGGCGGCGCCTGGCTCTCAGGAGTCGATGTTCTGACACGCTCGCCGGGGCGTCCGTTCCGGTCAGGACCGCGCCACCCAGACTCCGCCCCCGGCAGGGGCGATCACGTTCACACTTCTCAACGCGTATGACGGACAGACGAATGTGCCGGACGGGGCTTGCAGCCCCGTCCGGAGCGTTATTCCTTGCGAAAGAAATGAACGGTCCGGGCGGGAGTGCAACTCCCGCCCGGCCTAGGAAGTGACGTCAAGGTCGGGCGGTATGAGCCGCCGCGTCCTGCGGGTACCGAACCGTGAAGGTGGTGCCGGACTCGGGGTCCGAGGTGAAGGCGATGGTGCCGCGCAGGTACTTTTCCGTCAGCAGGCGGGCACTGTAGGTGCCGATGCCGCGCGATGCGCCCTTGGTCGAGAAGAACCGGCGGAACACGCGCGCCGCGATCTTCGGCGGCATGTGCGCCGCGTTGTGGACCGAGAACCAGACGGTGCCGCCGTCCTGGCCCGTATCCGCCGTCACCGTCTGGCTGGGGTCGCTGGCTTCAAGGGCGTTCTTGAGCAGGTTCAGGATCACCCGGGACAACAGCCCCTCGTCGGAGCGGAACACGACGCTGCGGGCCGAGGGCGCCAGCACCACGGATCGCCCTTCGCCGGCCGTGTGCTGCGAGACGATCGAAATCATCCGCTCCAGCACTACCAGCGAGTCGAGCGGGACGAAGGTGGGCTCCAGATCGCCGTCCTCCGCCGAGATCATCAGGCGGTGGCTGTGAATCTCCGAGATGAGCGTGTCGCAGGCCGTGACGATCCGGCTCATATAGTCCTGCTGCGTGGCGGCATCGAACAGCGACAGCGCCTCGGACGAGCTTCGGATGGACCCGGCGATGTTCATGACGTCGTGCAGGAACGCCCGTTCCACGTCGCGCCGCCACAGCGTGTCCTTGATGTCCACCAGGGCGACGATGATGAAGGTTTCGCCCTCCACCTCGATGCGGGTGGCGCGGATGATGGCGTTGACCGCCTCGCCGCCTTGAAGGACGAGTTGGAAGGTCCGCTCGTCCCGGCCCTTGGCGTGGGCCTGCAGGACCGCCTGGATGGCTTCGCAGTTGCGGCAGGCCTCGGCCGTGCCGCACCCGCCCGGCGCCAGGTCGTTGTCGGCATGGACGCAGCGGACGGCCTCGCCCGCGCGCCGGCCGATGAACCGCGCCGGATCGTCGTCCGGCACGAACTGCTGAAAGGCCGTGTTGGCGAACACGATCTGCCGCTGTTCGTTCAGGACGAACACGGGCACGCTGACCCCGTCCAGGATGGCGGCCGGATAGTCGGCCCCGGCCACCTTGCGGGCCTGCCGCCCCAGGGCCTCCCGATCCAGCCGTACGGACGAGGCGAAATGGGTCGTCGGGTCGTCGGCCATGCGATGCCTTCCGCCGCTACACTGCGTCAGACTCGCAGGCCCGGCCGACGATTGCAACGGGCTTGGACGCACGGCAACGAGCCCAGGTTAACGGGATCGCTCTTCCAGGTCTTTGCAGCGGGTCGGAGACCTGCGCTCGAGGTCCTTCAGCCGCTTCGCGGCTTCAGGATGACATCCTATAATTTTAGTGTGTCATCCCGAGTGAGCGAAGCGAGACGAGGGATCTCGAGAGGCCCCCTCCGACCGCGCGGAACATGCCGTCATGTTAACCTGAGCCCGTCGCCCTGGGCTTGGACGGCCCTATTCCACCGTGACCGCCTTCGCCAGATTGCGCGGCTGGTCCACGTCCGTGCCCTTGGCGACGGCGGTGTGATAGGCCAGCAACTGCACCGGGATGGCGTACAGGATCGGGGCCACGAACGGGTCCACAGCGGGCAGGGCGATGGTCTCCAGCGCCAGGTCCTTGAGCCGCCCCACCCCCGCGTCATCGGCGAACACCACGGCCTTGCCGCCGCGCGCCACTACCTCCTGCACGTTCGACGCGGTCTTCTCGAACAGGTCGTCACTGGGGGCGATCACGACGACGGGCACATGCTCGTCGATCAGCGCGATGGGGCCGTGCTTCATCTCGCCCGCCGCGTAGCCCTCGGCGTGGATGTAGCTGATTTCCTTCAGCTTCAACGCACCTTCCAGGGCCAGCGGATAGCTTGTCCCGCGCCCCAGATAGAGCACGTCGCGGGCCGGCACGAAGGTCTCTTCGGCGATGGCGCGGATGCGCTCGTCGTGGTTCAGCACCTCGGCGGCGCGGCTCGGCACCTCGGTCAGGGCGCCCGACAGGCGGGCTTCCGTCTCGTGATCCAATGCGCCGCGCGCCTTGCCGAGGGCGATGGTCAGGCAGGCCAGGACCACGAGCTGGGTGGTGAACGCCTTGGTGGAGGCCACGCCGATTTCCGGCCCGGCCAGGGTGGGCAGGACCGCGTGGGCCTCGCGCGCGATGGTGCTTTCCGGGGCGTTGACGATGCCCAGGCAATACTGCCCCTGCTGCTTGCAGTAGCGCAGCGCGGCCAGGGTGTCGGCCGTCTCGCCGGACTGGCTGATGAAGACGGCGAGCCCGCCCTCGGTCATGACGGGCTCGCGGTAGCGGAACTCGCTGGCCAGGTCCCAGTCCACGGGAATGCCCGCGTGCCGCTCCAGCCAGTACTTGCCGACCATGCCGGCCAGCGAGGCGGTGCCGCAGGCGATCATGGTGATGCGCGGGACGGTCGCCGGATCGAACGGCAGATCGGGCAGCGTGATGGTGCGCGCGGTCGGGTTGAACATGGCGCTGAGGGTGTCGCCGATCACCTGCGGCTGCTCGAAGATCTCCTTGGCCATGAAATGCCGGTGGCCGCCCTTGCCGATCATGGCGCCGGACAGGCTGGAGAGCTGCTCGGGCCGGGATACGGTCTGCCCCGACAGGTCGCGGATCGTGGCCCCTTCCTTGGTCAGCACGGCCCAGTCGCCGTCCTCCAGGTAGGTGATCCGCTGGGTCATGGGGGCCAGGGCGAGGGCGTCCGAGCCCAGGAACATCTCGCCGTCGCCGTGGCCCAGGGCCAGCGGGCTGCCCTGGCGCGCCGCGATCAGCACATCCGGCCGGTCCAGCAGCAGGATGCCGAGCGCGAAAGCGCCCTCCAGGCGGCCAAGCGCCCGACGGGTGGCCTCGATGGGATCGTTCGTGCCCTCGGCGATCTCCTGGCTGATGAGGTGGACCACGACCTCGGTGTCGGTGTCCGAGGTGAACACGTGTCCCTTGGCCAGCAGGTCCTCGCGCAACTCGTGGAAGTTCTCGATGATGCCGTTGTGGACCACCGCCACGTTCTCGTTGGCGTGGGGGTGGGCGTTGGCCTCGTTGGGCATGCCGTGGGTGGCCCAGCGGGTATGACCAATGCCGGTCGTGCCCTGGATCGGCTCTTCCCGCAGGCGCTCTTCCAGGGCGGCGATCTTGCCCTTGGCGCGGCGCCGCTGGATGGTGCCGCCGTCCAGCGTGGCCAGACCCGCGGAGTCATAGCCGCGATACTCCAGCCGCTTCAGGCCCTCGATGAGCCGGGGGGCCACGGGTGACGCTCCGATGATGCCGACGATCCCGCACATGGTGTTGGTCTCTCCTTGCCTAGGCTTTGCCCGTGAGCCGCTTCATGTGGGTCCGGAAGCGCGCGGCCCAGCCCTGGCGCGTGGACTGGGGCGCGCGGGTCAGGGAAAGGGCGTCCGCCGGGACGTCGTCGCTGATCGCGCTGCCGGCGCCGATGATGGCGCCGTCCCCGATGGTCACGGGCGCCACCAGGGCCGTGTTGGAGCCGATGAACGCGCCGGCCCCGATGTCGGTGTGATACTTGCCGAAGCCGTCGTAGTTGCAGGTGATGGTCCCGGCGCCCACGTTGGCCCCGGCGCCCACCCGGGCGTCGCCGATATAGGTGAGGTGGTTGACCTTGGCGCCGGCCTCGACGGTGGCCTTCTTGACCTCGACGAAGTTGCCGATGTGCGCGCCCGGCCCGATGGTGGCCGCCGGACGCAGCCGGCTGTAGGGGCCGAGGACGGCGCCGTCCTCGACGATACAGCCTTCGAAGTGGCAGAAGCCCTTGATCTCGACGCCCGCGCCGATGCGGACGCCGGGCCCGAACACGCAGAACGGCCCCACGGTCACGTCGCGGCCGAAGGCGGTGTCCATGGACAGCGTCACTGTGGCCGGATCGGTCAGGGTCACCCCGCCCGCCATGGCGGCGGCGCGCAGGCGATCCTGCACCACGCGTTCGGCGGCGGCGAGCTGCGCGCGGTCGTTGATGCCCAGCATTTCGGACTCGGCGCCCTCGACCACGGCGCAGCGGTGGTGACCGTCGGCGCGGGCCAGGGCGATGATGTCGGTGAGGTAGAACTCGCCCTTGGCGTTGTCATTGCCGACCCGGTCGAGCAGCGGGAACAGCAGCGCCCCATCCACCGCCATGACGCCGGAGTTGCACAGGTCGATGGCCCGTTGGGCCTCGCTGGCGTCGCGGTGCTCGACGATGGCGTCCAGGTCTCCCGCCGCATCGGTCACCAGGCGGCCGTATCCGGTGGGATCGGCCGCGCGGAACCCCAGCACGACGACGGCGGCGGATTGACGCGCCTCGACCATGGCCCGAATGGTCTCCGGGCGGATCAGGGGCGTGTCCCCGAACAGGATCAGCACGGTCCCGGGCGGCGCGGGCAGGGCCGGCTTCGCCTGGAGGGCCGCATGGGCGGTGCCCCGGCGCTCGGCCTGGGTCACGGTTGGGCGGGGCGCGGCGATGGCCTCGACCGCGTCCATCTCCGGCCCCACCACGACGACGACCGTGCCGGCCCCCAGGTCGTCGAGCGTCGCCAGCACATGCCCCAGCAGCGGGCGACCGGCCAGACGGTGGGCGACCTTGGGATGGGCGGACCGCATCCGGGTCCCCTCCCCGGCGGCCAGGACAATGGCGGCGAGATCGGTCTGGCTCATGGGTGATCCGTGCGGTTGATCGGGCAGGCGGGCGCCACCGGCGGTCCGGAGGGTAGGGCAGGCCTACCCGAACTGGGGTGGTCGCGGCAAGTACGCTGCCATACTCTGCCGGGCCTGCAAACTCACACAGTCTTTCGACTGGTTACAGCCGCCCCATCGTGAAAGAGGGAGTCCATGACCACCGCATCCCCCCTGCCCGAGGCCTTCCCGTTCGACGGCATCGTCTTCGACCTGGATGGCACCCTGATCGACAGCGTGCCCGATCTGGCGCTGGCGTTGAACGCCATGCTGGACGAGGAAGGCCTGCCCCGTGTGCGGCACGAGCAGGTCCCCGCCTTCGTGGGGCAGGGGGCCCGGGTGCTGGTGACCAAGGCCATGGCCGCGGTCGGGCGGCCGATCGCCGAGGGCGCGGCGGGCGCCGCCGAACTGGACCGCCTCCACGATCGGTTCGTCGTGCTGTACGAAGAAAAGCCGGTCGTGGGGACGCGCACCTATGACGGGGCCGAGGCCGCCCTGCGCGATCTGCATGCCCGTGGGGTGCGCCTGGGCGTCTGCACCAACAAGCCCCACGGTCCCACGCTCGGCGTGATGGAGGCGCTCGGGCTGGCGCCGCTGTTCACCGCCGTGGTGGGCGGCGGCCTGATCCCGGAAAAGAAGCCCGATCCCGCGCCCCTGCTGCTGACCCTGGAGAAGATGGGCGTCGCGCCGGGCCGGGCGGCGCTGGTCGGGGACACGCCCTACGACGTCGGCGCGGCCCGGGCCGCCGGCGTGCCGGTGGTCATGGTCGATTTCGGCTACAGCCCGGTGCCGCCGGCCGAGGCCGGGGCGGACGTCCTGATCTCGTCCTACGCCGAGTTGCCCGCCGCCTTCGCCCGATTGGCGGCGGTCGCGAAACCCGCTTGACGGGGCTGCTCGGGCGGCGCTATAAGCCCGCCTCCACACCGCGACGGCGGCGCCGACACGGCACCGACCCGAATGGGACGGGCGCGTAGCTCAGCGGGAGAGCACTCGCTTCACACGCGAGGGGTCGCTGGTTCAATCCCAGCCGCGCCCACCATTCCCCCGGCCGATGGCCGATCTGAACCCCACGCCATTGATCGTCCCGTTGCCCGGCATCGCAAGGCCTGTGCCTTGCCAAGGTCACGGCCTTTGTCCAGAGTGATCCTGGATCAATGGAATCGGACGGGCGCGCGCTGCGTCCGGTCTCGGTCGGGCTGACCCCGGTGGGGGGACGGAGTCCCGGTGCATGGGTTTGGACGGCGCTGACGCGGAATCAGGGACGGAACCGGGCGGCCTCGCGGGGCCCCTGGCCATGGCCGATTCTCCGGCTTTGATCCTGGATGCGGCCGGGACGGTGACGCACGCGAACCCGGCGGCGATCCGCCTGTTCGGTGGGGCGTCCGGGGCGCTGGTCGGCACGATCTGGACGGACACGGTGGTGGCCCCCGCCAGCGGCGACGAGGCCCGCTGGCTTCACCGCGAGATCATGGCCGGGCACAGGGCGGCCCGGCAGGCATCCCTGTCCGTCAAGGGCGGGGCCTCGCCCCTGGGCCGGATCATCTGGTTGGGCACGGTCCTCCGCGATGCCGGCGGCCGGATCACCGGGGCGCTGATGGTGGGCGAGCCGGATCCGGACGGCGCGGTGCTGGAGACCCTGGGCAATGTCGCCCAAATGCGGGCGATGCTGGACAACACCCGGGTCGGGATCGTCATCGTTCGGCCCGGGCCGGAACCGGGCAGCCGGGTGATTCGCCTGTGCAACCGCCGGATCCTCGACATACTGGGCTATGAGGCGGCCGAAGACCTGATCGGCCGCTCCGTGGACACGTTCCATGTCTCGAAGGAGGCCGCCGACCACTTCGGCCGCACCTTCTTTTCATCCCTGACGAATCACGAACAGCTTCATATCGAGTATCAGTTGCGCCACCGCGACGGACATCCGGTGTGGTGCCTGATGTCGGGCAAGGCCATCGACCAGGCCATGCCGGCCGATCTGGCCAAGGGCGTCATCTGGGTGGTGGACGACCTGACCGACCGCAAGGCGCTGGAGGGGGCCCTGGTGGCGGCCCGCGAGCAGGCCGAGGCCGCGAGCCAGGCCAAGTCGCACTTCCTGGCCAGCATGAGCCATGAACTGCGCACGCCGCTGAACGCGATTCTGGGCTTTTCCGATGTCATGCGGGAACAGTCGTTCGGGTGTGTGCCGCCCCCCTACCTGGAGTATGCCGACAGCATCCACCGAAGCGGCAAGCACCTGCTCGACATCATCAACCAGATCCTGGACCTCGCCAAGATCGAGGCCGGGCGCGTGGACCTGTTGATCGGGCATCATCCGATGCGGTCGGTGGTGGACGACGCGTTCGAGCTGCTCGGTCCGTCGGCGGCCGCCAAGGGCCTGGATCTCCTGAACCAGACCCATTGTCTGCATGACATTCAGTTCGACCGCGTCCGCATGCGGCAGGCGCTCATCAATGTCGTCGGCAATGCCATCAAGTTCACGCCGCGTGGCCATGTGGTGGTGCGGAACAGTTGTTCCGGCGGGTGGCATGGACTGGTCATCGAGGACACGGGGCCCGGAATGACGGCGGACGAAATCCAGGAAGCCCTTCAGCCGTTCGGACAGGTGGGGCGGGACAGCATGGTTCGGGGCGCCGACGGCACCGGGCTCGGCCTGACCGTGACGCGCCAGATCATGCGGCTGCACCGGGGCGACATGGTGATCGAGAGCGTAAAGGGTCGCGGCACGACCGTCACGCTCCTGATCCCGGAGGACCTGGGCAAGCGCCTGGCCGAGTGACGCCGCGCGGGTGGCTCAGGCGTCCGCCGGTTCGGACACAAGCACGGCCACCGGCAGGGACCGCAGGATCTCCCCCACCGCCAGCGCACCATCGGAGGACGGAGCCAGGGGCGCGGCGTTCCCGTGGTCCTGAACGGCCAGCGCATCGTGCAGGGGCCGGCCCGCCCAGGGCGCGCCGTCCGGCAGGCGAACACAGGTGCCGTCCCAGCCGGTGGGCAGCGGCTGGTCCCGGCCGTCCATCAGGGGCCAGACCAGACGCGGGACGACCACCACCACCGCCGCATCGCCATCGGGCGCGACCCGGGCGAAGGCAAGAACCCGGTCCTTGTGGGCGCCCTCGGTTTCGAGCGGCGTATAGTTCCCCTTCGCGAAAAGCATGGGTGTCCGACCGCGCAGGCGCAGCAGGGCCGCGAGCAGGGCCTGTTTGATCCGCCCGTCGCGCCAGTCGTTCATGCGGTCCGCCGGCGCGGCCGCCTCGTCCAGGCTGCGGGCGCGGGCCTCGAAATCCACCGGCCGGCGATTGTCCGGATCCACAAGCGTGAAGTCCCACAGGTCCGTGCCCTGATACAGATCGGGCACGCCGGGCGTGGTCATCCTCAGCGTGGTCTGGGCGAGGGCATTGACCGCCCCGGCCGGCGCCAGACGGGCCACGAAGGCCGCCATGTCGGCGACGAACGCGCCGCCCAGGCCGGGCGACAGCACCGCGCGCACGAATCCGTCCAAGCCGGCTTCATAGTCCGGGTCCTGGGCCGTCCAGGCCGTGTCGCGCTTGGCCTCGCGCGCCGCCTTCATCATGTAGGCGGCCATGCGCTCGGTCAGGCTCTCCAGCACCTCGGGCGGCGGCGGGGCGACCTGTCCGGTTTCGTCCGGGCGCGCCCAGTCGAGCGGCCAGATCGCGAGCAGGGTCTGATAGAACAGGTACTCATCCGCCGCCGAGGGCGCCCGCCGCCCATCGGGCAGGGCCGTGATCCGGCGTTGGTTGAGATCCTGCCAGCGGCGGACCCGCTCGTCCCACAGCCCCGGCCCTTCGGACAGCAGGGCGAGCCGCACGCGGGCATCCTCGCCGCGCTTGTGGTCATGCGTGGCCGTGGCCAGCAGGGTGAAGGGCCAGGCGTCCAGACGCGCCTGACAGGCATGATGAAACGCCGCGGGCGACATCCCGAAACGGTCGGGCTCGCCGCCCACCTCGTTCAGCGCGGCGAGGCGCACATACCGATAGAACGCCGTGTCCTCCATGGCCTTGGCCATCACCGGGCTGGTGAGCTGTTGGACGCGCATGGCCACATCGAGCACGGTGGCGGCCTGATGGCCCCGGCTGGACAGGGCGAGGTCGCCCGTCAGTACCTCGTGCAGGAAATCATAGACCGACAGGTCCGGCACCCGGGCGGCCTTGCGCGCCCGGCCGATGGCCCATTGCAGGTCGCGGCGGTCCTGGTCGTCGATGTTGGCGCGCGCCGGTTCGCCTGGGTCGGCCGCGCCGCGCTGGTTCCAGTCCGACAGCGCGTACGGGTCCACATACGTCCGGTACACCGGGAAATGGGCGATCACGTTGATGAGCGCGGCGCGCAAAGCCATGCGGCTGTAGTCCTTGGTGGACCGGGCCTGCTTGGCGAGGCGGTTCAGGCGGTTGGCCATCACGCCGATCTCGCTGGCGAGCGATTCCTCCATGATCTGCCGCTTGGCCGACAACACCTCGTCGTGATAGGCGCGCCGGTGACCCACGGTGCGGGCATAGATGTCGTCCAGCGGCATTTCGCCCGCCGGATCTATGAACAGACCGAGCACCTGATTCATGAACTCGTACCCGGTGGAGCCCGCGATCGGCCAGGACTCCCGCAGACGCTCGTGCGGGGCCAGGATCTTTTCCACGATCACGTACATGGGCTGCTCCGGCCCGAACGGCGACTCACCCAGCCGGGCCCGGTCCGTCGCGCCGGGGTAGGGGGCGACCATGCCCGTCGCGACGCCCCGCAGCATGGCGTCCCGGCCGTCCGCCTGCAGGCGCTGGAAATAGGCCTGCGGGTTCCACAGGCCATCCACGTGGTCCAGGCGGACCCCCTGCACCCGGCCTTCCGCGATCAGGCGGAACAGCAGCGCGTGGGCGGTGTCGAACAGGTCGTTGCGCTCCATGCGCAGCGCGGCCAGATCGTTGATCTCGAAGAACCGCCGGTAGTTGATCTCGTGCGCCGCCACGCGCCAGAACGCCAGACGGTACGACTGGCGGCCGATCAGAGCGTCCAGGTCGTCGAAGCTGGCCGGCTCCCCCGGGCGGCCGTTGAAGGCCGCCACGGCGCAGGCGACCACGGTGCGCACCTGTTCGCTGGACGCCACCAGTTCGGCGAGACGCTGGCGCACGACGGCGGCCACCCGGCGGCGGCTGCGGGCGTCGGTCTCCGAATCCCGCAGCACACTCAGCGAATCCGCGCCGGCGATGACGAGGGCGAGGCTGCCGTCCTCGGCCCGGTCCGGGGCCATGCCGCGGCGCAGAATATCACCGTAGTCCTGGGGCCGGACCGGAAAGGCGTGCTCGTAGTACCGGATCACGAAGCCGCCGTCGTCCGGGTCATGGCACAGGGTGAGTTCCCCGCGCTCCAGGATGGCGCCGTAGTGATCCCCCAGGACCGGCAGCAGAAGCTTGCCATGCAGCGACGGTTCCGCCGGTTCCCAGTCGATATCGAACCAGTCCGCGTGGGGGCTGTCCTTGCCCCACTCCAGGACATCCCGCCACCATTGGTTTTCACTGACGCCGATGCCCATGTGGTTGGGCACGAAGTCCACGACCAGCCCAAGGCCGTGCGCCAGAAGGGCGTCGCTGAAGCGGCGGAAGCCGTCCTCGCCCCCCAGTTCGGGATTGAGGCGCCCGTGGTCGATGATGTCATAGCCATGGGTCGAGCCGGGCCGCGCCTTCCAGATGGGCGAGGCATAGACGTGACTGATCCCCAGCCGGGCCAGGAGGGGCACGATGGCGGTGGCCGCATCGAAGCCGAAGTCCGGCGCCAGTTGCAGGCGCAGGGTCGCGCGCGGCCAGGGCGGCGGGCCCTGGGTGGTCGTCGCGGCGGCAGGCGGGTTCGGGGACGGCATGTCGGGACCTTTCATACCAGTTTGCCTAAATCCTGACTCGTCAGGATTCAGGCGTCACGCGGCTTCGCCGCGCCGGCCCAGTCGGGCCGGCCGCTTCCGACACGTCGAACCGTGTCGGAAGCGGTAACATTCGGGGGGTCGAAGCGCACCGTGGATTGGTCGGGAAACGGCCAGGGACGGGGCGGCGTTCCGTCCCGTCCGCTGAACTGCGGCGCGGTGCGCCCGCCAAGCCGGCACGACAAAGGTCGCGCCAAGGCCCGCAGGCACCCGGCGCGACCTGTGCGTCCGGCCCGGCCCTGAGCGAGGCCGCCGGTCAGATGGCCAGTACGGCGAACAGCGCGATCACCGAGAACAGCCCGGCGAACCCGTAGACCCCCATCGCGATGGTGCTGTCGTTGCGGATGCCGAAGTCGTGCGCCGTGATGCGCAGCCGGTGCGCGGCATGCCACAGGGTCAGGATGACGATGCCCAGCAGCCCGATCTTGACGATCCAGTGGCTCAGGAACGCGGTCATGCGCTCGTAGGACATGGCGTCCTCGCCGAACACGCCGAGCGGCACCAGGAGACCCGTAATCAGGATCATGACCGGCGCGACGAAGGCCGAGATCGTGCCGCCGGCGGCAAACAGGCCCCAGACGATGGGCTTGTTGGACTTGGCCATCTCACAGCACTCCCATCAGAACGAGGGCCACCAGCGACACGCCGCCCCAGATGCCGTAGTGCGTGCCGACGATGATGCGCCCGGGGACGAAGTCGTTGCCCTGCGGGATCCGCATGGCCTTGGGGGTGACATCGAACCAGCTCTTGGCGTGGTAGCAGGCGAAGCCGAAGGCGATCAGATGGAAGATCACCGCCGGGGTCGAGGACACGCCGGCCAGATACGTCTCCCACTTGTCCGGCCCCTGCATCAGCCGCACCAGACCGATGGTCAGGCCGGCCATGTACAGGGCCAGGAAGATGCAGGTCACCTCGCGCGCCATGTAGCGCAGATAGCGCCCGTTGCGCATGTACCAGGTGGCCTTGGGGACCTCGCGCACATAGGGTTTGCGGCTCATTTGCCCCTCCACGGCATCAGGTGCTCAAGGTACCAGTCCACGGTGCTGGCAATCTTCATCTGCTGGATGGCGCCGGCCGGGTCCACGTCCTTCGGGCAGACCTCGGAGCAGGCGCCGACGAACGAGCATTCCCACACGCCCTCGTGCTGGGCGACCACCTCCTGACGCTGGCTGCGCCCGCCGTCGCGGGAATCCAGGTTGTAGCGGTGGGTGAGGGCGAGGGCGGCGGGGCCGATGAACTCGTCGTTGAGGCCGTACTGGGGGCAGGCCGCGTAGCACAACATGCAGTTGATGCACATGGTGTACTGCTTGTAGTTCTTCAACTGACGCGGGGTCTGCTTGTACTCGCCCTCCTCGACCGGCTTTTCCTTCTTGGGGATGATGTAGGGCTTCACGGAGGTCAGCTTCTCCATGAAGTCGTCCAGCACCACCACCAGATCCCGCTCGATGGGGAAATGAGTCAGCGGCTCCACCCGGATGGTGTTGCCCTTGTAGTCGCGCAGGAAGGCCTTGCAGGACAGCGTAGGCTCGCCGTTGACCATCATGCCGCAACTGCCGCACACGGCCATATGGCACGACCAGCGATAGCTCAGCGAGGTATCCAGGTGGTCCTTGATGTAGTTGATGGCATCCAGGACGACCCATTCCTCCTGACACGGAACGGCGTAGGTCTGGACCCAGGGCTTGTCGTCGGTCTCCGGATTGTAGCGGAGCACCTCGAACGTGATCTGCCTTTCGCTCATGACTTCGCTCCCGAGTAGTCGCGAACCCCGGGCTGGGATTTGGTGATGACGACATCCAGGTAGTCGATGGCCGGCGCATCCTCGCCCCGATACTGTGCCATCGAGTGCTTCAGATATGTGGTGTCATCGCGTTCGGTGTGGTCGAGCCGCTGGTGGGAGCCGCGCGATTCCTTGCGCTCAAAGGCGCTCACGGCGACCGCCTGGGCGACGTCGAGCATGCACGACAGCTCCAGGGTCTGGGTCAACTCGGTGTTGAAGACCTTGGACTTGTCCTTCAGCGCGATGCCGGTCTGGCGCTTGCGCAGGTCGGCCAGGGTCGCCGTGGTGTCCTTCAGCAGCTCTTCCGAACGGTAGATGCCCGCGCCGCTTTCCATGCTGTCGGCCATCGCATCGCGGATGCCGGCGATGGTCTCGCCGCCGTCCTTGCGGTCGAACAGGGCATGAATGCGGCCCTCGGCTTCGGCGGCCTGCCGGTCGGCGGCGGCCGTGTCCACGGCGGGTTTCTGGGCGCCGTTCAGGTAGGCGATGGCGCTTTCCGCCGCCCGGCGGCCGAACACCAACAGTTCCGTCAGCGAGTTGGAGCCGAGGCGGTTGGCGCCGTTGATGCTGACGCAGGCGCATTCGCCGGCCGCGAACAGACCGGGCATGGGGGTGGCCGCATTGATGTCGGTGTGGATGCCGCCCATCATGTAGTGCACGACGGGGCGGATCGGCACCATGTCGGTGACCATGTCCACGCCGACGTAGCTCTTGGCCAGTTCGCGCACGAAGGGCAGCCGCTCGTTGATCTTTTCCTCGCCCAGGTGGCGCATGTCCAGATAGACGCAATTGCCCCACTTGGTGGGGATGGTGTTGCCCGCCTTGTCCTCGTGCCAGAACGCCTGGCTGAGGCGGTCGCGCGGCCCCAGTTCCATCGTCTTGAGGACGGTCTCGCCCAGCGGCGTTTCCGGCCCCATGCCGTAATCCTGGAGATAGCGGTAATCGTCCTTGTTCCGCAGCACGCCGCCCTCGCCGCGGCAACCCTCGGTCAGCAGGATGCCGGTGCCGGGCAGGCCGGTCGGGTGGTACTGCACGAACTCCATGTCCTTCAGCGGCACGCCAGCCCGGTAGGCCAGGGCCATGCCGTCGCCGGTCTTGATCGCCCCGTTGGTGGTGAAGGGGAAGATGCGGCCGGCGCCGCCCGAACAGATGATGACCGCCGGGGCCTGGAACTGGAGCATCTCGCCGGTGCGCATCTCGATGGCGCAACAGCCCTGCACGCGGCCGTCCGAGACCAGCAGGTCTGTGGTGAACACCTCGTCGAAGCGGCGGATGGACTCATACTTCAGCGACGTCTGGAACAGCGTGTGCAGCAGGTGGAACCCGGTCTTGTCGGCGGCGAACCACGTGCGCTTCATCTTCATGCCGCCGAACGGACGCACGCCGACCGCGCCGTCCTTCTCGCGGCTCCACGGGCAGCCCCAGTGCTCCAACTGGGTCAGTTCCTTCGGCGCCTCGTTGATAAAGAACTCGACGGCGTCCTGGTCGCACAGCCAGTCGCCGCCGCCCACGGTGTCGCCGAAGTGCAGGTCCAGGCTGTCGTCGCCCTTGATGACGCCGGCAGCCCCCCCTTCCGCGGCGCAGGTGTGACTGCGCATGGGGTAGACCTTGGAGAGCAGGGCGATGCGCAGGCTCGGGTCGGCTTCGGCCAGGGCGATGGCGGCGCGCAGTCCCGCGCCGCCGGCGCCGATAATGACGACATCGGACTGGATGGTTTCCATAAGGCGGACTCCACGCTTGCGGATCCGGCGGGGGCGCCGGGTCTCGGGGAGGGGCAGTGGGAGCGAAACGCTAACAGATTTACGGGGCGGACCGTAAGGCGGTTCTCGGGTCCGTGGCGTGAAAGTTCGGGGCCACCGGGTCCAGCGCCAGTCGGCCCACGAGCGGCAGATGGTCGGAGGCCACGCGCGCGCCAGGACCACGCCAGGCCTGCGCGTCCTCCAGGTGAGCGCCGGGACCCGGCCAGATCTTGTCCAGCGGCAGGATCGGCGCCGGCGCCGGCCACGTCCGCCGCCAGGGCGGGCGTCCGCCCAGCGCCTCGATCATGGGGTGATAGGTCTTGGAGGGCGGCCACATGTCGTTGAAGTCGCCCAGGACGATGGTCGCGGCGGGCACCAGGGCGGGCACGCCCGGCGGCGGCTCGGCCAGGTATTCGGCCAGCCGGGCCGCCTGCCACGCCCGCTCCGGTCCGCCCAGGCCGAAGTGGGTGACCAGCACGCGCACCACGCCGGCCGGCGCCGAGATCACGGCATCGATCGCGCCGCGCGGTTCCCGTCCGTTGCCGTGGGCGAGGTTCAGGCGGCGGGCCGACACGATGGGATGACGGCTGAGCAGCGCATTGCCGAACCGCCGCCCCTCGCGCATCAGGTTCGCCCCCGCCCGGGCCTCGTAGCCCAGGTGATCGGCGAACACGGCGAGCTGATCCCGCCCGGGGGCGTCGCCCTTGGAGGTCACGGGGAAGACCGTCATGGTCTCCAGGTCGGCGCCCTGGCCCAGCACCTCCTGCAGCCCGATGATGTCGGCATCCAGGTCGCGCAGGACACGGGCCACGCGGCCGGCATCCTGGCGCCGGTCGAGGCCGACGCAGCCGTGCACGTTGTAGGTTGCGATGCGGATGGTGGGGGGCGTTCGGGGATCCCTCACGCAGTCTCCGAGTGTGTTTGTCAGGCTTTCAAGTGTACCGGAACAGGGACCGGCGCGCCAATCGTGGACCCGCCGGCGATCGCGGCAGGCCTTATCCCGGCTGATCGTCCCCGGTCACGGCGGCCGGACGGCGGCGCCCCACGGCCCAGGACATCAGACGGCCGAGGAGCACCAGTCCAACCAGCCCGGCGATGATCAGGGCGGCCTCGGTCCAGGTGGCGGCCTGGATCAACTGCCCCAGGCCGGCCCCGAACAGACTCAGCACGGCGATGCCGGGCAGCTGGCCCAGGACCGTGGCGAGCAGATAGGTCCGCCACCGGATCCCGCCGGCCCCGCAGGCCAGGTTGACCACCATGAACAGCAGCACCGGCACGACGCGGAAGAACAGGACGGTCTTGAAGGCGTGTCGTCGCAGGGCCGCGACGAGACTCCGCACGCGGTCGTATCGCTCCGTGATCCGCTCAAGGCCCTGTTGACCAAGGGCCCGGCCGACGGCGAAGCCGCCCGAGGCGCTGATGAGCGTGCCGATCAGGTTGTAGACGAGGCCCCAGACCGGCCCGAACACGAGGGCGTTGGCGACCATCAGGGGCAGAATCGGGGCCATCAGGAAGGACCCCGTGGCCACGAAGGCCACCGCCCCCAGCGGGGCCAGCGGATGGCCGCGCACGCCGTCGATCCACGCGGCGGCGGACTCAACGGTCAGGAGACCGTCCACCGGCACCAGCCGCCACGCCAGCAGCAGAGCCACGACCACGCCCGCCAACGCCAGCGCCCGCCGATACGGGTGGCGGCGGGTCTGCTTCGGTTCGGCTGTCGGCAATGGGTCCGGCAGGAAGACGTCCCGCAGGCGTTCGGCGGACACCGGCTCCTCGAAGTCGCCGGGCACGGGGTGCGGCATCGACTCCACCAGGTTTTCCGGCGCGTCGCCGCTCTCCACCGGCGCCAGGTCACGCACCGCCGGGTCCCCGTACCGATCCAGGACCGCGTGCAGAGAGTCGGTCTCGCGCAGGGTCTCCCGCACCCGATCCGGCTCGGTGGCCAGATGTTCCGCGAGCAGGCGGCACAGCACGGATTCGATCAGCGCGCGCACGGGTTCGCCCCGGGGCTCGCCGGTCTCCGGATCGGGCAGGCCCGGCTCCAGGTGATAGTCCAGCTCGCTGTCCAGGCCCATCGAGCGGTTGTTGAGGTTCGCCGACCCATGCCGCATCGCGATGGTGTCCACGATCATCAACTTGGTGTGGACCTTCATCTTGCCCTGGCCCTGGCCTTCCAGCACGGGCGAGACCACGCGAAGCCGGTCGTGGCGGTCGGCGGCCTTCAGCACGCGCAGCAGGCGTTCGCGTCCAACGCCCATGGTGGCGGTTTCCAGCCAGCCGTCCCAGATGCGCGGGATCACGGCGACCACCTCCGGGCCGTCCGGCTCCTGCAGCCGCCGGGCCAGCCCGTCGGCCACGAGCTGCGAGGTCAGATACTGGTCCTCGATGTAGATCCAGTGGCGCGCGGCATCGATGTCCGCCGCGATCAGGGCGGCGATCTCCCGCACATCCGGTGTATCGCCATGCGCAGGCAGGGTGCGCGCCAGGGCCAGCGGCAGTTGCTCCAGGTCGGGTGCGATATCTTCCGGCCAGGGCGAGGGCAGGTCGGCCTTGGGAGGAGACGGGGCGGGCTCGCCGGTCACGCGGGTCCAGCGGTCGCGCACCATCGTGCCCAGGCGCGCGGCGACCGGCCCTTCCATCATGGCCTGCATGTCGTGGAACGGGACGTACGGCGTACCGCTGGTGGGCAACCGCCGCCGCGAATCGTCGAGGCGGTGCGTAGGCGTGTCCCACCGCGCCGGCGCCAGATCCAGGCCCCCGGTGAAAACCACCCGGTCGTCGATGACAACGACTTTTTCGTGATGCGCGGCCTCGACCGGGCCCGTGCCATCCAGACGCAACCGCATGCGCGGGTGCGGGTTCCAGTCCTGCCGCCACGCGGGCAGCAGTTCCCGATCAGACGCGTACAGCATGGGAAAGTCCCACAACAGGACGCGGACATCGAGGCCGGGTCGGGCCTCGGTCAGGGCGCGCAACAGGTCCGCCAGGCGGATCGGCCACCCGTCATCGGGCGGCGGCGCGTCGGGATCGAGAAGCGGGATCGTGCTGGAGATGTCCCACGCCACGATCAGGATCTGTTCGCGGGCGCGGATCAGCGCACTGCGCAGAGCTGCGTAGTAGGCGGCGCCGTCGATCAGCGCCCGGTAGCGGTCCGCCCGCGAGATCTGCCAGCAGGTCTCGCCGGGGACCGCGAGGGCGGGCGCGGGGAGCACGGTCGGGTCATCGTGGTTCGACATCATGCTCCCCACTTAGGGGGGCGCGGCGCGTTACGCCACCCGCAGGCACGCGCCGGCGCAGCCGTCGCGGCGCTCGACCTCGTCCAGCATGGCGATGGAGGGGCGCGGCGCGGGCAGGGTCGCCCCATCGCGCGCCAGGGCGGACAGCGCCTTGGATGCCTCGTTCACGGCGTCGTCAACGGTCGGCCCGTCACCGCCGCATCCGGCGACGCCGACCACATCCGCACGATACCCATCGGAACGACGAGAGACGACAACAATATGTCCTTTCATGACGGACATCCTCCGGTAAACACAGCAAAAAAGAAAGTCAGGGGGCTGGTGACATTCGGGCTGACCCCCATGGTCGAGTCCCAACAGACGCGGGAATGGACCGGCTGAATCCCGAGACAACAACTTGCCCGCTGGTCCGGTGGCCTCGTGTGCCGGTGGACCGATGCCTCGTGGATCGTGAGACTGAGAATACGGACCCCGATGAGAAATGCAACCCCGTTCATGAAGGAAAAATCACCAGTAGGCTGAGGAAAAATTGTTTCATGCTGGGAAATTCGGAGGCCAGATTGAACCCAAGTAAAATTTATTTGCCAATATTATTATGGCTCAGTTTGCGTTAGATATGCATGCTGGTTGTTTGGGCGAGATAAGTCCGGCGATGCATGCCAGGATTGCACGGG
>NZ_WIVE01000029.1 GCF_009601025.1 Roseospira navarrensis | reverse complement strand
CCGGATCGCGGATCACGATGACAACGGGCAAAGACCCCATCCTGAGACGATCACACGATCCGGTGCGGGGCCCCGGGTGGCCACCCGGGGCCCCGCAACCCGGCATCTCCACAATGCCACAAATCAAACAGACAATCCTGAGCCGCTGAAAGCCGCGAAGGATCTCGGGAGGTCGTCACCGCAGGCCCATCCCCGTCCCGGTCCGAGATCCTTCGCGCCCGCCGGGCGCTCAGGAAGACGTCTGGCCTTGGTGTCGTGACGCCAAGCCGGCCGGCCCGACGGGGCCGGCGCCGCGAAGCGGCGGAAGCGACGAACCGGACGAGTCCGGTTCATCGCCGATCCGTCTCAGGCCACCGCGCCCAGGTAGGCGGCGATCACGGCCGGGTCGTTGCGCACGGTCTCCGGCGTGCCCTCGGCCAGCTTGCGGCCGTGGTCCAGGACCAGGATATGGTCCGAGATGCCCATCACCAGCTTCATGTCGTGCTCGACCAGCACCACGGTCACGCCCGACTGGGCCACCCGCACGATGACCTCGTCGATCTCGCGCGTCTCGGCGGCGTTCAGGCCGGCGGCCGGCTCGTCCAGCAGCAACAGGCGCGGCTCGGCGGCCAGGGCGCGGGCGATCTCCAGCCGCTTCAGCGCGCCGTAGGGCAGGGCGTTGGCCTCGGCATCGCGGTAGGCGCTGAGGCCGACCAGATCCATCAGTTCGGTGCAGGTCTTGCGGGCCGCGCGGTCGCCCCGGGTGATGGACGGCCAGCGCACCAGACAGGCCAGCAGGTTGCGGTTCAGGTGCAGGTGCCGGCCGATCATCACGTTGTCCAGCGCGCTCATGTTCATCATGACGCGCAGGTTCTGGAAGGTCCGCGACAGCCCCATGCGGGCCAGATCGTGCGGTTTCTTACCGGCGATGGGCGTGTCGTCCAGGAAGATCGCGCCCTCGGTCGGGCGGTAGACGCCGGTGATGAGGTTGAACAGGGTGGTCTTGCCGGCCCCGTTCGGGCCGATGATCGAATGGATCGTGCCGGCCTCGATGGCGAAGTTCAGGTCCTGGATGGCCTGCACCCCGCCGAACCGGATGCCCAGGCCCTCGACGCGCAGCAGGCTCATGACCGCGCCTCCTGCCGTCGGCGGCGGCGGGCCAGGGCCCCCAGCGAGGGCACCAGACCCTTCGGCATGAAGATCATGACCACCATCATGATGAGGCCCAGGATCATGTGTTCATAGGACGCGAAGTCCGCCAGCAACTGCGGCAGCAGTGTCAGCGCCGCCGCCCCCACCACGGCCCCGAAGGTGGAGGCCATGCCGCCGAACACGACCATGGTGACGAACAGGATGGAGTGGAAGAAGCTCGCCTTGTCGGGGGTGACGAACTCGGAGAAGTGCGCCGACAGCGAGCCCGCGACCGAGGCCATCACGGCCGAGATCACGAACACCATGACCTTGTAGCGGGTGGTGTCCACGCCGCTGGTCTCGGCCGCCACCTCGGCCCCGTGCAGGCCGCGCAGGGCGCGCCCGATGGGGCTGTCGATCAGGTTCAGCGCCAGCCAGACGGCCAGGATCAGGAAGGCCGCGACGATCCAGTACCAGATCTGGCCGCCGTACAGCTCCACGCCCGCGACCTGCATGGCGGGCACGTACATGCCGTCCGGCCCGCCCGTCAGCCAGGCTTCGCGGCTGATGGCGATGTTGATGATGATGCCCACACCCAGGGTCGCCATGGCCAGATAGTGCCCGGACAGGCGCAGGATGGGCCGCGCGATGACATAGGCCATCAGGCCCACCCCGATCGCGCCCAGCGGCATGGCCAGGGCGCCGTGCAGGCCGTAGCGCGTGGTCAGGATGGCCGAGGCATAGGCCCCCAGGGCATAGAACCCGGCGTGTCCCAGGCTGATCTGCCCGGCGTAGCCGATCAGCAGGTTCAGGCCCACCACCACGATGGCGTTGATGCCCATCGAGATGGCGACGTCGTACTGGTAGTTGTTGGACAGCAGCAGCGGCAGCACCAGGATCACCAGGATCAGGGCGCCCATGCCGCCCACGCGCTCCGACATCAGGGTCTGGAGCGGGGTCGCGCGGGTGCCCAGGCGGCGGGAGTAGGTCTGCTTCTTGCGGTGCTTGCTGTAGCCCGAGGGTCGGATGTCGGCCATGTCACACTCGCTCGGTGCCGCGCTTGCCGAGCAGGCCGCTCGGCATGAAGAACAACACGCCCAGGATGACCACGAAGGCCATGGCGTCCTTGTACTCGGAGGAAATGTAGCCCGCGCCCAGGCTCTCGATGATGCCCAGCAGCAGGCCGCCCACGATGGCGCCGGGGCCGCTGCCCAACCCGCCCAGGATGGCGGCGGCGAAGCCCTTCAGGCCGAGCATGATGCCCACCTCGAAGTGTGTGGCGGTGATCGGCGCGATCAGGATGCCGGCGACCGCGCCCAGCAGCGCCGACAGGCCGAAGCTCAGCAGCAGCACGAAGTTCACGTTCACGCCCACCAGCCGCGCGGCCAGCGGATTGTGGCTGGTGGCCAGGATCGCCTTGCCCAGCAGGGTGTGGTTGAAGAACAGGTGCAGGGCCACCATCACCGCCGCCGTGACGCCCAGGATCCACAGGCTCTGCGGGATCAGGGTGGCCCCCAGGATGTCGATGGGATCGTTGCCGCTGAAGGCGGGCAGGGCGTGCAGGTCCTTGCCCAGGGTCACGCTGGTCAGGCCGCGCAGGAAGATGCCCGCGCCCACGGTGATGATGATGAGGGTCACCACGTCGGCGTTGCGCGCCCGCTCGATGGCCAGCTTCTCCAGCGCCAGCCCGATCAGCACGGTCAGGGCGACCGCGCCCAGGATGGCCAGCGGCAGGCCGACGCCCTGGCTGAGCAGCGCCCAGGTGACCATGCCGCCCAGCATGACGAACTCGCCCTGGGCGAAGTTTATGACGTGGCTGGCGTTGTAGATCAGGGCGAATCCCAGGGCGACGAGGGCGTAGATCGCGCCGCTGGTCAGGCCTGAGAACAGGAACTGGAGCAGTTCGACGAGGGCGGGCGGCATGGACGGGTCCAACTGGTTTCCGGTCTGGCGGGGAACGGCCGGGGCGGGGCCGCCCGTTTCGGCGCGACCCCGCCCCGGATCGGGTCAGTGCGGCGCGGCGCTCACTCCACCAGGACCCAGTCGCCCTCCCGGATTTCAAGCATCCGGAAGGCGGACAGGTCCAGGCCCAGGTGATCGTCGGCGCTCATGGTGACTTCGCCGGCGGTGCCCATGAAGCCCTGGATGGCTTCCAGCGCATCGCGCACGGCGGCGGGATCGGCGGTGCCGGCGGCCTCGACCGCCTGCTTGTACATCATCAGGCCGTCATAGGCGTGGCCGCCGAAGGTGGAGACGGAGCCCTCGCCGTGTTCGGCCTCGTAGGTGGTCTTGTAGCCCATCACCACGGGGCGCTGCGGATCGTCCATGGGCAGCTTTTCGGCCACCAGCAGGGCGGAGGCGGGCAGGCGGACACCCTCGGCGGCGTCGCCGGCCAGCTCGATGAACTTCTTCGAGGCCACGCCGTGCGACTGGTACAGCGGCACCTCGAAGCCGAGCTGGGCGAAGTTCTTGGTCACGATGGCCGGGCCCTGGCCGAAGCCCGGGTTGACGACGGCCTCGACGCCCTCGGTGTTCTTGATCTTGGTGAGCTGGGCGACCATGTCGGTGTCCGACGGGGCATAGGTCTCGTCGGCCACGATCTCGATGTCGTGCGCCGGGGCGACCTGGGTGCACTGCTCGCGCATGGACTTGCCGAAGCCGCCGGTGCCGGAGATCAGGGCGACGCGCGACAGGCCGCGGCTCCTGATGTCCTCGAAGATCTTGCCGCAGGCCATGCGGTCGGTGTGGGGCGTCTTGAACACCCAGGGCTTGACCGGCTCGATGATGACCACGCCGCCGGCGAACGAGACGAAGGGCACCTCGGCGCGCTCGACCAGCGGGATCACGGCCATCGTGGTGCCGGTGGTGGAACCGCCCAGGATGACGTCGACCTCGTCCTCTTCCAGCAGGCGCTTGGCGAAGGTGCGCGCCTTGTTGGCGTCGGCGCCGGTGTCGTAGTGGATCAGTTCCAGCGGACGGCCGATCAGGCCGCCGGCGCCGTTGATGCGGTGGATGTACATCTCCAGCGTCTTCAGTTCCGGGTCGCCCAGGAAGGACGCGGGGCCCGTCACCGCCAGGAACGAGCCGATGCGGATGGGGTCTTCCTGCGCGCGGGCCTGCGCGGTCACCCCCAGCGCGATGCAGGCCGCCCCGACCATCATCAGGGCCCGTGTAAACCGTTTCACCATGGAACGTCCTCCCCTGAGCGTCTCTTGCTTGGTTGTTTTCACGACGCGCGCACGTCTGCACGGCCGCGCGCGACCATAGCCCAAGGCGGGGCGGGATGAAACCGATTCGAGACGGAGACGGTGGGGGGCGGATCGTCGGGACCAGGGGGGCATGGGGACCGGCCGGACATAAAAAAAGGCTGGCTCTCCGCCAGCCGATGCACGGTCATGGTCGGTTCGCCAGCCTTCTACCTTCGATCCCGGTCTTTCATGGGGTCCATGTTCCTGTTTGGGGACAGGTCAGCCTAGGACGCCGGCCGCATCGGGGTCGGGATGGACAGCACGCGCTGCGCCACCACACGCTCGAACGCCCGCGCCTCCGACTCGACATGGTCGCCGATCCGGGGGCCATGGAACGACATGCCGTACCGGAAGTAGATGAGGAACCGCAACATGACCGCGTCCTCCTTCTTATCCTGAGGGTCAATGAACGGCGTGTCCCGCCGCTGATTTCAAGATAGCAACGAGGGCGGTCCGGTTCAATGAAAAAAGCGCACGTCGTGCGCAAAAATGCGGATCCGTCAATTCCGGCAATTGTCTGCTTTTTCGACGGATCGTATCGCCTCGCCAAGGGGTTGAGATCGTTGGAGTTTTCTCCGGCGCACCGTGTGCGCACCTACGGTCTCGGCGGCAGCGGGCGACGCCCCAGCAGCGGCGCGGGGATGAAGCCGGGGATTTTTCGGCGATAGTCCGCGTAGGAGTCCCCATACAGCCGGAGCAGGCGGCGTTCCTCCACGGCGGCCCCGATGACCAGATAGAGCGAGGCCCACACCGCCGTCGCCAGCCCGAACGGACTCTGCGCCAGCCCCCACACGATCAGCAGCCCGGTGGCATAGAACGGGTGGCGGACGAAGCGGTGCGGCCCGTCCAGCCGCAGGGTCTCGTCTTCCGGGGCGTCGGGCTCGCGCACCTGGCGGGTGCCGGCCAGGCGGGCCATGTCGTAGTACCGGGCCGACCACAGCATCAGGCCGGTGCCGACGGCGGCCGCGCCAAACATCGCCGCGCTGGCCCACAGGGGCAGGGGGAAGCGGGGCGCGTCGCCGAGCAGCAGGATGCCGGCGCCGAACACGACCGCGATGTGGACCGTGGCCACCGCGTTGTAGGCGAGGCGGTAGGTCCGCCCCAGCGCGGCCATGCGCCGCTTCATGCCGGCATTGGCGAGCACGCTGTGCCCCAGGCCGAAGCTGGCCCAGAGCAGGGCGTAGAGAATATGCGCGGTCCAGTCCACGGCGCGGGACTCCCTTGTCCGGTGGAGGGGCCGCCGGGCCCCGGGTTTGACGAGCCTCCCCCACCCCGCGGCCGCATGGCATTGCGGTTTGCGGGATCCGGTCCGGGTCAGTCCAGCGTCTTCAGCACGTCGCCCAGGGTGTCGAAGATGCGGTCGATCTGGTCGCGGTCGATGATGAGCGGCGGCGACAGGGCGATGATGTCGCCGGTGGTGCGGATCAAGAGGCCCGCCTCGTAGCACTTCAGGAAGGCGGTGAAGGCTCGCTCGGTGGGTTTGCCGGGTTTGGGCTCCAGCTCGATGCCGGCGATCAGGCCCATGTTGCGCAGGTCGATGACGTGCGGCAGGCCCTTCAGGCCGTGCACCCGCTCTTCCCAGTGCGGCGCCAGGTCGGCGCAGCGCGCGAACAGGCCGTCGTCCTGGTAGACGTCCAGGGTCGCCAGCGCGGCCGCGCAAGCCAGCGGGTGCGCCGAGTAGGTGTAGCCGTGGAACAGCTCGATGGCGTTTTCGGGCCCGCTCATGAAGGCGTCGTGGATGCCCTCGCGCACGATGGCCGCGCCCATGGGCACGGTGCCGCTGGTCAGGCCCTTGGCCGTGGTCACGATGTCCGGCAGCACGCCGAAGTGCTCGCAGGCGAAGGCCGAGCCCAGGCGGCCGAAGCCGGTGATGACCTCATCGAAGATCAGCAGGATGCCGTGACGGTCGCAGATGGCGCGCAGCCGCTCCAGATAGCCCTTCGGCGGCATCAGCACGCCGGTGGAGCCGGCCATGGGCTCGACGATGACGGCGGCGATGGTCTCGGCGCCGTGCAGGGCGACCAGCCGCTCCAGATCGTCGGCCAGCGCCGCGCCGTGCTCGGGCTGGCCGCGCGAGAAGGCGTTCCTGTCCGGCAGGTGGGTGTGGGGCAGGTGGTCCACGCCGCTCAGCAGAGTCCCGAAGAAGCGGCGGTTGTTGGTGATGCCGCCGACGGAAATGCCGCCGAAGTTGACTCCGTGATAGCCGCGCTCGCGCCCGATCAGGCGGGTGCGGCTGCCCTCTCCCTTCATGCGGTGATAGGCCAGCGCGATCTTCAGGGCCGTGTCCACGCTCTCCGACCCCGAATTGGTGAAGAAGACGTGGTTCAGGTCGCCCGGCAGCATGCCCGCCAGCCGGTTGGCGAGCGCGAACGCCGCCGGGTGGCCCATCTGAAAGGCGGGGGCGTAGTCCATCTCGCCCGCCTGATCCTGGATCGCCTTGACGATGCGCGGGTTGCCGTGCCCGGCGTTACAGCACCACAGGCCCGCCGTGCCGTCCAGCACCTGGCGGCCGTCGGCGGTGGTGTAGTGCATGCCCTGGGCCCCGACCAGCATGCGCGGCGCGTTCTTGAACTGCCTGTTGGCGGTGAACGGCATCCAGAACGACGACAGGTCGTTGACGGCGGGGGCGGACGCGGCGGGGCCTTGGGCGGTCATGAATGATGGTCTCCGGAATGAACGAACGGACGGACGGGTGCCCCCGCCTCAGGGCCGGTACATGCGGCCGCCCACCATGGGGAAGGGGGCGCCGGTGGTGCCGGGGAAGGTCACGGGCAACTGCCGCATATGGCGCGCCGCCAGGAAGGCGAAGGCCTGGGCCTCCAGCGCGTCGCCGTCCCAGCCCACGGCCTCGACCGGATCAACGGGCACCTCCAGCCAGCCGGCCAGGGTCTCCATCAGCACGGGATTGTGCCGGCCGCCGCCGGTGACCAGCCAGCGGCGCGGCGGCATGGGCATGAGCGCCGAGGCCTGCACCACCGCCGCCGCCGTCAGGGCGACCAGGGTGGTGGCCCCGTCCTCCACCGACAGACCCTCGACCGCGTCCAGCACGTGGTCGAACTCGCGCCGGTCCAGCGACTTGGGCGCCGGCCGCGCGAAATAGGGGATCTCCATCATCTTCAGCAGGCGGTCCTCGGCCAGCGCGCCGGCCGCCGCCAGCCGCCCGTCGGTGTCGCAGGACTGGCCGGTGTGGCGGAACACCCAGTCGTCCAGGGGCGCGTTGCCGGGGCCGATGTCGAAGGCCACCATGTCGTCGATGCCGCGCTTGCCGACCCAGGTGGCGTTGCAGACGCCGCCCACGTTCAGCACGGCCACCGGCCGGTCGAGCCGGGACGCCAGCGCGCCGTGATAGATCGGCGTCAGCGGCGCGCCCTCGCCGCCGGCCGCGATGTCGGCCTGACGCAGGTCGGCCACCACCGGCAGCCCGGTCTCGCGGGCGAGCAGGGTGGCGTCTCCCGCCTGCACGGTCAGGCGGGCGATGGGATCGTGCCACAGCGTATGGCCGTGAAAGCCGATCAGGTCGGGTGTGACCTCGACCCCCGCCAGCAGCGCCCGCACGACCTCGGCGTGGCGCAGGGCGATGTCCCGGTGCAGGCGCTGGCCCTCCTCGTCCTTCAGCGACGTGCGGCCCAGGTTGGCCCGCAGGCGGTCGCGGAAGGCGTCGTCATAGGGCACGGTCAGGTGCGGGCCGAAGCCGGCCACGGTCTCGCCGTCGGTCTCGATCAGGGCCGCGTCGATGCCGTCCATGGAGGTGCCGCTCATCAAGCCGACGACCAGCCACGTGGCGGCGGGATCGCGCATGGCCCGATGATGGGGCGGAACCCACGCCTGACGGACGGGCGGGGTTCGGGACAGTCCTTTCGGAAACGGAATCATGGCGGAGCACCTCGCTTTGCGGGACAGATGGAGTGTGCTAAACGACCACGCCCGCCGCAAGGCCCACCAATCGACCACCAGAGCGAGACCGGACGCGATGACCGCCTTTTCCTCCGACTTCATGCGCATCATCCACGAGCGGGGCTTCGTGGATGCCTGCACCCACGCCGAAGAGCTGGACGCGCTGCTGAAGGCGGAGACCGTGTCGGCCTATATCGGTTATGACTGCACCGCGCCCAGCCTGCACGTGGGCTCGCTGGTGTCCATCATGCTGTTGCGCTGGTTCCAGAAAACCGGCCACCGCCCGGTCGTGCTGATGGGCGGGGGCACCACCCGCGTGGGCGATCCGACCGGCCGCGACGATGCCCGCAAGATGCTGACCGACGACGAGATCGCCGCCAACATGGCCGGCATCAAGGGCGTGTTCGCCCGGTACCTGACCTTCGGCGACGGCGCCGGCGACGCTGTCATGGTCAACAACGCGGACTGGCTGGACGGGCTGGCCTACATTCCGTTCCTGCGCGACTACGGCCGGCATTTCTCGATCAATCGCATGCTCACGTTCGACTCGGTGCGCATGCGGCTGGAGCGCGAGACGCACATGTCGTTCCTGGAATTCAACTACATGATCCTCCAGGCCTACGACTTCCTGGAGCTGGCGCGGCGCGACGGCATCCGGCTGCAGATGGGCGGCGCCGACCAGTGGGGCAACATCCTCAACGGCGTCGAACTGGGCCGGCGCTGCGACGGGGTGTCGCTGTACGGCCTGACCGTGCCGCTCATCACCACGGCCTCGGGCGCCAAGATGGGCAAGAGCGCCCAGGGGGCCGTGTGGCTGAACGAGGATCAGTTGCCCGCCTACGACTTCTGGCAGTTCTGGCGCAACACCGAGGACGCCGACGTGGGCCGCTTCCTGCGCCTGTTCACCGAACTGCCGCTGGACGAGATCGCCCGCCTGGAAGCCCTGGGCGGGGCGGAGATCAACGAGGCCAAGAAGGTCCTGGCGCACGAGGCGAGCACGCTGGCTCGGGGCGAGGCGGCGGCGCTGGCGGCGGCGGAGACCGCGCGCGCCGTGTTCGAGCAGGGCGGCGTGGGCGAGGACCTGCCCAGCGTCACCGTGCCGGCCGATGAGCTGGCCGCCGGCGTCTCGGCCCCGGCGCTGTTCACGCGCGTCGGCCTGACCGCGTCCAACGGCGAGGCGAAGCGCCTCATCAAGGGCGGCGGGGCGCGCATCAACGATGTCACGGTGGAGGACATCGGGCGCATGGTGACGGACGGCGACCTGAAGGGCGGCGAGATCAAGCTGTCCGCCGGGCGCAAGTCCCATGCGCTGGTGCGGGTCGGATAGGCGGCGCGGGCCGGTCGTCGCCGGTCCGGATCATTCCGCCAATCGTCCGCGGCTGTAACCAAACTTTCATCGTGCTGTCACAAGGGAGTCGCTGTCCCTGAGTAGGGTCGCGCCAAATCCGCGACCCGGGGCGGTGGCCCCACCGGAGAGACCCGGGCGCGGTGCGTGTCCACCCTGTCATCCCGGCGGCTGATGAGCCGGGCGCCAGGGACGGGTCGGGAGCCCCCCGGCCCGGCACACCCACACAGACTTTGGAGGTCCTCGTGATCAAGAAGAGCATTCTGCTGGGCGCCGTGGCGGCCGTCGCCTTCGCCGGCGTGGCCCAGGCCCGCGACCAGATCCGCATCGTCGGCTCCTCGACCGTGTATCCGTTCACCACCGTCGTGGCGGAGACCTTCGGCAAGAAGACCGGCATGCCGACCCCGGTGGTCGAGTCCACGGGCTCCGGCGGCGGCCTGAAGCTGTTCTGCGCCGGCCTCGGCGTCGAGCACCCGGACTTCACCAACGCCTCGCGCGCCATCAAGGCCTCCGAGGTCGAGACCTGCGCCCAGAACGGCGTCACCGCCATCACCGAGATGAAGGTCGGCTACGACGGCATCGTGATGGCCAACGCCAAGTCGGCCCCGACCTTCGAGCTGTCCAAGGAGCAGATCTTCCTGGCGCTGGCCAAGGACGTGCCGGTTGACGGCGAGTGGGTCGCCAACCCGAACATGAAGTGGTCCGACATCGACTCGTCCCTGCCGGACGAGAACATCGAGGTGCTGGGTCCGCCCCCGACCTCCGGCACGCGCGACGCCTTCCTTGAGCTGGTCATGGAGCCGGGCTGCGAGGCGTTCGAGGCCTGCGAGGGTCTGTCCAAGGACGAGTTCAAGGCCCGCGCCTTCACCCTGCGTGAAGACGGCGCCTTCGTCGAGGCCGGCGAGAACGACAACCTGATCGTTCAGAAGCTGGAAGCCAACCCGGTGGCCCTGGGCATCTTCGGCTTCTCGTTCCTGGACCAGAACCAGGACAAGCTGCACGGCAGCATCATCTCGGGCGAGGCCCCGACCTTCGACAACATCGCCTCCGGCGCCTACCCGGTGTCCCGCCCGCTGTTCGTCTACATCAAGACGGCGCACATGGGCGTGATCCCCGGCATGGAAGAGTTCGTCGCCGAGTACACCTCGGAAGCCGCCTGGGGTCCGGAAGGCTACCTGTCCGACAAGGGCTTGATCCCGATGCCGGACGCCGAGCGGGCGAAGTACCGCGATGCGGCCATGAACAAGGTTGACAACGTCAACATGTAAGGGCTCAGCCTCCGCCCTGCCGCCATGGCGCGCGCCGTGGCGGACCCGACAGCCAGCGACCGGCCTTGCGCGCCGGTCGCTGGTCTCGTGAGGGGCGGACCCTTCAGAGTCATCCGGGCACCAAGGCCCGGCGGCAGGCGGACAGCCCGGGACGAGCCGGGGCCAAGACGGACACGGGACGCATTCCATGGACACCCTTCTTGTGATCGGCGCAATTGTCATTCTGGCGCTGATCGGTTTCGTCATGGGGCGCCAGCGGGCCATCGCCCGCAGCGGCGGCGATCCCCGGGCGCTGCACTCCCTGCCCAACTACCACGGTCATTTCGTCGCCCTCTGGGCCGCCGTGCCGGCCCTGGTTCTGGTGGTGCTGTGGCTGCCGCTGGAACCGATGCTGGCCATGAACGCGGCCCTGGACTACTTCCAGGCGAACATCGCCGATCCGGGCAACATGGACACCATCCGCCAGTCCAAGCTGGCGCTGCTGCTGAGCCTGGATCAGGACGCCACCACCATCGATCTGAGCGAACTGCGCGCCGACCAGTACGCGCTGCTGCAGACCGAGATCCGCAACATGGCGGCCGGCACCGCGTCGGCGGGCCATGCCGCGTTCATGCAGGAGGTCGCGGACTACTATGCGGGCTACCGGAACATCAGCTACATCCTGATGTTCGCGGCCGGCGTCGGGGTCGCCGGCGTGGGCGCGGGGCTGGCGTGGCGCCGCATCGCTCCGGACATGCGGGCGCGCAACCGGGTCGAATGGGCGGTCACCCTGTTCATGATCCTGTGCTCGACCGTGGCCATCCTGACCACACTGGGCATCGTGCTGTCCCTGCTGTTCGAGGCCCTGCGCTTCTTCAGCAAGATCCCGTTCACCGAATTCCTGTTCGGCCTGCACTGGAGCCCGCAGACGGCCATCCGTGAAGACCAGGTGGGCTCGACCGGCGCGTTCGGCGCCGTGCCGCTGTTCGCGGGCACGCTGCTGATCTCGTTCATCGCCATGTGCGTCGCGGTGCCCATCGGGCTGCTGTCGGCGATCTACATGGCCGAGTATGCGCACTCCAAGGTGCGCGCCGTGGTCAAGCCGCTGCTGGAGATCCTGGCCGGCATCCCGACCGTGGTCTACGGCTTCTTCGCCGCCCTGACGGTGGCGCCGTTCTTCCGCGACGTGGGCGAGAGCATCGGCCTCAGCGTGTCCTCGGAAAGCGCGCTTGCCGCCGGCATGGTCATGGGCATCATGATCATCCCGTTCGTCAGCTCGCTGTCGGATGACGTCATCACCGCCGTGCCGCAGTCCATGCGCGAGGGGTCGTACGGCCTGGGCGCCACCAAGTCCGAGACCGTGCGCCGCGTCATCCTGCCGGCCGCGCTGCCGGGCATCGTCGGCGGCGTGCTGCTGGCGGTCAGCCGCGCCATCGGCGAGACCATGATCGTGGTCATGGCCGCCGGCCTGGGGTCGAACCTGACGGCCAACCCGCTGGAGGCGGTGACCACGGTCACGGTGCAGATCGTCACCCTGCTGGTCGGCGACCAGGAGTTCGACAGCGCCAAGACGCTGGCCGCCTTCGCCCTCGGCCTGATGCTGTTCGTCATGACGCTGTGCCTGAACATCATCGCGCTGCACGTGGTCCGCAAGTACCGCGAGCAGTACGACTGACGGGCCGGTCCCGTGCCGCATCCGACCGAGTCCGCGCCCGAGCAAGCGAGAAGCCCCATGACCGACCAGACCGCGCCGCCCACCCAGACGAACCCCGCGATGGACCGCATGAAGGCCTCGCTGGCGCGTCGCTACGCCGCCGAGAAGCGGTTCCAGTCCTACGGCATCATCGCCATCATCCTGGCCCTGTCCATGCTGGTCACGCTGTTCGCGACCATCATCGGCACCGGCTACACGGCCTTCGTGCAGCATACGGTCCATCTGGACGTGACCCTGTTCCCGCAGGACATCGACCCCGAGGGCAACCGGGACCCGGAGGTGCTGGCCAGGGCCGATTACCAGTCCGCCGTCAACGACGCCCTGTACTCGCTGTTTCCCGAGGCCACCGGCCGGAGCGCGCGGCGCGATGTGCGCGCCCTGGTCAGTTCCGGGGCCAACTTCGTGATCCGGGACATGGTGCTGGACAACCCGGAGCTTGTGGGCCAGCGCGTTAGTGTGCGGGTGCCGCTGGCCACCGAGTTCGATCAGGTGCTGAAGGGCAACATCGATCCGGCGGTGGACCTGGGTGTCATCCGCGAGCGCAGCACCGACATCCCCTGGACGCTGCCGCCGGGTGAGCGGCTGATTTCGGAGGGCCAAGCCGACTACATGCAGCAACTGGTCCGTCAGGGTGAAATCGACGCCTCGTTCAATCGCTGGTTCTTCACCAACGGCGACAGCCGCCAGCCGGAGCTAGCCGGCATCTGGGGCGCGGCCGTGGGCTCGTTCTTCACTCTGCTGGTCACGCTGTCGCTGTCGTTCCCCATCGGGGTGGCGGCCGCCGTGTACCTGGAGGAGTTCGCGCCCAAGAACCGCTGGACGGACATCATCGAGGTCAACATCAACAACCTCGCCGCCGTGCCCTCGATCGTGTTCGGTCTGCTGGGTCTGGCCGTGTTCCTGCAGTTCTTCGGCATGCCGCGCTCGGCGCCGGTGGTCGGCGGTCTGGTGCTGACGCTGATGACCCTGCCCACCATCATCATCGCCAGCCGCGCCGCCCTGAAGTCGGTGCCGCCGTCGATCCGCGAAGCCGCGCTGGGCGTCGGCGCCTCCAAGCTGCAGTGCATCTTCCATCACGTGCTGCCGCTGGCCATGCCGGGCATGCTGACCGGCACCATCATCGGCATGGCCCAGGCCCTGGGCGAGACCGCGCCGCTCCTGATGATCGGCATGGTCGCCTTCGTGGTGGACATCCCGGGATCGCCGATGGACCCCTCGACCGTTCTGCCGGTGCAGATCTATCTATGGTCCGACAGTCCAGAACGCGGGTTCACCGAACGGACCTCGGCGGCCATCATGTGCCTGCTGGGCTTCCTCATCTTCATGAACGCGGCGGCCGTCCTGCTGCGCAAACGTTTCGAGAGAAAGTGGTGACAGCCATGAACGTTCAGACCAAAGACTCCGAGCAGGACCACGGCTATCCGGACACCACGGTCGGCAAGCCCATCCTGGAGTCGGACATCAAGGTCGCGGCCCGCGACGTCAGCGTGTTCTACGGCGAGAAGCAGGCCATCAAGTCCGTCAGCCTGGATGTCGCCGCCAACGAGGTGACGGCGTTCATCGGCCCGTCGGGCTGCGGCAAGTCCACGTTCCTGCGCGCCCTGAACCGCATGAACGACACCATCGACATCTGCCGCGTCACCGGCGACATCCGCCTGGACGGCGAGGACGTCTATGACCGCAAGGTGGACGTGGTGCAGCTTCGCGCCCGCGTCGGCATGGTGTTCCAGAAGCCGAACCCGTTCCCCAAGTCGATCTTCGAGAACGTGGCCTATGGCCCGCGCATTCACGGCCTAGTCTCGCACAAGAGCGAGCTGGAGGAGATCGTCCACTCCAGCCTGGAGCGCGCCGGCCTGCTGAACGAGGTCAAGGACCGCCTGGACACCCCGGGCACCGGCCTGTCCGGCGGCCAGCAGCAGCGCCTGTGCATTGCCCGCGCGATCGCGGTCAGCCCCGAGGTGATCCTGATGGACGAGCCCTGCTCGGCGCTCGACCCCATCGCCACCGCCAAGATCGAAGAGCTGATCGACGAACTGCGCGCCAACTACACCATCGTGATCGTGACGCACTCCATGCAGCAGGCGGCGCGGGTGTCGCAACGCACGGCCTTCTTCCATCTGGGCAATCTGGTCGAAATGGGCGATACCGAAACCATCTTCACCAATCCGGAACACAGGCTGACCCAGGGCTACATCACCGGCCGGTTCGGCTAGGGAGAGCGGCTCTGCAGGCCGCAGGGGACAGGATCATGGCATTGACGGTGGCGCCTGGGCCGAACGATCACACCGTTCGGTCCTTCGACGCGGAACTTGAGCGACTGTCCAATACGGTCGTGCGCACCGGCGGCGTGGTTGAAGCCCAGCTTGCGGGGGCCGCGCAGGCCCTCATCCGGCGCGACAGCGTGCTGGCGGCCGAGGTCGCCGCGCGCGACGTGGACGTGGACGTGCTGGAGCAGGACATCCAGGACCACGCCATCCGCCTGCTGGCCCTGCGCCAGCCGGTGGCCGAGGACCTGCGCCAGATCGTGGGCGCGCTGCGCATCGCCGGCGACCTGGAGCGGGTGGGCGACTACGCCGCCAACGTCGCCAAGCGCTCCATGGTGGTCAACCAGTCGCCGCCCGTGCGCGTGGTCGCGGCGCTGCCCCGGATGCTCGGGCTGGCCCAGGAGATCGTCAAGGAGGTGCTGGACGCCTATGTGGAGCGGGACGTGGACCGCGCCGTGGCCGTCTGGCACCGCGACGAGGACCTGGACGCGCTGCACACCAGCCTGTTCCGCGAGCTGGTCAGCTACATGTCGGAAGATCCGCGCAATATCACGGCCTGCTCGCATCTGATGTTCATCGCCAAGAACATCGAACGCATCGGCGACCACGCCACCAACATTGCCGAGATGGTGCATTACCTGGTGCTGGGCCGGCCTCTGCGCGAGACCCGGCCCCGGGGCGAGGACTTCCTGCCCGATCCCGGCAGCCTGCCGGACCCACAGGTTTGAGCCGCTGGAGGCATGAGGGACCATGGAGACGATGAAGCCCCTGGTGATGATCGTCGAGGATGAGGCCGCGCTGGTCACCATGCTGCGCTACAACCTCGAAAAGGAAGGCTACCGGGTGTGCGAGGCGCTCGACGGCGAGGAGGCCCTGACGGTCTTCGCCGAGAGCGAACCGGATCTGGTGCTGCTGGACTGGATGCTGCCCCAGCTTTCGGGCATCGAGGTCTGCCGCCAGTTGCGCCGCAAGGCCGATGACCGCACCGTGCCCATCATCATGCTGACCGCGCGCGGCGAGGAGTCGGACAAGGTGCGCGGCCTGAACACCGGGGCGGACGACTATATCACCAAGCCGTTCTCGGTCCCCGAACTGCTGGCCCGCGTCAAGGCGCAGTTGCGCCGGGTGCAGCCGTCCCAGCCGAAGGGGCTGCTGGAATACGAGGGCGTGGTCATGGACCTGGGCGCGCACCGGGTGACCCGCGCCGGTCGGCATGTCCACCTGGGGCCGACCGAATTCCGCCTGCTGCGCTTTCTGATGCACAACCCGGGCAGCGTGTTCTCGCGCGAGGCGCTGCTGAACGCGGTGTGGGGCCCGGACATCTATGTCGAGCCCCGCACCGTGGATGTGCACATCCGCCGCCTGCGCAAGGCCCTGAACGCGCCCGACGAGGTGGACCTGATCCGCACCGTGCGCGCCGCCGGCTACGCCCTGGACGCCAGCGTTCCGGTGGTCTGACCCTCCCCCCCCTCTCTCATTCGTGATGCTCCAAAGGGTGCCCGGCCGATGGCTTGGCACCCTTTTTGCTGTGCCCAGCGGCGGAGGCGAGGAGCCGGATGCGTCCGGTGCATCGCCGATCAGGATAACCGCGCGCCATCGTTTGAATATGACGGTTTTGTGAGAGGCGTCATGCCTTTCTGTCCTGGAAACGATATACTTCGCACGTGAAGAAATCCATCGCCGCTCAATTTTGACGCTTCATTGCCCGGCGTCAACACTCAGGGCGGGACAAAGGGGGCGTCCTAGTCATGAAAAACACGCGAATCACGATCAAGATCTGGTTTCCTACTCTCATCGCCTTTGTTGGTCTTCTGGTGACGATCGGGCTCGCCGTCGTCTTCAGCCGACAGGAGTTGATGGCGGAGCGCACCGCTCAGGTCCGGTCCATTGCAGAATCCGCCCGCGCGATTATCGCCAACTACCATGAGAAGGCGGAGCAGGGCGAACTGGATGTTGAAACCGCGCAGGCCCGGGCCCTGGAAGCCATTCGGGCCATCCGTTATGCCGGCGGCAACGAGTATGTCTTCGTGTACGACTATTCCGGCATCACGATGGCCATGCCACCGCGACCGGAGTGGGAGGGGACCAGCAAACTCGACCTGACGGACTCGGACGGCAAGCGCATGGTCGCGGACATGATCGCGGCCGCACAGGCCGGCGGCGGGTCGGTCTCTTACCGCTTCCCCCGCGCCGGCCAGACGACACCGGAACCGAAGGTGTCCTGGGCGACCCCGTTCGACCCCTGGCGGTGGTTCATCGCCACCGGGGTCTACGTCAGCGACGTGGACGCGACCGCCATCCGGAACGGCCTGAAACTCGTGGGGGTCGCGTCCATTGCGCTGGTCGTGGCCGTTCTGGCGGCGTTCTTCGTGATTCGCGGCATCACCGGACCGCTCAAGCACCTCACCAGCACCATGGCGACTCTTGCCGGGGGTCGCCTGGACGTGACGGTCCCGGACACCGAGCGGCGGGATGAACTGGGCGCGATGGCCACGGCCGTCCAGGTCTTCAAGGACAACGCGCTGGAGGTGGAGCGCCTGCGGGCCGAGCAGGCCGAGAAGGAACAGCGCGCCGAGGAGGAGCGCCGCCGCGTGGTGCTCCAGATGGCCGACGATTTCCAGGGCGCCGTCGGCCACGTGGTCAAAACGGTGTCCAGCGCCGCGACGGAGATGCAGGCGACGGCGGGCAGCATGGCCTCGATCGCCGAGGAGACGGGCAACCAGGCCACCACCGTGGCGGCCTCGGCCGAGGAGGCCAGCTCCGGCATCCAGACCGTCAGCGCGGCGACGGAGGAACTGTCGGCGTCGATCCAGGAGATCAGCCGTCAGGTGACCCAGGCCAGCGCGATCGCGATGGACGCCACCGACAAGGTGACCCAGACCAACCGGCAGATCGAAGGGCTGAGCGCGGCGGCGGACAAGATCGACGAGGTGGTCAAGCTGATTACGGACATCGCCGATCAGACCAATCTGCTTGCGCTGAACGCCACCATCGAGGCGGCCCGGGCGGGGGATGCCGGCAAGGGGTTCGCGGTGGTGGCCAACGAGGTCAAGACCCTGGCCACCCAGACGGCCCAGGCGACCGGCGACATCGCCGCGCGCATCCGCGGCGTGCAAACTGAGACGCAGTCCGCGGTCCAGGCCGTGCAGGGCATCGGCGACGTGGTGGCCCAGGTCGCCGAGATCAGCCAGTCCATCGCCTCGGCGGTGGAGGAGCAGTCGGCGGCCACGCGCGAGATCGCCCACAACGTCGAGCAGACCTCCGACGCCGCGCGCGAGGTGACCGCGAACATCCAGGGCGTCAGTCAGGCGGCGGGCGATGCCGGGCGGGCCTCGGCGGACGTGCGGGACGCCGCGGGCAACCTTGCGGAAAACGCCGACATCCTGGCGCGCGAGGTGGAACGGTTCCTGGCGCGCGTGCGGCAGGGGTAGGGCGGTGTTGCTGCGCCGGGCGCCCATGAGAAAGGGGCGTCACGGATGGGCGGGGACCGGCCGGCAGCACCTCCAAGGTTCGTGCCATGCCTGGCACGAAACGACCGCGGCCCGCGACCGTACAGGATCGCGGGCCGCCGGCCATGCAGGTCGGGGTCCGGAACCGCCGCTCCGAAGATGCGGCGGTGATCTGACCGACGCCTATTCCGGCGTGCTGCGCACCAGGCTCTTGAGCATCTCAAGAACGCGACCGCGCACCACGTCGCTGGGCAGGCGCCAGTAGGTCTGGACCAGTTCCAGCGATTCCGTCCGCTTCATCGGATCGTCGTCGTCACCCAGATCGACGTCGTCCGCCCCCGCGAACTGAACCTTGACCTCTTCGTCGCGCGCGGCGACGGCGTCGCGGGTCAGGTCCTCGAAGAAATAGCTCACCGGCACGTTCAGGAACCGCGACACGTCGAACAGACGGCTCGCGCTGATGCGGTTCGTCCCGCGTTCGTATTTCTGAACCTGCTGGAAGCTGACGCCAAGAGCACGGGCCATCTGGTCCTGGCTCTTGCCAAGCATGGTCCGGCGCAAACGCATACGCTGGCCAACGTGAATATCGATCGGGTCGGGACCATCAATCGATGCGGCCCGCCGACGGCGACCGTCGCGTACCTCTTCTGAAGCCATCATGGTATGGATGTCCCCTGTACAAATGTGTCAGGTCCCGGGTCGCGATGAGCGCGACCTTATGACCTGTGCACCATTTAAAGACCAATGCGACCCTCGGTCGCAAGGTGAAACTTCGCACAGATTAAAACAGTTGCCAACCTGCACGATTTGAGGGCGATTTGGTTCGTAGCCAAATACAACCCCTCGGTTCTTGGATTCGGTGTGTTGCGTCAGCACCTCCTCTTTACGCATGTATCGGAACGTCATCCACTGTGTATTCGGGCGGAGATCCGGACCGATCGGTCCTGTTCCACGGACGCGCCATCCCGGCGGGACGCGGCGCACCGTCCAGGAACCCCCACCGCTCGCGCGGCCATTCGACGCAAGCGCCGTCTGGCGATAGTATTCATAGCACACGCCATGCCAACACACCGGGCGCCGGATCACGGGACACGGGAAACACCCGATCCGCAGGGGTCCGCCCCGCCTGCTCGGCCCGGCACGCCCCGTGTCGCCGGGGTTGTATGTCATTGTACTGCAAGCGAATCAAGAAAGGCTGCAACCCGCTGCAGACGTTTTCGGTCGGCGGGACGGATGGCGCGGCCAAGGGCGCCGGTTCGCAGCACGGTGGCGGCCTGGGTCAGGGTGTCGGAGAAGCCGGCGGGCCCGTCTGCCCGGATCACGGGTTCCGTGGAACCATCGCGCGTGTCAATTTGATCCTCGTTTCGCACGGAGCTGTCCTCCCGTCCGGCCGGGGATCCCGGATCCAGGCCCAACCGCCCGTGATGGGGCGGCCCGGGCCAGACGGTGTCCTCGGCGGTATCCGTGCCCGCCTTGAGGGAATATCTCGGTTTGAGCCTCTTTTTTTTCTTGGGTCGACCCCACTCCGGTCGGCGCTTCACCATAATGGAACGCGCACTGCCAAGTATACACCCACCCCAACACGAGCACCAAAAGGTTTATCCGGCGACCCCGCCACGCCGTTTCTGTCACTCGGGAGATCTCGCTGATGTCCACCCCGCTCCGCCCCGGCGCCCGCAACCTGCTGACCGACGTGCCGGGCCTTCGCGTGGGGCAGGCCCACGACCCGTGCGCGCGCACCGGCGTCACCGTCATCCTGCCCGATGCCCCGGCGGTGGCGGCGGTGGACCAGCGGGGCGGCGGGCCGGGCACGCGCGAGACCGACCTGCTGGACCCGGTCAACACGGTCGAGGCCGTCCACGCCCTGGTGCTGTCCGGCGGCTCGGCCTTCGGACTGGAGGCGGCCGGCGGCGTGACCCGCTGGCTGGCGGCGCGCGGCATCGGCTTCCGCGTGGGCGAGGCGGTGGTGCCGATCGTGCCGTCGGCGATCCTGTTCGATCTGCTCAATGGCGGCGACAAGGCCTGGGGCGACCGCCCGCCCTATGCCGACCTGGGCCGCGCCGCCTGCGAGGCCGCCGGGGAGACCGTCGCCCTCGGCAATGCCGGCGCGGGTTACGGAGCGACGGCCGGCGACCTGAAGGGCGGCCTGGGGAGCGCGTCCCTGGTGCTGCCCGAGGCCGGCGCGGCGGGCGCCCCGGCCACGGTGGGTGCGCTCGCCGCCGTCAACAGCATGGGCCGGGCGACCATCGGCGAGAGCCCGGCGTTCTGGGCCTGGCCGTGGGCGGTGGACGGCGAACTGGGCCCGCGCGCCCGCCCCGCCCCGGACGATCCGACCCCCGGCCCCACGGATTTCGCCTTCACCCTGCCCGAGCGGGCCAATACGACGCTGGTGGTGGTCGCCACCGACCTCGCCCTGACCAAGGCCCAGGCCGGGCGGGTCGCCATCATGGCCCAGGACGGCCTCGCCCGCGCGCTGCGCCCGGTGCATTCCCCGCTGGACGGCGACACCGTGTTCGCGCTCGCCACCGGGCGGGTGCCGCTGGGTGACGATCCCCTGCGGACGCTCGCCCGGTGCGGCATGGCGGCGGCGGACTGCGTGGCCCGCGCCGTGGCGCGGGGGGTGTACGAGGCCGCCGCCCTGGACTCCTGCCCAGGGTACAAGACCCGCTTTGGCTTGCCGTAGGCGGGTCCGATCCCTAAAGTCCCCCGCACTTCGGCCCCGGGCCATCCGGCCCGCTCACCGTTCCGGGGGGGACTCCCGCATGCCGCTGTCACCTGTCCGTCGCCCGGCCCGCGCCGGTGCCGCCCTGACCGCCGCCGTCCTTGGCGCCCTGGCGCTGGTCGCCGCCCAGTCCGCCCCGACCCCGGCCCGCGCCGCGCCGCCGGATGCGCTGGTCATGGGCATGGTGCTGGAGCCGCCGCACCTGGACCCGACCGCCGGGGCCGCCGGGGCCATCGACGAGGTGGTCTACGCCAACGTGTTCGAGGGCCTGACCCGCATCGGCCCGGACGGCGCCGTGCGTCCCGCCCTGGCCGAGCGCTGGACGGTCAGCGACGACGGCCTGACCTACACCTTCCATCTGCGCCAGGGTGTGACGTTCCATGACGGCACCGCGTTCACCGCCGCGGACGCCGTGTTCAGCCTGGACCGCGCCCGCGCCGAGGACAGCGTGAACGCCCAGAAGGGCCTGTTCGAGGCCATCGCCGCCGTCGAGGCCAGGGACGACCACACCCTGATCGTGCGCCTGTCCCATCCGCAGGGCCGGTTCCTGTTCAACCTGGGCTGGGGCGACGCCGTCATGGTGGCCCCCGAAAGTGCGGGCACCAACACGGTCAACCCCATCGGCACCGGCCCCTTCCGCTTCGGTGCGTGGGTGCAGGGCGACCGCGTCGAGCTGGCCCGGTCCGACACCTATTGGGGCGAGGCCCCGGCGCTGGCCCGCGCCACCTTCCGCTTCATGCCGGACCCGCAGGCCTCGCTCGCCGGCATCCTGTCCGGCAACCCGGACGCCTACGCCAACTTCCCGGCCCCCGAAGGTCTGGTGACGCTGGAGTCCGACCCGCGCTTCAGCGTGGTCATCGGCAGCACCGAGGGCGAGACCATCCTGGCCATGAACCACCGCCGGCCGCCCCTGGACGATGTGCGGGTGCGCCGCGCCATCAGCCACGCCATCGACCGGCCGGCCCTGATCGACGGCGCCATGTTCGGCAACGGCACCCCCATCGGTAGCCACTTCGCGCCCCACCACCCGGCCCATGTGGACCTGACGGGGATGTATCCGCATGATCCCGACGCGGCGAAGGCCCTGCTGGCCGAGGCCGGCCTCGGCCCGGGCGACCTGTCGCTGACCCTGCACCTGCCGCCGCCCTCCTACGCCCGGCGCGGCGGCGAGATGATCGCGGCCCAGTTGAAGGCCGTCGGCATCGATGTGGAGATCATTCCGGTCGAGTGGGCGCAGTGGCTGGAGCAGGTGTTTCGGGGGCACGACTTCAACCTGAGCATCGTCGCCCATACCGAGCCGCTCGACATCGACATCTATGCCCGCGACGACTACTACTTCGGGTACGACAATCCGGACTTCGACGCCGTCATCGAGACCCTGGAAACCACGGTCGATCCCGATGCCCGCGCCGCGCTGTATCGCAAGGCCCAGACGATCCTGGCCGAGGACGCGGCCAACGGCTTCCTGTTCCAGTTGCCCAAGCAGGGGGTCTGGGATGCGCGGCTTGAGGGCCTGTGGCACGACAGCCCGGTGCAGGCCAACGACCTGACCGGCGTGCGCTGGACCGACTAGGGCGGCGGGCCCGGCCCGTCCGCCCAGAGGCACCCCATGGCCTGGTTCCTCGTCAAACGCGCCCTCGCCCTGGCGCTCACCCTGCTCGCCGCCTCGCTGCTGGTGTTCGGCGTGCTGGAGGTGTTGCCGGGCGACCCCGCGCTGTTGATCCTGGGGGTGAACGCGCGCGAGGACACCCTCGCCGCCCTGCGCGAGAGCATGGGCCTGGACCAGCCCGCCCTGTGGCGCTACCTGACCTGGATCGGGGACCTGCTGCGCGGACGGTTCGCCGACAGCCTGACCTATGACGTGCCGGTCAGCGAACTCTTGCTGCCCCGGCTGGCGGTGAGTGGCCCGCTCGCCCTGCTCTCCCTGACGCTGGCGGTGGCGCTGGCCCTGCCGCTGGGTGTGCTGGCCGCCGCCCGGCGCGGCCGGATCACGGATACCGCCATCATGGGCGCCAGCCAGATCGGCATCGCGGTGCCCAACTTCTGGCTCGGCATCCTGCTGGTGCTGCTGTTCGCCGTCTCGCTGCGCTGGCTGCCGGCGGGCGGCTTTCCGGGCTGGGACGCGGGGTTGGGCGCGGGCCTCGCCGCGCTGCTGATGCCGGCGGTCGCGCTCGCCCTGCCGCAGGCGGCCATCCTGACCCGGGTCACGCGCTCGGCCGTGCTGGAGGTGCTGGGCGAGGACTACATGCGCACCGCCCGCGCCAAGGGCCTGAGCCGGGGCGAGGCCCTGTGGCGCCACGGCCTGCGCAACGCCATGATCCCGGTGGTCACCATCATGGGGCTTCAGTTCTCGTTCCTGCTGGCCGGGACCATCATCATCGAGAACGTGTTCAACCTGCCGGGCGTGGGACGGCTGGTGTTCCAGGCCATCAGCCAGCGCGACCTTGTGGTGGTGCGGGACGTGGTGGTGCTGCTGGCGGCCACGGTGGGGGTGGTCAACTTCCTGGTGGACCTGTCCTATGCCCTGCTGGACCCGCGCCTGCGCCACGGCGCCGGGGCCGGGAGCGGCCGGCATGGCTAGCCCCCGCCGCCTCAGCGCCGCCGGCTGGATCGGCGCCGCCATCGCGGCCGTGGTCATCCTGACCGCGCTGGTCTCGCTGGTCTGGACGCCGCACGACCCGACGGTGATGGATGTCGCCAACAAGCTGAGCGGCCCCGGCGCGGCCCATCCCCTGGGCACGGACCACTTCGGCCGCGACACGCTGTCGCAATTGATGGTCGGCGCGCGCGTGTCCATCGCGGTGTCCGTGGTGGCGGTGGGGCTGGGAGTCGGTCTCGGCGTGCCGCTGGGCCTGCTGGCCGCCGCGCGCCGGGGCTGGATCGACGAGGCGGTGATGCGCTTCAACGACCTCGCCTTCGCCTTTCCCGCCCTGCTGACGGCCGTGCTCATCACCGCGCTGCTGGGGCCGGGCGCGATCAACGCCATCCTGGCCATCGGCCTGTTCAACATCCCGGTGTTCGCCCGGGTGGCGCGCGGCGCGGCCCTGCCGCTGTGGAAGCGGCCCTTCATCCAGGCCGCGCGACTGGCCGGGCGCGGCCGCACCCGCATTTCGCTGGATCACATCCTGCCCAACATCGCCGGCACCCTGATCGTGCAGGCGACCATTCAGTTCGCGCTCGCCATCCTGGCCGAGGCCGGGCTGAGCTATCTCGGCCTGGGCAGCCAGCCGCCCGAGGTGAGCTGGGGCCGCATGCTGAACGAGGCCCAGACCTTTCTGTTCCTTGAGCCGCGCCTTGCCGTGCTGCCCGGGCTGGCGATCGTGCTCACGGTCCTGGGGCTGAACCTGCTGGGCGACGGCCTGCGAGACCGCCTGGATCCCCGTCTTGAAACCGGCCTGGAAACCCGTCGGGAGGGGGGCTGAGCCATGGCGCTGCTGGACATCCGGGACCTGACCGTGACCCGCCCCGGCGCGGCCCCCGGCGCGCCGCCTGCGCCGCTGCTGGACGGCGTCTCGCTGACCCTGGACCGGGGCGGCGCGCTCGGTCTGGTGGGCGAGAGCGGCTGCGGCAAGTCGCTGACCGCGCTCGCCGTCATGGCGCTGCTGCCGGCCGGCCTGCGGGCGGGCGGTTCCGTCCTGCTGGACGGCGAGGACCTCTTGACCGCGTCCGAGCGCCGGCTGTGCGCCCTGCGCGGGCGGCGCATGGCGATGGTGTTCCAGGAGCCGATGACGGCGCTCAACCCGGTGCGCACCATCGGCGATCAGGTGGCCGAGGGGCCGCGCCATCACCTGGGCCTGTCGCGGCGGGCGGCGCGGGAGCACGCCCGCGCGGTGCTGGACCGCGTGGGCCTGGACCCGGCGCGGGTGTCGCCCGACAGCTATCCGCACGCCCTGTCCGGCGGCCAGCGCCAGCGCGCCGTGATCGCCATCGCGGTCGCCTGTGGACCGGCGCTGTTGATCGCCGACGAGCCCACCACGGCGCTGGACGTGGCCACGCAGGCGCGGATCCTGGACCTGATCCTGGATCTGGTGACCGACGAGGGGCTGGCGCTGCTGATGATCTCCCACGATCTGGGCGTGGTCGCCGAAACCGCCCGCGACATGGCCGTGATGTACGCCGGTCGCATCGTGGAGACGGGGCCGACCGCCCGCGTGCTGGCCGCGCCTCGCCACCCCTACACCGCCGGGCTGATGGCGGCCCGGCCGCAGCACGACCGGGGCCGGCCGGGCCAGCCGCTCGCCGCCATCCCGGGCGTGGTGCCGCCGCCGGGGGCGCGGCCGCCCGGCTGCGCCTTCGCCGACCGCTGCGCGCGGGCCGATGCGGTCTGCCGGACGCGCCCCGTTCTGGCGGGCGAGCCCGGCGGCCGCCATCGGGCCGCCTGTCACCACCCGGTGGAGCCGCCGGCATGACGGAACCGGCCCTGCTGGCGGTGCGGGACGTGGTGCGCGCCTATCCCTTGCCCCGACGCCACCCGCTGGCCCCGGCGGGCACGGTGCGGGCGGTCGCGGGGGTCTCGCTGGACCTCGCGCGCGGGGAGAGCCTGGGCATCGTGGGTGAGAGCGGCTGCGGCAAGTCCACCCTGTCGCGCCTCGTCACCGCCCTGGAACCGCCCGACGCCGGCCGGGTGCACATCGCCGGCCATGACCCCAACACCCTGCCCAGGATGGCGCTGCGGCGGCTGCGGCGGCGCGTGCAGATGGTGTTCCAGGACCCCATGGGCTCGCTGGACCCGCGCTGGACCGTGGCCCGCATCGTGGCCGAGCCGCTGGCGGGACTGGCGCCCGATGTACCGCGCGCCGACCGCCGCGCCCGCGTGGCCGAGGCGCTGGCGGCGGTGGGCCTGGGGGCGGAGGCCCTGGACCTCTACCCGCACCAGGTCTCCGGCGGGCAGCGCCAGCGCATCGCCATCGCCCGGGCGCTGGTCACCGATCCGGATCTCGTGGTGGCGGACGAGCCGGTCTCGGCGCTGGATGTCTCGGTGCAGGCGCAGGTCCTCAACCTGTTCCTGGATCTGCGGGCGCGGCGGGGTCTGGCGCTGCTGTTCGTGAGCCACGACCTGGACGTTGTGCGCCACGTCACCGAGCGGGTGCTGGTCATGGTCCACGGCCATGCGGTCGAGACCGGCCCGACCGAGGCGGTGCTCAGCCGCCCCGCGCACCCGCACACGGCGGCGCTGCGGGCGGCCGTGCCCCGGATCGAGGCGGCGTGGGAGGGCCGCGCCCGCGCGCGCCATGCCGGCGCGCCGCCACCGCCCGAGGATGTCCGCCCGGGCGATGGCTGCGTCTACCGGGCGCGCTGCCCGTGGGCGGTGGACCATTGCGCCCGCGCCGTGCCCACCCTGGAGCCGGTGGGGCCGGGCCGATCCGCCGCCTGTTTCCGGGCGCGGGAGGTCATGGGGGGTTGATCCCGTCCCCCGTGTTGCCTAGGGGAAGGGGAGGAGTTCCTCTCACGGTGCGAAGGATGGCGGCCATGCCCTCGAACGACTCCGACGATGCGGGCGCGTCCGCCAAGACGGTTGCGGCCCGCCTGACGGCGGCGGCCTGCCCCGTCTGCGGCAAGGCGACGACGGCGCGCTACCGGCCGTTCTGCTCCAAGCGCTGCGCCGACGTGGATCTGTCGCGCTGGCTGGGGGGCGGCTACGTGGTGCCCGGGCACGAGCCCGCCGACCCCGACGCCATGGCCGACGCGCTGAGGGATGCCGACACGACGCGGGAGGACTGAACCCGGCCGGTCTCATACCCCGCGATGATGAGGATCACTCCTGCGACGCGGGGTCGCCCCGGCGACCTGTCAGGATGAGTCTTTATTTTTATCGCCGCAGCGCCCCCTTGGGGCGCGCGGCTCCGCCGCCCCGGCCGCCCAAGTGCGGCCATCTGTAGAACGGCGCCGCGGTGCGGCGCCGAGGGCGCCGGCCCAGTCGGGCCGGTCGGCCGACGAAAAGGATGAACCTTTCCGTCGGCCGATCTCACGCCCCCGCCCGCGACAGGTCGAGCGTGACCATCAGGGGCGCATGGTCCGAGGGCGGCAGCCAGTCCCGGGCCTCGTGCAGCACCTCCCATCCCGCCAGCGCCGGGCCGAGCGGCGGCGTCACCCACACGTGATCCAGGCGGCGGCCCTTGTTGGCCGCGCGCCAGTCGCCGGCGCGGTAGCTCCACCACGTGAACACCGGCTGATCGTCGGGCACCTGGGCGCGCACCGCATCCACCCACAACAGGCTGGAGCGCAGCCGGCCCAGCCGCTCGATCTCCACCGGAGTATGGGTCACCACGCGGGACAGCCGCTTGTGGTCCCAGACGTCGCGCTCCAGCGGGGCCACATTGAAGTCGCCGCACAGCACGATGCGGTCCAGACGGCCGAACCAGCCCGCGTACCACTCCGCCAGATCGTCCAGGAACGCCAGCTTGTCGGCGAAGCGCGGGTTGGCCTCGGGGTCCGGCACGTCGCCGCCCGCCGGCACGTACAGGCAGTGGATGTCCAGATCCAGCGCCGGTACCTGGGCCAGGATCAGCCGGGCGTCCGGCTGGCCCCGGACGTCCTGGCGGCGGATGCCGTCCAACGGGTGCCGCGACAGGATGGCGACGCCGTTGTATCCGGGCCGCCCATAGACCGCCTGATGGGGATAGCCCATGGCCGCGATTTCCTCGGCCGGGAACAGGGCGTCGCGAACCTTGATCTCCTGCAGGCACAGCACGTCGGGCGCCGTCTCCTCCAGCAGGCGCAAGAGCTGGGGCAGACGGCGGCGAACCGAATTGACGTTCCAGGTGGCGAGGCGGACGAGGGTCACACGGCGGGCCGGGTCAGAGGGAGCGGACGCGGGCGCGGATCATGACGCGCCCGGGCGTGGATTTCCACCGGGAGGCTTGGTCGGAGGGGCCAGCGCCCGCGCCGTTTGCGCATCGGCGGCCCGCCGCACCCATAAGAGATGAGACCGCAACATCTATCGGGGCGATCAATGCGGCGCCTGTAGATATCCTGGCGTCATTCTGATCGGCGATGAACCGGACGCGTCCGCTTCATCGCCTCCGCCGCTTCGCGGCGCCGGCCCAGTCGGGCCGGCCGGCCGACGCAAAGGATGAACCTTTCCGTCGGCCGGTTTCATGGGCACCCGCGTGCCCATGTCGGGGCGATGCTGGCGGGGGCCGGGATCGGTGGGCAGCGGGCCGCGCGGGAAGACCGGCGGTCCATGAACGGGGGGGGTCCGTATGGGGCAGGATGTTTTCGAGGTGCGGCTGGACCTGTCGCGTCTGGCCAATGGGCAGATTGTGGGCGCGCGGCCGATGCCGCCGGCCCGGCTCGACAAGCCGGGGTTCATGACCACAAAGGCCATCGAGGCGTACGTCAACAGGCCGGGCGCCAAGGAATACGAAAAGGCCGTGCTGGCCTACGCTCAGACCGGCGGGCCGGCCAAGGTGACCGTGGTGAACCCGCCGCAATATCTGGCGCCCATGGTGCCGATGTCCCAGGGCCATACCTTCACGCTGGGCCTGGGCGGATCGGGCGGGATCGGAATCGGGGCGCAGGCGGCGGCCGGGTTCTTCGGCGCCAGCGTCTCGCCCTACTTCGGGGTGTTCTACTCTGTCGGCGGTGGCGCCGTTGCCGGGGCCGGGATTGGCGGCGGGGTGGATTTCGCCTGCTACTGGCGCCCACCCACGGTGCTCGGGGGCAACTGCTACGAGATCACCGTCGGCGGCGGGCCCGGAGTCTATGGTCAGGTCTCGTTTTTTTGGGAAGGCCAGTGGCCGAAGGTCGGCCAATGGGTCGGCTGGGGCTTCGGCTTCGGCAAGGGTGGGGGGCTGATCGTGGCCGCCACCTACAACTACGGCAACTACAAGGGCATCATCAAGTAGCGGTCCCTTGACGCAGGGCTCCGAACCCGGATGACCGTGCTGTGACACTGATGGGGTCAAACCCGCCTCACGAGGACCTTCGGTCGCTTCACTCCTTCAGGATGACACACTTTTAATAGACAGTGTCATCCTGAGCGCCCTAAGGGCGCGAGGAATCTCGTGATGGGGCACGAACCATGACACCCCTGTCATCTGGATTCCGAGCCCTGTCCCTTGACGCGATCGGGGGGCAGGCCAGGCCTGCCCCCCGGGTCGTCGGGGTCGACGGGATGAGGTCCCTACTCGCCACCGCCCAGCGAGTGGACGTAGACCGCAAGCTGCTTGATCTCCTCGTCGGACAGGCGGTTCTCCCACGGCGGCATGACGCCGTGCGTCGGGTTGCGCACCTGGGCCGCGATGTCGTCCTGTTCGCCACCGTACAGGAAGATGCGGTTGTTCAGAGGCGGGCCGCCCAGCATCGGCACGCCGCCGCCATCCGGCCCATGACACGCCACGCACTGCTGCGAGAACAGCGTCTGGCCCGGACCTTCCGCCGGCGCCTCGCCATGCGACAGGGCGTAGACGTAGCCGGCGACGGCCTCGATCTCCTCGTCCGTGAACCAGTCGTCGCCGAAGGCCGGCATGTAGTTGACCCGGGTGTCGTCGTTGTCCTGGTCGCGAATGCCGTAGCGGATGGTGGTCAGGATGGCGTCGGGCGTGCCGCCCCAGATCCACTCGTCATCCGCCAGGGTGGGATAGCCGTGAGCCCCGGCCCCGCCGGTCTGGTGGCAGGGCGCGCAGTTTTCCTTGAACAGCACCTCGCCGCCGCGCATGGCGTAGCTGCGCAGGGTGTTGTCCTCCAGGATGGCCGGCACCTCCTTGGCCGCGATCTGGGTCAGCCACTCCGAGCGGGACTCGCGGGCCTCTGCGAGGTTCTCTTCCAGCGCGGAGCGGGCGTTCCAGCCCAGCGCCCCGTTGAAGAACCCGGCCATGGCCGGCCAGGACGGATAGGCGATGGTGTACAGCACCGACCACCCGATCGTGATGTAGAACACCCAGACCCACCATTTGGGCAGCGGGGTGTTGAGTTCCTTGATGCCGTCCCACTCGTGGCCGGTGGTGTAGCGTCCGGTGATCTCGTCGCGTTCAGGATGATCGGCCATTGTCATTCTCCTCCACCGTCTCGTCATCCCGAAGCGGGATCATGGCGTCGTCCTTGAACCGATCCTTGTTCTTGGGCCGGTAGGCCCACCAGACGATGCCGAGAAACAGCAGCATCAACCACAGGCCCCAGAACTGCCGGAGAAAGTCCGAAAGCTGGTCCAGGGAGTCCATCGGTACCTCCAGACGGGGCGGGCGCCCCTAGCGAATCCAGTCTGCCTTGCGGGTCTCGTCCACGTCGGTGAAGTCCACCATCGTGCCCAGGACCTGCAGATAGGCCACCATCGCGTCCATCTCCGTGATGACGTCGGGATTTCCGTCCAGGTCGCCCAGCGCCATGGTCGTGACCTGATCCTCGGCCCGGTCGGGGCCGTAGGCGAAGTCCGAGTAGCGGGCCACCAGGGCTTCGGTGTCGGCATCCGGGGTGGCCTGGGCCTCCAGGTCGGCGACGGCGTTTTCGATGGCGCCGTCGATCGGGGTGTAGGTCTCGCCCCGGCCGACCAGATCCAGCGTCTTCATGTGCGCGTCGATGGTGGCGTAGTCCAGCGGCCGCGCGGCCAGATGGGGATAGCCCGGCATGATCGATTCCGGCACCACGGAGCGCGGGTCGATCAGGTGGCGCACATGCCATTCATTGGAGTACTTGCCGCCGACCCGCGCCAGATCGGGCCCAGTGCGCTTCGAGCCCCACTGGAACGGGTGGTCGAACTTGCTTTCGGCCGCCAGCGAGTAGTGCCCGTAGCGCTCGATCTCGTCGCGGAAGGGCCGCACCATCTGGCTGTGGCAGTTGTAGCAGCCCTCGCGCACATAGATGTCGCGGCCCGCCAGCTCCAGCGGGGTGTAGGGCCGCACCCCCTGCACGTTCTCGATCGTGGACTTGATCGAGAACAGGGGCACGATCTCCACCAGACCGCCGACCGCGACCGTCACGAAGATGCCGAGCACCAGCAGGAAGACGTTGGTTTCGAGCAGTTTGTGATGCTTGATGAGGCTCACCGATCCGTCCTCCCCTAGCCCTGCGCGCCGACGGCGGCGCCGGTCGCCGGCACGCTGTCCTGCGCGCCCTCGGCCACGTCACCCTTGATGGTGCGGTAGAAGTTGTAGGCCATGATGAGCGCCCCGATGATGAACAGCACGCCGCCGGTGGCGCGGATGATGTAGTAGGGGTGCATGGCCTCGACGGACTCGATGAACGAGTACTGCAGGAAGCCCAGGTCGTCGTACGCCCGCCACATCAGGCCCTGCATGATGCCCGAGACCCACATCGCGGTGATGTACAGCACGATGCCCAGGGTCGCGATCCAGAAGTGCAGCGACACCAGCTTCAGCGAGTACAGCGACTTGCGCTTCCACAGGGCCGGAACCATGAAGTACAGCGCGCCGAACGAGATGAAGGCGACCCAGCCCAAAGCGCCCGAATGCACGTGGCCCACGGTCCAGTCGGTGTAGTGCGACAGCGAGTTGACCGCCTTCAGGGACATCATCGGGCCCTCGAAGGTGGACATGCCGTAGAAGCCCACCGAGACCACCAGGAAGCGGAGCACCGGGTCGGTGCGCAGCTTGTCCCACGCCCCCGAGAGCGTCATCAGGCCGTTGATCATGCCGCCCCACGAGGGCATCCAGAGCATGACCGAGAACACCATGCCCAGCGTCTGCGCCCAATCGGGCAGCGCGGTGTAATGCAGGTGGTGCGGACCGGCCCAGATGTAGAGGAAGATCAGCGCCCAGAAGTGCACGATCGACAGCCGGTAGGAGTAGACCGGCCGGTTTGCCTGCTTGGGCACGAAGTAGTACATGATGGCCAGGAAGCCGGCCGTCAGGAAGAAGCCGACCGCGTTGTGCCCGTACCACCACTGGGTCATCGCGTCCTGCACGCCCGAGAGCAGCCCGTAGGACTTGGTCCACGAGTCGCCGCCCATCAGCGCCACCGGCACCGCCATGTTGTTGCCCAGGTGCAGCAGCGCGATGGTCACCATGAACGCCAGGAAGAACCAGTTGGCGACGTAGATGTGCGGCTCGCGGCGCTTCAGGATGGTGCCGATGAAGGCGGCCATGTACAGCACCCAGACCACCGTCAGGAACAGGTCGGCGTACCACTCGGGCTCGGCGTACTCCTTGCCCTGGGTGGCGCCGGTCACGTAGCCCAGCGCGGCGATCACGATGAAGATCTGGTAGCCCCAGAACACGATGTAGCCGAGCCCGTCGCCGCCGTAGAGCCGCGCCCGGCAGGTCCGCTGCACCACGTACAGCGAGGTGGCGAACAGCACGTTGCCGCCGAACGCGAAGATCACCGCCGAGGTGTGCAGCGGGCGCAGACGGCCGAATGTGGTCCACGGAAGATCCAGGTTCAGCGCCGGGAAGGCCAACTGCCAGGCGATGACGTCGCCCACCGTGAATCCGATGATGCCCCAGAATACGGACGCCAGGACGAACAGACGGACGGGACCCTCGACATAGAAGGTGCCGTCCGCCCGCGCGCCCTGCGCAGCGCCGTGTGCCATGGTCGCCTGCGTCAATGCCGCCTCCCGATCTCCGTTGCCTGGCTCGTTCCGGAGCCAGAGTACCGTGCATGCCGCGCGTTCGTGAAGACCACACCGTGCGCCGAGCCATTTTGTCGGCGCGGTGGGTCGCACGGCCCCACCCGAAAGAGTGGGATCCGGCGCGGAAAAGGGCGGACCCGGGGGAAGGCGTGCCGGGGCGAGAGTCCTCGCGGCGGGCGCGTCAATCCGAAACCCGTGCCGATCCGAACGATCATGGCCGGCCGCGGGCGCAAGGCCCCGCGCGGCCTGACCCTGCCGCCCCGTCCGGGTGGGTCGCCCCCCTGGACTCGGACCGGGCCGAGAGGATTTTCCGACCAAATCCCTCTGGTGACCGGCTCCCGATACCCTGGGCAACCGACCTGCCCATTCGAACGGGCCAAACTATTCCGCCCCGGGCCGGGCCGGCCATTGATCTGAATCAATTTTCCGCCAAAAATCGGCCTTTCTCTCGTCCCCCCTGGTGAACACCACAGGCCCGGCGGGCGGTCCGACCCTTGAGCGGGAGGGGGCCCCGGCAGTATACCAGCGTCACGCGACGGCACAGGCCGTCGGTGGGCTCCTGAACCGGGCGAAGGACGAGGCAGTCATGGCGAAAAGCGCGGACCTGATCGGCGACATGCCGGTGGGAACCTGGGTGGACCGGCTGGTGCCGGCGCCGATGCTGCCCTATGCCAAGCTGATCCGGCTGGACCGCCCCATCGGCTGGTGGTTGCTGCTGTGGCCCTGCTGGTGGAGCACCGCCATGGCCGCCGATGCCTCCACCGCCTATCTTCCGGACCCGGTGCTGCTGGTGCTGTTCCTGATCGGCTCGGTGGTCATGCGGGGGGCCGGCTGCACCTACAACGACATCGTGGACAAGGATTTCGACGCCAAGGTGGCGCGCACGGCGGCGCGGCCCATCGCCTCGGGCGCGGTCAGCCGCGCGCAGGCGCTGGCGTTCCTGATCGGGCTCGGCCTCATCGGGCTGGCCGTTCTCGTCTCGCTGAACCCGTTCGCGATCATGGTCGGGCTGGCCTCGCTGCCCCTGGTGTTCACCTATCCGTTCATGAAGCGCATCACCTACTGGCCGCAGGCGTGGCTGGGCATCACCTTCACCTACGGCGCCCTGATGGGCTGGGCCGGGGTGCGGGGCGAGCTGGACCCGGCCGCCTTCGCGCTCTACGCCGGGTGCTTCTTCTGGACGCTGCATTACGACACCGTCTACGCCCACCAGGACAAGGAAGACGACCTGATCGTGGGCGTGAAGTCCGCCGCGCTGGCCCTGGGCGAGAAGACGAAACCCGCGCTGCTGGTGTTCATCGCGGGCTTCATGGGCCTTGTCGCCCTGGCCGGCTGGCTGGCCGATCTGCACTGGGCGTTCTTCGCCCTGCTGGCGCTGCCGCTGGGCCACCTGCTGTGGCAGGCGCTGACGGTGAACATCCACGACACCCGTGACTGTCTGGCCAAGTTCAAGTCCAACCGGCACATGGGCTGGCTGCTGTTCGCCGCCATCATCGTCGGCCGCGTGCTGGCCGGGGACGGGGCCGCCTAGGCGGCCCGCTCCTCATGGCCAAAGCCCCCGCCCGCACCTTCGTCTGTCAGTCCTGCGGCGCCGTCACGGCCAAGTGGGCCGGCCGCTGCGAGTCGTGCGGCGAGTGGAACACCATCGTCGAGGAGGCCCCGCGCGAGGCCGCGCCCAAGGGGATCACCGCCGGCCAGGGCGGCCGGCGGCTGGGCTTCGTCGGCCTGAAGGGCGAGGGCAGGCCGCCGCCCCGCCGCCTCACGGGCATCGGCGAGCTGGACCGGGTCTGCGGCGGCGGGCTGGTGCCCGGCTCGGCCCTGCTGGTGGGCGGGGACCCGGGCATCGGCAAGTCCACCCTGCTGCTGCAGGCCGCCGCCGCGCTGGCCGGATCGGCGCCCGTGGCCTACATCTCGGGTGAAGAGGCGGTGGAGCAGGTCCGCCTGCGCGCCGCCCGCCTGGGGCTCGACGAGGCCCCGGTCTCGCTCGCCGCCGCCACCAGTGTGCGCGACATCGTCGCCAGCCTGGACGCGCCCGCCGGCCCGGACGGTCCGGGCGTGGTGGTGATCGACTCGATCCAGACCATGTACTCCGACACCCTCGACTCGGCCCCGGGCACGGTCGGGCAGGTGCGCACCTGCGCGCACGAACTGATCCGGCTGGCCAAGCGGCGCGGCTTCACCCTGTTCCTGGTCGGCCACGTGACCAAGGAGGGCACCCTGGCCGGCCCCCGCGTCATGGAACACATGGTCGATACCGTGCTGTACTTCGAGGGCGAGCGCGGCCACCCCTATCGCATCCTGCGCGCGGTCAAGAACCGCTTCGGCGCCACCGACGAGATCGGCGTCTTCGAGATGACCGACGCCGGCCTGATGGAGGTGGACAACCCCTCCGCCCTGTTCCTCGCGGAGCGGCGCGGCAACGTCTCCGGCGCGTGCGTGTTCGCGGGCATCGAGGGCAGCCGGCCCATGCTGGTGGAGATCCAGGCCCTGGTCGCCGCCGCCTCGGGCGGCTCACCCCGGCGCGCCGTGGTGGGCTGGGATTCGGGCCGGCTGGCCATGGTGCTGGCCGTGCTGGAGGCCCGCTGCGGCCTTGCCTTGGCGGGCCATGACGTATATCTCAACGTGGCCGGGGGCCTGAGGATCGGCGAGCCGGCGGCGGACCTGGCCGTGGCCGCCGCGCTGGTCTCGGCCGCCAGCGACACCGCCTTGCCGGCCGACCGGGTCGTGTTCGGCGAGATCGGCCTGTCCGGCGAGTTGCGCCCGGTCAGTCAGACCGATGCCCGCCTGAAGGAGGCCGCCAAGCTGGGCTTCTCGTCCGCCCTGGTGCCGGTCACCGCCGAGCGCCCGCGCGCGCGGCGGCGCGCGGCATCGCCCGAGACGGCCCGAAACGAGGCCGGTGGCCCGCCACTGGCCCGGCACGCCATCGGGCACGTGCAGGACCTGCTGGCGGCGCTGGGCGTGGACACCGCCGCGCAGGGCATCCCCGCGAAGGGCGCGGGCGAGACGGCCGGCCGGCCGACGAGGGATCAGGGGAGATAGCGGGATGGAGAACTGGCCGGTCAATCCGGTGGACATCGTCGTGCTGGTCGTGCTGCTGATGTCGGGCGCGCTGGCCTTCTTCCGCGGCTTCGTGCACGAGGTGCTGGGCGTGGGCGCGTGGATCGGCGCCATCCTGGCCGCCATCTACGGCCTGCCGGAGGCGCAGCCTTACGTCCGCCAGTACATCCCCATCGACTGGGTTGCCGATCTGGTGGCTGCCGTCGGCATCTTCCTGGTGGTGCTGGTGGCGCTGTCGATCATCACGGCGCTGATCGCGCGGCGGGTGCATGACAGCGCCCTGAATGCGCTGGACCGCACCCTGGGCTTTCTGTTCGGGCTGGCGCGCGGCGGGGTGATCGTGATCGTGCTGTACGTGGCCGGCTCGTGGCTGGTGCCGCGCGCGGAGCAGCCCGAATGGGTGCTGGAGGCGCGCAGCATGCCCTTCATCGACCAGGGCACGGCGACGCTGGTGGCGCTGCTGCCGCCCGACCTGATCGCGCCGCCCGAGGACGAAGAGGACCGGCAGACCGCCGGCGGCGCGGGCGAGGGCGGCGCGGCCGCGTCCAGCCCCGCCCTGGACGCCCAGCGCGCGTTCGAGGCCCTGCGCCGTCCCGAACCCGATGCCCAGGACCCGGCCGGCGCCGGCGAGGCCGGCGGCTACGACCCGGACCAGCGCCAGGGCATGGACCGTTTGATGGAGAGCACGCAATGACACTGACAGCGGCGTCCCAATCGGGGGGGCATGCGCCTCTCCTCGTTCCTCCGCCGCTGGCGTTCGACTCCCTCGCCGACCGGGCGCGTGACGAATGCGCCGTGTTCGGCGTGTTCGGCACCCCCGACGCCGCCGCCCATACGGCGCTCGGCCTGCATGCCCTGCAGCACCGCGGCCAGGAGGCCACCGGCATCGTCGCCCACGACGGCGAGCGCTTCAACGCGCACCGGGGGCTCGGCCATGTGGGCAAGGTGTTCTCGTCCAAGTCCCGCGACGTGATGGAGAGCCTGTCCGGGCACGCGGCCATCGGGCACAACCGCTACTCCACCACCGGCGCGCCCAATCCCCGCAACGTGCAGCCGCTGTTCGCCGAACTGGACCTGGGCGGCGTCGCCCTGGCCCACAACGGCAACCTGACCAACGCGCTGGCGCTGCGTCACGAGCTGATCGGACAGGGCTGCATCTTCCAGTCCACCACCGACACCGAGGTGATCCTCCACCTGATGGCCCGCACGTCCGGCCGGGTGGTGGAGCGCCTGACCGCCGCCCTGAAGCAGGTGGTCGGGGCCTACTCGCTGGTGGTGCTGACCAAACAGAAGCTGATCGGCGTGCGCGACCCCTACGGTGTGCGCCCCCTGGTCCTTGGCCGGCGCGGGGACGCCTATCTGCTGGCGTCCGAGACCGTGGCGCTCGACATCATCGGCGCCGATCTGGTGCGCGAGATCGAACCCGGCGAGATGGTCATCATCACCGAGGACGGCCTGGAAAGCCGCAAGCCGTTCTTCCCGGTCGCCCCCCGCCCCTGCCTGTTCGAGTACATCTACTTCGCCCGCCCCGACAGCATCATGGCCGGGCGCAGCGTCTACGAGGTGCGCAAGGCCATCGGTCGCGAACTGGCCGTCGAATGCCCGGCCGACGCCGACGTGGTCATTCCCGTGCCCGACTCCGGCGTGCCCGCCGCCATGGGCTTCGCCGAGGGCGCCGGGCTGCCCTTCGAACTGGGCATCATCCGCAACCACTATGTGGGCCGCACCTTCATCGAGCCGACGCAGGAGATCCGCCGTCTGGGCGTGCGCCTGAAGCACAACGCCAACAGCGCGGTCATCAAGGGCAAGCGGGTGGTGCTGATCGACGACTCCATCGTGCGCGGCACGACCTCGGTGAAGATCATCGAGATGGTGCGCGAGGCCGGGGCCGCCGAGGTGCACGTGCGCGTGGCCAGCCCGCCCATCCGCCATCCGTGCTTTTACGGCATCGACACGCCCGATCGGTCGGATCTGCTGGCCGCCCGCATGAGCGAGGAGGGCATGGCGAACTTCATCGACGCCGACAGCCTGGGCTTCGTCTCGCTGGACGGGCTGTATCGCGCCCTGGGCGAGCCGGAGGGCCGCGACCCGGCCCACCCCAAGTTCCTCGACCACTACTTCACGGGGGAATACCCCATCCGCCTGGTGGACGAGGAGGCCGGCAGCCGCGCCCGCCAGCAGCTCACCCTGTTGCGCGAGGCGGGGTAGAGGGGGCACAAACCAGCAATTCTCAGGGTGGAGGGAGAACATCGGTTGCGGCCGGTGCCGGCCTGTTCGCCTCCCCCCTTCGGGGGAGGTTGGGAGGGGGGCGCGTTCATTTCCGCACGGATCTCGCGAGCCGCGTCAATCCCACGGAATTTTTTCAACCCCACCCCAGCCCTCCCCTATCCAGGGGAGGGAGTCCGGTTCGCGCCTGAGGCTCACGGCCGTTCATTTCGGAGGCCGCGCGGCCAAAACGAGAACTGCTGGTCACGAACACCAGAACCCTGAAGCCGCTCTTGAACCGCCCCGGGATTCTCCTGCCTGACGCAGCCGGCCCCGCCGGGGCGGCGGTACGACCCCCGATCCCGGGTGCGTCTACTCGGCGGCGGCGACCGCGCCGGCCGCGTCCCGGGCCGGAACCTCGGCGGTGAACAGCTTGTACGTGATCGAGTCGTGCAACGCATTGTACGAGGCGTCGATCACGTTCGACGACACCCCCACCGTGGTCCAGCGCGCGCCGGTCGAGTCGGCGCTTTCGATCAGCACGCGGGTGATGGCGGCCGTGGCGGCGTCCGGCGTCAGGATGCGCACCTTGTAGTCCACCAGCCGCAGGTCGGAAAGCTGCGGATAGACCGGCATGAGCACCTTGCGCAGCGCCGCATCCAGCGCGTTCACCGGGCCGTTGCCCTCGGCGACGGTCATCAGGTGCTGATCGCCGATGACGGCCTTGATGGTGGCCTCGGACAGGGTGATGAGCTCGCCCTTGGCGTTCCAGCGGCGTTCGTCGATGACGCGGAAGCTGGACAGGCGGAAGTACTCCGGCACCCGGTGCAGCAGCCGCCGGGCCAGCAGCTCGAACGAGGCGCCGGCGCCGTCGTAGGCGTAGCCCTTGAACTCGCGCAGTTTCACCTCGTCCACCACGCGGGCCACCTTGGGCTCGTCCGGGTCCACCTCCAGGCCCACCTCGCGCAGCCGCGACAGCACGTTGGAGCGCCCGGCCTGATCGGACACCAGGATCTGGCGGCGGTTGCCCACCAATGCGGGGTCGATGTGCTCGTAGCAGCGCGGGTCCTTCTCGACGGCCGAGACGTGCAGCCCGCCCTTGTGCGCGAACGCCGAGACGCCGACGTAGGGCGCGTGGGTGTTGGGCGCGCGGTTCAGGCGCTCGTCCAGGGCGCGGGAGATCTCCGTCAGACGCGCCAGCCCGTCCGGGTTCAGGCCCACGTCGTAGCCCATCTTGAGCGTCAGGCTGGGAATGACGGAAATCAGGTTGGCGTTGCCGCAGCGCTCGCCCAGGCCGTTGATGGTGCCCTGGACCTGCCGGGCGCCCGCGCGGACGGCGGCCAGCGAGTTGGCCACGGCGTTGTCGGTGTCGTTGTGGCAGTGGATGGCCACCTGATCGCCCGGCACGCCGGCCGCGATCACGGCGGCGGTGATGGCCTCCACCTCGTGGGGCAGGGTGCCGCCGTTGGTGTCGCACAGCACGGCCCAGCGCGCGCCCGCGTCCAGGGCCGCCTTGAGGCACGAGACGGCGTAGTCCGGGTTCGCCTTGTAGCCGTCGAAGAAGTGCTCGGCGTCGTACATGGCCTCGCCCTTCTCGCGCACCATCAGCGCGATGCTGTCGGCGATCATGCGCACGTTCTCGTCCGGCTCGACGCCGAGGGCGACCTTGCACTGGAAGTCCCAGCTCTTGCCCACCAGCACGGCGACGGGGGCCTGGGCCTCCAGCAGGGCGCGAAGACCGGGATCGTTGTCGGCGCTGCGGCCGGCGCGCCGCGTCATGCCGAAGGCGCACAGGCGCGCCCGGGACAGCGTGGGCGGATTGGCGAAGAAGGTGTCGTCCGTGGGGTTGGCGCCGGGCCAGCCGCCCTCGATGTAGTCGATGCCCAGGCTGTCCAGCGAGCGGGCGACGGCCGCCTTGTCGGCGGCGGAGAAATCGACGCCGTGGGTCTGCGCGCCGTCGCGCAGGGTGCTGTCGAACAGATGGACGCGGGGGCTGCTCATCGCCGGGATGTCCTGCCGTGGGAAGACCGCAGGCGCGCCCCGGTCGCCGGCGGTCCGGCGGGCCGGGCGCTCGCCCGTGGCGCGGACAATGCAACAGGCCCGGGACCCGCGCAATGGGGAACCCGAGAGAGCGAAACCGGGAGGCGATGAAACGGACCCGTCCGCCTCATCGCCCCGGGCATTACCCCTCGATCTCGACCACGACGCGGCCGCGCACCTGACCCTTCATCAGGCGCCCGGCGGCGGGAATGGCGTCCGACAGGCCGATGGTCTCGGTCATGGCGTCCAGTTTGGCCGGGTCCAGGTGCTGCGCCATCAGGTCGTAGGCCGCGAGCCGCGCAGGCTTGGGCATGTAGACGCTCTCGATGCCGCACAGCTTGACGCCGCGCAGAATGAACGGCGCGACCGAGGACGGCAGGTCCATGCCGCCGGCCAGACCGCAGGCCGCCACCGGCGAGAAATACTTCATCTGCGACAGCACGTTGGCCAGGGTCACGCTGCCCACCGCGTCCACCGCGCCGGCCCAGCGCTCCTTGCCGAGCGGCTTGGCCGGGTTGGCGTACTCGGCCCGGTCCATCACGTCGGCCGCGCCCAGGCCCTTCAGGTAGTCCGCCTCGGCGGTGTTGCCGGTCATGGCGACCACCTCGAAGCCCTTGTTGGCCAGCAGGATGATCGCGACCCCGCCGACGCCGCCGGTGGCGCCGGTCACCAGCACCGGGCCCGTGTCGGGGGTCAGGCCCTGGCGCTCCAGCTCCAGCACGGACAGGGCGGCGGTGTAGCCGGCGGTGCCGATGGCCATGGCCTGGGCCGCGCTGAAGGCCGACGGCAGCGGCACCAGCCAATCGCCGGACACCCGCGCCCGCGCCCCAAGGCCGCCCCAGCGGGTCTCGCCCAGGCCCCAGCCGTTCAGCACCACCGCATCGCCGGCCTTGAAGTCGGCGTGGCGACTCTCGGTCACCGTGCCGGCGAAGTCGATCCCCGGGATCATCGGCCAGGACCGCACCACCGGCCCCTTGCCGGTGATGGCCAAACCGTCCTTGTAGTTCAGGGTCGAGTGGCTGACCGCGACGGTGACGTCGCCTTCGGGCAGGTCGGCCTCGTCGGCCTCGGTCACGGCGGCCTGGGTGGATTTATCCTCGGCACGGTTCAGGACAAGAGCCTTGAACATGGAGCACTCCCTTGTGTGGGTCGGATCGAGGGGGTCCGTAACCTTTTCGGCAGAATGGCGCCGGGTCAAGGCGCAAGCCCGCGAGTCGAGGCGGGACCGTTCGGCAGGCCGACGGGTTCAGTCGGCTGACGGACCGATCTCCACCCAGGTCACATGCCCCATCTTGCGGCCCGGCCGGGCCGCCCGCTTGCCGTACAGATGGAGCTTCGCGGCCGGGTCCGCCAGCAGGGTGTCCCAGGTGAACGCATCATCCCCCAGCAGGTTCCTCATGCGCACGGTCTCGCCCAGGCGCGCCGTGGACCCTAGCGGCAGGCCGCAGACGGCGCGGATGAACTGCTCGAACTGGTCGGTCACCGCGCCGTCCAGACTCCAGTGCCCGGAGTTGTGCGGCCGGGGCGCCATCTCGTTGGCCAGCAGCCGGCCGTCCCGCGTGACGAACAGCTCGACCGCCAGCAGACCGACCAGATCCAGCGCGTCGGCGGCGCGGACGGCCAGAGCGCGCGCGGCCGCGCGGGTCTCGTCGGGCAGCGGCGCCGGGGCGATGGTCGTGTCCAGGATATGGTGGATGTGGACGGTCTGCACGGGCTCGAAGGTGGCGGTGGTTCCGCCCGGCCCGCGCGCCACGATGACCGCCGCTTCCATCGCGAAATCGACGACCCCTTCCAGGACCGCCGCATCGGTGTCCAGCGCCGCCCAGGCCGCGGCCGGGTCCGCATCGGCGTCCAGGCGCATCTGACCCTTTCCGTCATAGCCCATGCGGGCGGTCTTCAGGATGGCCGGCCCGCCCAGCGCGGCCAGGGCCGCCCGCAGGTCGTCCGGCCCGTGGACCGACCGCCAGGGTGCGGTGTCGATGCCGGCATCATTGAGGAAGGTCTTTTCCCGGATGCGGTCCTGCGCCCTCTCCAGCACGGTCCACGACGGCCGCACCGGCCGGCGCGCGGCCAGCCAGGCCACGGCGGGGGCGGGCACGTTCTCGAACTCGAAGGTGACCACATCCACCGCCGCCGCGAACGTGGCCAGGGCCTCCGGATCGTCATAGGGGGCAACGATGGTCTCGCGCGCGACACGGGACGCCGGGCTGTCCGCCTCGGGCGTCAGGACCACGCAATCGTAGCCCAGGCGCGCGGCCGCCATGGCCGCCATGCGGCCGAGCTGGCCGCCGCCGATGATGCCGACCGTGCCACCGGGCGGGATGACGGTCATTGCGCACCTTCGGGCGGGTCCACGGGCTCCAGGGCGACCGCGTCCGTCTGGCGGGCGCGCCACGCATCCAGCGCCTCGGCCACGGCCGGATCCCGCAGCGCCACCACCGCCGCCGCCAGCAGGGCGGCATTCACGGCCCCGGCGCGGCCGATGGCCAGCGTGCCCACGGGCACGCCCGCCGGCATCTGCACGATGGACAACAGGCTGTCCAGGCCCTTCAGGGTGCGGCTTTCCACGGGCACGCCGAACACCGGCAGCGGCGTCATGGCGGCGCACATGCCGGGCAGATGCGCGGCCCCGCCGGCCCCCGCGATCACCACCTGAAGGCCGCGCGCCCTGGCCGTCTCGGCATACTCGTACAGCCGCCGGGGCGTGCGGTGGGCGGAGACGATGCGGACCTCGGCCGGCACGCCCAGCGCCGCCAGGGTGTCGGCGGCGTGGCGCATGGTCTCCCAGTCGGACTGGCTGCCCATGATGATCCCGACCCGGGGCGGCGCGGTCTCGGGCGTCGAAGCGGTGTGGTCGGTCATGCCGGCTCGCCGTACGGTGAAAGGGCGCGTGGAAGCCGCGCACCCTAGTGCAGATCGGGGGCCAAGGGAATCATTCCTTGTCCGCCCCCCGTGCGGGTCCGCGCCCGAGCGGGCGCCAACCCGAGCGGGCGCCAAAAGGGCCGCGCGTCTGCGCCATGGTGCGGCGCGGCAACAGGCGGGCCACGCGCCCGCCGACGCGGGTTGCCAAGCCCCGCGCGAAGGACTAAGAAGGCGCCCGCGTTCGCCCCAGCGCAGCCGGGGCGTTTTTTTGTCGTGTCCGCGCAGTCCCGACAGACTCACCAGAGACAACAGGAATCCCCCCCGATGGCCATCGAACGCACGCTTTCGATCATCAAGCCCGACGCCACCCGCCGCAACCTGACCGGCGCCATCAACGCCCGGTTCGAGGAGCGCGGCCTGCGCATCGTCGCGCAGCGCCGTCTCCGGATGACCAAGGCCGTCGCCGAGGGCTTCTACGCGGTCCACAAGGAGCGCTCGTTCTTCAACTCGCTGGTCGAGTTCATGTGCTCCGGGCCGGTGGTCGTGCAGGTGCTGGAAGGCGAGAACGCCGTGGCCCTGAACCGCGAGATCATGGGCGCCACCAACCCGGCCAACGCCGATGCCGGCACGATCCGCAAGGACTTCGCCGAATCCATCGAGGCGAACTCGGTCCACGGCTCCGATTCGCCGGAAAACGCGGCCAAGGAGATCGCCTACTTCTTCGCCGAGGTGGAGATCGTCGGCTAAGGCCGCCGCATCGTCCTGGCATATCGTCTAGAGACGCGGTCCCCGGCGGGGGCCGCGTCTTTTTTTGGGGGGGGCTCCGTCCGGACATGTTTGGTTTTTGTGATCGGCGTGGCACCCGGTGCGGTGCGCCGGGGCACAGATCGGAGGCGGGCCGAGCTATTTCCGTGCCCGCCATGCGTGTTTGTGCTAACCCTTATTGCGGGCGCATATCGACCAACGCGCGCTTGACATGCGAATCGGACGGCTCAGGCATGCCATGCGGCCATCTTGCGCACCCGGGGCGCGACTTGCTTTAATCACTTGGCCCATCCTTGATCCCTAGGAAGGGGGTGCGCTCCTGCGAACGGCGCAGCAGAGACATCGCGATCCATCCGAATGAATGACCCTCCGGCTGACGTCCAGGCCCGGCGGGGCCAGTGCATCGGGCGATCCGCGCCGTGGCGGGGTCGAGTTCGATCGGAGACGCCCTGGAATGCTCCTTGACCTGCGTGAAGTGGTTTTCAACCTGTCGGGCGTGCTGGATTTCGTGGGCGTCACGGACATCAACCACGGCAAGCGCGTCGCCTTCCTCAGCCACGCGATCGGGCAGACCCTCGGATTGAACCGCCACCACCAGGCCCGCCTGTTCGAGGCCGCGCTGCTGCACGACGCCGGCGTCTCCTCGACCCGCGAGCATCGCGTGCTCGTCTCCGCCTATGACATCCCCGACGCCTACGGGCACTGCGAACGCGGCCACGACCTGCTGTCCGGCTGCGCGCCCCTGGCCCACCTGGCGCCGCTCGTCGCCGGCCACCACTCGGCCTGGTTCGAACTGGCGGACGGCGCTCACGCGCTCGATCCGGACCAGCGGCTGAGCGCCAATATCATCTATCTGGCCGACCGTGTGGATGCGATGCTGACCGGAGACGACCTGACCGACCCGCTCATGCGGCGCGACGAGATCCTGGGCGTGCTGGACCGGGAGTCCGGGGACCGCTTCGCCCCCGATGTGGTCGAGGCCTTCCGCGCCGCCGCGTCCCGGGATGCGCTGTGGTTCGGTCTGGATGCCGACGCGCTGCCCATCGAACTGGCGCCGATGGCCCGCGACGGCCGCTACACCCTGGTGTCGTTTCCGGTGCTGACCGAACTGGCGTCCATCTTCGCCCACATCGTGGACGCCAAGTGCCGCTTCACCGCCACCCACTCGGTGGCCGTGGGCGCCATCTGTGCGCGGCTGGCCGCGCTGGCCGGGCTGAACGAGGACCAGCAGCGCAAGGTCCAGATCGCAGGCCTGCTGCACGACATCGGCAAGCTGCGCATTCCGGACACGATCCTGGAGAAGTCCGGCCCGCTGGACGCGGCCGAGCGGGCCACGATGAACCGGCACGCCTATTACACCCATCAGATCCTGCGCCAGATCCAGGGCTTCGAGGACATCGCCGAGTGGGCCGGCAGCCATCACGAGGCGCTGGACGGCAGCGGCTACCCCTTCGGCAAGAGCGCGCCGGACCTGCCCACGGAAAGCCGCATCGTGGCGGTCGCCGACGTGTTCCAGGCCCTGGCCCAGACCCGCCCCTACCGCGAGGCGATGCCCATGGCCCGCATCCGGGAGATCCTGGGCGACATGGCGCGCGCCCGCAAGCTGGACAGCGATCTGGTGGGCCTGGCCATCGACCACGCCGACACCCTCACGGCCTGCGGACGGGGCGGCGTGTGCCTCGATCAGGTGGCCATGTCGAGAAGGGCGTCCAGGTCCAGGTTGGCCTCCACGTGGGCCGCCAGATCGTCGAGGGCCTGTTCCACCCGCGCGTCGTAGTTCATCCGGGCCGCCTCGCCGCCCATGCGGGCGATCCAGTGCGCGCGGAAGGCGTCGCCGCCGAACAGGCCGTGGACATAGGCCCCCATCACCCGCCCGTCGGCGGAGATGGCGCCCTCCGCCCGGGCCGGGCCGTCGTCCGGGGTCTCCGACAGCCGCAGCCACGGCCGGTCCAGGCCGGCGCCGGCGGTGCGCCCCATGTGCATCTCATAGCCGGTCACCGGACAGCCGCTCTCGGCGTCATGAAGCGCCAGATCGATCAGGCGCTTGTCGCCGCCGATTTCGGTCTCGATGTCCAGCAGGCCCAGACCGTCCGTCTCGCCGGGCGGTCCCTCGATGCCCTGGGGATCGCGCACCACCCGGCCCAGCATCTGGAAGCCCGCGCACAGCCCCACCACGTGGCCGCCCTGGCGCACGTGGGCGCGGATGTCGATATCCCAGCCCTCGCGGCGCAGCACGTCCAGGTCCGCCCGGGTCGCCTTGGAGCCCGGCAGGATGATGACGTGGGTGTCGCGCGGGATCGGCATGCCCGGCTGGACCCAGGAGACCGAGACCCCCGGCTCCGCCGCCAGCGGGTCGATGTCGTCGAAGTTGGCGATGCGCGACAGGCGCGGCACGGCGATGCGCAGGTCGCCCGCGCCGGGCTCCGCCGGGCGCTCCAGCGCCAGCGAGTCCTCGGCCGGCAGCCGCGCGCCGCCCTCGAACCACCGCACCACCCCAAGGAACGGCCAGCCGGTGCGCTGGGTGATGGTGTCGCACGCGGGCTCGAAGATGGTGAAGTCGCCCCGGAACTTGTTGATGAGGTAGCCGCGCACGCGCGCGTTGTCCTCCGGGCGCAGCAGGGCATGGGTGCCCACCAGCGCCCCCATGGTGCCGCCGCGGTCGATGTCGGACAGGAACACCACCGGCAGGTCGGCCCTCTCGGCGAGGCGCATGTTGGTGATGTCCGAATCCCGCAGATAGACCTCGGCGCCCGAGCCCGCGCCCTCGACAATCACCAGATCGGCATCGGCGCGCAGCTTCTCCAGGCTGCCCAGCACCGACGGCATCAGGGCATGGCGCATGCGGTGATAGACCCGGGCCGGGCAGTTGCCGAGCACGCGCCCTCGCAGAACGACTTGCGCGCCAATCTCGGTCTGCGGCTTGAGCAGCACCGGGTTCATGTCGATGGACGGCGCCTGCCGGCAGGCCCGCGCCTGCAGGGCCTGGGCGCGGCCGATCTCGCCGTGGGGCCAGGTGCCATCCGGGTTGGGCAGCGCATCGCTGTCCACCGCCACGGCGGCGTTGTTGCTCATGTTCTGCGCCTTGAACGGGCGCACGTCGAGGCCGCGCCGGGTGAAGGCGCGGCACAGGCCGGCCACCAGCAGGCTCTTGCCCACGTCGGAACTGGTGCCCTGGATCATCAGCGCCCGCGCCCGTTTCTTGGCGCCCGGCGGCGGTTTGGGGATCGGCAGGTCCTCGGGAATCGCGGGAACGGGGGGCAGGGGCTTGGACGACACGACGTTCATGATGACCGGCAATCACGGGGAGAGGGAGCGGCGGACAATGCCCCATCACCCGCCCCGGATCAACGCCCCAGGCGGGCCTCAACAGGGCGATCGGGTGACGGCACGCGTGGCGCAACGCGAGACGCCGTGGAGCCGGGTCGCGCCGAAGGCGCAACCCGCCGCATCGCCGCCGCGCGCCGTCCCTCGGCCCGCTCGGAGTCCCTAGAACCCCATCATCGGGGCCATCATGCGCGGCACCCAGCCCGAGAACCGCAACGGCGCATCGGTGCCGATGATGCAGATGCAGTCCTCGCCCGAATCGGCGATCGGCTGGTGGCTGCCGTCGCGGTCGATCTCGGCCAGGTCGCCGGCGGTGAACCGGCCCTGCTCGTCGGTGAACGAGCCCTGCAGGACCACGGTCAGTTCCAGACCCTCGTGCCCGTGATGGGGCAGCACGCGCCCCGGCGCGATCCGCAGCATGCGGGCGGTGTCCCGGCCGCGCGGGCGCTGCATCAGGTCGAGCTGACGCACCCCCGGGCCGACCCACTGCCAGCGGGCGCCGGCCAGATCGCTGACGTAGGACTTCAACGGCGCGGGCAGCGCGATGCCGCCCTGAACCGCGCGGGCCGGCGACGAGGCGGGACGGCGGCGCGTCACCGACGGCGGCGCCGGGCGCCGGGCCTCCGGCGCGGGCGCGTCCAGGCGACCCAGCAGCGCATCCAGCGCGCCGTCGCGCATCACGACGGGCGCGCTCTCCTCCATCACGGCGCCGCCCACGGCCTCGGCCTCCGCCACCGCCGCGCGGCAGTCCGGGCAGTAGGTCAGGTGCGTGGCCATGAGCAGCGACAAGCCCTCGCCCAGATGCCCGGCGGCATAGGCGAGGAGCAGTGCCTCGCTGGGGTGATGCTTGACGGTCATGCGAATTCATCTCCAACAAGCGCCTTGACCTTGCGGAAGGCCAGACGCAGACGCGATTTCACGGTGCCCAGCGGAATGCCGAGACGGTCGGCGATGTCCGAATGGGAAATGTCCTCGAAGAATGACAGCGTCAGCACTTCCACCTGTTCCGGCGGCAGCGTGGCCATGGCCTCGCGAATCCGGACCTGGATCTGGGCCGTGGACATTTGCGTCTCGGCGCAGGGTTCGGGCTCGCCCACCAGCAGCGGATCGTTGGCGTCCGGCTCCGGCCGCCGCTCCCGGCGCAGCACATCGATGCGGCGGTTCCGGGCGATGGTGAAGATCCAGGTGCTCGCGGCCGCCTTGACCGGGTCGAACTGACCCGCCTTGCGCCACACCGTCAGCATGACATCCTGGGCCAGATCGTCCGCCTCGCTGTCGCTGGCCCCCTGTCGCATCAAAAAGCCCTTGATGCGCGGGCCGAAGTGCTCGAACAGGCGCACGAAGGCGGTCTGATCGCGGTGTTCGGCGATCGACCGCACCATGCCGGCCAACGCCTCGCCATCCATCGCGACACTGGTCATGGCCGCACCGCGCGCGGCATCCGGTTGGCCGGCGCGGCCTCGCGGTGTCTGACGGGCGGCAGGTCCCGACGGGGGACGAGAGAGCGTGTCATTCATCATGACCCTTATACGCTGCATGTGAGCCGTGGATCAGACCGCGCGGCCGCTTTTTCCGCCGTCCTGTCCTTTTGCGTCGAACCCCTCCGTCCGCAGGAGATGATTGGACCGAACGCGTCGGGTTTCAAGCCCGGAAGCGATGTCGCGTTTCCCCGCGCCGCATGGTGATCCGGCGGCGATGTCCTACCGTAGCCTGTGGGTTATCGCCGGGACACCGGGGCCGGGTTGGCGCGGACAGAACGCCTGCACCCCGCTCAGACCCTCCACTTCCAGCGCGATGGGCCAGACCGATGGGGATCTTTCCGAATATGACCGCACAGCCTGCAGACCACGACCGCGGCGCCTCCGCCCCGAGCGGACCGCGCCGCCGCATCGCCGTGGTGGGGACCGGCATCGCCGGCATGAGCGCCGCGTGGCTGCTGTCCAAGGCCCACGACGTGACCGTGTTCGAGCGCGGCGATTACATCGGCGGCCATTCCAACACCGTCGAGGCGCCGGGGCCGAACGGCCAGCCGATCGCCGTGGACACGGGCTTCATCGTCTACAACACGGTGAACTATCCCAACCTGGTGGCCCTGTTCGAGCATCTGGGCGTGCCCACGCACGAAAGTGACATGAGCTTCGCCGCGTCGCTGGACAGCGGCCGCCTGGAATACGCCGGCACCGGCCTGGGCGGGCTGCTGGCCCAGCCGGGCAACGCCCTGCGGCCGCGCTTCTGGTCCATGATCCGCGATCTGATGCGCTTCTACCGCGAAGCCCCCGCCTTCCTGGAGGACCCGCGCGCCCGCCGGGTGACCCTGGGCGAATACCTGACGGCCCACGGCTACGGACAGGCCTTCGTCGAGGACCACCTGCTGCCCATGGGCGCCGCCATCTGGTCCACGCCGGTCGCGGACATGCGCGCCTATCCCGCCGCCGCCTTCATCCAGTTCTTCGTGAACCACGGCCTGCTGAAGCTGCGCGACCGGCCCGCGTGGCGCACCGTCACCGGCGGCAGCCGCGAATACGTCAAGCGGCTGACGGCCTCGTACGTGGACCGCATCCACCTGAACGCCAAGATCACCCGCATCCGGCGCGTGCAGGGCGGCGTGATGCTGGAGGACCTGCGCGGCGAGACGCACGTGTTCGACGATGTGGTCCTGGCCTGCCACGCCGACGAGGCGCTGTCGCTGCTGTCCGACGCCGACGACCGCGAGCGCACGGTTCTGGAGGGGTTCACCTACACCCGCAACCGGGCGATCCTGCATTCCGACCCCAGCCTGATGCCCAAGGCCCGCCGGGCGTGGTCGAGCTGGAACTTCATCGGCACCCGCGACGCCCAGGGGCGCGATCAGGTCTGTGTGACCTACTGGATGAACCGCCTGCAGGGCCTGGACGACAAGGCCCCCCTGTTCGTCACCCTCAACCCGCCGCGTGAGCCGGCGGACGGCACGGTGATCCGGGGCTTCCTGTACGATCATCCGCTGTACGACCGCGCCGCCCTGGCCGCGCAGGAGCAGGTCTGGCGTCTGCAGGGCCGCCGCCGGACCTGGTTCTGCGGGGCCTACATGGGGGCGGGCTTCCACGAGGACGGCCTGCAGGCGGGCCTCGCGGTGGCCGAGGCCCTGGGCGGCGTGCGCCGGCCCTGGACCGTGCCGAACGAGAGCGGCCGCATCCGCCTGGGCGAGGCGCTGGCGGGCGCCGACGCCGACGAGGCGGACCCGCGCCTGCGGCGCGGCGACCGGGGCGCCCGGGGCGACGAGGCGGCGGCATGACGGTCACGCCACCCGCGTCCGCAGCGCCCGACTCCGGGTTCGCGTCCGCCCTGTACCGGGGCGTCGTGCTGCACCGACGCCTGAAGCCCCGCCAGCACCGCCTGCGCTATCGCGTGTTCTCGCTGCTGCTGGACCTGGACGAACTGCCGGCCCTGGACCGCGCGGTCCGGGGCTTCGGCTACAACCGATTCGCGCCGCTCGGCTTCCACGACCGCGACCACGGCCCGGGCGACGGCCAGCCGCTGCGCCCCTGGGTCGAGGCCACCCTGGCCGCCGAGGGCATCGACCTGGACGGCGGCGCGATCCGGATCCTGTGCTATCCGCGCCTGTGGGGCTACGTCTTCAATCCGCTGACGGAATACTTCTGCTACCACCGGGACGGACGCCTCGCCGCCGTGCTGCACGAGGTGAACAACACCATGGGCGAGCGGCACTGCTACCTGATCCCGGTCGCGCCGGACGAAGCGGCGGGCGGCGTGGTGCGCCAGACCTGCGCCAAGCGCTTCTACGTCTCGCCGTTCATCGCCATGGAGACGACCTATCACTTCAAGATCCGGCCGCCGGGCGAGCGCATCGCGGTGGCCATCCAGCAGACCGACTCCGAGGGCCCGCTCCTGCACGCCTCGTTCACCGGGCGCCGCGCGCCCCTGACGAGCCGGGTGCTGGCGGGGGCCATAGCCCGCCACCCCCTGATGACCCTGAAGGTGATCGTCGGCATCCATTGGGAGGCCCTGCGGCTGTGGCTGAAGGGCGTGCGCCTGGCTCGTCGCGATCCGGCCCCGTCCCATCTGGTCACCGCGGTCAACCCCGACGGGACGGCGCTTTCCGCCGCGCCGACCGCCTCCACCCCGGGCGCGCCGCGCCTCGCCGGCTCCTGACGAAGAAAAGAGAACCGCCGCCATGTCCGACCGTTCCGCTTCCGCCAGTGCCACCGCCGCGACGGCGTCCCTGTCCCTGCCCCGCCTGCCCCGGGTGCTGCCCGGCGAGGGCGCCCTGTGGCTGTTCGCCCTGGACCGCCTGGGCCGCCGCCTGCGCCGGGGCCGCCTGACCCTGATCCGGCCCGACGGACGCCGCCGGGTCTATGGCGGCCGCGAGCCCGGTCCCGACGCCACGGTGCTGATGCGCTCGCCGGTGACCGCCCGCCGGCTGCTGCTGGGCGGCGCCGTCGGCTTCGGCCAATCCTTCGTGGACGGCCTGTGGGATACCCCGGACCTGGAAAGCGTGCTCAAGCTGGCCCTGGTCAACAACGACCACCTGTCGATCGCCCGCCTGGGCTCCAAGGGCGGCCGGCTGGTTCATGCCCTGCGCCACCGCCGCAACGCCAACACCCGCGCCGGCAGCCGGCGCAACATCGCCTATCACTATGACCTGGGGAACACGTTCTACGGGGCGTGGCTGGACCCCTCCATGACCTACTCGGCGGCCCTGTGGGCGCGCCCCGACGACTCGCTGACCGAGGCCCAGGCGAACAAGTACCGCCGCATGTGCCGCGACCTGGACCTGAAGCCCGGCCAGCACGTGCTGGAGATCGGCTGCGGCTGGGGCGGCTTCGCCGAGGTGGCCGCCGGCGAGTTCGGCGCCCGCGTCACCGGCATCACCCTGTCGCGCGAGCAGCTCGCCTATGCCCGGGCGCGGATGCAGAAGGCCGGCCTGGCCGACCGGGTGGCCTTCGAGTTCATCGACTACCGCGACGTCCAGGGCCGGTTCGACGCCATTGCCTCCATCGAGATGTTCGAGGCGGTGGGCGAGGCGCACTGGCCGGTCTACTTCGACACCCTGCGCGAGCGCCTGAAGCCGGGTGGGCGGGCCGCGCTGCAGGTCATCACCATCGACGAAAGCCGGTTCGAGGATTACCGCCGGGGCGCGGACTTCATCCAGACCTACGTGTTCCCGGGCGGCATGCTGCCCACGAAGACCCACCTGCGCGCGGGCCTGACGGACGCCGGGCTGACCGTGGCCGACGAGCGGGCCTTCGGCCCGGACTACGGCCGCACGCTGGGCCTGTGGCGGGGCGCGTTCGAGGCCGCGTGGCCGGACATTCTGGCGTCGGACACCGGCTTCGACGAACGCTTCCGGCGGCTGTGGCTGTACTACCTGGGCTACTGCAAGGCCGGGTTCGAGCACGGCAGCATCGACGTCGTCCAGGTCCGGGCGGACCGGCCGGCATGACGGCCAGGTCTCCGAACTCGGATTGCCGGTTTGTGACACGGAGGACGGGGGACTCCACCTCACGAGATCCTTCGGTCGTTTCACTCCCTCAGGATGACTCTCTCAAATTGAACGTCGTCATCAACTCAGTTTGTGGCGGGTTCGGGCTGAGGCCGGAGGACCGCGTTTGCGATGGTGACGAGCTTTCTGGCAACGGCGAGGAGTGCGCCTTTTGGTGTCTTTTTGTTTCCGATAAGCCGTTCGTAGAAGGCCTTGAGGTCGGGGTTGTATCGCACGGCGGAGAGCGCGGCCATGAAGAGCTTGGATCGCAAGGCGC
>NZ_WIVE01000028.1 GCF_009601025.1 Roseospira navarrensis | reverse complement strand
GGACGGGGCCGGGTCGCCCGCGCCGGCAGGTCGGCCAGCGCCCGCTTCAGCACCGAGGCGGCGTCGCGCCGCCGCACCGCGTCCAGCCCGCGCAGTTCCAGGGCGTTGCGGCCGTCGATGTCATTCCCCAGGCGCTGCGCGGCCCGCGTCAGTTCCTCAAGGGACGCCAGCCGCACGCCGGTGCGCAGCAGGGCATCCGCCTCCAGCTCGGGCGTGGATTCCGCCAGCACCGCCTTGCGGTTCGACAGCAGGTAGAGCAGCCGCGTGGGCTCCGGCGTCTGGTCCTCCATCGGCGCCAGTTCCAGCACCAGCCGGGCGCGCGCCACCAGGGCGTCGCGCTTGTTGCCATAGACCTCCGCCACATGGCGCACGGCGTGGCCCTGGGACTCCAGGTCGGCCAGCAGGCGCCAGCGAACCCGATCCATGGGCCCGATGTAGAGCAACCCGATATCCTGGGCGCGCGCCACCGGCACCCGCCCCAGGCCGGGCACCCAGCCCGGCGGCACGTGCTGGAGCCCGTCGCCCGCGGTCCGGCTGCTGAACGCGGCCAGCGCGTCCAGGGACGTCCGGCTGACGTCCCACACCGGGTTGCGCGCCAGCAGGCGGGCATAGCCGGGAAAGCGGTCCGCCAGCCCGCCCGGCGGCACCGTCACGGCGTTGTAGACCACCACCTCGGGCGGCACGGCCTCGATCCCCCGCGACTCCAGCAGGTGGCCGCCGATCAGGATCGTCAGGGTCTCGGGGTCGATGTCCTCCGTGGCGTGGTCCACGGTGTGGCCCAGCGCCCGCAGCCCCTCCACGGTGATCGCCGCCAGGTCGTCCAGGGCGGAGGCCCCGGGCACCCCGGGCGGCCGGGCCTGGACGACGCGAATGGCGGAGGGCTGCGACATGCGAACGGGCTCGGCGCGCGGCGGATGCGACCCCCAGGCAGGGAGGGGCCGCCGCCGTCAGATGTCCAGGTTGACGACGTTGAGGGCGTTTTCCTGGATGAAGTCGCGGCGCGGCTCCACCAGATCGCCCATCAGGCGGGAAAAAATCCCCTCCGCGTCGTCCACGGCGCTCACCTTCACCTGCAGCAGCGAGCGGGCGTTGGGGTCCAGGGTGGTTTCCCAGAGCTGTTCCGGGTTCATCTCGCCCAGGCCCTTGTAGCGCGACAGGCTGAGCCCCTTCTTGCCGACCGCCATGACGGCGTCGGCCAGCCCGGCGGGGCCGTAGACGGTCAATGGCCCGTCCGGGGTTTCCAGCAGGACCGGGGCGTCGAAGGCGGCCCGCAGATCGGCGGCCCGCCCGTGCAGATAGCGGGCCTCGGCGCTGTGCAGGAGCGCGGCGTCCAGGTGATGACGCTCCGTCACCCCGCGCAGGGTGCGGGTGAACAGCAGGCTGCCGTCCCCGGGCAGGGCCTCGCCCCGCCAGCCCCGACGGATGTCGTCCTCCTGGCGATCCAGTCGCTGCGCCACCTCGGCCGCGCGCGCGCCGGCGGCCGCCGGATCGGCCAGCACTTCGGGATCGAAGCCGTCGGCCACGGCCATCTGCTCCAGCACCCACACCGGCACGCGGCGGCTGATCGCCTCCAGCGAGTGCTTGAACAGCCGCGCCTGTTCGGCCAGGGCGCGCAGGTCCTCGCCGATCATGGCGCTGCCGTCGGCCAGGATCAGGCGCAGCTTGTCCAGGCCGCTGCGGATCAAATACTGCTCCATCTCGCGGTCACCCTTGAGATAGACCTCGGATCCGCTGCGCTTGACCCGGTAGAGCGGCGGCTGGGCGATGTAGAGATAGCCCTTCTCGATGATCTCCGGCATCTGACGGAAGAAGAACGTGAGCAGCAGCGTGCGGATATGGCTGCCGTCCACGTCGGCGTCCGTCATGATGATGATCTTGTGGTAGCGGATCTTGGCGATATCGAAATCGTCGCGGCCGATGCCCGTGCCCAGCGCGGCGATCAGCGTGCCGATTTCCGCCGACGACAGCATCTTGTCGAAGCGCGCCCGCTCCACGTTCAGGATCTTGCCCTTCAAGGGCAGGATGGCCTGAAATGCCCGGTCGCGCCCCTGCTTGGCGGAGCCGCCGGCCGAGTCTCCCTCGACGATGAACAGTTCGGACTGGGCCGGATCGCGGTTCTGGCAGTCCGCCAGCTTGCCCGGCAGGCTGGAGATGTCGAGCGCCCCCTTGCGGCGGGTCAGGTCGCGGGCGCGGCGGGCCGCCTCGCGCGCGGCAGCCGCCTCGACGATCTTGCCGACGATCTTGCGGGCTTCCTGCGGGTGCTCCTCCAGCCACTGGCCGAGCCGGTCGGCGGTGATGTTCTCGACCACCGGCCGGACCTCCGACGAGACCAGCTTGTCCTTGGTCTGGCTGGAGAACTTCGGGTCCGGCACCTTGACGGACAGCACACAGGTCAGACCCTCGCGCATGTCGTCGCCGGTGGGGGTGACCTTCTCCTTCTTCAGCAGGCCCGACTCCTGGGCGTAGTGGTTCAGGGTGCGCGTCAGCGCGCCGCGGAACCCGGCCAGATGGGTGCCGCCGTCCCGCTGGGGGATGTTGTTGGTGAAGCACAGCATGGTCTCGTGGTAGCTGTCGGTCCACTCCATCGAGACCTCGACCACGATGCCGTCGCGCTCCCCCATCACCGTGATGGGTGGGGCATGCAGGGCCGTCTTGGAGGTATCGAGGTACTTCACGAAGGCTTCGATGCCGCCTTCGTAATGCAGATCCACGCTGACGGCCTCGCCGGCGCGGGCGTCCACCAGTTTCAGATAGACGCCGGAGTTCAGGAACGCCAGCTCGCGCAGCCGGTGTTCGAGCGTCTTGAACTCGTAGGTCGTGTTGGTGAACACGGCGGTCGAGGCCTTGAAGGTGATCTCGGTGCCCGTCGTGTCTCCGCAGTCTCCGACCACGGACAGCGGCGCTTCCGCCTTGCCGTCGCGAAAGCGGATGTGGTGTTCCTTGCCGTCGCGCCAGATGCGCAGATCCAGCCACTCCGACAGCGCGTTGACCACGGAGACCCCCACGCCGTGCAGGCCGCCGGAGACCTTGTAGCTGTCCTGGTTGAACTTTCCGCCGGCGTGGAGCTGGGTCATGATGACCTCGGCCGCCGACACGCCCTCGCCCCGGTGCAGGTCCACGGGGATGCCGCGCCCGTTGTCGCGCACGGTCACCGAGCCGTCGGCGTTCAGGATCACCTCGGTGCGGTCGCAGTGGCCGGCCAGCGCTTCGTCGATGGCGTTGTCCACGACCTCGTAAACCATATGGTGCAGCCCGGAGCCGTCGTCGGTGTCCCCGATGTACATGCCCGGCCGCTTGCGGACGGCCTCCAGCCCCTTCAATACCTTGATGGATTCGGCGTCGTATGCCTGCTGCGCCATGCTGGGTCCCATTCGTGATCGAAAAAGTGAATCAGTCTACCAGATTGCCGTCGGCGAGACGGAGAAATTGCGCCTGACCCGCAAACGACTCGAACAGCGCCACGTCGGTCCCGGTCAGCCAGGCCTGGGCCCCGAGCCCGGCCAGAGTGGCGGCGAGTGCGGCCCGGCGCTCCGCATCCAGATGGGCCACCACCTCGTCCAGCAGCAGCAGCGGCGCCCCGCCCCGCGCAGTGGCCACGACGCGGGCATGGGCGAGGATCAGGGCGATCAGGACGGCCTTCTGCTCGCCCGTGGAGCACTGCGCCGCCGGCAGATCCCGGCCGGCGTGGCGCACCAGCAGATCGGTGCGGTGCGGCCCGATGGCCGTGCCGCCGCCGCCGTCGGCATCACTGGCCCGGGTCGCCGCCATGGAGTCGCGCAGCCAGTCCTCCACCGCCAGCGCCGGGCGTCGGGCGAGCGCCGTTTCCACCGCGCCATCCAGCGTCATGGTGGCCCGGGGGAACGGCCCCACCGCCTCGGCCAGCGCGGCCGAAAGACGGCCCACCAGATCCTGACGGGCGGCGGCGATGGCGACCCCGTAGCGGGCCAGCGTGTCTTCCAGGGCATCCAGCCAGGACGACGTGCCCCGCCCCTCCCGCAGCAGGCGACTGCGCTCGCGCAGGGCGTGGGCATGGGCCGCGCAGCGCCCGGCGTGGTCGGGGTCGAGCGCCTGCACGAGCCGGTCCAGGAACCGCCGCCGGCCGCTGGCGCCGTCCCGGAACAGGCCGTCCATCGCCGGCACCAGCCACAGAGCGCCCACGTGCCGGCCCAGCTCGGTCTGCCCGCGCGCGGTCTCGCCGTTGACCCGGACGACCCGACGGTCGGGTCCACCGGCGCCCTCTGCCCCGCCGACGAGGCCGCTGCCCAGGGTGACCGGCCCGCTGTCCGTATCCAACGTGGCGGCCACCGCCCAGGCCCCGGACGCCGCCCCATGCCGCGTGATCTCGCCCAGCCGCGCGGTGCGCAGCCCGCGCCCCGGGGTGAGCAGCGACAGCGCCTCCAGCACGTTGGTCTTGCCGGCGCCATTGGGCCCGGTCAGCACCACCGAGGATGGCTCCACGTCCAGGCGCAGCCAGTCATAGCAGCGAAAGTCGGTCAGGGTCAGCCGCCGGACCGCCGGCAAAGCGGCGGTGACCGGCGGCGATGCATTGGCGGCGAACCGATACGGGGGCGGTCCTGCGGGCGCCATCACACCCGCATCGGCATCAGCACATAGATGGCGGAGCCGTCGGCCACGTCCCGGATCACCGTGGGCGCGGAGGCATCGGCCATGACCAGCCGCACGGCATCGCCCTCGACCTGCCCCAGTATGTCCAGCAGGTACCGGCTGTTGAAGCCGATCTCGATCGGGGACGCGTCGTAGCTGGCCTCGATCTCCTCCACGGCGCTGCCCGCATCCGGGCTGTTGGCCGAGAGGGTGACCTGCCCCTTCTCCACCGCCATCTTCACGGCCCGGGACTTCTCGGCGGAGATGGCCGACACCCGGTCCACCGCCTTGCCCAGGGTGGCGGCGTCGATCTCCAGGACCTTGTCGTTGTCCGTCGGGATGACCCGCTCATAGTCCGGGAAGGTGCCGTCGATGAGCTTGGAGACCATGACGCAGTCGTCGAAGGCGAAGCGGATCTTGGAGTCGGACAGGGACACCGAGACGTCCATGCCGGTCTCGTCGATCAGCTTGCGCAGTTCCGCCACCGTCTTGCGCGGCACGATGATGCCCGGCATGCCGGCCGCCCCGTCGGGCAGCGGCACCTCGACCCGGGCCAGCCGGTGGCCGTCGGTGGCCACCGCGCGCAGCACCGGCACACCGTCGCTGGTGGTGGCGTGCAGGTGGATGCCGTTCAGGTAATAGCGCGTCTCCTCGGTGGAGATGGCGAACCGCGTGCGGTCGATCATGCCGCGCAGGTCGGCGGCCGAGACCGAGAAGCTGTGCGTATAGCTGCCCGCACTCATGGCCGGGAACTCGTCCACCGGCAGGCAGGCGAGGTTGAAGCGCGACCGGCCGGAGCGCAGCACCAGATGGTTGCCCTCGCCGTCCAGGCTCAGTTCCACCTGCGCACCGTCCGGCAGCTTGCGGACGATGTCGTACAGCGTGTGGGCCGGCGCGGTCGAGGCCCCCGCCTTGGCGATGTCGCTGCCGACGGACTCGGCGATCTCCAGATCCATGTCCGTGGCGTTCAGGCCCAGCGCACCGTCGCGGGCATCGAGCTTCACGTTGGACAGGATGGGAATGGTGTTGCGGCGCTCGACGACACTCTGGATATGGCCGAGGGACTTCAGCAGGGCGGAACGCTCAATGGTCAACTGCATGGCCGGTTCGTTTTTGTCTGGGATGTCGGAGCGGCGGGCGGGCCGGCGCGGGGCCGCACAGTATACTCATGCGACCCTGGGGCCCAAAGTGAAATTCCGCACCTGCGCACGTCTCGCGACAGCCGGCCCGTATGGCGCCGGTCAGCGCCCGATCAGCCGGGTGATCGACCCGGGCGGCGGGTGGAACAGCGGGTGGGACGGGCGTGAAAACGTGGAAGTCTATTCAAATTGCGCATAACGCACCCCTAGCCATGCGACCGTTGCATGGCAAATGTTCGCAAATCAGTGTGGTGTCCAGAGGGGCGTCTCATTACCTTACGCACATCGGCGTTGGCCGAGACGGTTGTTCGGCACTGGGTGCGCGGTCGCGATGATAGCGATAACCACTTGGGGCCGATCCGGAACATCGGGTGTCTCATCCGGTGCGGGTCCTGTCTCCGACAGGTTCCCGACGTCTCCCAGACGTGAAACCTCCCTGTTCCACTTGCCCCGGAAAGCCTTCGCTTTCCGGGGTTTTTTTTGCCCAGGGACAGCCGCGACAGGCCGAAAGCAGATCTCCGGGGCCGGATCGTTCGCCAGCGCAAGAGGCCCCATCGCCACAGGTGGGAGTGGACGGTTACGGCCGTTCGAGCCAGGGGTTCAGGAAGGGAACGCCCGTCTCCCGGAAATCTCCCACGTTCCGCGTGACCACGGTCATGCCGTGAACAAGAGCGGTCGCGGCGATCAGCGCGTCCCTTTCTGCTCTCGGATCCGGCACATGCAGTTTGGCGCACCGAAGGGCGACGGGTATGTCGATCGGAAGAACGCGGCCCGAAAACTCGGGCAGGACACGGCCGTCAATCCATTCGCGCAACCGCGCACCCCGGGCCGGGTCACGCCGTTCGACCCGACCAACGCCGATTTCGAGTTCCAAGAGCGTCACGACAGAGAGGAAGAAGCGGGGTGCATCCTCCCCGGCCAGCCAGTCGGTCACCCCCTTGTCCGCTCTCCCGTCGCCCGCCTTGCGCAGTTCCGAAACGACATTGGTATCGAGCACATAGAGCATCAGGAGAGATCCGGAACGTGACTCCCGATCCGCACGGGCGGGGGCTCAAAAGCAATGTCGGATAACCCCGGCATTGACAGGGCCTCCACAATATTCCGGCCTCGGCTGGTCAGGTTCTCATAGTCCTCAATGCTCAGAAGAACATGGGAAGGCTTGCCCCGGTCGGTGATGAAGACGGGCCCTTGCCGTGCCGCCTTTTTGGCCCGGCCAACATCCTGATTGAGTTCGCGGCTGGACAGGGTGGTGATCGGCACGATGACCTCCTTCGCCGAACTGGTGGTAGTGATGTTACTACGTCGTGGGCGCCCTAGCAAAGGTCGATCGACTCTCCCCGGGCTTCGGTGATGACCCCCTTTTTTTCATGCTTAGGCCGCCCGCGTCACGCCAGCGGCAGCGTGAACCAGATGGTGCTGCCCTGGTTCTCGCCCGCCGACTCCGCCCAGATGCGGCCGCCGTGGTACTCGACCACCTTCTTGCAGATGGCCAGACCGAGGCCGGTTCCCCCGCCGAAGGCCTCGCGGTGGTGCAGGCGCTTGAACAGGCCGAAGATCCGCTCTTCCTGGCCCTCGCCGGCCGGCAGGCCGATGCCGGTGTCGCGCACGAACACCCGCACCATCGGCGCGCCCGTGGCCACCTCCGGGGACAGAACCTCGGCGCCGATCTCGATCTGAAGCGGCCGGCCCGGCTGGCGATACTTGACCGCGTTTCCGATCAGATTCGTGAAAACGCGCCCCAGATCATCGGCGTGCCCCCGTACGGTCGGCAGGTCCTGCGCGACGGACACCCGGGCCTCGGTCAGATCGATCTGCGCACGCATTCCATCCATGGCGGCCTCCACCACGGCCCGCAGGGACACGGCGGCCGCCGGTCTGTCCGCCCGCCCCACGCGGGCGAACTCCAGGAGATCGCTGACCAGCGCATCCATGCGCAGCGCGCCTTGATGGATGAAGCCCATGAACTCGCCCTCATCGAGGGCAAGGCGGTCCCCCAGGCGGCGCCGCAACAGCGTGACATATGACGTCACGGTGCGCAGCGGTTCGCGGAGATCGTGCGCGGCCACATGGGCGAAGGATTCCAGCTCGGCGTTGGAGCGCTCCAGTTCCTCGTTCTTGAGACGCAGGGCCGCCTCGGCGCGTTTCTGCTCGGTCAGGTCCACCAGACTGACCGGCACGACCCGCGACTCCTCGGCGGTCTTCGGAATGGGCGTGCAGAACAGCACGTCGCGTTCTTCGCCGCTCCGGGTGCGGATTCGCCCCTCCATGCGGAACTGCGCCCCGCCGGTCCAGGCGGTACACAGCATTTCCACGAACAGGTCCCAGGTGGTGTCCATGAAGTGGTCGGCGAACCGCGGAACAGGGCCGCCCTCGGGATCGAGCCCAAGCAGGCGTCGCGTCGCCGGGTTGGCGTCAATGACCCGGACACGGGCGGCGAAGTCCCGCAGCACCTCGGGATGAGCCCGCAGATGAGCCCGCAGGTCCGTGACCCCCTGCGTTCGCAACGCATCCAGACCCGCCATCAGGTCGGAGAGGTCCTCGTTGCAGATGGCGACCTCGGCATTCCGGAACAGGCGACGGAACCTGTCCTCCGCCGCACTCAGGTCCGCCAGATGGCGGTCCTGCAACGCCTGCGCCGCCCTCAGGCGCCGGATCATCTCGTTGAAGGCCCGGGCCACGGCGCCCACCTCATCGCCGCCGCGCTCCGGCAGAGTCCGGGACAGATCGCCCCGCCCCACCGCACCGGCCGACGCCGCCACGTCGGCCAGCGGCGCCAGGGCCCGGCGGATCATCAGGGTCGCCAGTCCCGCGATGAGCGCGACCGCCAGGGTGGTCAGCGCCAGGGTCCGCAGGTTGACCGCCACGATGGGGGCTTCATGGGCGGCAACCGGCACGACGGTCGCGATGATCCAGGACAGGCCCCTGGGATCCTCAAAGGGCGTGGCCCCGACCACGAACGTCTCGCCCCCCACCGTGATGCGGCCGACCTGCGGCACGCCGCCCCCCTCCGGCCCGGTCGGAGGCATGGTCTTCGGGCCATGGTCCGGGGAGAGCGCCCCGGACAGGATCAGCCGCGCGCTTTCGGCCACCTCTGGCCGGACGCTGTCCAACGCCGACAGCCGCCCGGTAGGCGTGCCCAACGGCCCCTCGATGTGGAACGGCCGCTCGGCCGTGGACGAGGCGATCAGAAGCCCCGACGGCTCCATGATGTAGGTGATGCCGTCCGTTCCGGCGTGCAGATCCTCCAGGAAGTCGCCGATGGCCGAGACGAACAGATCGACGCCCAGCACCCCGATCAGGCGCCCGTCCGGCGCCCGCACGGCGCGGCTGGCGGGCAGGGACAGATCATGCCGCGTGAACAGGACGTAGACTTTGCCCCACGTCCCTCCGTCCCGTTCGAGCGCGGCCGTGTACCAGGGGCGCTGCCGGGCGTCGTAGGCCGGCAGGGACGCCACGACGGCCCCCGCGCGGCCGTCCGGCGTCGTCTCGATTTTCCTGAAGCGCCCGGCGGTGAACCCCTCGGTCCCGGTGGTGTAGAAGGCGTTCCGCTCTCCTTCGTGGCCCGCGCCAGCCAGTCCCCCCGCCGTGTTGCCGAAATAGATGCTGGTCGCGGGCACCGGGATCGTCGCCTGTTGCAGGAACAGGGCCTGCAGCGCCGCCTGGTCGTCCGTCGGAATGATGCCGGAAGACAGCAGGCGGTCGTTCTGGATCAGAAGGACCTGGGGCATGTCCAGGTAGGCTTTCAGGTGACCGAACACCCGCGCCGACACTTCCCTGTGCAAGGTCTCCGTGACCGATTTCAGGGTCAGCGTTGCATTCAGGGTGGCGATATACCCGACCGCACCGCTTGTAATCAAAATGATCACGAGGGCCGACACAACGAAAACGGTCCGCAAGGACGGCTTTTTCATAGTCCTATGACGCCACCCCAGTTCAGGACATCGCCGCTCAGCCTAGCTCCCGCCACGGGCGCGCACAAGGCGATCCCTCGCTTTGTTCGGTCCCTGCGCGGTCCTATGCCGCCGTCGGTAGATGCATGGCGGTGCGGTCACGCCAAAGCCCGCGCGCACGATGGTCCGCAGGATCTCACCCAGGGCCATGATCCCGTTGCCTAGCCCCGGTCAGGGGGCGATCTCGAACAGGCCTTCCACCTCCACCGGCACCCCCAGCGGCAGCGAGGAACAGCCGACGGCCGCACGGGCATGGCGGCCGATGTCGCCGAACACCGCGCCCATCAGGTCGGAGACCCCGTTGGCGACCTTGGGATGGTCGGTGAAGTCGGGGGTCGCGGCCACGAACACCCCCAGCCGGATGACCCGGCGCACCCGGTCCAGGTCGCCGTCGCATACCGCCTTCACCTGGGCGATCAGGTTGACGCCGCACAGCCGCGCGGCCGCCTGCCCGTCCTCCAGCGACAGACCGCCGCCCAGCAGGCCGGTGAAGGCGGGCTTGCCGCCGGCCAGGGGGATCTGCCCCGACATGAAGACCAGCGACCCGGTCGTGACGGCGGGCACGTAGTTGGCGACCGGCGCAACCGCCTCCGGCACCGTGATCCCCAGTTCGGCCAACCGGGCCTCGATCTGTCCTGTCATGAAAACCCCTTTCGTGTTCGCGGGTGCTCTGTGGTAGGAGAAGCGGTCCCCCGCCCCCGTTTCGTGTCCACAGTCTTGGAGAACCCGACCGTCGTGAGCAAGCTTTCAATGCCCAAGGACAGGATCAACGTCCTGCTCCTGGAGAACGTCCACGAGAACGCCGTCGCCCTGTTCGAGCGCCACGGCTACACCAGCGTCCGCCACCTGAAGACCGCGCTGTCCGGCGACGCGCTGAAGGACGCGCTGGCGGAGACGCATATCCTTGGCATCCGCTCGCGCTCACAGGTCACCGACGAGGTGCTGGAGGCCGCCGAAAAGCTGATGGCCATCGGCTGCTTCTCCATCGGCACCGATCAGGTGAGCCTGAAGGCCGCCAAGATGCGCGGCATTCCCGTGTTCAACGCGCCCTACTCCAACACCCGCTCGGTGGCCGAACTGGTGCTGGCCGAGATCATCTGCCTGTTCCGCGGCACCTTCGAGAAGTCCTGGTCCGCCCACGAGGGCGGCTGGATGAAGAGCGCGGAGGGCAGCCACGAGGTGCGCGGCAAGACCCTGGGCATCGTCGGCTACGGCCACATCGGCTCGCAGCTGTCGATCATGGCGGAGGCCATGGGCCTGAAGGTCGTCTTCTACGACATCGTGGAGAAGCTGGCGCTCGGCAACGCCTCGTCGCTGCCCTCGCTCGACGCCCTGCTGGAGACGTCCGACGTGGTCAGCCTGCACGTGCCCTCGTCGCCGACCACCCGCGACATGATCGGCGAACGCGAGCTGGCCCTGATGAAGCCCGGCAGTCTGCTCATCAACGCCGCCCGGGGCGAGGTGGTGGACATCGACGCCCTCGCCGCCAGCCTGCGGCGCGGCCACCTGCGGGGGGCCGCCGTGGACGTGTTCCCGAAGGAGCCCAAGGGGGGCAACGACACGTTTGAGTCGCCGCTGCGCGGCCTGCGCAACGTGATCCTGACCCCGCATGTGGGCGGCTCGACCGAGGAGGCCCAGGCCAACATCGGCGCCGAGGTGGCCGAGAAGCTGGTGAAGTACTCCGACAACGGCTCCACGGCCGGCGCCGTGAACTTCGTCGAGGTGGCCCTGCCCGAAAACGACGATGTCAGCCGGTTCATGCACATCCACAGGAACGTCCCGGGCGTGCTGAGCGCCATCAACGAGATCTTCGCCACGCGCGGCATGAACATCTCCGGCGAGTACCTGCGGACGGACGGCGACATCGGCTACGTGGTCGTGGACATCGACGCCCACATCGAGGCCGGCATGGGCATCCGCAAGGCCCTGGCCGCCATCCCCGGCACCATCCGGACGCGCTTTCTGCTGTAGGACGGGCCGCTGACCTCTGGCGGGTCCTCATCCCGCACGCGGAATGGGGCACGCGGGGGCTTGCGTTCCCCGCCGCGAGGGCTATTATTGGAACTGTTCTAAACAACGGGTCGGCGCGGGTCGGATCGCGCCGGCCCGGCCTTGAAACCGGCCGCCGTCCGTCCTTTATCAAAGCAGCCATCCGCGTCCCCTGACGGGAACAAGAGGGAGATTCCAGAGATGACCGAGACCATTGGCAACCTGATCGGCCAGCCGGCGCCGGACTTCACCGCGCCGACCGTCATGGGCGACAACACCATCAACGAGTCGTTCACGCTGAGCGAGTACATCAAGGACTCCTACGCCCTGATCTTCTTCTATCCGCTGGACTTCACCTTCGTGTGCCCGTCCGAGATTCTGGCGCACGACCATCGCCTGGGCGAGTTCGAGCAGCGCGGCGTGAAGGTGGTGGGCGTGTCCATCGACAGCCACTTCACCCACCTGGCGTGGAAGAAGACCCCGACCGAGCAGGGCGGCCTGGGCCAGGTCAAGTTCCCGCTGGTCGCCGACCTGACCAAGCAGATCGCCAAGGATTACGGCGTGCTGCTGGACATGGGCGTGGCGCTGCGCGGCTCGTTCCTGATCGACAAGGCCGGCAACATCCGCCACTACGTCATCAACGACCTGCCGCTGGGCCGCAACGTGGACGAGTCCCTGCGCATGGTGGACGCCCTGCAGTTCCACGAAGAGCACGGCGAGGTCTGCCCCGCCGGCTGGAAGAAGGGCGAAGCCGGCATGACGGCGACGCCGGACGGCGTGGCCGCCTTCCTGTCGGAGCACGCCGACGCGCTGTAAGCACCGATGGCGGAGCGGGTCCCCGGGCCGGCTCCGCCACCGACCGCGACGGAAACGGGGCGCTCCATCGGGGCGCCCCGTTTCCTTTGACCGGCCCGGTTTCCATATTTACCGTCAGGCCATCAACACCACTTGGCGCGGCCCCTCTCCCGCCCTGCCCGGGACCGGCGCCGGCCCATCAAGGACACGTCTCGTCATGGCTGAATACCGTACCAAGGTGCTGGTGCTGGGCTCGGGTGCCGCCGGCTGCACCGCCGCGATCTATGCCGCCCGCGCCAGCCTGGAGCCGATCATGGTCGCCGGCCTGCAGCCGGGCGGTCAGCTCACCATCACCACCGATGTCGAGAACTACCCCGGCTTCGCCGATCCCATCCAGGGCCCCTGGCTGATGGAGCAGATGCGCGCCCAGGCGCAGAACGTGGGCACCCGCGTCTTCGACGACATCATCGTCGAGGCCGATCTGTCCAAGCGCCCCTTCGTCTGCAAGAGCGACTCCGGCGACGTGTTCATCGGCGAGACCCTGGTCATCGCCACCGGCGCCAGCGCCAAATGGCTGGGCCTGGACAGCGAGAAGAAATACTCCGGCCTGGGCGTGTCCGCCTGCGCGACCTGCGACGGGTTCTTCTATCGCGGCAAGGAGGTCGCGGTCATCGGCGGCGGCAACACGGCCGTCGAGGAAGCCATCTACATGACCAACCACGCCTCCAAGGTGACCCTGATTCATCGCCGCGACAGCCTGCGCGCCGAGCGCATCATGCAGGAGCGCATGTTCGCCAACCCGAAGATCGCGGTGCGCTGGAACAGCGTGGTGGACGAGATCCTGGGCGGCGGCATGCCCGCCGGTGTGACGGGCGTGCGGCTGCGCGACACCCAGACCGGCGAGACCTCGGACCTGGCCGTGGACGGCGTGTTCATCGCCATCGGGCACCAGCCCAACACGGACCTGTTCAACGGCCAGCTTGAGATGGACGAGACCGGCTATCTCCTCACCAAACCCGACAGCACCGCCACCAGCATCCCCGGGGTGTTCGCGGCGGGCGATGTGCAGGACCACGTCTTCCGTCAGGCCGTCACCGCCGCCGGCACCGGCTGCATGGCGGCGCTGGAAGCCGACCGCTTCCTGGTCGCCCACGGCGAAACGACCGAGGCCGCGGCCTGACCCCATCGGAACCCTCGGTCCCGGCCCGGCCGCCGGTTCCCGCATCGCGGCCCCCCCGCCCCCGCCGATTCCTTCTTTCCGACCAAACAGGTTGGCGATCGCTCTTGATCTTGCCCCTCGGAACAGGGTCGAATGGGTGGGGCTTTGGGGGGGCGCGACGGGCTCCCACCATCCGACCCTGCCCTTCGGTTTCTGACGGCAGGGATCACAACGAAAAGAAGGCCGCAGGACACCGGGGCCAAGACCCCAGGACCAGGGAGGATGCTGCGATGCCAGCGCGGGGAGGCGCGATGGACTGGGACAAGCTGCGCGTGTTTCACGCGGTGGCCGACGCCGGCAGTTTCACCCATGCCGGGGAATCATTGAATCTCAGCCAGTCCGCCGTCAGCCGACAGATCAGCGGCCTGGAGGAAAGCCTGGGGGTCACCCTCTTCCACCGGCACGCGCGGGGCCTGATCCCGACCGAGGCCGGGGAGATGCTCTATCGCACCGTCCACGAGGTGTTCGCCAAGCTGGCCATGGTGGAGGCCAAGCTGGGCGAGACGCGCGAGCGCCCGGAAGGACAGCTGACCATCACCACCACCGTGGCCTTCGGCTCGCTGTGGCTGACGCCGCGCGTCAAGCGGTTCCTGGAGCGCTATCCGGAAATCGAGTTGACCATCATCCAGAACGACGGCGAGCTGGATCTGGCCATGCGCGAGGCGGACGTGGCCCTGCGCTTCATGCCGCCGCGCCAGCCCGATCTGGTCAAGCGCCAGCTCGTGACCATGCACTATCACTGCTTCGCCGCGCCGGAGTACATCAAGCAGCACGGCATCCCGCAGTCGCCCGAGGACCTGGACACCCACAACATCATCATCTACGGCGAGAAGTTCAAACCGCCCGTCGAGCGCATGAACTGGCTGCTGGAGGCCGGGGCCAGCCCGGACCGGCCCAAGCGCAAGCCCATCCTGCGCGTCAACAACATCTACAGCATGTTCCGCGCCGTCCAGAGCGGGCTGGGCATCGCCGCGCTGCCGGAATACTTCAGCCTGGAAGCCGCCAATCTGGTGAAGGTGCTGCCGGACCTGCGCGGGCCCGAGGTCACCATCTACTTCGTCTATGCCGAGGAACTGCGGCACTCCAAGAAGGTCGAGGTGTTCCGCGACTTCCTGATCCGCGAACTGGCCCAGCGGCGGTTCTGACAGGCCGGCCCTACCGTCGCTCGGCCCCCAGGCGGGCCACGAACAGCACCGCGCCGTCGCTGGCGCGGCGGCCCTGCACCTGCACATCGACCGCGTCCACCGCCCCCGCGCCCGTTACGGCGTCCATCGGGCCGCGCTCCACGATCACGGTATCGCCCAGCGCACTTTCGGCCAGGAAGTTGATCTCGTAGCGGACCAGCCTGTGCGCCTCGATCTCCGCCAGGGGCAGCGTGTCCAGGATCCAGCGGGCATAGTGCGTGTTGTTGACGTGCCCGTTCACATCAAGGTCGCTGTTGTGGACGGCCACCCGGGCGACCTCGGGCAGATCGGTCCGGGGCGGCAGCTTGCCGGGCTGAAGGGTCAACGTCCCGTCCCGGCGGTACGGGAACCGGCCGTCCCCATCGAGGGCGAGTTTGCGCGGGCGGCGGCTGGCGGCGTCCAGGGTCAGCCACCCGGCGGTGGCCTCGGCGACGGGGGCGCCGTCCTCGGCCAGGATCTCGTAATCACGCAGGGCGATGGGGCCGGCCGGCGGCCGCACCCAGGTGCGCACGGTCACATCCTGGCCCCAGGTCGGCCGGGGCCCCAGGATCGCGAGTTGGAAGCGGGCCAGCACCCACAGGGTGCCCCGGTCCATCATGGCCTCGTAGCCATGCCCCAGGTGCCGGGCGTGCAGCCACGCCACGTCCTGCAGGATCTGCAGCAGGCCGACCAGACCCAGCCGCTTGCGGTGGTCGAGAACGAGGGTGTTGACGGGATAGTGGGCGGTCCAGATGGGGTGCGTCGTGGTCATGGCGCGCATGGTAGTGTCGGGCCGTCCGCCTCGGCAACCCATCCGACACGCCGGACCAGGGCGACGGGCTCAGGTTAACGGGATCGCTCTTCCAGATTTTTTGCAGGGAGTCGGAGACCTGCGCTCGAGGTCCTTCAGCCGCTTCGCGGCTTCAGGATGACATCCTATCATTTTAGTGTGTCATCCCGAGTGAGCGAAGCGAGACGAGGGATCTCGAGAGCCCTGCTCCGACAGCGCGGACCGTGCCGTCATGTTAACCTGAACCCGTTGCCCTGCACGCCGGACAGGGCTCCGAACCCGGATTGCCGGTCTGTGACACTGGTGGGGGTCGAACCCACCTCCCGAGATCCTTCGGTCGCTTCGCTCTCTCAGGATGACACACTATTCGTAGTTCTTGTCATCCTGAGCGCCCTAAGGGCGCGAAGGATCTCGTGATGTGGCACGAACCGTGATACCCCGGTCATCTGGATTCGGAGCCCTGACACGCCGGACCGATCCGACTCCATGAAATGGCCACAAGGCGGCATCACGCTGCCCCTGACATCCTTCAGCGCAGGAACAAGGGACGGCCGCATGGCGCGCGATCTCAAGACCGGCATTTCCGATCTGGCCACGACCACCTCGGCCGCGCTGGGCATCCTGGCGCTGGCGTCGGGGGTCTACACCTACATCGGCGTCAAGGGCCTGCTGGACGGATCGAGCGGGCTCAGCGCCGCCGCCGCCGTGGCCTACGCCATCGCCGTGTCCGTGGGCATCTACGTCTTCTGGACCTACATCCTGCGGTTTTTCCCGCTGCTGCGCTGCCCCCGGCGGCGCGCCCAGATGACCGTCGCCATGCTGATCGGGGCGGCGGCCATCGTCGCCATGTCCTCGTGGCTGAACGCGGCCGCGCTGGCCGGGTCCGCGGCGGTCGAACAGCATCTGGCGGAGACCGTGGAGGACTACCAGGAGACCCTGGAAGCCGCCCACGAACAGGCGCTCGCCGCCCAGGGCCTGCTGCCGGACATCCGCATCGCCGCCGGCAACTTCGAGTCCCTCGCCGACCAGGAGCGCCGGGACGGCACCCTGACCGGCACCAGCGGGTCCGGGACCGTGGTGCAGCTTCTCACCCAGATGGCCGGGCAACTGCGTGAGTTGGAAGGCCAGATCGCGGCCTCCCGCGAGGAGGTGGCGAGCCTGTTCGCCCAGGGCACCGACCACCTGCGGCGGATGCGCGAACTGGTCGCCTCGCAGGGCGCGGTGGAGGAACGCTCCATCGCCTTTTCCGAGGAGGCCGTGCAGGTCGCCGGTCTGGTCGCGGAATTGAAGCAGACCTCGGTTGCCCCCGCCGTCAAGCGCGCGGCGGAGGACCTGTCGCGCAGCTTCATCGCGCCCGCGCCCGACGGGGCCTCCACCGACCTGCGCCAGCGGCAGGCCGTGGTGGTGCAGTCCGTGCGCGAGACCATCCAGGCGCAGTCCCTGGCCCTGGCCCAGGCCGCCGCCGAGGTGCTGGACGCCCCCACGGTCGAGACCCCGCGCTTCACGCCCATCTCGACCGCCGAGGCCGTGCTGATCTACGCCGAGGACTTCATTCCCTCCTGGGCCGGCGCCATCGCCATCGACCTGCTGCCGGGCGTGATCGTGTTCATCCTGATGATCGTGCAATCCGCCATCCGCAGCTACGAGGACCCGCTGCCGGTCGAAGAGACCATGACCCTCAAGGACCTCCAGGCCGCCATGACGGCGCTGCGCCGGATCGAGGCGGAACGGGACCGCACCGCCACGCCCGCCGCCGCCCATACCGAAGACCCGGCGGCGCAGCCCTCCGCCGCGCCCCGCCCGGCGCGGTCGGCGGCGGAGTAACGGGCCATGGAGGCCGAGCCCACGCGCGCCGAATGGGCCGGATCCCCGGGCCGCCTGCGGGCCTGGATCGAGGCCCGGCCGACCGGCTGGGCGCTGCGACGGCTGTTCCAGGTCATGGCCGTGGCCTGCATCGGCGGCATGGTGCTGGACGCGGCCGGGGCGTTCCCGCAGTTCGGCCCGGCCCCCGAGGGCCCCGGCACACGACCCGAACCGACCGTGATCCCGCGCCCCAGCCCGGGCGACCATGTGCGGCCCTACCGGCCGGAGATCGTGCCCAAGGACTCGCCGGACCGCCCCGCCAATCCCAGCCTGCCGGACGGCACGCCCATCGATGCGCCGCCGTTCGAGCGCATGCGCTTCACGTTCGACACCACCGCCGCCGATGTGCCCTATATCCTGGCGGTCGGGGACATCGCCACCGGCACGGCCGAGCAGTTCCGCCGCTTCGACGCCGACACGGGCGAAACGGCCCGGTACCTGGTCCTGATCTCGCGCGGCGGCGTGGTCGGCGAGGCGCTCACCATGTCCGCCCGGGTGCGCGAGCGCGACCTGAAGACCATCATCCCGCGCGAGGGCTTCTGCTTCTCCGCCTGCCCGCTGATCCTGGCCGGCGGGATCGAGCGCGTCGTCTACCCCGACGCCTGGGTCGGCGTGCATCGGTCGCGCCTGCACCAGATCTCGGCCGGCGCGTCACCCGCCGACGCGTGGGAGGCCGGGCAGGCCTCGGCCGCCGACATCATGACCCATCTGGAAAGCATGGACGTGGACCCGCTGGTCTGGCGCCTCGCCATGGAAACGCCGTTCGAGGACCTCTATGTGCTGACGGAGGACCAGCTCCGCGAGACCGGCCTCGCGACCATCGTCAGCGCCAACATCCGGCTGCGGTAGGGCGCTACCCCCCGATCAAGCCGACCACGGCCCCCGTCATCAGGGTCGCCAGGGTGCCGGACACGATGGTGCGCCCGCCCAGCGAGACGATGTCGCCCCGCCGCTCCGGCGCCATGGCGGTCAGGCCGCCCAGCATGATGCCCAGCGAGCCGAAGTTGGCGAACCCGCACAGGGCATAGGTCATGATGAGTTCGCTGCGGGCCGACAGAGCCTCCGCCGGCAGGCCCGCCATGGCGGCGTAGGCGAGCAGCTCGTTCAGCACGGTCTTGGTGCCCATCAGCGCCCCGGCCGTGGTCGCCTCGGCCCAGGGAATGCCGATCAGCCACATGACCGGCGCCATGACCCATCCCAGCACACGCTCCAGGGTCAGGGCCTCGCCCGCGACCATGGGCAACAGCCCCAGCGCCTGATTGACGAGACTCACCAGCGCGACCATCACCAGCAGCATGGCGGTCACGTTGATGAGCAGCGTCACGCCGTCGCGCGTGCCCAGCAGGACCGCCTCCATGGTGTTGCGGGCCTCGGGCGGGGGCAGCTTGAACTTGGCCTCGGTTGGGGCCTCGTCCGGGTCGCCCGGCACCAACATCAGGGCGATGGCCAGCGCCGCCGGTGCGCTGATGATGGACGCGATCAGGATGTGCGCCAGCGGCGTTTCAAGGATCCCGCCCAGGAAACTGGCATACAGCACCATCACCGTGCCGGCGATGGTCGCCATGCCCACGGTCATCATCATGAACAGCTCGGCCCGGCTCATGCGGTCGATGTAGGGCCGGATGAACAGCGGCGATTCGACCATGCCGACGAAGACGTTGGCGGCCGACGACAGCCCGACCGCGCCGCCCACGCCCATGGTCCGGCGCAGGCCCCAGGCGAGGCCGTTCACGATCACCGGCAGCACCCGCCAGTAGAACAGGACGGAGGTGATGGCGCTGACCACCAGGATCAGCGGCAGCGCCTGGAAGGCCAGCACGAAGGCCGCGCCCGGGAAGGGCTCCTCGAACGGCAGATCACCGCCACCGACGAACCCGAACACGAAGGAGGTGCCGGCCCGCGTGGCCTCCTGCACCGCCAGCACCGCGCCGTTGAGCCACACGAAGACGGTCGGCGCGCCGGGCGTCTTCAGCAGGATCAGAGCCAGGATCGGTTGCAGCGCCAGCCCGATCAGGACCGGCCGCCATGGAATGTCCCGCCGCCGTTCGCTCAGCGCCCAGCACAGCGCCACGATGGCGACCACCCCCAACAGTCCCTGCACCGCCGTCATCGTCACAATCCCCCTGCACCGCCATGGCCTTTGCGGCGCGCATTATACGGGGTGCCCTGGACGGAACAACCGCGCCGGCCCGCCGCGGGGATCAGCGCGCCACGGGCTCAGGCATCCGGTCGCGCACCGTCAGCATCAGCAGCAGGCCCGGGATCAGGAACAGCAGGATGGAGGCCATGCCGAGGCGCTGGCTGCCCGTCAGCGCCACCACCCAGCCCAGCACCAGCGGCCCCATGAAGGCCGTGATCCGCCCCGAGAGCGCGAACAGGCCGAACATCTCGGCCCGCATCTCGGGCGGGGCCAGTCGGGCCATCAGGGTGCGGCTCGGCGCCTGGACGGGGCCAAAGAACACGCTCATGGACAGGCCCAGGATCCAGAACCAGGTGACATCCTCGACCAGCAGGATGCCGATCCCGAAGCCCGTCATGCCCAGCAGCCCGATGATGACGGTCGCGCGCGAGCCGATCCAGTCGTCCACCCAGGCGAAGGCGGCGGCCCCCAGGCCGGCGGCGATGTTCATGGCGATGCCGAACAGGACGATCTGGTCGAAGCCCATGCCGAACGTGCCGGCCGCATAGATGCCGCCGAACGCGAACAGGGTGTTCAGGCCGTCGGTGTAGAGCATGCGCGCGATCAGGAAGCGCAGAAGGTTGGGGTCGCGGCGGGGCAGCGTGCGCAGGCTGGCCCACAGGGTGGCGAGCCCCTGCCGCACCGTCGCCAGGACCGGCAGGCGGGCCGTCGGCCGGTCCTCGTCCGGCGCGCCGTCGGGCACCCACAGGAACAGCGGCCAGGCGAACGCGGCATACCAGACGGCGACCAGCAGGCAGGTGGCGCGGATGTTCTCCAGCGCGTCCTCGCCCGGGTCCAGTCCGAACGGCGGCGGATCGGCCTGCACGAACAGAAACAGGGCGATCACCAGTCCCGCCAGCCCGCCGGCATACCCCAGGCCCCAGGCCCAACCCGAGATCCGCCCCAGCCAGCGCTCGGACGCCACCGCCGGCAAGAGGGCGTTGTAGAACACGATGCCGACCTCGAACGCCGTGTTGGCGATCACCACCAGCAGCAGGCCCAGCAGCGCGAAGGACGGGTCGGGCGCCACGAAGTACAGCAGACCCGACGACACGATGGTCAGCAGCGAGAAGGCCGCCAGCCAGGGCTTGCGGCGGCGTCCCCGATCGGCGATCGCGCCCAGGGTCGGGCTCAGGATCGCGATCAGCAGCCCGGACAGCGCGGTGGCCCAGGCCCACAGGGTGGTCCCCTGCTCCGGCGTTTCGGCCACGGCCTTGGTGAAGTAGGCCGAGAAGACGAAGGTGGCGATGACGGTGGGGAAGGCCGAATTGGCCCAGTCGTACAGGCACCATGCGGCGGCGGGCGCGAAGCGGGGGGCATCGCCGGCCGGAGGCGGGGCGCCCGGCCCCCTCACTCAATGGCCTCGCTGTCATGGATGCCCCACAGGGCGCCCCGGGCGAGCCAGCCCTGGAAGCGGTCGGTTTCCACCCGGCAGTGCAGGCCGTCCAGCGGGCATTGCAGCAGCGTGACCACCACGCCCGGTTCCACCTCCGCCACCGGCTCGGCGTCGGCCGCCGGACGGCGCAACAGCGGCTGGCGGATCTCCCCGATCACCACGGCCGTGCGGGTGCCGCTGGACAGCATGTTCCGGTGCATCCAGCCGGTGGCCCCGGCCGGGTCGCGCACGTTCCGCCAGTCTTCGCTTTCGCGCAGGATCTCCAGCGGCAGGCCCTTGCGCTGGTAGACCCACGCGACCGGATAGCGGATGCCGGGACCGATGCGCAGGTTGACCTTGTTCGAGCCCAGCGAGACGAAGCGGGGCAGCGGCAGCCCGCTCGGCCCGGTCACGGGCCCCTCGTCAGCGGCGCCCGGGTCCTGCGCCGCCGCCGGCACGGCCACCACCACGGCCACGGCCACGGCCAGCATCGCGGCCATCAGCGCGCACGCGAGACCCGGAGTCCCGGTCCGCACCGCCCCCGTCACCCCCCCCCATATCCGCGAAGCCCGCCTGGTCATCGCGCCCTTATGGCCCCCATCATTGTTTCCGCCCAAATCGCGCCCAATAGTGCGGTCCCCACCTCATGGCGGTCAAGGCCGCGCGCGTCCGCATCACGGCAACGGGCTCGAGTTAACATGACGGCACGGTCCGCGCTGTCGGAGCAGGCCTCTCGAGATCCCTCGTCTCGCTTCGCTCACTCGGGATGACATACGAAAACCATAAGATGTCATCCTGAAGCCGCGAAGCGGCTGAAGGACCCCGAAAGCAGGTCTCCGCCCCCCTACAAAGACCTGGAAGAGCAAGGCCGTGACCCTGAGCCCGTTACCCTGGCGTCGGCGTCCGCTTGCGCCGCCGACGCGCCCTCTTTCCGCCACCGGCGGGATGTCCTATGTGTGCCCATGATGCACCCGTCCCACCACGGCACACGGGGCCGGGATCGGACGACGAACTCGTGTAACGATCGTGATCCTGAAATGAAGACGGAGTCCGCATGGCGCGCCTGACAGTCAACGGCTCGTCGAAGTCGATCGACGTGGCCCCTGACACCTCCCTGCTGTCCGCCCTGCGGGATGTCCTGAACCTGACCGGCACCAAGTACGGCTGCGGCATCGCGCAATGCGGGGCCTGTACGGTTCTCGTCAACGGCGACGCGGTGCAGGCCTGCCAGGCCTATGTCGGTGATCTGGGGGATGCCGAGATCACGACCATCGAGGGCCTGTCCGGTCCCATCGGGGACGCGCTGAAGGCGGCCTGGCTGACGCATGACGCAACCGAGTGCGGCCATTGCCAGCCGGGGCAGATCATGCGGGCCGCCGCCCTTCTGGCGGAGACCCCCGACCCCGATGACGCGGCCATCCGGACGGCGATGAACGGCAACCTGTGTCGCTGCGGCACCTATGGCCGCATCCACGCCGCGATCCGGACGGCGGCCACGTCCCTGTCCGACCCGGCGAAGGGGTGACGCCATGACCATGACCAACCATCGCCCTCGTCCCGACCGCACACCCGCCCCTGACGCCCCGAGCCGACGCACCCTCCTGCGGGTGATGATGGGCACGGGGGCCGGCCTGACCCTGGGGCTTGTCCTGCCCGGCAGCGAGCCGGCGGCCGCCGCCGACGGAGACAACACCACGGACGCCGGATCGGCGGACCTGGCCCCCAACGCCTTCGTGCGGCTGGCCCGGGATGGGCGCGTCACGGTCATCTGCAAACACCTGGAGATGGGCCAGGGGGTCTACACCGGACTGTGCGCTCTGGTCGCCGAGGAACTGGACGCCCCCTGGGACAGTGTGCATCCCGCGCCCGCGCCGGCCGATGCGGCCCTGTACAACAATCTGTACTGGGGCCCGCTCCAGGGCACCGGCGCCAGCACCTCGCTCGCCAACGCCTTCGAGCAGATGCGCAGGGCCGGAGCGGTCGCCCGGGCCATGCTGGTGCGCGCGGCGGCCGAGGCCTGGGACGTGCCGCCCGACGAGATCGAGACCACCGACGGCAGGCTCCGGCACGCGGCCGGCGACCGCTCGGCCGGGTACGGCGAGATGGCCGCCGCCGCCGCCGCCCTGCCCGTCCCCGACCCGGACACGGTGCCCCTCAAGGACCCCGCGACCTTCCGCCTGATTGGCCGCGTCGATCTGCATCGGCCGGATGCGGCCGCCAAGATCGACGGCAGCGCCCTCTACGCCAGCGACATCCGGTTGCCCGGAATGCTGGTGGCCCGTATCCGTCGCCCGCCCCGCTTCGGCGCGACCGTGAAGAGCGTCAACACCGAAGCGGCTTTGGCCGTCCCCGGCGTGAAAGCCGTCACCCCGCTGCCCGCCGGCGCCGGTCTGGCGGTCGTCGCCGAGATGCCGTGGCAGACCGCCCGGGCGCTGGCCGTCCTTGCCGTGGAGTGGGACGACTCGGCCACGGTCACGACCGGGACCGACGCCATCCTGGAGCGCTACCGCGAGCAGGCCAAGACCCCCGGCACGGTCGTCCGCAACCAGGGTGATGCCGCCGCAGCCCTGACAAAGCCCGACTCCGTCGCCATCGAGGCCACCTATGACGTGCCCTATCAGGCCCATGCCCCGATGGAAACGCCGAGCGCGGTCGCGCACCTGACCGATTCCGGCATCGAGATCTGGACCGCCTCGCAGACCCCCACCACCGACGTGCTCGCCGTCGCCGAAGCCGCCCGCGTGGATCCGGCCCGGGTCACGCTGCACCCGACCTTCGCCGGCGGCAGTTTCGGCCTGCGGGCGCGCCCCGACGGCGGATGCGCCCGCGATGTGGCGGCCATCGCCCGCGCGCTGGCCGAACAGGGCATCGGCGCGCCGGTCCAACTGGTCTGGACCCGGGAGGACGAGATTCGCGGCGGATGGTATCGACCGATGGCGTTGCATACGGTGTCGGGCGCCGTGGATGCCAACGGGCGTCCGACCGCCTGGCGACACCGCGTGGTGTGTCAGTCGATCCTGAAAGGGACCGTGTTCGAAGGGCCGCTGATGGGTGACGGCATCGACCCGACCTGTGTCGAGGGGGTCGCCGACCTCCCGTACGCCGTGCCGAACATGTACCTTGACCTGCACATGCCAGAAACCGGCGTGCCGGTGCTGTGGTGGCGCGCGGGCGGGCATTCCCACACCGCGTTTGCCACCGAAAGCTTCGTGGACGAATTGGCTCACGCCGCCGGGACCGACCCGCTGGCGCTGCGGCTGGACCTGCTGCGGGACGCCCATCCGGACATGCTGAACGTGCTGCTGCTGGTCGCGGACAAGGCCGGCTGGGCCGCCCCCCTCGCCCCGGGGCGCGGGCGCGGTCTGGCTGTCCACCGCAGCCGGGGCACCAGCGTCGCGCAGGTGGCCGAGGTCACGGTGAAGGACTCCACCATCGTGGTGGACCGCGTCGTCTGCGCCGTCCACTGCGGCCTGCCGGTGAACCCGAGTGTGATCCGCGCCCAGGTGGAGGGCGCCATCGTTTTCGGCCTGTCGGCCGCGCTGCGCGGGCGCATCACAATGGACGACACGGGGGCCGTGGAGCAGTCCAACTTCCACAACTTCGAAGTGCTGCGCATGGCGGCGGTGCCCGACATCGAGGTCCATATCCTCCCCTCGACCGCCGCGCCGACCGGGATCGGCGAACCGGCGCTGCCGCCGGTCGCGCCCGCCGTGGCCAACGCCGTCTTCGCCGCCACCGGCACGCGGCTGCGGTCCTTGCCCCTGCGCCTGAAGGGATAACCAGACCCCATGACGCCCGGTGGTTTCGTCACGGCGCCCGCCGTGCGGGTGGGCGCGTTCTACGGCCTCCTGTTCACGGGCATCGGCGTCATGCTGCCGTTCTGGCCGGCGTGGCTGGAGACCCGCGGCCTGGGCGCGGTCGAGATCGGCTTCATCATGGCTGCCGCCCAGTGGTCCAAGGTGCTGGTCAACCCGGTGGTTTCCAGCCATGTGGACCGCACGGGGCGGCGGCGGACGACCATGGTGGTGATGGCCCTGGCCGCGCTGGTCGGGTTCACCGTCCTGTTGCCGCTGTCCGGGTTCTGGCCCCTGTTCCTGGTCGCGGTGCCCGCCACCGCCTGCATGGCCTGCCTGATGCCGCTGGCCGAGTCGGTGGCCATGGGCGTGGTGCGCCGCACCGGCGCCGACTACGGCCGCATGCGGCTGTGGGGCTCGATCACGTTCATGCTCGCCGCCGTGGTGGCGGGGGCCGCCCTGGAGGCGCTGCCGGTCGAAGTGGTGGTGCCGGCGGCCATCCTGGGCAGCCTCGCCCTGACGGCGGCCAGCGCGGCCACCCTGCCGGACGATGCGCCCCGGACGGTCGGCACCGCGCCGCTGCGCCTGGACGGCTCCGGCCTGCTGCGGCTGCTGCGCAATCCGCCGTTCCTGCTGTTCCTGGCCTGCGTGGGGCTGTCGCAGGCCAGCCACGCCCCCTATTACGGATTCTCCACGCTGCACTGGCGCGCCGCCGGCCTGTCGGACGCGTTCATCGGCGCGTTGTGGGCGCTGGGGGTGATCGTCGAGGTCGCGCTGTTCGCCTTCGGCAACCGGGTACTGGCCGCACTCGGCCCCATGGGCCTGCTGATGGCGGCGGCCGTGGGCGGAATCGTGCGCTGGACGGTGCTCGCCGGCACCACCCATCCGGCCGCGCTGGTGGGGGTGCAGGGGCTGCACGCCCTGACCTACGCCGCCGGACACCTGGGGGCGATGCACTTCATCGCCCGGGCGGTGCCGCACAGTCACGCCGTGCGAGCCCAGGGCCTCTATTCCGCGCTCGCCATGGGGGCGTTGCTGGGGCTGTCGATGATCGCCGCCGGCTCGCTGTACGAAAGCACGGGCGGGCTGGCCTTCCTGCTGGGGACCGGCCTGTGCGCGGGCGCGGCCGTGTTCGGCCTGCTGCTGGCCCGGCGCTGGGACGGCGGCGCGCTGTGGGTGGAAGACGAGACCCCGGCGACCGGAGCCGCCGTCAGCCCGCCATCTCCAGGAACTCCGCCTCGCTCAGCGTCGTAACGCCCAGGTCGCGGGCCTTGGCGGCCTTCGAGCCCGCGTCCGCACCCACCACCACGTAATCGGTCTTGGCCGACACACTCCCCGTGACCTTGGCGCCCATGGCCTGGGCGCGGGCCTTGGCCTCGGCGCGTGACAGGGTCTCCAGCGAGCCGGTGAACACCACGGTCTTGCCGGCAAGCGGGCTGTCCCCCGCCCCGGCCCCGCCTCGGGCCGGACGCTCGAACGGGCGCACCTCCAGCACCTCGGCCAGTTCGTCCAGCACCTGCCGGTTATGGTCCTCGTGGAAGAAGGCCAGGAGATCCTTGGCCACACTGGAGCCCACATCGTTGATGTTCACCAGGGTCCGGTACGCCTCCGACTCCCGGTCCTGGGCCGCGGCCATGGCGGCGCGCAGATCCGCCAGGGTGCCGTAGTGCTCGGCCAGCAGGCGCGCCGTCGCCTGCCCCACCTGCCGGATTCCCAGGGCGTAGATGAACCGCTCCAGGCTGATCGACCGCCGGTCGCGGATGGCGCGGAACAGGTTTTCGGCGGACTTCGGCCCCCAGCCGTCGCGCTTGCTGATCCGGGTCAGGGACTGGCCGTCGCGCTCCTCCAACAGGAAGATGTCCGCCGGGGCGCGGATCAGGCCGTCGTTGAAGAACGCCTCGACCGCCTTGGATCCCAGGCCCTCGATGTCGAAGGCCTCGCGCGAGACGAAGTGCTTCAGGCGCTCCACCGCCTGCGCCTCGCAGATCAGCCCGCCGGTGCAGCGGCGCACGGCCTCGCCCTCGGGCCGCGCCGCTTCCGAGCCGCAAACCGGGCAGTGATCGGGAAACGTGAAGGGTTCGCTGCCCTCTGGCCGCGCCTCCAGCACCACCGAAACCACCTGCGGGATGACATCGCCGGCGCGCTGGATCACCACGGTGTCGCCCACCCGCGCGTCCTTGCGGCGGATTTCGTCCTCATTGTGCAGCGTGGCGCGCGAGACCACCACGCCGCCCACCGTCACCGGCTCCAGATGTGCAACCGGAGTCAGCGCGCCGGTGCGGCCCACCTGGACATCGATCGCATGCAGCACGGTGCGGGCCTGCTCGGCCGGGAACTTGTGCGCCGTGGCCCAGCGCGGCGCGCGGCTGACGAAGCCCAGGCGCTTTTGCCAGTCGATGCGGTCCACCTTGTAAACCACGCCGTCGATGTCATAGGGCAGATCGGCCCGCCGCGCGCCCAGACCCTCGTAGACCGCCAGCGCCTCCGACTCGTCGCGGCACAGTTTGGTGTCCGGATTGACCGGCAGGCCCCAGGCCCGCAGTTGCTCCAGGAACGCATGGTGGCTGTCGAACGCGACACCCCGCACCTCGCCCCAGGAGTAGGCGAACAGGCGCAACGGCCGCTCCGCCGTGATCGCCGGGTTCTTCTGGCGCAGAGACCCCGCCGCCGCGTTGCGGGGGTTGGCGGGCGGCTTTTCGCCGGCCGCCACCTGTCGCTCGCGGAAGGCCAGGAAGTCATCGCGGGTCATGTAGACCTCGCCCCGGATTTCCATGACCTCCGGCGGATCGTCGGTGGCCAGCCGCTCCGGCACCTCGTCCAGGGTGCGCACGTTGGCGGTGACGTCCTCGCCCTCCGATCCGTCGCCCCGGGTTGCCGCTTGCACCAGCCGGCCGGACTCGTAGCGCAGCGAGAGGGACAGGCCGTCGATCTTGGGTTCGGCCACCAGGGCCAGCGGCTCGGCCGCGTCCAGACGCAGGAAGCGGCGGATTCCGGCGGTGAACTCGGCCACCTCCTCGGGCGCGAACACGTTGGACAGCGACAGCATGGGCACGGCGTGCACCACCTTGCCGAAGCCGGAGACCGGGGCCGCGCCCACCCGCCGCGATGGGCTGTCATCGCGCACCAGCTCCGGAAACCGGCCCTCGATGGCGTCGTTCCGGCGCACCAGCGCATCATAGTCCGCGTCGCTGATCCCCGGCGCGTCCTGCTGATGGTAGAGCGCATCGTGTCGCGCGATCTCCGCCGCCAGCCGCTCCAGTTCGGCGGCGGCCTGGTCCTGGGTCAGGTCCTCGGGGGGGATGGTGGCTGTCTCGGTCATGGGGTCTGCGGGGGTTCCGGCGTGGACAGGTCGAAGTGCATCTGGGGCGCGGCCCCGGCTTTCAACAGGGTCTCGGCGGCGGCGCGGGCCTCGGCGGTGATGGTCGCGCCCGACAGCATGCGGGCGATCTCCTCGCGGCGCTCGCCGTCGGACAGCGGCACGACGCGGGTGACGGTGGCCTCGGCCTCGCTGCCCTTCTCCACCCGCCAGTGATGATGGCCGGTGGCGGCGACCTGCGGCGAGTGCGTGACCACAAGCACCTGGACATCCCGCGCGAGCCGCGCCAGCCGCTCCCCCACCGCCGCCGCCGTCGCGCCGCCGATGCCCGTGTCCACCTCGTCGAAGACCAGCGTGGGCACGGTGGAGGCGCGCGCCAGCACCACCTTCAGGGCCAGCATGAAGCGCGCCAGTTCGCCGCCCGAGGCGATGCGGTGGATCGGCCCGGGCGTGGCCCCGGGGTTGGTGGCCACCTCGAACGCCACGCGGTCCAGCCCGTCCGGCCCCCACTCGCGTTCCTCCAGCGGCTCGACGCGGGTGACGAAGCGCGCCTTGTCCAGCTTCAGGGGCGGCAGTTCCACCGCCACGGCGTCATCAAGGGTGCGGGCTGCCGCCGCCCGACCCTCCGACAAGACCCGTGCCGCCGCCAGATAGCCTTCCCGCGCCGCCTGTTCGTCGCGGGCCAGACGGGCGATGTCGCCGCCGCCGGCCTCCAGCGCGTCCAGCGTCGCGCGCGTGTCCGCCATCAGGCCGGCCAGCGCATCCACCTCCACCCCGTGCTTGCGGGCCAGCCCGCGCAGCGCGAACAGCCGTTCCTCCACCTGATCGAGGTGCTGGGGGTCCAGGTCGATGTCGGCGGCGGCATGATCGAGGGCGTTGCGGGCCTCGGCGATCTCGATGGCCGCGCGCTCCAGGCCCTCGGCGATGGGCGAGACCGTGGCCCCGTGCAGATCCGCCAGCCGCTCCAGCGCCCGTTGCGCGGCCTGCACCGCCCGTTCCGCGTCCGCCGGCTCGCTGAGGGCGGCCAGGGCCTCGTTGAGGCCGGCGGCCAGCTTCTCGCCGTCCATCAGGCGCGCGCGCTTTTCCGCCAGGGCCTCTTCCTCGCCCGGTTTCGGGTTCAGGACCTCCAGTTCGGTGAGCATGGCGCGCAATTCGTCCTCGCGCGCGCGGGCCTGCTCCAGGTCGCGGAGCGCGGCGGCATGCACGCGTTTCGCCGCGCGCCAGCGCTCCCAGGCCGTCTGACAGACCTCCCGCGCCTTGCCCAGGCTACCGTGCGCGTCCAGCACGCCCCGATGCGTGCCGGGGTCCAGCAGGCCGTGGGTGTCGAACTGACCGTGAATTTCCACCAGCGTATCGCCGAGGCGGCGCAGCAACCCCACGCTCGCCGGCTGGTCGTTGACCCAGGCGCGGCTGCGGCCGTCGGCCCCCACGGAGCGCCGCAGCACCAGCAGGTCCTCGCCCGTGTCCATGTCCTGCTCGGCCAGCAGCGCGTGCACGGGGTGATCCGGCCCGATGTCGAACTGGGCGGTGACGGAGAGCCGGTCCGCGCCCGCGCGCACCAGTCCGCTGTCGGCCCGCGCACCCAGCGCCAGCCCCAGGCTGTCCAGCAGGATGGACTTGCCCGCGCCGGTTTCGCCCGTGAGCACGCCCAGACCGTCCGCGAACGCCAGGTCGAGGCGCGCGATCAGCACCACGTCGCGAATGGACAGCGAAACCAGCATGACGGCGGGTCCGGTGGAAGGGGTCAATCAGAAGGGCCGGCGGGGTTATCCCGCGCCGCGAAGCGGCGGAGGCACGGACGTTGACGCGTCCGCCTCTCAGCCGACAAAGATTATAGCCAGTCGTACAGGCTTTCGTACCAGGCGGTGTCCTCGTCCGGATTGCCGATCCGCTCGCCGGTCGCGAGTTCATAGGCGTCCACGTACCAGTCACTGCCCGGATAGTTGTAGCCCAGCACAGAGGCCACCTTTTTCGCTTCCTCCTCCAGACCCAGGATCATGTTGATCTCGGCGATCCGGTACAGGGCCTCCGGCACGTGCGTGGTCTGCTCGTAGCTCTCGACCACCCGCTTGAAGCGGTTCACCGCCGCCAGATAGTGCTTCTCGTCCAGATAGAAGCGGCCGACGCTCATTTCCTTGCCGGCCATGTGGTCGCGGGCCAGATCGATCTTGAAGCGGGCGTCGCGGGCGTACTTGGTGTTGGGGAAGCGGTTGGCGACCTCGCGCAGGCTATCCAGGGCGAGACCCGTGATCTCCTGATCCCGGCGCACGTCCGCGATCTGCTCGTAATAGCTCAAACCCTTGAGATAATACGCATACGGAATATCGCGGTTGCCCGGGTGGAGCTGGATGAAGCGCTCCAGCGCGACGATCGCGTCGTCGTATTCGTTGTCCTCGTAGTAGCTGTAGGCCGCCATGAGCTGGGCCTTGGTCGCCCAGACCGAATAGGGGTGCTGGCGCTCCACCTCGTTGAAGGCGTCGGCGGCGTCCTCGTACTCGCCGGCTTCCAGCAGGCTGACGGCCTCGTTGTAGATCTGTTCCACCGGCCGCTCGATGTAGGGTTTCTCTTCCGGCCCGCCGCAGGCGGCGAGCCCGGCGCCCAGGCCCGAAACCAGCACCAGGGCGGCCAGGAGGCGAAGGGTCGCCCGCGCCCGGACGCGGGACGGCGGACGCCGGCGTCCGGAAGACGGGGCAGGCCGGGGACTGAGACGAAGCATCATGGCCGGGACGGACATCCTCTGGTCGGCGGAAACGGGGGCGGCGGCGTGGGGGGCGATGTCAGGCGCCGGGCCGCACTATACCATGGCCGGGCCGGCTGTCACCGGGGGGCGTCGGGGCCAGCCCTCTCCGGCAGCGCCGCCAGATGGGCGGGACAGCGCGGGCAGTCGCTGCTGCCGAACCCGGGGACCGGGACGGTCGCTCCGGGCAATGCCAGCACCGACGCCATCAGGGCGCATTCGTCCCCGCCCGGCACCGGGCCCGCCCAGACCCGGACGCCGGGGGCGGTGGTCAGCCAGTCCACGTGCCAGCGGCGGGCCTTGTCCGGACGCAGGTGCCGACGCAGGCGCGCCCGCAGCCCGCCCGGACCCCGCGCGCTGCCGGCGTAGACCAGCCAGCCCGGCGGCAGATCCGCCCGCGCCCGCGCGACAAAACGCGGCGGCGGCGCCACCGGGTCCGGCACCCGGAGCACCAGCAGATAGGCCCCGGGCGCGGTCGGCAGAGCCTCGATCGCCGACGCGTCCCCGGCCGCCACCCAGTCTCCGGCCAGGGCGCGGAGCCCGGCGGGACCGTCAAGGGGCTTGTCCGCGCCGGGCTCAGGCGGCAAGGTCCCGTTCGCGCGCACGCGGTTCCGTGCGGCCGCGCCGTCTTTCCGATCGCGAGGACTCTTCCCCATGCAGCATCGTTCCCTGGGCCGCTCCGGCCTGTCCGTCAGCGCCATCTGTCTCGGCACCATGACCTGGGGCCAGCAGAACACCGAGGCCGACGCCCACGCCCAGATGGACCTGGCCCTGGACCGGGGCGTGGACTTCTTCGACACGGCCGAACTGTACCCCGTTCCGCCGCGCCCGGAAACGCAGGGCCGGACGGAAGAGTACATCGGCACCTGGTTCCGCGACCGGGGCACCCGCGACAAGGTGATTCTGGCCAGCAAGGTGGTCGGCCCCGGCCGCATGACCCATTTCCGCGACGGCAGCGTGCGCCTGGACCGCACCAACATCCGGCAGGCCGTCGAGGACTCGCTGCGCCGCCTGCGGACGGACTACATCGACCTGTATTACCTGCACTGGCCGGAGCGCGGCGCGAACTACTTCGGCCGACTGGGCTATGAACCGGATCCGGAGCGGGACGCCAATGCCATCGCCCTGGCCGAAACCATGCAGGTGCTGCAGGAGCTGGTCCGGGCCGGGTCCATCCGGCACGTGGCGCTGTCCAACGAGACCGCCTGGGGCCTGATGCACACGGTCGGGCTGGCGGAGACGCAGGGCCTGCCGCGCCCCGCCTGCATCCAGAACCCCTACAACCTGTTGAACCGGGGCTTCGAGGTCGGGCTGGCCGAGGCCGCCATCCGCGAAGAGGTGCCCCTGTGCGCCTACTCGCCGCTCGCCATGGGCACGTTGTCGGGCAAGTACCTGGGCGGCGCCCAGCCCGAGGGCGCGCGCCTCACCCAGTTCGGCGACATCTTCGGGCGGTACCTGAAGCCGCGCGGCGTGGCGGCGACCGAACGCTATGTCGCCCTGGCGCGCGACCACGGCCTGGACCCGGCGCACATGGCACTGGCCTACGTGAACAGCCGCCCGTTCGTCGCCAGCAACATCATCGGCGCCACCACGCTGGAGCAGCTCGCCCGCAACATCGACAGCATCACCGTGACCCTGCCGGAGTCGGTTCTGGAGGGCATCGAGGCCATCCACGCCGAGTTCACCTACCCTTGCCCGTAATACGGGCCGGCATTTGTCCTGACTCGTCAGGACAAATGCCCTACGCCGCTTCGCGGCGCCGGTGCAGTCGCACCGGCCGTCCGGCCTATGAAATCACGTCATAGGCCGCGCGGTGTAACCCGGGTGAATTCACGCACGGCGGGCGAAACAGGATCCATGATCCGATTGCGTCGTCCCGCCGCCATCACGCCGGGACGGCCTCCAGGCCAAGGGCGGCGCGGCTCTCGTCCTCCAGGCGGCGGCGCAGGGCCAGCGCCTCGGTGTGGGCCGTGCCCAGGTCCACATCGCCGATGCGCACCACCTCGCCCCGGCGGACGGGCTCGGTCAGGCGCACTCCGTGCGCCAGGCCAATGGGCAGCGCCCGGTCCGACAGCGAGCGCCGGGCCGTGGTCAGGCGGCCCCAGACGGTGAATCCGCCCTCGCCGTCCAGCACCTCGCCCGGGGACAGGTCGCGCTTGGCCACGGCCACCACATCGGCGGAAAATCCGCGCGGCGCGCCCGTGGGCTCGCCCCGCAGCGCGGCCGACAGAATGGACACGTTCAGTTCCATCCCGATCAGGTGATAGGGCTTGTACATGGCCGCGAACCGCCCGCTTGGATCGGTGACGAGGCCGTACTGCCGGAAACAGGCCCCGGCGTAGTTCGTCGGCGCCTCGACGGTGACATAGACACCCCAGCGCAGATCGCGGAACACCGGGCGACCATCGCGCTCCAGCGACGAGACCACCTCGACCATGCCACGCCCGTCCAGATGGCCGCCCATGGCCCGGGGGCGCAGGGTCCGGGGCAGGTCGTCGGCCCCGCTGGGCGGAAACCCGAGGCCGTGAACCGGCGCGGCCAGCCCGGTGGCGTTGGCGACCGCCGCCATCTCGATGGCCGACTTGGTGCCGTCCAGGAAGGAATTGAACATGCGCGGGTTCATGCCGCCCGCGGCCGCCTGTTCTCCGCTGATGCCGTAGTGGTCCCACACCGTCTCGGGCGTCGAATCGTGATAGGCTGGCAGGTACTTGGTCCCCTTGCCGGCGGCCGTGACCTCGAAGCCGCAGGCCCGCGCCCAGTCCACCAGCTCGCAGATCAGGGCCGGCTGATCGCCGTAGGCCATCGAGTGCACCACCCCGGCCGCCTGGGCCTCGCGCGCCAGCAGGGGACCGGCCAGCACGTCGGCCTCGACGTTGACCATCACCACATGCTTGCCGGCGGCATAGGCCGCGCGGGCATGATGAATGCCCGCCCAGGGATCGCCCGTGGCCTCGACCACCACATCCACGTCATCGGCCGAGACCACCGTGTCGGCGTCATCCAGGATGCGGGTCGCCTCGATCCGGTCCGGCCGCCAGCCGACACCCTCCAGCGTGCGCCGCACCCGCGCCGGGTCCAGGTCCGCGATGGCCGTCACCGCAATGCCCGGGCTGGTCGGCACCTGGGCCAGGAACATGGCCCCGAACTTGCCGGCCCCCACCAGCCCCACCCGGACCGGGCCGTCCCCCTGCTCCAGGCGTCGCGCGATCAATCCCGTCAGTCCCATATGCGTCCGTCCTCCCCTCAAGCCGTCCGTCCGGTTTCGCCCCCGGGCGGGCCGGAAAGTCTCCGGCAATCCCGGCGCAAGGGCAAGAGTCCGCGCGGCATGCAGGGCAATCGGGTGAGCACACCTTTGGCGAACTGCCGGACCGCATCGGGCGGGTTCGCCCCGCCGCGCTTCCTTATCGGGAAACGGGCGGGGTCGAATCCGCCCGACACCGCGTCCTTGACACCAGACGCCCTTTCACCCGATTGCCCTGGCGCGGCATGCGTTCGCCCTTACGGGTGCCCGCCAAGGGTGCTATAACCCGGCCGGAACAGACGACGGCCGGACACGGGGAGCCCTCCGGGGCGCCGAACCGGGCGGCCGCGCAACAGGGAGGACTTTTATCCATGATGCCGCGCACCATCCTGGTTCATGTGGACGATACCGACGCCTGGCGCACCCGGCTGGATATCGCCCGGTCCATTCTCGGCGACCATGCGGGCTCCGGGTTCGTTCTCGGCATCTACGGGGTGGTGGACCACACCGAGCGGCATCCCTACACCCGTCAGGTCTCGTCGGACTTCCTGGCCAAGGTGGACGCCGCCGAGGCGCCCTTCCGCGCCGCCTGCGAGGAACGCGGGCTGGCCTGCGGCTGGCACGGAATCCACGGGGCCGACGCCACCCTGATCGGCGTGCAGCTCGCGGCCAACCTGCAGACGACCGACGTGGGGCTCATCTCCCAGCCGCGCCAGCAGGACGCGGGGCACACCATCACCAACGAGGTGATCGAGCAGGTGGCCGTCAGCGGCGGCCGGCCGGTGCTGGTGCTGCCCTACATCACCAAGAGCTTTTCCATGCCCAAGCGCGCCGTCGTCGCGCTGAACGAGGATGCCGCCAGCGCCCGTGCGCTCGCCGACGTGCTGCCGTTCCTGGGCCAGTGCGAGATGGTCACCCTGCTCGCCGTCAGCCGCGATCCGGTCGCCCAGCAGTGGCGCTGGGAGGCGCACCGCGACATGCTCGCCCGCCACGGCATCAAGGCCCAGATCGAGCACGAGGCGCCGACCGACATCCCGGTGAGCGAACTGATCCTGTCGCGCGCGGCGGATCTGGCGGCGGACGTTCTGGCGATGGGCGCCCACGGCGCCTATGACACGCCCCGCCTGCGGCGCGGCGGCGTGACCAAGTCGATCCTGCCGGGGCTGACACTGCCCATGATCCTGTCGCGGTAGTCGGCGATCGCCGGACCCAGTATTTCAGGGTCATCAAGGATTTCCGGGGACCGGAGGGTTCAGGGCGGCGAGGGGTTTCGCGCGGGCCTGGCTCGCTCTCTGTATTCGCGTGTCAAGCCCTGCCCCCCTCCCGACCAGGGCAACGGGTTCGAGATAACACGACGGACTGTTCCGGGCTGTCGGAGCGGGCCTCTCGAGATCCCTCGTCTCGCTTCGCTCACTCGGGATGACACACTGAAATTATAGGGTGTCATCCTGAAGCCGCGAAGCGGCTGAAGGACCTCGAGCGCAGGTCTCCGACCCCTGCAAAGACCTGGAAGTACGATCCCGTTAACCTGAGCCCGTCGCCCTGCCCTCCCCACCTCCCCCATAAATGGGGGAGGACTCCCGGTCCACACGGCGCAGCACGGACTCCCTCCCCATGGAATGGGGAGGGCTGGGGAGGGCTTTTCTCGGGGGCCGCAACGGTCCAGAAGCCGCCCGACCCCGGTTATCCGTGTTGAACGTTGTTTCAGCCGGGATCGCGAAGCGATGCCTGAGGCGCGCCGGTCGCCCGACGAAGAGATCAACCGTGTCGTTTCGTCGGGCGGTCCTACATCAGCACGATCTCGACGCGGCGGTTCTGCGCCTCTCGCACGCCGTCCGGCGTGGGGATCAGCGGTTCATCCTCGCCGCGGGCGAAAACGGCAATGTCCCCGCGCGCGATGCCCTGCGAGACCAGCCGCTCCATGACCGTCTGGGCGCGGCGCTGCGACAGCACCAGATTATAGGACTCCGCCCCCACCCGGTCGGTGTGGCCGGTGACCTCGATGCGGGTGCGCCCCACGTCGCGGGCATTGCGGGCCGCCGTGTCCACGATGCTGGCCGCATTGGGGGACAGGTCCGCGCTGTCGAACTGGAAGAACACCAGATAGCTGGTGGGCACGGCCGCCGGCGGCGGTGGAATGGGCACCTCGGGCGCGGCCATCTGGTCCAGGCTCTCGCCCCGTCCCCGCTGGTCCGGGACGCCGAAAGCATACCGCAGCCCCACGACGAGGGCGTGGTTCATGTAGGAGTCCGACACGCCGCCGCTGCCCGCGTCGGCCGTGATGTCCACGGCGTGGAAGAAGCGGTAATCCGCCGACAGGCTCAGGCTGTCGGTGACGCTGTACCCCAGCCCGACCATGGCCTGATAGGCCAGCCCCACGTCGGAGTCGTCGGCGGAGAGACCGCGCGCGCGGTTGTCGGCGTCGATGCTGACGAAAGCCGCCCCCAGGCCGGCGCCCACGAACGGCGTGAAGCCGGTGCCCGTGTCGATGTCATAGAGCAGGTTGACCATGCCGTGCCAGGCGCTCAGGTCGCCGTCCAGGCCCGTCCCGCCCCAGTTGTCCACGGTGTTGCGGCGGTGGCCGCCCTCCACCTCGGCCCGCAGACCGTTGCCGAAGGCATAGCCGAAGCTGGCCAGACCGACGAACCCCAGGTCCGTGTCCAGCTCCCGCTGCCGGCCGCCGATCTCCAGGTCCCCGGTGTCATTCAGGTTGAGGCCCCCGCCGGCCCCGACATAAGGGCCTTCCGGCACGGGATCGGCGAGCCCGGGCCCGGCCGGCACGATCGCCGCCGCGCCCGCCAGGATCATGCCGCGCCACAGGCCCCAGGCCCGTCCCGCCCGTCGCATCATGCCGACTCCAGAACACCCCATGCGCCGCCCGGCCCCGCACCGTCCGGATGCCGGCGGGCGCGGGGCCAAGCTTAACCAAGTGTCTTAGAGTTTTCTATGATCCCACTGATATAGCAAGACTTTTCTGCGGCGTTCAGATGGGAGATCAAGATATGGCCATCCAGGCCCTTTCGGAACACGAGATGCGGGCGCTCTGCCCGCCCCTCGCCCGGGATCAAAGATACCGCGCCGACACCGGACCGCCGTGGCCGATCAGGGCCACCGCCTTCAACAGGGCCATCAGGCGCGCCCCGCCGGCCTCCAGCGGACCGCTGTTGTCCACGCGCGCCAGCGCCGGGTGTTCCACCTGGATCTCGGCGGCCCGCTGCAACCGCTGCTCGATCTCGGCCGCGCTCTCCCGTCCGCGCGCCTCAAGGCGGCGGCGCAGCACCTCCGGCGCGGTGGAGATCAGCACCGGACGCACATCGGGATAGCGCTGCGCAACCACCGGCAGATAAGCCCGCGAGCCATTGACCACGACGGTCAGGCCGGCGGCCCGCCACAGGTCGATTTCCGCGCCCACCGCATAGCGCAGCCCCAGGCTCTCCCAGACCAGGGCGAACAGCCCGGCCGCCTCCCGCGCCGCGAACTCCTGATGCCCGAGCGGCACATGAAGCGCCGTCGCCGGACGCCCCGACCCGACCATGTAGCGATGCGCGAAGGCCAGCGGCGCCGCCGGGTTCTCTTCGGCCAGGCGGTTTCGCGTCCATTCGATCAACGTATCCTTGCCGGCGCCCGATGCGCCAATGACATACACCAGACCGCCCCGCGCCGGGGTCCGATCGTCTCCGCTACCGTCCATCATGATCCTCTCAGGCCCGCCGCGCGCGGCGCGCTCAGGCCGCCGCCTCGCCATTTTGCCGGGCGCCGAGCCGCTCGATCAGCGCGCGAGCCCGGGCCACGCTGTCCGTCACCGTATCCGGCGTGGCGTATTTCGGCGTGATTTCCAATGTAATGCTGACCTCGTCCGGCAGCGGCAATCCGGCCATGGCCGCCTCCCACGGCAGGTCGCCCCAGCCCAGCGGCAAGTGCAGATCGCCGAGGCCGTAGGCCAGGTTTTCCCCGGGGCGCGGTCGCGGCAACGTGGCCACGCGCCCGAACGAATCGTGCCAGTGCAGATGCCGCGTGACGGGCGCCAGCGCTTCCAGTTGAGCCCGCAGGTCCTCCCCCAGCCACGCGCTGGAGATGTAGGCGTGGCTGACGTCGATGGTCGCCGCAAGCCCCGGGTGATCCACCGCGCGCACCTGTGCGGCGACGCTGCGGCAGTCGAGCCCGTGGTTGTCCAGGGTGCCGTCCGGTGACTCCTCGGTGGCCGGCATGTTTTCCAGGCACAGGGTCACCCCGCTGTCCGCCGCCACCGTGGCGAGATGCCGCAACCCCGCGCGCTCCATCTGCATCAGACGCTCGCGTTCCAGCTTCAGCCGCCGCCCTTCGACCCATCCGGGGTGGATGACCATGCGCCGCGCACCCAGTCCGGCGGCGAACGCCACGCTGGCCTCGCCCACGGCCCGCTGCAGGCCCGCATGTTCCTCGTCCATGAGGCTCAGCGACAGCGGCGCGTGCACCACAGCGCCCAGGGACCGCGCGGTCAGGTCATCCCGCAGGGTCCGCACCACCTCGGGCCGAACGCGCCCGTTCAGCAGGCCATGCACCAGGGTCGGATTGATCTCGACATGCTCCGCCCCCGCGGCCGCCAGCATGTCGAGCGAGCGCGCGAGACCGTCGCCGTCGGTGCGTGTGAGCATGACGCCCAGACTGGAGACCGTGGTCATCGCTCATCCTCCCGCTTCAGCGCGGCGCCCAGCCCCTTCAGGGGCGGCCCCACCGTCGCGGCCTTCCTACCAGTCAACCCGTAACCCATTGCATGACCTTTTTATTTCGACTCACCTCGTTGCACCCGCGTCACGTCGCCGGTGCGGGGCGCGGCGGCGCGGCTCAGCCGGTCGTTGATCGCCTGCCCGAGCCCCCGCGTCGGCACCGGCGCGACCGCGATGCCCCGATGGGGTGGGACATCCAGCGCGCGCAGCATGGCGAACAGATTGCGCGCGGCCTCGTCCAGGTCCCCGGCCGGACTGAGGTCCAGGTCGGCGCCCGCGGTCCCCCCGAATCCAAGCAGGGCCTCGCCCGGATCGGCCCCGGTGGCGTCCAGCCGCACCGGGCGGCTGGGGGCGTAATGACTCGACAGCATGCCGGGGGCGGCAAGCGGGCCGCGCGCCCCTGTCCCGTCCGTCTCCGAGTCGCCGGACGCGCTGTCAAGTGGACCGCCCAGGGCCTCCTCCAGCGCCGCGCGGGTGATCCCGCCCGGTCGCAGCACGCGCGGATGCGGGCCGCTGAGGTCGAGCACGGTGGACTCGACACCGACGGGACAGGGCCCGCCGTCCAGGATCATGGCCAGGGCCTCGGGCGGCGGCGCGCCCAGATCAGCCGCCACATGCGCCGCCGTGGTCGGACTGACCGCCCCAGAGCGGTTGGCGCTCGGGGCGGCCACAGGGATCGCCGCCCGGCGCAGCAACTCCCGTGCGACCGGATGCGCCGGCGCGCGGATCGCCACCGTCGCCCCGCCCGCCGAGACCCGCGCGCACAACCGCGACTCCGGCCGGCGGCGCAGCACCAGGGTCAGGGGGCCGGGCCAGAACAGGCGGGCCAATTCCTCGGCCGCCGCCGTCACCTCGACGAAGGATTCCGCCGCCGCCAAATCAGGGACATGCACGATGACGGGATTGCGGGCCGGCCGCCCCTTGGCGGCATAGATCGCGGCCACCGCCGCGTCCGACCGGGCATCCGCGCCCAGACCATAGACCGTCTCGGTCGGAAACGCCACCAGACGGCCCGCACGCAGCGCATGCGCGGCCGCCTCCAGCGCCGCGGAGTCGGCGGGCCGGGACTCGAGCGGTGGCCTGATGGCCCCGCCCCGGGACTGGGTGGGTTGATTACACGGCATCGACGCGGTCGCGGCTGTCCCTGTCTGTGGACCCCGAGCGCCGGGGTCCCTCCGCGCCGGACAAAGACAGGACAGGGCGTCGGATGCAAGCGCACGGCCCGCATGGGCGACATGCACACGCCTGCCACGCGCCATCGGGAGCCCGGGTCAGCCGGCCGGACTCCCGATGCACGACGTGGTGACTCAGACGCGGGTTGACCCCCCGGCCCGACCGTTCGACCCGGCCGGGCCCTGCGCCGACCGCGCAGGGGCCCGCAATGGCGGTCGTCAGCCGGCCAGCTTGGCCTCGGCCTGTTCCGCGCGGCGGCGCGCCGAGTTCAGGTCGCTGCGCAGGCGGCGGTTCTCGGAGCGGCGCTTGCCGCCCGAAAGCCAGGCAAAGAACACGCCGAGGATCAGACCGATCAACAGCGCACCCAGCACGGCCCAGAACATGGGCATCTCGGCCGTGTACTCGGTCGGCCAGAAGCTCAGCGTGGTCGACTCCTGATTGGAGATGGCGAAGAAGACGGCGATAACGATGATCGGCAGCCCGATCACCCATGCGAAGAATTTGAACACTGGTCGCGTCCCGTTCTTGAGTGTTGCCAGCCCCCAGTGCCCAACAACCCGCCCCGGGGTTGTCCCGTGAGCGGTCAGCGTCATTGGGCTCTGGCGCCCCTCTTGTCACGGAAACCGGACACATGACGGCCCCGGTCCCCGTCCGGAAACGGACCCGTCCGGGGCACGACGTGGCTCAGCCAGCCCGCGCCATGCCTCGGCCCACGGCCCCGTTTCCCTCAGGCCGGTGTCCAGTCTACTAGACACTTTCCCCGCCGTTCAACAATTCCCGCAGTTGCTTTCCGGTCTTGAAGTAGGGCGCGGCCTTCGCATCCACCGACACGGTCTCGCCGGTCCGCGGGTTGCGGCCGACCCGCGCATCCCGGTGCTTCACCGAAAACGCCCCAAACCCGCGCAATTCCACACGATCCCCACGGGCAAGCGCACTCGCGATCTCGTCAAATATGGTGGACACGATGCGTTCAACGTCGCGCTGATACAGATGGGGATTCAGTTCCGCGATACGGGCGATCAGTTCGGACTTCGTCATCCTACCAAGACCTCATGCGTCGGCGGCCCCACCAACGGTGGCGACTCGGCCCCCCTATGAGCCCGAGTCGCCGCGAACGCCGCCCTCAAATTAACCCTAAGCTGCCAAAGGGTTGCGGGCGGGTCAAGGTAACGGCCTCGACAACAACGATTTTTTCTCGGTGAGTGTATTCCGGACACTATGCGGCGGCCCCGCCGCTCCCCCCAAACGGACAACGGCGGCCCGGAGCCCCGGACCGCCGTCGCCACAGGGCGGATCCGCGTGCGGATCCGCGAAGGGTCGCGAGTGCCTACTCGTCGTCGCCCTTCTTGCCGGCCTGGGCCTGCTTCAGGGCCGCCCCGAGGATGTCGCCGAGCGACGCGCCGGAGTCGGTCGAGCCGTAGTCGGCCATGGCCTGCTTTTCCTCGTCCACCTCGCGGGCCTTGATGGACAGACCGATGCGGCGGTTCGCCTTGTCGATGTTGGTGATCTTGGCGTCCACCTTCTCGCCGACGGCGAAGCGCTCCGGCCGCTGATCGGCGCGGTCGCGGGCCAGGTCGCTCTTGCGGATGAAGCCGACGGCCCCGCCGACCTCGACCTCGATGCCGTTGTCCTGCACCTGGGTCACGACGCCGGTGACGATCTGGCCCTTGCGCAGGTCGGCCGTGGCGGCGGAGTACGGATCATCGCCGAGCTGCTTGATGCCCAGGCTGATGCGCTCCTTGTCCACGTCCACGTCGAGGACCTTGGCCTTGACCACGTCGCCCTTGCCGTAGTCCTTGACCGCCTCGTCGCCGGAACGGTTCCAGTCCAGGTCTGACAGATGGACCATGCCGTCGATCTCGCCGGGCAGGCCGATGAACAGACCGAACTCGGTGATGTTCTTGATCTCGCCCTCGACCTCGGAGCCGACGGGGAAGCGCTCCAGGAAGTCCGACCAGGGGTTGCCCATGGTCTGCTTCAGACCCAGCGAGATCCGGCGCTTGTCCGGATCCACGTCCAGGATCATGACGTTCACTTCCTGGCTGGTGGAGACGATCTTGCCCGGGTGTACGTTCTTCTTGGTCCAGCTCATCTCGGAGACGTGCACCAGACCCTCGACGCCCGGCTCCAGCTCCACGAAGGCGCCGTAGTCGGTGATGTTCGTGACGCGGCCCGCGAACACGGTGCCGACCGGGTACTTGGCGGCCACACCCTCCCAGGGGTCGGCCTCCAGCTGCTTCATGCCCAGGCTGATGCGCTGGGTGTCCGGGTTGAACCGGATGACCTGCACGCGCACGGTCTGGCCGATGCTCAGCGCCTCGGTCGGGTGGTTGATGCGCTTCCAGGAAATGTCGGTGACGTGCAGCAGGCCGTCCACGCCGCCCAGGTCCACGAAGGCGCCGTAGTCGGTGATGTTCTTGACCACGCCGTCCAGGATCTCGCCTTCCTTCAGGCGCTCCAGCAGCTTAGCCCGCTCCTCGGCGCGGGTCTCCTCCAGCACCGAACGGCGCGAGACCACGATGTTGCCGCGCGCGCGGTCCATCTTGAGGATCTGGAACTCGAACGGCTGGCCCATCAGCGGGGTGACGTCGCGCACGGGACGGATGTCCACCTGGCTGCCCGGCAGGAACGCCATGGCGCCGGACAGGTCCACCGTGAAGCCACCCTTCACACGGCCGAAGATCTGGCCCTTGACGCGCTGGTTCTCGTTGTAGGCCTTCTCCAGCTCGTTCCAGGCCTCCTCGCGGCGCGCCTTGTCGCGGGACAGCATGATGTTGCCATCACGGTCCTCGTAGCGCTCGACGAACACGTCGATCGGGTCGCCCGGACGCAGTTCCGGGTCCTCGCCGGCCTTGGTGAACTCCTTCAGGGGCACGCGCCCCTCGGACTTCAGGCCCACGTCAACGACGATGTGGTCGTTGCGCACGGCGATCACGGTGCCCTTGATGACGGTGCCTTCCAGAGAGGCGTTCTCGCCCAGGGTCTCGTTCAGGAGCGCCTCGAAGTCTTCCATCCCGCCCATCTCGGCGGTCATGTCTGTGGCGGCTTCGGCCATGGAGTCTCAATCCTTTCGGGTGGTGACTGTTTTCCGGCCTGCCGGTTGGATCCGGCGGTCTTTGTGGCACAGGTTTGGTCAGGAGGTGTGCGGTCCGCCCATCCCTTGCGGGCCCGCGCGCAGGCGAGCCCCGGCCAATGCCAATGCGCCGAACAGCGCCCCGTCCCGGTCCAGGTCGGAGGTGTCCAGCACGACGGCATCGTCCGCGGGAACGAGCGGTGCAACGCCGCGGGCGGAATCCCGCGCGTCGCGTGCCTTCATATCCTGAAGGACACGCGACTCTATACCCTCTTGCCCCCGCTGCCGCAACTCCAGAACGCGCCGTTTGGCCCGGGTTTCCACGCTGGCCGTCACGAACAGTTTCACCGGCGCGTCGGGGCAGACCACCGAGCCGATGTCGCGCCCGTCCAGCACCGCGCCGCGCGCGCCCGCCGGCGGCTGGCGGGCGAAGGCGCGCTGCTGGTCGAGCAAAGCGGCGCGCACCGCCGGGATCGCCGCCACCCGCGAGGCCGCATCGCCGGCATCCTCACCGCGCAGGGCGTCGGGCTCGATCGCGGTCGGGTCCAGGGCGCGGGCCGCCGCCTCGGCATCCCCCGGATTGTCCGGGTCGCCCCCGGCCGCCCTCACCGCCATGCCGGTCGCCCGGTACAGAAGGCCGGTGTCCAGATAGGCCAGCCCCAGCCGATCCGCCAGCGTCCGGGCCAGCGTGCCCTTGCCGGCCGCCGCCGGGCCGTCCACCGCAATGGTCAACGGACGGGGCGCGGCCGCCGCCCAGGCCGGCAGGGCGGGCCAGCCGTCGGGCAGAGCGGCCGGGGTCGTCTCCGTCTGGCCGGTGACCGCCACGCACAGCCGCGCCCCCTGCGGCGTCACCGCAACCGGAACCCCGAAGGCCCCGAACAGGTCCACCGCCAGCGCCGCCAGCGCCGGCGGCAGCAGACCCCTGGTTTCGCCCGGCGCGGTCAGGCCGATGCACAGCGCCGCCATCGCCAGCTCCGGCGGGTCGTCCGGCCGGTCGCTGCGATCCTGCGCCATCGGCGCGTCGCGGCCCGCGATGGCCAGCGGACCGTGCGCGCCGGCCCCGGGGGCCACGACCCGCGCCCCGCTCGCCTCCAACACCGCGGACAGCCCGGGCGGCACGGTCCCGACAAGCACCATGGCCGTCACCGCCTGCCCCGCCAGCAGCCCGCAGACCGGGCCGACCAGGGCCGGCAGGCCGCACAGGTCCAGGGGCGCCGCCGGCTCCCGCAGGCCGCCCGGCCCGCGTCCGGCGATCACCATCCCCCCGTCCCGCGCCGGATCGGCGGCGCTGTCGGCGCCCAGGGCCGTCGCCAGGGCCGCCGCGCGCGCCGGCGCCAGCCCGGGCGGCAAGCGGGTCTCGCCCACGGTCGAGGCCGCCAGCAGCACGGCCAGGGGGGCTGCCATTTCGCGCGCCAGGGCCTCCCCCGACCCGACGGCCTCGTTCGGTGTGGTTCTGGTCTCTGTCATCGACTGCGGTTCCTTCTGCGCCCGGTGTGACGGGGCATCTAGCACACGCCCGCACGGGGTGACAGACGCCCGCCCGCCCGCGCGGCAAGAAACGTTGACTTGACCGGGCGATGATGGCAAACGCGCCCAACTCAACCAGTGGCGGCCCCGCAGGGGTCCGGGGTGCCGGCCGGGGAACCGAACCGGACTCCGCCCCCGACCGCGCCGCGGTGTTTCGAGCCAGACTCCAGGGAGGACCAGGGTGGCCAAGCCGGAATGGGGATCCAAGCGAACCTGCGGCTCTTGCGGAGCGCGCTTCTATGACATGCGGCGCCAGCCCATCACCTGCCCCAAGTGCGGGGCGGTGTACGAGGATGAGGCGCCCGTGCGCCAGCGGCGGCCCAAACCGGCCCCGGCGGCGGAGAAAAAGCCCAAGGCGGCCCCCGTGCCAGACGAGACGCTGGACGAGCCCGGTCTCGACGAACCGGGCCTGGGGAGCGACGACGAGACGACCGACGAGGAAAGCGGCGACATGATCGAGGACGCCTCGGACCTGGGCGAGGACGAGGAAGACATGGCCGAGGTCATCGAGCACCTGGACAACGACAACGACGACGACTGAGATCGATCGGCGATGAACCGGACTCGTCCGGTTCATCGCCGCCGTCGCCCCGGTCGCCCAGGGGCGACCACCTCCGGGATGGCGACGCGACGCGACGCCTTGAGCACCGGCCCCGTCGGGGTCGCCCGGGGCGCAGCGAGCCAACAGAAATTCATCCGCCACCGCACCGAAAAAAAGCGCAGGAGACCCCAATTTTCTTCTTGCCCCGGCGGAGCCGAGACCCTAAGTTCCCGGGCCTCGACAGGGGGCACCCACCGCACCGGCGGGGCGCTCCGACCCTCCCCGGGGTCCGACGGAAGATCGTCAGACGATCGCCCGACCGGACCCACCCAACGCCCGGAGGGTGACGCGAGACAAAGACAGCGACGGGGCCGTAGCTCAGTTGGGAGAGCGCTACAATGGCATTGTAGAGGTCTGGGGTTCGATTCCCCACGGCTCCACCAATAAAATCAAGGGGTTAGGCCAGACCGTCTAGCCCCTTATTTTATTCCAGTAAGCACATAGTAAGCACGGGGGGCCGAGCGCCCACAGGACCACATTTCGCGCCTCCGAAACCGTCGCCGCTCATCCTGCTAAACCTGCTAACCCATTCGCACCCGGCTCATCCACGGACCACCCGCCATGCTTCTTTCCGCCGGGCGCCGTCAATTTCGGCGCCGGGGATCGGAACGAGCCAGCCGTGATCTTCGAGGATGCGGGTGATCCGCCGGGCGTCCTTCGCGGAGCGGAGCGAGCCCGGGCCGGACTGGTACAGATTGGCGAGCATCACCACGGGCTTGCCCCACCCCGTATGGAGCCAGTCCAGCGCCCGCTGGGCGTGGCGGAGGTCGGGATCGTCGTGCCCGGCCATATGCAGCCGCACCGCCTCACCCGCGTAGAAGTCCGCAAGGGCAATGCCCGCCTCCATGTGGTTCGCCGCGACCGAATCCGTATGAACATACGCCACGAGCGCCAGGACGGCCGCGAGCCGGGCGGCATGCTCAGGGAGCTTGTTGGCCAGGGCCCGGATCGCTTCGTACATACCGGCGGGACCAAGCCGCGCCTCGACCTCCCCTATGTACGGAATCAACCGGGCACGGGCGTTAGCAGACAAACCCAAAACCGGCGGCGCCAGTTCGTTCCGCTGCCCCTCGGCCAACGGAAGCGGCTCCCGAAGCAAACCCGCGATTGTCCGTTCATACGTATGGAGGGCGGACCGGCAGGCGTCCGACGGCTCACGGAAACACCGTGTCCCGGCGGCAGGGGCCGGGGCGCACACGAGGAAGCGGGAGAGAAGCCCCTGATCGCCCAACACCCGATTCTGGAGGAACCGGGACGCCACGTCCGGTTGGGTCATCATGTGCATGGCGAGACGCCGCCCCGGGAGCACGCTGGTTCCGGTGCCCCCACGGACGCGGGTAATGGGCTGCCCGTCCCAGACCTCGCTGAGCGCCGCCGCCGTGCGCAGTTGGTTTTCCTCGCTCATGCCATGGCCGCCGATGAATTGCCCGCCCTCGGCCGAGAAGATGCCCAGCGAGGGCCGGCCCTCTTCGTACAGCCGGCACAACCCCTCGAACGTCGGTTCCGCGCAGACGATGACCGGCTTCAACGGGGGCGCTGGCTCCGGCCCCAGGCCATCCAACTTCGCGCGGATATCGGGGATGGTGCCGGACTTCTTGCCGCGCAGGATCGCTTGCCGGCAGGCGTCCCATGCCTCCTTCTCATTCCGGTACGTCATCTCCTCTTCATCGTACGCGGCGCGGAGGGTCTGTTCGTACGTTCGTACGGGCGCCAGGGCCTCCGAGTCGCATGAGCTTTTGCGTTCACCGCTGGGGGCGATGGACAGGAAGAAACAGGACAACGGCCGCGCCTGCCCATGGGGCAAGGCAACGTCCCGCCGGCCCTGAACCGTGAGCGCGGCCGCCGCGAGAACGCTTTGGGCGCACATGCCCAACGGCGCCTGGATCTTCTCATGGATCGCCCGCGCGGCGCCCCCCAGCACGGGGCCGAGGGCGTCCACCGGGTATGGGTCCCCCTCGGGCAGGTCGCGCAAGAGGGGGCGCGGCGGCTCCGGGGTGAAGTCCTCCATCATCCCGCCCCCCGCAGCACGTCGTTGTAGTCGGCGCCTTCGTCGGGCGGACACGCGAGTCGGACACGATGCCCAAGCGCATGCAGACGCGCCGCCAGGCCCCGCGCCGCAGAGAGACCGGGCTGGTCATGATCGGCGGCAATCACGATATCCGGCACAAGGTCAGGCGGCGGCACGCATACGCCGCGCAGTCCGCCGGTCGAAAGCGCGGCCCACCCCGACAGGTCGAACACCGCCATGGCGGACAGCGTGCTTTCGATGCCCTCCCCGATCAGCAGGCACGGCCCAAGCGGAGCCAAGCGCACGGCGCCGCCGGCCAGCGGCCCCAGGGTCATCTTCGGCGGCGACACCGCCGCCTTGCCCTCCCCGCCGGGCTTCAGGAACGTTCGATGCACCGCGCGCACGTCCCGGTCCGGCCAGACGGTGACGGCGGCGACCATACCCGGGAGACGCCCCCTCGCCTCCGGATGTCGCAAACCGCCGTGGAACCGAAGAGAGCCGGGCGGCGGCTCATGCAGATGACGCCCCTTTAGATACGTATGGGCCAGCGTGCCCGCCGCCGGGACGGCCTCCCGCCAAATCCGCCGCGCAAAGTCCACATGGCGCCCATCCCGAAAGGCCGCCGTGTTCGCGTGATTAGCACGATGAGCAGAATGAGCAGGGGCACACCCAGCCCCGGCGTTTTTGAGCCCCCACAGGCCCCGGTCGGTCAGGACGTCCATGATGGCGTCCTGATCGCGGCAGGCGTGGCAGCGGAACAGGACCCGCTCCCGCCCCTCGCGCAGGAAAAAGGCGTTCGGGTATCCGCAGGCGGGACAGGCGCCGCCAAACGTGCCACGCCCCGTCCGCCGGAGACCGAGCGCCCCGGCCATGGTGTCCGCGTCCATCATGCCCGGCCTCCCGTGTCGGAAGTCGAGGTCCGGCGGCGGCCCGCAAGCCAAACGTCGAGGTCCGCCACGTCATACAGCACGATGCGCGGCCCGGCCTTGGAATAGACCGGCCCGTCGCCCCGCAGGCGCATCTTGGCCAGGGTGGACGCGGACAGGCCGAGGTAGACGGCGGCGGCGGGCGCGCGGAGTTTGCGCGGATGGGTGTCGCTCATATGAGTCCTCCTTGAATCCAGGTCACTCGCGATGACCGAGGAGGACGCTAAACGACTGAAAACGAATGGATAACGAGTCCCAAGAAACTTTGGACTGCGGGGAGTCCAATGTTTTCTAGGACTCCTTGACAAACGCGTAGATCAGCCTCGTTCGCCAAGCCACCAGACTTCCGTGTCGGATATTCGGGGGTACGTCACCGGCAAGGGATCGAGGTCAAGCGCCTCCGGGAACGTCCAGGCGGTCTGCCGGTCCAAAAGCGGTTTGTTCAGCTTTTCCTGACCCCTCGCGTAATACCCGGAGGCATCGTCAAGGACCCGGTTCGCTGTTGATAGGAAGCTGAGCGAGCGTTTTTCCAACTGCCCCAGGATGTCGAGACCCAGGGCATGGAGCGGCGAGCCTTCCGGAAATTCAGCTCGCGAATCATCCGGCCCATCGTCGGGCAATCGCATCTCACCAAGATCAGGCCAGCCCGACAAACCGAAGGATGAAAGGAATTCCGGCGGCACGTCCTGAAACGCTGGGCACAGCACCATAGCCGCCCCGAGGTGGGCCATAGGGCTCCACGTTTTCCAGTCCGCGAGAAAGCCGCTCCGGGCGCCGCGCAACTTCGCTGCCGTGCGGCGCCGCCCCACGATCCGAAGAGCATTTTCCAGAGTCGACCATTTCGGGCTGGTCTTGGACAAGCTCAAGACGACGATCAGCAACTCGGCGGTATTGACGAATCCGACCATCCCTCGGGTGATGTCGCCTTGCCACTCCCGGCGAAAAGCGCCGGCCTCGACAAGGTTCGCGTGCGCCTGCCAGTCCATATCGGGGACCGTACCCCGTTGGGTGATCGACAAGTAGTCCGCTTGCGCGAGCAGACCGCGATACATCAGGTCATGTTTGGCGGCATCGCCCCGGCTGAACACCATGGCCATGGCGGACAGGAATACGTTGCCAGCCAAGGGAAGGTCCGTCTCCTGGATCGGAAGAACAGGCATGCCTCACGCCCCCTCTGCCGCCGCGCGGTCCTGATTGAGGGCGAACAGGCGGGCGAGCGCGTCATCATCGGAGATGTCGGCGGGCCAGCCGTAGGCGTCGGCAACGGCCTGATCCAACGCCTCGTGCGCGTTGGCGAGCCACGCCGGCCGCTGGTTATACAGGTTCGTGAGCGTGCGCTTCTTGAGCACCGCCGCCGCCTCGTCGTCCTTGGGGATCAGCCGATCCGGATAGCCCGGCACGACCTCCGGCACCACCTCCACCAGATCGGCCGGATTGAGCCAGTTGCGGCGAAGTTCATCCAGATTGCGCGCGGCTTCCGCAATCGCGATGGCGCGCGGATCGCCCGCGTAGTCGGCGGCGGGAATGTCGGGCGTCAGCCCCTCGGGGAATGGGAACGTCTCGAAGGTCGTGCTGGGGGTATAGCGCGGATCGTTCCCCTTGCCGAGCCACGTCCCCAAGCGGAGCGCCCAAGTCTCATGGAACCGGCTATGCAGGATGCCGAACGCCGTGTCGTCGTCGCGGGCAATCACGATGAGTTGGTGATCCGGGCAGACCGTCCGGGGTAAGCGAACGAAGAGCCGATACTTCGCAACCGTTGGAGTCGCAATGTAGGCACCGTTTCCCTTGAGGGCATCCCACATCTCCGGCCTTGGGCGTTCGTGGCGCCACCAAGCCTTCGCATACCCTCGTGACTGACGCTTCTCACGATCAGGTTTAATTTTCTCTTGTGAGTATAGAAAAGGTTCTTCGTAAAGTGCGCAGTCGGCCTCCGACATGTCCCACCCGAAGTCGATGATCCACTTGCCGGCCGGGCGCCGCGTCAGGTCCATGCCATTGACCCACGGCATCAACACGTCGGCATTGGGCCGCCCGTTCGGGTTCAGCGGCTGTTTCAGCCACGCCCGAGCCACGTCCCCCGAAACATCGAACGCGCCGCCCTTGGTGTCGCCCATGAACGCCACGCCCTTGTTCTCGGGTAGGCGTTGCGCTTTGGTCAGGTCCACCCCGCCGGACGTGAGGTCCGAATAGATGCGGTCCACCGGCACCCCGTCCAACCGGCTTTCCCCGAGGGGCGGCGCGGCAGCAAAGCAGACCATCGCGACCCGCACGGCCGCGCCCTCGACCACCCAGGGTTCATCGTCCCACGCTTCGTAAATGGCACCCTGTTCGACAATCGGTGTCAGAACCCGGCGGGAGGCGCCACCCCGGATGGAGTTGGTCGAGACCAGCCCCGCGCGCGTCAGCGTCCCCGCCTGGATCGCCTGCCACGCCTTGGCGAACCAATAGGCCACGAGGTCGGCTTCGGCCGGCACGCGGTCGTCATAGGCCCGGAACAGGCGGTTCACATAGTCATCCCCCAGCCCGTCGCGCATGCGCTTGCCACCGAGGAACGGGGGGTTGCCGATCACCACGTCCGCCTTCGGCCAAGGCGCCTCCTTGCCCGCCTCCGTCAGCACCGCGTCCCGGCATTCGATCGTATCGAGCGGCTTCAGGATCGGGTTCCGTGACACGTCAAAGCCGCGCCGCTTCATCCACTGGATTTCGCCGATCCACACCGTCACGCGGGCCAGTTCGGCGGCATAGGGGTTGATCTCGATGCCCTTGACCACCTCCGGCCCCAGGGACGGGAATTCCTTTTGCAGGCCCAGGGCCTCGCATTCCAGGTTGACGCGCAGTTCCAGGTCCTTGAGCGCGTGCAGCGCCACGTAAAGGAAGTTGCCGGACCCGCAGGCGGGATCGAGCGCCCGGAAGCCGCGCAAGCGCTCCATGAAGTGCTGCCGCAGCGTTTCGGCGCGGTTGCGGTGCCGAGTGCGCGTGGCGGGCGTGGACTTGGGGTTCTCCGCCTTGGCCATGGCCTCCGCGATGGCCGCTTTCGCATCGGTCCACTCGGCCAGCAGGGGGCGGAGGATCACCGGCTCCACGATCAGCATGATCTTGTCGCGGTCGGTGTAGTGCGCCCCCAACTGGCTTCGCTTGTCGGGGTCAAGCCCGCGCTCGAACAGGGTGCCGAAGATGGAGGGGTCGATGTCGCCCCATTCCATGGCCGCCGCCTTGCGGCAGATGTCGATTTCCGCGCGGGTCAGAGGAAAGACGGTATCGTCGGCATCGAACAGGCCGCCGTTGAACCAGGCGATCCGGTCCACCCCGAAGAACCCGCCGGCCGCCATGCGCGCGAACAACTCCCGCACGAGGTCCGGGAAATCCTCCGGCGCGTGAAAAGCCCGGTCCAGCAGCCGCGAGAACATGTCGTTGGGCAGAAGGTCCACATCCTCCGCGAACATGCAGAAGATCATCCGGTTGATGAAGTGGGCCACGGCCTGTGGCTGATCCGCGAACCGCGTGCGCAGGGACGCGGCGAGCGCCGCGAAGTCGCTGGCCACGTCCGCCGTCAGGCTGTCCCGCGTGCGGGTGGGCTTGAGCCGATCCGGCTCGCTCATGGCCCACTTCAGTTTGTCCCGCACATCGGCGCGGGTCAGGTCATCGAGCGTGAACCGATGAACCTCGGAGACCGTGTTGGTCCAGTTGGTGTGAATCTCGAAATCGTCGAGGTCACAGACGATCAGCAGCGGCGGGTTTTCCAGCGCCACCGCGTATTGCTGAAGCTGGACGAAGGCGGCGGACAAGTCCTTGCGCTTGCCCTTGTACTCCCACCCGAAATGGCCGCGCTTCCAGACGTCGGCCCAGCCCTCGCCCCCCGTGGTCTTGGTGGCGCCGCGCTCGAAGCAGTACCACTCGCCCTTGGGATCAGCCTCGGCCGGGGTCTGCTCCCCCAGCATGCGGCACAGGTCGATGAAATGCTCCTGAGCGGCGGACCGCTCCTTGAGCTCGGCGGCTTGCCATTTGGCGATGAAGGATTCGGGGGTCACCTTTGCCCTCTTGCGTGCGCCCGCGAGCGTTCTCTCGCTTGATGGCCAGGGGTACGGCATATTGTCGGCCCCTTCCATATCATTCACGCGCTGCCATCTGTAAGTTGCCCTTGACATAGCGTCCGCGAATCCGCCTTGAATACGGTCTCATCAAGGCTAGCTTTTCAGGCAGTCGGGGGCAGGACCTGAGAGGTATATATGTCAGACCAAAAATTCGCTGCAGCCACTGCAAGCGGCTTAACAAAGAACTCAGTGGAAAAGCTCGCGGAAAGCGTAGCTAAGCAGGTTGGCTACGATATCGGCGGAAATCTCGAGGACATCGTAGAAAAACTGGGCGGCGACATTCAATACAAAGACTTTTGGAACGAGAACACGGATTCTGGCTCGACTGAGATTAGAGGCGAAAGAGATTTCACAATATTTCTAAGCTGGGATACAAGTCAAACACGTGATCGATTCACTTTGGCCCATGAGCTTGGTCATTATGTTCTTCACTTTCTTTGGCCAAATCGCAACGGAGAGATAACAGGACCTGTCAAGGCACTCAGGTATGGCTCTGACCGAACGGAATGGGAAGCCAATTGGTTCGCCGCTGCCTTCTTGATGCCTGAAAGTGATTTTCGCAATGCGTATAAAGATACGAATGGGGATATTACCGAAGAGGGCTTATCCCTTTGAGTCCGGGACCACATCATGTGGTGACAGGTGGCCTGAAACGGCGTAGAACATAACGTGAACGCACGCCATTTCCGGAGCCCGACCATGAGCAAGTTTCCTCGATCCCTGCTCGAATTCCAGC
>NZ_WIVE01000027.1 GCF_009601025.1 Roseospira navarrensis | reverse complement strand
AACGTGTCCCGATCCATGCCCGCCTCCCGCGTTCGGTATCCTTCATGATACCAAATCCGGGAATGCATAGCGAACGCTATTTGAGCCATCCGATATGAGATGATCGTGTCCTGGAGCGACGCGGACGAGGCGTTTCTGGTCGAAGTGCCGGACCGGCCGGGCTGCATGGCCGACGGGGGCAGCTACGAGGAGGCCGTCGCCAACGCCCAGCGCATCATCGCCGAGTGGATCGAACAGGCCGAGGCCATGGGCCGCCCGATCCCGGTGGCCAAGGGGCGGTTGATGGAGGCCTAACGCCATTTGGGCACGAGGCGTCGCCCGCCTGACTGGCGCCGAACCATTTTTTCGCCAAGGCCCGGGCGTGCCGAGGGCGCGGGATCGAGCCGCCGTCTCTGTGTTCTTTGTGTCTCTGTGGTGAAACCCTGCGCGACCGACCGGATTGAGTCACCACAGAGACACAGAGGACACGGAGCGTTGGTCACCCGGTCGGGACGTGGGCGCCCGCCTTGACGACAGGCTGTAGGGCGGGTTCGCGCCGAAGGCGCAACCCGCCGTATTGCGGCGGCACATGGCGGATTGCCCCGCTATGCGGGGCTAATCCACCCTACGGGGCGAGTCCTACCCCAAAATCTTCTTCTTCAGCAGGTCGTTCACCATGCCGGGGTTCGCTTTCCCCTGGGTGGCTTTCATGACCTGTCCGGTGAACCAGCCGAGCAGCTTTTCCTTGCCGCCGCGCACCTGCTCGACCTTGTCCGGATTGGCGGCCATGACCTCGTCAATCGCGGCCTCGATGGCGCCGGTGTCCTTCACCTGCTTCAGGCCGCGTTCTTCGACGATCGTGTCCGGGGCCTCGCCGGTCTCGACCATGATCTCGTAGACGTCCTTGGCGATGCGGCCGGAGATGGTGTCATCCGCGATCAGGTCGATCAGTTTGCCCAGGTTCTCGGCGGAGACGGGGCTCTCGTCGATGCCCACGCCCATCTTGTTCAGCGTGCCGAACAGCGTCGAAATCACCCAGTTGGCCGCCGTCTTGCCGTCGCGGTCCTTGGCCACGGCCTCGAAGAAATCGGCCTCGCGGCGGTCCACCACCAGCACCGACGCGTCATAGGGCGTCAGGCCGACGTCGCTGATGAACCGCGCCTTCTTGTCGTCCGGCAGCTCGGGCAGGGTGGCGCGGATGCCGTCCACGAACGCGTCGTCGAACTCCAGCGGCAGCAGGTCGGGGTCCGGGAAGTAGCGGTAGTCGTGCGCCTCTTCCTTGCTGCGCATGGACCGCGTCTCGCCCTTTGCCGGGTCGAACAGGCGGGTTTCCTGGATCACTTCGCCGCCGGATTCCCACACCTCGATGTGGCGCGTCGCCTCGGCCTCGATCGCCTGCATGACGAAGCGCACCGAGTTGACGTTCTTGACCTCGCAGCGGGTGCGCAGGCCGGTTTCGCCCACCTTGCGGACCGACACGTTGACGTCGGCGCGCATGGAGCCTTCCTCCATGTTGCCGTCGCAAGTGCCCAGATAGCGCAGGATGGAGCGCAGCTTGCGCAGGTACGCGCCGGCCTCTTCCGGGCTGCGCATGTCGGGCTTGGAGACGATCTCCATCAGCGCGACACCGGAGCGGTTCAGGTCGATGAACGACTTGCTGGGGTGCTGGTCGTGCATGGACTTGCCGGCGTCCTGCTCCAGGTGCAGGCGCTCGATGCCCACGGTGCGCGACGAGCCGTCCGGCATGTCCAGGATCAGCGTGCCCTCGCCGACGATGGGCAATTCGTACTGGCTGATCTGATAGCCCTGCGGCAGGTCGGCGTAGAAGTAGTTCTTCCGCGCGAACACGCTGGTGTGATTGATGTGCGCGCGCAGGCCCAGGCCGGTGCGCACCGCCTGCTCGACGCAGGCGCGGTTGATGACCGGCAGCATGCCGGGCATGGCGGCATCGACCAGCGAGACCTGGCTGTTGGGGTCGGCCCCGAAGGTGGTGGAGGCGCCGGAGAACAGCTTGGCGTGTGAGATCACCTGGGCGTGGACCTCCAGACCGATGACCACTTCCCAGTCGCCGGTTTCGCCGGACAGCACGTAGGTGGGGGCGGGAGTCGCGTCCATGATCTCAGCCCTCCAGCAGGCGCGGCTTGGCGGTGAAGGCCGCCGCTTTCTCCAGCGCGCGTCCGGCGCGCAGCACGGTGTCTTCGTCGAACGGGCGGCCGATCAGTTGCAGGCCCTGCGGCAGCCCCGCCTCGGTCAGCGCCACCGGCACCGACAGGCCCGGCAGCCCGGCCAGCGAGGTGGGCACGGTGAACACATCGTTCAGGTACATGGTCACGGGGTCCGTGATCTCCTCGTCCAGGCCGAAGGCGGCCGACGGTGTGGTCGGTGTCAGGATGACGTCCACGCCGCTGTCGAAGGCCGTCTTGAAGTCGCGGGCGATCAGGGCGCGGACCTTCTGGGCCTTCAGGTAATAGGCGTCGTAGTAGCCGGCGGACAGGGCGTAGGTGCCGATGAGAATTCGCCGCTTGACCTCGGCGCCGAAGCCGGCCCCCCGCGTCTTGCAGTACATGTCGTTCAGGCTGTCGCCGTCCTCGACCACGCGCAGGCCGTAGCGCACGCCGTCATAGCGCGCCAGGTTCGACGAGGCCTCGGCCGGGGCCACGATATAATAGGCGGCCAGGGCGTACTTCGTATGGGGCAGGCTGATGTCCACGGTCTCCGCCCCGGCGTCCCGCAGCATCTCCATGCCGCGCGTCCAGATGGCGTCGATCTCCGGCGAGAACCCTTCCTCCGGGCGGTATTCCTTGGGAATGCCGACCTTCAGGCCCGCAACGCCCTGTTCGATCGCCGCCGCGAAGTCGGGCACGGCGATGGGCGCGGAGGTGGAATCCTTCGGGTCATGCCCGGCCATGGCGCCCAGCATCAGGGCCACGTCCTCGACCGTGCGGGCCATCGGACCGGCCTGATCCAGCGACGAGGCGAAGGCGACGATGCCCCAACGCGAGCAGCGGCCGTAGGTGGGTTTCAGGCCGGTGATGCCGCAGAAGCTGGCCGGCTGGCGGATGGACCCGCCGGTGTCGGTGCCGGTGGCCCCCATGGCGATGCGCGCGGCCACGGCCGAGGCCGAGCCGCCCGACGAGCCGCCTGGGACCAGCTTGCGCTCGGGCTGGTCGGTGCGCGTCCAGGGGTTCACCACATTGCCGAAGGCGCTGGTCTCGTTCGACGAGCCCATGGCGAACTCGTCCAGGTTGGCCTTGCCCAGCAGCACGGCGCCGGCATTCCACAGGTTGGTGGAGACGGTGCTTTCATAGGGCGGCACGAAGGTGCCCAGGATGTTGGACCCCGCCGTGGTGCGCGTACCGTCGGTGCAGAACAGATCCTTCATGGCGATGGGGATGCCCTCCATCGCCCCGGCCTCGCCCTTGGCGATCCGGGCATCGCTGGCGGCGGCCATCTCGCGCGCGCGCTCCGGCGTCGGCGTGATGTAGGCGTTCAGGTCCGCATGGGTCTCCATGGCGGCGAGGTGCGCCTCGGTCAGTTCGGCGGCGGTGAACTCTTTGGCGTCCAGGCCCTTGCGGGCCTCGGCGATGGTCAGGTCGGTCAATGTGGTCATGACGGCCGCTCCCTATTCCACCACCTTGGGCACCAGATAAAAGCCGTCGTGGCGGTCGGGGGCGTTGGACGTCACGCGCTCCGGATAGCCGCCGTCGGTCACCACGTCGTCCCGCCACGGCAGGGTCATCTCGGCGACGCTGGTCATGGGCGCCACGTCGGCCGTGTCCACCTCGCCAAGCTGCTCGATCCAGTTCAGGATGCCGGACAGCTCGCCGGCGAGCGGGTCGAGCTGATCGTCGGGCACGTCGAGTCGAGCCAGGAAGGCGATCCGGCGGACGGTTTCCTTGTCCAGGGACATCGGGTAGACAACTCCGGTTCGGGGCGGGGAGAAACGTCAGGCCCCTGTTTACTCGGAGGGGTGCGCGCTTGGCAACCGGAGGGACACAGCGGCCATGATCCTGCGGACGACGGCGGAGATGGCGCAGGCCCTGCCCCCCACCGGGGCGCTGTTCGGGCTCGACCTGGGCACCAAGACGATCGGACTGGCCACGTCGGACCCGCTGCGCGGGCTGGCCTCGCCACTGGAGACGGTCAAGCGCACCAGGTTCACGCAGGATATGGCGCGGATCCTGGCCCTGATGGAGGAGCGCGCGGTGGTCGGGCTGGTGCTGGGCTGGCCGCTGGAGATGGACGGCACCGAGGGGCGTCGCTGCCAGTCCACCAGAAGTTTCGCGACGAATGTGCAGAGTATTCGGCCGATTCCGCTGCTGTTGTGGGACGAGCGCTTGTCCACCAGCGCCGTTCAGCGCATGATGGTGGATGAATTCGACATGAGCCGGGGCAAACGGGCCCAAAAGGTGGACGCGGCGGCGGCGGCCTTCATTCTGCAGGGCGCCCTGGATGCGCTTCGGCGCGCCGCGTAACCGCTTGCAGCCTTTCGGATGGGCAGAATCGGAACCAGGGCAATCATGACAGACAACGAGTCCGGGCCGCGAGGGTCCTCGGCCTATCCCCTGAGGCGGCGCGCGAAGCGCAAGAAGGTCTACAAGGGCGCCCGCCTCGTGCTGGGCGGCGGCGCATCCACCATCGACTGCGTGGTGCGCGACATTTCGTTGAACGGGGCGCGGGTGAAGGTCTCCGACGTTACCCGGCTGGGCGGCGCGCTGCGGCTGGTGTTTCCCGACGGCGAGACGCTGGAGGCCGAGGTGGTCCGGGAGCATGGCCTTGAATACGGCCTGAGCTTCAAGCCGGGCCGGCGGCCCTCGCTGGCCCCGCCGTCCGATCCGGCGGAAGCGATCGCCATGGAGATGGACAGCCCCTGGCTGTACGGGGTGCTGGACCAGATCGCGGCGCCGGACTTCAAGGCGTCGGCGGAGGTGCAGACAGCCGCGGACGAGCTGCGGCAGGCCTACGATCATCTCAAAATGCTGCTGGGCCAACGGATTGGGCGGTACTAGCCGCGTTGGCGCGGCCGCTCGATCCCGGCCCGGCCAACGGATCCGTGAAATACCCGCACGCGCAATCGGGTGGTTGATCAAGCTGGGTTGACACTGGTATAGTCAACCTTGGCTGACAGTTTCCGAGGCAGTTGAACATGACACGTGCTCCCACGCCGCTCCGGCGGGCCGATGGCCCCGCAGGCGGCGCCCTGGGCGGGACACCGCCCCATGCCGTCGTTATCGGGGCCGGATTCGGTGGCCTCGCGGCGGCGATCCGACTCGGCGCCCGGGGGTACCGGGTCACGGTGGTGGACCGGATGGACGCGCCCGGCGGGCGCGCCTACGTCTTCCGTCAGGACGGCTTCGTCTTCGATGCCGGGCCGACCATCGTCACCGCGCCGTTCCTGTTCGAGGAACTGTGGGAGATGTGCGGCAAGCGCATGTCCGACGATGTGGAGCTCAAGGCCCTGTCGCCGTTCTACAAGATCCGCTTCCCGGACGGCGAGTGGCTGACCTGCAGCGCGGACGCCGACGCCATGCGCGCGCAGATCGCCAGCATCTCGCCGCAGGACGTCAAGGGCTACGACCGCTTCCTGAAGGAAAGCCGCGAGATCTTCGAGATCGGCTTCATGAAGCTGGGGCACATCCCGTTCAACACCCTCATGGACATGGCGAAGCTGCTGCCGAACCTGATGCGCCTGCGGGCGGATCGGTCGGTGCACGCCCATGTCTCCAAGCACTTCAAGGACGAGCGCCTGCGCATCGGCATGGGATTCCACCCGCTGTTCCTGGGCGGCAACCCCTTCACGGTGACGTCGATCTACAGCCTTGTCGCCTATCTGGAGCGCGCCTTCGGCGTGCACTTCGCCATGGGCGGCACCGGGCAGCTCGCCAAGGGGATGGCCGGCCTGATCGAGGGGCAGGGCAACACCATCCGCTACAAGGCGGAGGTGGATCAGATCCTCGTCAAGGACCGCAAGGCCTGCGGCGTGCGCCTGAGCTCGGGCGAGACCATCGACGCGGACATCGTCGTGTCCAACGCCGACTCGGCCTGGACCTACAAGATGATGGTTCCGGCCAAGGAGCGGCGGCGCTGGACGGATGCCAAGCTCGACAAGGCCAAGTACTCCATGAGCCTGTTCGTCTGGTACTTCGGCACCAACCGCCGCTACGAGGACGTGCCGCACCATACGATCCTGCTCGGTCCGCGCTACAAGGGGCTGCTGGACGACATCTTCCACAAGCACCACCTCTCGGACGATTTCAGTCTGTACCTGCATCGCCCCACGGCCACCGACCCGTCGATGGCGCCGGACGGGTGCGATGCCTTCTATGCGCTCTCCCCCGTGCCGCACATGGACAGCGGCGACGACTGGGAGACCATTGCGGAAGGCTACCGGCAGAAGATCGAAGCCTTCCTGGAAAAGACCGTGCTGCCTGGGCTGGGGCAGTCGGTCGTCAGTTCCCGCATGGTGACACCCATGCACTTCCGCCATCACCTCTTGTCGGTCAAGGGGGCAGCCTTCGGGCTGGAGCCGGTGCTCACGCAGAGCGCCTGGTTCAGACCGCACAACAAGAGCGAGGACGTTCAACGGCTCTATCTCGTGGGCGCGGGGACTCATCCCGGTGCCGGTCTTCCCGGTGTGCTGTCCTCGGCCCGGGTTCTGGATACGGTGGTTCCCGATGCCGCAGCCCTGGTCTAAGACCCGCGACTTCGCGTCGCCCCAGGACCGGACCCAGTGCCGGGCCATGATCCGCACGGGGTCGAAGAGCTTCTATACCGCCTCGCTGCTGTTGCCGCAGGCGTACCGCGATCCGGCCTATGCGCTGTATGCGTTCTGCCGGTTCTCGGACGATGCCGTGGACGAATGCGAACAGGCGGCCGAGCGCGATGCCTGCGCGCAGGCGGTGGCGAGCCTGCGCCATCGGCTCGACCTGGTGTACGCCGGCACGCCGCTGGACAGTCCCGTGGACCGGGCGTTCGCCGACATGGTCAACCAGACCGGCCTGCCGCGGGAACTGCCCGAGGCCCTGCTGGAAGGCTTCGAGTGGGACGCGGAGGCGCGGGACTACGAGACCATCTCGGAGGTGCGCGCCTACAGCGCCCGCGTCGCCGCCGCCGTGGGCGCCATGATGACGGTGCTGATGGGGGTGCGGCAACCGCACGTGCTGGCCCGCGCCTGCGACCTGGGCGTGGCCATGCAGCTCACCAACATCGCCCGCGATGTGGGCGAGGATGCCCGCAACGGCCGCCTCTACCTGCCGCGCCAGTGGATGCGCGACGCGGGCCTCGACCCCGATGCCTGGCTGGCCGACCCGGTGTGGTCGCCGGAGCTGGCGCGGGTGGTGTCCCGCCTGCTGGACGAGGCCAAGCGGCTGTATGATCGCGCCGCCTCCGGCATCGCCGGGCTGCCGCTGGGCTGCCGGGCCGCCATCCACGCCGCCCGCCTGATCTATGCCGGCATCGGCGACGAGGTGGCGCGGGCCGGGTTCGAGTCCGTGTCGCGCCGCGCCCATGTGTCCAGCCGCCGCAAGGTGGCCCTGCTGGGTCAGGCGACCCGCGACGCCGTGCTGTATCGGCGCGTGAACCCGGCGCCCGCGCTCGCCGAGACCCGTTTCCTGGTTGACGCCGCGTCGATCGAACGCAACATCTGGGTCGAGGACCGCGCCGACGCATCCGAGAAGGAGTCCTTCGGCGGGCGCCTCATCTGGGCCGTGGCTCTGTGTAACGAACTGCCCCAGCGCCGTCGCGTCTGATCCGGATCGGCCCATGAAGCGACGTCATAGGTCGGTCGTCCTGTGCGACGGCACCGACGCCGCGAAACGGCGGCGGCGATGAACCGGACGAGTCCGGTTCATCGCCCATCAGGATAAGACCAGTGGTGAGGGGCTTGACTCTCCGGTGTGCTGCGGGGGAAGTCCCAAGGTCATGTGTTTATGATTCGGTGTTCTCTCCAGATGTCGCGTTGGAGGGACCGATGGGCACGGCGATCCCGATCACGCGGGATGACGACGATTCAGCGTCGTTGCGGCGATCCGCAGCGGAAAGCCGGGACGCAAACGCGGCGCGTCTGGCTGGCATGGATCGGCAGACCCTCGTGGATTGGGTCCACCGCGACAACGCAGATGGCCTGGAAGGGGTGTCGGACCGCAAGCCGTCGGGTGCGGGCACGCCGCTGACGGCCGAGCAGATGAGGCGGGTGCGGAATGGCTGGAGACCGGCCCCGACCCGGCGGTTGATGGGGTGATCCGCTGGCGGCGGGCGCTGGACGATCCGGCAGCGCCGGATCATTCACCACCAAGACACACAGAACACCAAGAGCGAGGCTTCAGGACCAGCGCGCCTTAATGTCCAGACTCGTCGCCGGAAACCGCAACGGTCGGGCGGGATACCGACCCCTTGGTGACCTTGGTGTCTTTGTGGTTCAGTCTCTTGCCGGGTCCGGCCGCTCCGGTTCGAAAAATGTGTGAACGTGATCGATGACTGGGGGAGGGGTCCCGGTCCACCAGACGCCAGCCGGACTCCCTCCCCATGGAATGGCCAGGGCTGGGGAGGGGTTGTCTCGGGTGGCCGCTGCGGTCCCGCACCCACACGAGCCCGATTTTCCGGGATGAACCAAAAAAAACGGCACCGCCTTGGTGCTGCCCACCGCCAACGCCGCCATGATGACCCGTCACCTCGCCGAACGCAGCGCCAACGTGCAACTCGGACATCACGCCGGGGTCAGTCTCGACGGCGCAGGCTGGCACAAGGCGGGGACGCCTCACCGTCCCCGATAACATCTCCGTCCTGCTGCTGTCGCCGTATGCGCCGGAACTCAATCCCGTCGAAAACGGCTGGCAGGACCTGCGTCAGACCGTCATCGCCCATCGGGTCTTCGAGGGATGCGACCAGATCGACGCCGCCTGACGTGACGCATGGAGCCGGTTCGCCAATACTCCAAAGGGTTCGAACTCAAAAACAAACCGGCAAGGAGTGAATGCCAACGGCCTCTGTGGAGGGCCGGTGCCGCTCGGCGGGTGAGTCATCCTCACCCGCCGCTGGTATGAGGTGCGTCGGACGCCAAGCGGCTTGTGCGGCTGCACAGGCGCTGCGCAGCGGGGCATGGCTGCTGTCCTGACGACGCAGGACGACGGCGCCCGGACAAAAAGCTTGTGTCAAAAGACATCCCGCTATATTGGGTGGCGCCCCGAATGGGTGAATATATTGTTTGAGGTGCGCAATTATGGTTGAGGCGATGATGTGGGCGGCGGCGGTTCTGATGGTGTCGGGGGGTGTTGCCCTCTCTGCCCTGTTCGTCCGGGGGCACCGCGCCCGCTGGTTCAAACTGGCGGGGACGGGGGTCCTGGCCGGCCTGGGCCTGTCGCTCGTCGGCGGCACCATGCTACAGGCGCAGGATCAGGAGGACGCCCGCATCGCCGGGGGGTTCGACACCATCGCGGCGCTGGAGGCGGCCCGGGCGGACGGCGTCGAGACCAAGGCCGAGCACGACGCGTTGTTGCGCGAGCGCGCCCGCCGGGTCGAGGAAGAGGCCCAACAGGCCGCCGCCTGCCGCCAGGACGTTCTCTGCTGGGCGGCGCGCCATGCCGCCGATGCCGCCGTCGCCTGTTCGCCCGCGATCGAACGGCTGGCCGAGCACGATTTCGTCTGGATCGCCCTGTCCCCTGAATCCCGGCTGAGTGAGGTCCGGTGGGCCGACGAACACGCCGGCACCCTGACGTACGGGGGCGACCGCATCCGGTTCCGGACCGAACAGGGCGATCTGGTGACCCAGACCTATACCTGCGACTACGACCCGGCGAGTGGCGCGGTCCTGGGCGTCGCGGCGGACCCGATGGGCTCGTAGGGGGCCCTCCCTCGCGCGAGGCGCTCCCGGCCGTCGCGCCGTGACGGGTGCTGTCTGGACCGCTGTGGTGGTCCGGGCAGGGTGGGGTGGGGCTGGACGTCCCCCGTAGGCCGTGGTGCCGGATCCGCGAGTCGCGCAGCAAGGGCGTGCCGCGCGGCGGGTTCTGAAGGACGCGGCAATACCAGCGGCGGGTGCGTGTGACTCACCCGCCCCGGGCGCCCTTCGGGCACCCGTCCTTGAGCGCATGGCACCGCGAAACGGTGCCAGGGCCGGCCACGGGCTGCAACGGTCCTCGTCAGGTGCTATCGGTCTACGCAAAGCCCTGGTCCGACCAACGGGAACCGCTTCCGAGGCGTTGAGACCTTGGGTGCGGGGCCGAAAGCTCAAGCCCGAATGACAGAGGTGTTGCGTCCTCTCGGCGATCAGTGCCTTTGGGTCCGCTGTGAGGGGGTGATCGGTATGGCACACCCGGGATATGGCGGGATTTGGCGGAAGATATTGGGATACCAAAAAAATTTGGCCCGACGGCCGAAATGCGATTTGGCACGGATCGATCAGGACTGATCGCCGATCGGCAGGGATTTGGCACACCGTGATCGGGTGTCGGGCCGGTATGGAAAAGTGCAGGAATAGACAGCACACACGCAAACAGGTACGTGCATCGGTGGGCGGTCTGCGTCACCACCCTCAGGCCGAGTGTTTCCCAGCATCGGCGGCGGCCGTCGGCGCGGTCTGAAGGTCGCGGCGCAGCTGCTGGAGCGCCAGGCGCAGGGCGATGCGGCGGGCCGACTCGGGATCGGGCTCGCCGGCCGTCGCGGCCACGACGTCGTCGTACAGCCGGGCCGCCATGACGCCCGCCGAGCGGTCGTCGATGCGGGCGTTCACGTCCCTGTATGTCCGTTTAATCCCCTCAAAACACAGGCCTAAAAGGGCGCCGTCGAGAGGCTGGCCGGCGCTGGTCGCGGCCTCTGGCACAGGCGGGGACGGCACCGCCGTGGGCTGGGCGTGCGTCTGGCCCTGAGACTGGGATTGGGCCGCCTCGGCCGCGCCCCGGTCGCGGCGCATGGGGCCCTCGCCGGTGGCGAGCCAATCCAGGCTAACGCCGACGCCAGCGGCGAGCCCGGCCAGCGCATCGAACGGCGCCCGACTGGTTCCCCGCACATACGCGATCAGCATGTCGGGGGATTTCCCGGACGCTCGAACCGCAGATGCACGGTCCGGATACAGGTCCAGAACCTGGGATATGCGGCTTTCCAGATCTCTGGCGGATCCGGAAAGCGTTGACGAGTCCGACATGGCGATTTTCCAGTTCGGCCAACCCTATGAAAAAAAACAAAAAACGGACTGTATGGACATATCCGTTCCGCGCCTGAAGTGGAAACCGGGCATGTACGGCATGCGCACCGGAAATCTCAGTTGACAGCGCCGTAAATCTGCGGCTATCGTCATTGTCATGACGCATGACCCTTCAAACACCGCGATCCCGAAAAACCCGGCCGAGCGCCGGGCGTGGATCGTCTACAGGTTGCGGTCTCTCGGCCTGTCTCTGGCCGAGTTGGGGCGCCAAACGGGTGTGTCGGCGCAGGCCATGAGCGCGGCCTGCGTGGCGCCGAACATCCACCTGGAGCCGGTGATCGCCGAGGCCATCGGCCTGACGCCCCAGGAACTCTTCCCCGAGCGCTGGTCCGAGTGCGGACGCCGGCTGACCCAATCGCGGGGACCGGCGCGGCACCGGATGCGCTCACTGTCCGACCATACAGCGGCCGGCGATGCCGGTCAGCGCCAAAAGGAGCACGCGGCATGAGCACGGTGTGCGAGAGCGTGGGCACGATCGCCCGTGATGACAGTGGATGGTTCGTGGCGGCCCTGACGGTGGTGCCGGGGCGGGACGGCGTGGTGCGCCAGGGCGGGCCCAGCACCATCCGGGCGCACGGCCCCTATCTGGAGCCGGTGCTGCATCTGGCGGCGGAGGGACGCGCCCTGGTGCGGCGCGCGCGGTGCGCGGCGCTGCATGGGGCGCGGGCCCACGCGGCGCTGGAGGACGCGTGCGAGGCCGTGGTCGCGCGGCTCACGACGGACATGGTGCTGGAGATCGACGACGTGGCCCTCGACCGCGAGGCGCTGGCAGTGCTGGCGGCGGGGGAACTCATTGCGGCGTTCGCGCCGTCCGGCGCCGCCGAGCGGAGGGCGGTGGCATGAGCATCGGGACTGGAGCGCGAGAGATGTCCTTTCCCCGCGTCATGGAGGTGGCTGCCGCCATATCGCCTATGGCGGCCGTCGTCCTGCCGGTGGCCGGTGAGGCAGTGTCCGGCGCATTGACGGCCGTCCGCTCTCCGGATGATGACGAGTGCCGCCTGGTCGAGGCCGCGCGTCAGCATGCGGTGCGACATGGCGTCCCGGCCGAGGATGTCATGACGGCCCTGGGGCTTTTGCAGGTCGCTGTTCCGGATCTGGTGCGCGCGGATGTGCGCCGGTCTCTCCGGCGTCCGGTGGCCTAGCGATGGCTGGGGGTCTCCTTCTCCCGCGCGGCTTTGGCCGCGATTGTCTGGCCGAGGCGCTCGGCCTCCTGCCACGCCAGACGGCAGGCGGCGTCCCAGCCATCCGTCGTGTCGATCATGACGGTGATCTCGGCTGGAGCGCCGAAGTCCAGGCGGAAGGTGGCTCTGTATTGACCGACCTCCCGGCCGTTTCGGTCATCTGCCAACCCGTCCAGCGTGACGGCCTTCAACCAGAATGCGATGGGTCGATCCTGATCCATATCCTATCCCTCCTCGGTGGTGTGACGACGCCGAGTGTAGGGGTGGCCCGGGCGGCTGTCGCGCTGTATGCGCGCGCCCTTGCCGCCGCGCGCGTTTCGGGCGCGGCCGCCCGGGTCCTTTCCCTCCCTGTCCGGACTGGGGCGGGCGACTCCGTATCGCGCGGGGCGCCCGCCCATCTTTTGGGGAGGGTGGTGGCGTGAAGATGAAGGGCGATACGCGCACGGCCGATCTGCTGGCGTGGGCGCCGCCGGAGGTGGTGCAGACGTTCGCCCCCGATCAGGTGCGCGCGGCGAGCCTGCGGGCGCAGGTCAGCCGGGCGGTGGCGGCGGCGCTGCGCGATTGCGACACCCCGCGCGACGAGATCGCGGCGGCGATGGGCGCGTACCTGGGCGAGCCGGTGCCGAAGACGGCGCTGGACGGCTATGCCAGCGAGGCGCGCGAGGACCACACCATCAGCGTGCTGCGCCTGATGGCGCTGGTTCATGCGACCGGGGATGTCCGGCTGCTGCAGATGCTGGCGGAGCCCTTCCACCACATGGTGGTCGATGCCCGGCACCAGGAGGCGATCGAGGAGATCATCGACCTGGACCGGCGCGACGAGGTGGCCGAGTACCTGGACGGGCTGGAGCGGCGGATCGAGGCCCGGCGCCGTCGTCGGCGCGGAGGGCATCGGTGATGCCCTCCGCCCTCCCCAACCCCGATCGCTGGTACACCGCCGCCGAACTCGCGGCGATGCGGCTGCCGGATATCCCCGGCACCAAGCAGGGCATCAATGCGGCGGCGTCCCGCCAGTCCTGGCCCTCCCGCCCCCGGCAGGGGCGCGGCGGGGGGCGCGAGTATCCGGTCTCGGCGCTGCCGCCGGCCGCGCGGGCGGCGCTGGCGCGGCGGGAGATGGCGGTCGAGGCGCCGCCTCCGGCGGTGGTGGCGGCCGAACGCGGGCAGCGCGATCCGGCGGACATGCGCGACGCCACGCGGTCGTGCATGGATGCGCGGGCGGCCCTGTGCGGCGAGGTGGACCGGCTGCGGCTGGAGTACGGGCTGTCGGAGCGGCAGGCAGCGCAGGCCCTGGTGGATCAGGCGCGGGCCGGGCAGATGCCGGCGCATCTGGCGCGCATGGTGCCGGCGGCGAACGCCCGGCGGGGCACGTCGGGGTCCCGCGTGCTGAGCCTGCGCAGTGTGCAGCGATGGCTGGCAGCGCGGGCGGCGGGTGATGTGACCGCCCTGGCCCCGGCCGAGGAGACACCGCGCGAGGCGCCGGCGTGGGCGTTCCCCCTGATGAAGCTGTATGCGCGGCCGCAGAAGCCGAGCCTCGCCGCGTGCCTGGAGTGGTGGCCGCAGGACGCGCCGGTGGCGGCGCCGTCGTATGACCAGGCGCGGCGGTTCATCGGCAGCCTGGGCGCGATCGCCAAACATCGCGGCCGGGTCGGGCCGCGCGACCTGAAGCGGTTCCGGGCGTTGGCGCTGCGGTCGTTCGATCACCTGTTGCCGGGCGACGTCTACACCAGCGACGGCCACCGGCACGACCGGGAAGTGGCGCATCCGCTGGACCCGTCACGCCCGAAGCGGCCGGAGATCATCAGCGTGCTGGATGTCTCCACCCGCGCCTGGGTCGGCTGGTCGGCCTGGATGGACGAGGCCGAATGGCTGGTCGCGGCGGCGCTGCGGACGGCGGTGGTCGGCGCCGGGATCCCGGCGATCTGGTACGTGGACAACGGGTGCGGCTTCAAGAACCGCGCCCACAACGACCCGGTCACCGGCCTGATGGCGCGACTGGGCATCACCATCCGCCACAGCATCCCCTACAACTCCCAGGCCCGGGGCGTCATCGAGCGCTTTCACCAGACCGGCCTGATCGCGCCGGCGCGGCAGGCGACCGCCTATGTCGGGCACGACATGGACCAGGAAGCCCGTCAACTGGCGTTTAAAGCCGGCCGAAAGGACATCAAAACCTACGGCCACAGCCCGATCATCCAGCCGTGGGACGCGTTCCTGACCTGGGTCGAGGACTGCCGGGCGCGATACAACAACCGCCCGCATTCGTCGTTGCCCCGGATCCGCGATCCGGAGACGGGCAAGATGCGGCATCGCACCCCGGCGGAACAGTGGGTCGCGCTGCTGCCGTCGGCGGATGATCTGGGCGTGGTGCCGCCGCGCCTGAGCGAGGCCGAGGCGCGCGATCTGTTCCGGCCGCATGAGATCCGCACGGTGCGTCGGGCGTGGGTGCAGCTCGGGGGGCGGAAGTATTTCAGCCAGACCCTCGACGATCTGGACATGCACGGGCGCGAGGTCCGCGTGGAGTACGACCCGCGCGACATGGGCCGGGTGTGGATCAGGGACCTGGACGGGCGTCTGGTGTGCGAAGCGGCCGAGAACGGGAATGTCCGCCCGTACTTCAACGACGACGACGTGCAGGAGGCTCGCGCCCGCCGCGCCACGGCGCAGGACGCGATGGCCCTGCGCGACGAGAGCGCGGCCCCAGTGCTGCTGGCGGAGCCGGCGCCCCCGGCGCCGCGCGCCCTGACGGCGGATGAGGCGGCCGCGAAAGAGCGTCTGGCGGCCGAGATGGCCGCGCCGCCGAAGCGCGACGAGACCCCGAAAGAGCGCTGGTGGCGTGCCCACCAGACGCTGGAGGCGCACGCGGCCGGCCGGCCGGTGGACGCCGAGGCCCTGCGCTGGGCGCGGGGCTACAGCCAGACGCCGGAATACCGGAGCCACGAGGCGGCGCTGGAGGAATGGGGCGCGGACATCTTCCTGTCCGGCCTGAGCGGCGGACAGGTGTCCGCCTAACGAAACGACCCGCGCGGGGCGGCCACCCCGACACGGGCCTGACTGAACAACAGCGAGGAGAGCATGACGGATCGACAGCCCTCAGTCAACGCCACCACGGCGCCGCTCGGCAATGTCCTGCGGTTCGGCGCCCTGCTGGACGCCTGCATCCAGCGGCCCGCGCATCTGCCCGGCCTGGGCGTGTTCTACGGCCACAGCGGCTACGGCAAGACCTGGTCGGCCGTGCACGCGGCGAACAAGACCCGCGCCCGCTATGTCGAGTGCGGCGAGAGCTGGACCCGCGCCCGGTTCCTGGCGGCCGTCGCCGTCGAGGTCGGGGTGGATGGGCACGGCCGGGCGGCCGATGTGGTGGACCGGATCATCCTGGCCTGCGAGAGCCAGGACCGGCCCCTCATCATCGACGAGGCGGACCACGTGGTGCGCCGGGGCTACCTGGAGACCGTGCGCGAGATCGCGGACCGGGCCGGCGTGCCGATCATCCTGGTGGGCGAGGAAGCCCTGCCCCAGATGATCGCGGCGCGGTCGGAACGCACGCACAACCGCGTGCTGTCGTGGGTGGCAGCGGAGCCGGTGACCCCCGAGGACGTCGCTATCGTGGCCCGGCTGTACTACCCGGACTTGGTCATCGCGGCGGACTTGATCGAGCGGGTCACGACGGCCTCGGCCGGGCGCATCCGGCGGGCGGTGGTGAACCTGCACCGGGTGGCGACCGAGGCCCTGGCCCAGGGGTGGGACGTGGTCGGTCTGACCACATGGGGTGACCGGGACCTGTACACCGGTCAGGTGCCGTCCATGCGGGCCGGCGAGCGGGTGCCCGCTCGGGGTGGCCGCCGATGAGCCGGTATCCCTGTCACGTTGAGGCCGCGCTGCGGGTGCGCGTCCGCCGGGGTCACCAGGGTATCTGGGAGGCCATCCGGGCCGTGCCGCGTGGCCAGTACTGGAGCATCCGCCAGATCTGGCAGGACACCGGCGTGCCGGACCAGAGCACCGTGCGGGAGTATGTCCGCCGCCTGTGCGCGGCCGCGTACGTGGATTGCCAGCCCGGCGCCACGCCGGACCGGGGGCGTATCTATGTCCTGCTGCGCGATGCCGGGCCGGAGGCGCCGCGCCTGCGCCGCGACGGCTCCGAGGTGCCGCCGACGGGCCAGGAGGCCATGTGGCGCACCCTGCGCATGATCGGCCGTGATGGTGTGACGGCCGATGATCTGGCCGTGATGGCCAGCACGGATGTGCGGGGCATCCACCGCACCACGGCGGCCTGTTATCTGGGCCACCTGTGCCGCGCCGGATATCTGCGCGTCGTCGAGGAGGGCCGGCCGGGGCATCGGCCCGGCACCGGCGCCCCCACCCGATATGCCCTGCGGAGCGGCATGAACACCGGCCCGGCGGCGCCGATGATCGCGCGCGTGTCGCACGCTGTCTGGGACCCCAATCGGGGCGAGTTCATGGGCGAGGCCGAGGCCGATGTGTCTCCGGCCCGGGCGGGTGGTCATGGCTGAAGGCCGCGCCCTCACCCGCGCCCGCGCCGCCTGGGGCGACGACATGCCCCCGGCCGTGCGCGCCCTCGCCGAGGCGTGTGATCGCCAGAGCCAGGCCTCCGTCGCGGCCGGGATCCGGCGCCGCGACGGGCGCGGATCGTACTCGCCGACCGTCATCAATCAGGTGCTCGGACGGGCCTACCCCGGCGACCTGGACGCCGTGCTGGCGGCCGTCTCCGCCGCGCTGATCGCCGATGCGTGGGAGTGCCCCGGCCTGGGCGAGGCGATCACCGCCGATGCCTGCTGGGACTGGCAGGCCAAGGCCCGCGCGGATGCCGCCGCCACCTCCAGCCACCGCATGCGCATGCGCCGCGCCTGTCAGGCGTGCCCCGTGTTTCGAGAGGAGGATCGATAGATGCTGTCGCAAAAACTGACCAGCCTGCGCAACCACTGGCGGGCCATCCTGAACGGGGACATCCCGTCGCGCGGCCTGGTGTCCGTCACCGACCTGGTGCGGTCGCTGGACGACTGCATCGCCCAGGCCGAGGCGATGGAGACCGCCGGTGGGCCGATGATCGACCCGGCGATGCACTGCGCGATGGCGGACGTGATGGGGCGCGTCGCGCGGCAGCTCGATGTCGCCGTGGCGATGGCCCGTGCCGGACACCCGCCGGAGGCCGACATGATGACGCGTCTGGCGGCCATGCTGCACCATCCAGAGCGGCGCATGGAGGAGCCTGACTGGCCGCAGATCGCCGGGCACATCACGGTCTGCGGGACGGGGGCGGAGCCGCCGCCCGCCGTCATCGACCTGGACGTGGTGCCGGTGTTCTCGCTCGATGATCTGGCGGCGGCCCTCGTGTCCTGCCCGGACTGCGGCGGGTCTGCGCCGGCGGAGGCCGGCGTCTGCCCTCACTGCCGGTGCCCGATGCCGGCGCCGGCGGACTATGGCCAGCCGGGCGGAGACGCGGCATGAGCGCCGCGCCGCAGATCAGCCCGGCCCTGGGCCACCCCCCGTGCGAGAGCCGGGTGGTGGTCGCCCGACCGGGCGGCGCGCGGGTGGAGGGCGTGCTCAAAACCGTGCGCCGGGTCGCCGGCGGCCGGGCCGTGTGGAGTGTGCGCGTGCCCGTGGACGGGCATCCGCACCCGGAGGGCGAGTTGGTCCACCTGACGGTGGAGATCGGCGCGGACGGCATCGCCCGCGCGGTGGCGGGCGAGACGCTGCGGTACGCCGTCCACCTGGCCGAGACCATCACGGCCGGCCGCGAGGTGCGAGAGCCGGTGAACGGGCAGCTGATGGCGCTGTCGAGCGCGCTGCTGGCCCTGCATCAGGATCAGGGAGGGCCGGTGTCATGACCCGCACCGCGCCCTCCATCGCCGCCATCATCGACGCCACCGCCGAGGCGTGGGGCGTCACCCGGCGGGATCTGCTGGCCGACCGGCGCGCCCAGAACCTGGCCGTCCCGCGCCAGGCCGCGATGACGCTGGCGCGCGACCTGACCATGGCCAGCCTGCCGGTCATCGGCCGGGCCTTCGACCGAGACCACACCACCGTGTTGCACGCCGTCCGGCGCACGGCGGAGCGGGCCGCCCGGGATCCGGCGATCGCCGCGCGCATGGACGCCGTGCGAGCGCGCCTGACGAGCGCGCCTCCGCCGGAGCCCCCGCCATGACCCCCGACATCGGCCGGCTGATCGTCGCCGGCACCCTGGTCGCGGCGCCCCGGAGGGGGCGCTGGAGCGCCGTTCGAACCCTGTTTCAACGCCTGTTTAGGAGGATTTGAGATGCCGACACTCGGCGATATCGAGGGCCTCGCGAAGACCTACAGCGAGACCCACGCCAAGCTCGCGGATGAGGTCCGCGCGCTGGAGGAGGAGATGGCGCGCGCCCGTCGCCAGCGGATCGCTCGCATCCGCCGGCTGGTGTCCGGCGCGTCCAACGCGCGGGACCGGCTGGCCGCCGCCGTTGGCGATGCGCCCGACCTGTTCCAGAAGCCCCGGACCCTGACGCTGCACGGCGTCAAGGTCGGGTTCGCCAAAGGCAAAGGGAAGCTGGACTTCACGGACGCGGCCCGCGTCTGCGACCTGATCCGCAAGCACTTTCCGGATCAGGTCGAGACCCTGGTCAAGGTCTCCGAAACGCCCGTCAAGGGTGCGCTCAACCAGATGAGCGCCGCAGAGCTGCGCCGCATCGGCGTCACGGTCGTGGAGGCCGACGACGAGGTGGTGGTGCGCGTCACCGACACTGAGATCGACAAGATGGTGGACGCCCTGTTGCGGGACGCCGCCGACATCGAGACGGCGGCATAGGGAGGGCCTGACGATGAGCAGCATGATCCCTGTGACGATGCATGAGGAGTCCGTCGAGATTATCTCGTACGAGGCGTCCTGCGTCCTCGCCGCCTGGGCCGACCTAAGCGACGGCGGCGCGGCCGAAACCCTCTGCGGGCTGTACGACACATCGCCCGGCCTGGCGGCCGTGATGGTCGAGCGGGCGCGCCAGGTCGTGGACCTTGGCTACACGGCCGAGCAAGACGACGCCAGCGGCGCGGTCCGCCTGCTGACCCTGGCCCGGTCCCGGGCTGAGAGTGCGCACCTGGGGCTCGTGCGAGTGCCGCGAGGCCCCGACCGTCAGCACGCGCGCGACCAGGCCATCCAGGCCGCGGCCCTGCTGATCGCCGCCATCGCCGCCATGGATCGGGCCGAGCAGGCCCGGGGGGTGAGCCATGTTTGAGGTGATCGCTCTGAAGCATCAGGCCAAGCCACCGCCCGTCGGCGCGAAGGACGTGACCGTCAGCGTGCGCGTGGGGCCGTCCGGGCGTGGCCACGTGCTGACCATCGCCATGGGTCAGGATGTGGCCGTGGCGCTGAAGTGGTCCGAGGGCACGCCGGTCCTCATCCTGTGGGGCACGGATCGCGATGCCGGCAAGGTCAAGATCTGGCCGCAGCGCAACGACGGTCCGACGTGGCCGGTCCGGGCGAACAAGGCCCTGGACGTGTTCAAGATCCACACCGGCGCTCTGCCCGAGGCGTTCTCCGGCCGGACCTACCGATCCGTCCGCGTCACGCATGAGGTCATCAAGATGTCGGCCACTGGGCCGGCGCCGTTCCTGGTGCTGAGCCTGCCCCGGGACTTCTTCGAGCGAGGTGCATCATGACCACCCGATGGACCCTGGCCCGCCGCTGGCTGGCGGGCATGCTCGCCTGGGCGAGCGATGCCGTGGACTGCCCGCCGGCGCCGAGCGCGACGCGCTACCGGCACGGCAACGCCGTGTCCCGAGGTCACGAGATGGCGGTCTCTCTGATCGCCCGGCCGGGGCGGTGGGAGGTGCGGGCCACCGACGGCGGCGTGTCTCTGACCCTGGGCGACGCGCTGGCCCTGAGCCTGTCCCCTGACACGGCCTCGGATATCAGCGACGCGCTCCACTTCGCGTCCTATGAGGCGCTGTCAGCGGGCGAGGAGAACCCGTTTTGAAGCCCCCGGCCCGGCTGACCCGGCGGCAGGAAGCCGCGTGGGAGGCGTTCTGGAGCGCGTACCCGAGGCGCGAGGGCAAGGCCGCCGCGCGTGAGGTGTTCGCCGCTCTGACGGCCGACGCCGGCCCGGCTGGCGGGGTTGATCCGGATTTCCTGGCGCGCGCCGCGCGCCGGTACGCGGACCAGTGCGGCGAGCGCCGACTGGACGTGATGTACATCGCGCACGCCAAGACGTGGCTGCGGCAGCGCCGGTTCGAGGACGAGGTGTTCGCGGACCCGGCCGAGCCCAAGGCTCCGCCGCTGGCCGAGCCCGATGACGTCTGGTGGCCGATGTTCGTGGCCGCCGGCATGGACCGCTCGACCTATGACCGCTGGATCCGGCCGTGCCGGATCGAGATCGGCCCGGACGGCGGGGCGGTCGAGATCCGCGCGCCGTCCCCCTTCCATGCCGAGTGGCTGTCTACGCGCCTGGATCACGTGATCCGCCGCGCCCTCGGCCGCATGCCGGATATCGAGGTGATGCCATGACACAGCAGACCGAATGGAGCCCGCTCGATCTGGCGATCGCCAGCACCCAGGAGGCGGCGCGGCGCGCCGTCCGGGAGGCCATGCGCGAGCACCTGCCGGAGCCTGCACCGGAGGAGATGCGCGCCATCTCCCTCGCTCTGGCCGAGCTGTGGCTGGCGGAGCTGGCCGCCACGGACATGCGCATCGGCAGCCCGGCCGCCGATGCGGTCACCGGCGCGGTGCTGAGTGTCCGGGCGAGCCATGTGCGGACCTCGGCCCGGATGATCGCGGATGCGGATGCGGACCTGGATGGAGGGCGGTGATGCTGGCGAAGGTGATGATCGGGGTCTGCCGGATCGTCCTAGTCCTGGTGGCGCTGGCCGCACTGGGGCTCCTGGTCGAGGTCGCCGGACGCTACGGCATGTCGTTCGTGGACGGGCTCTGCGTCTGGATGTTGAGTGTGCTGAGCGCGCTTTCGGCGCGCCATGCGCTTTGGGACTGACCATGGATCCCCGCGCCGCGCTGCTGGATCTGACCCTCGCCGTCGAGCCGCTGGTGCGGCGACAGGCGACGGTCGCGCAGCGCCGCGCGCATGGGGCCTGGCGACGGGCCCTGGCCACCCTGGCGCCGGACCGGGCCGGGGCCGATCCCCGGCGCGACGCCCCACCCGATGCCGAGGCGCTGGTGCGGGCGTACTACGCCGCCGGCGGCTCTCACGACGCGCTGATCGCGGCCATCAGCCGCCTGCGCTGGATCGATCACGAGGACACACGCTCATGAGCCGACCCACCTATGCCAACGTGGCGGGCAGCGGCCCGTCCGGAGAGACCTGCCGCTCCTGCCGGCACTGCGTGCCGTCGCCCGGCCCGCGCCCGGCCACCCGCCCCGCGACCTCGGTCTGTGCCGTGGTGGCCAGCCAGACCGGCCTGTCGCTGGATCGCCTCGGCGCGGTCTACGTCCCCCGGCCGGCGTGCCGCCGCTGGGAGGGCCGCGAGTCATGACCGCGCAGGAGATGCTGTGGCGGCACCTGGAGGGTGTCGAGCCGGCGCCGGAGTATGCGTCGTTGGAGGAGCAGGCCCGCGCGGCCGAGTGCTTCGAGACGCCAGCCTGGGCGGCGCAGCGCATCCTTGAGGTGGAGCTGCTGACGCCCCGGGTGTGGGATCCCTGCTGCGGCACCGGGGTTCTGAGCGAGGCGGCCCAGGCGGCCGGGTATGCCGTGGTCAGCACCGATCTGCATGACTGGGGGTATCGCGATCAGGTCGCGCAGAAGGACTTCCTGCGCATGGCGGAGTCGCCGGACGCCGAGTCGGGCGAGCCGTTCAGCGTGTTCATGAACCCGCCTTTTTCGCACGCCACGGACTTCGTGGACAGGGCCGCTGACCTCGGCGCCCGCAAGATCCTGTGCTTCCAGCGCTTCCCTTGGCGCGAGAGCCGCGATCGCCGCGCCTGGTGGGCCGCGCATCCGCCGGCGCGCATCTGGCTCTGTGGCGATCGGGCCACGTGCTGGCGCTTTGACATCCCGCCCGAGCAGCGCACCAGCGGCGCGACGACGGCCCATGCCTGGTACGTCTGGGAGCATGGGCACCGGGGGCTGGAGGCGGTCCACACCCTCTGGAAAGACGGGTGGGTGTCATGAGCCGCCGTCGGATCCCGAAGTGCGGCCGGCACCTGCCGGAGCAGGATGCCGCGCCCCTTGCCGAGGCGCTCGCCCCGGGCCTGCACGATCGCCTGAGCGCCAGCGGCTATCGCCTGACGCCCACCGTGAGGCCCTACCGCCGCAGCGATGGCCGCGTGACCGTGCGGCTGGTCTGGCGGCGTCGGTACGGCGGCGTGGATCTGACCGTCACCGCGACGCACACGGTATCTGTCGAGGGGAGGGCCGAGTCATGACCGCTGCCCGTCGCCGCGCGCCCGATCGCGCCGGTATGATCCGCGCCGTCCATGTGGCCGCCCGGGCGCGCGGCCTGGAGGGCGAGGCCTATCGCGCCATGCTGCGCACGCACGGCGGCGCGGAGAGCTGCGCCGACATGACGGCGCAGCAGCTCATGGCGGTGCTCGACCACCTGAACGGCCATCGCCCGCGCCAGCAGACCCGCCGGCCCCGGCCGGTCGCCGACGGCGCGCCGGGGCTCGCGAAGGCCCGGGCGCTGTGGCTGGATCTGTGGGTGCTGGGGGAGGTCTCGGACGCCTCTGAGAGTGCCCTGGAAGCCTATGCGGCGCGCATGACCAAGGGCGCGCGAGGTCAGTCCGGCCAGGGTGTGGCGCGGCTGGAATGGCTGGACGGCGAACACCTGGATCGCCTGATCCGGGGCCTGCGCGGCTGGCTGCGCCGGGTGGCGCCCGATCTGGAGCGGCCGGATAGGCCGATTTATGCCGGCGGCCAGAACCTCGGATCGCATCCCAAGGTCCGCGTGGCCGTGGAACAGGCGCGGCGGCTGGGCCTGTTGGGTGTGGCGGTGGACGCGCCAGCGGGCGCGATGCTGTCCGAGCCCGACGGCGCCCTGGACCGGCTGCTGGCCGAGCGCGGCCGCATGCTCCGCGACGCCATGGACGCGGCCGGGATCGAGGCCCCGCTGAGCCGGGCACTGAAGGACCGGCGATGACGGACGCCCCGCCCATCGTCTCCGCCCGGCTGGAGGAGATCGCCCAGGTCGTGGGCGTGCCGGCGGCCCTGCGGCTGGCCCAGGTCGTGGGCGGCCAGGAAAAGTGCTACGTGCCCCACGCGCCGCATGAGGCCCACCCGTGGCGCGCGATCCTGGGCGCGGACGCATGGGGGGCCCTGTGCCGGGAATACGGCGGCGGCCACATCGACGTGCCACGCAATGCCCTGGCCCGCAGTGTCAAGGCCCGGATTGGGGCCCTGAAGCGGCGCGGCCTTTCACACCGCGCCATCGCCCGCGAACTGGGCTGCACCGAACGCTGGGTGCGCATGACGCTGAACGCCGGCAACGACCGGCAGGCCGATCTGTTCGGCCGCGATTGACAAGTCTCGGCGCCGCGCCGATCCTCTCCCCATTCCCGCACATCCCCGACGCTGGTGCCCCGGAAGTCCTTCCGGGCAGTCCGTACCCCTGCCGACTGCGATGCTCTCCCCACGCTCCACGCCGTGAGGGAGGCCCCGCCGTGTCCGCGCGCATCACACCCCATGACCATTTCCCCGAGGCGCTGCATTACATCATGCGCCACGAGGGCGGCTATGCCGCTCATGACGCCGATCCCGGTGGCGCCACCAAGTACGGCATGAGCCTGCGCACCCTGCGCGCCCAGGGCGACCTGGACGGCGACGGCCTGCTGGACTGGGACCTGGATCAGGACGGCGACGTGGATGCCGACGACATCCGCGCCCTGACGCCCGATGACGCTGCGCGGTACTACCGCGAGCGGTGGTGGGATCGGTATCGGCTCGGCCTGGTCCACCAGCGCGGCCCGGCCGTCAAGCTGATCGACATGGGCGTCAATATGGGCATGGGCCAGGCCGTGACCCTGGCCCAGCGCGCCTGTGGCCTGTGCGGCCGGTCGGTCGCCGTGGATGGCGTGCTGGGTCCGCGCACCGCCGCCGCCCTCGACCAGATCCCCGGGCAGGTCCTCCGCCTCGCCCTGTGCGGCCAGCAGGCCGGCTACTACGCCGGCCTGATCCGCATGCGGACCGCGTTCCAGTCCTTCGAGCGCGGATGGATGACGCGCGCGGCCTTCTGGCCGGAGGAGGATTGATGCCCGATGCCCCGATGAGCAAGGCGCAGCGCGCCGCCGCCGCCCCGCAGATGGGCCTCGGCATGGCGGCCGCGCTGGTGTCGTACGGACTGGCGCAGGCGGTGTGGGGCCTGGAGCTTGACGAAGTGACCGTGGGCGCCTGGACGGCGCTGTGCGAGGGCATCTGGCAGATGCTCCGCCGCATGATGGAGGGCTGAGTATGATCCCGATGACCCCGATGAGTCTCCGATCCGCGAACCGCCTGCTGGCGGCCCTCCGCCTGGGGGTCGTGCTGGCGATCGTCATCCTCGGCGCCGGCGCTGTGCTGAGTGCCTGCGGCCACATCCAGTCCACCGTCGAGGACGGCGGCGTCATCGACGCCCGCCTGGATCAGCGCTGGCCGGCGGACACGCAGGCCCAGCGGGCGTATCGCCTGGCTGCGCTCGCCGCCCCGGCGCTGGAGCTGGTGTACGACACGGCCAGCGGGCCGGCCCTGCGGCCGGGCCTCGCGCGGGACGTGCGGGCCGCGACCTGCGAGGCCGCGCATGGTCTCATCGACGGGCACGCCGCGATCGCCGAGGGCTCGGCCCCCGTGATCGTGCTGGGCGCCGCCAGCCGGGGGCTGCGCATCGCCGCGACCTATGCGGCCGGGGCGGCGTCTCCGGCCGCGCCCGTGACCGTGGCGGTGGCGGCCGTGAAGCTCGCCGACGCGCTGGAGCGCCTGCCCGGCACCGTGATCGACCAGGCGGTGGGGCTGGCCGTGCTGCGCGACGTCGTCGCCCACGGCCGCGACCCGACCGACGCCGAGTGGCGCGCCGTGCTCGCCCCGGCCCGCGCCCTGGTGGAGGGGTGCGGTGGCTGACCTTTGCGATATCGCCGGCGCGCTGGCGGAGCGAGAGCGGGCCGCGATCCTGGCGGGGCTGACCCGGCCGGCGGCCGAGGGAGCCGATGCGTGCCAGGTGTGCGGCGAGGAGATCGACGCGGCCCGTCGCGCCGCCTGTCCGGGTGCGGTGCGCTGTGCCGACTGTCAGAACGACCATGAGCGGCGCCGCGACCGGCGCCTGCGGACGGGGGTGTGACGATGGATGATCTGTGGCGGGTCGCCGACTGGATCGTGGGGGCCGGCGCCTGGGCCGGCCTCATCAGCGTGGCCGTGGTGGGCTTCGTGCTGTGGCGCATGTGGCCCGTGTTCACGCCGAGGAGTGACGTGAACGCGCTGCGACGCGACGTCCAGGACTGGCGCGACCGGCATGCCGAGGCGCACGCGGAGATCACGGCCCGGCTCGACCGGGGCGAGGCGCGGTTCCAGCGCCTCGAATCGCGGATCGAGGGGCTGCCGACGCATGCGGACCTCACGGCACTCACCACCATGGTGGCCGAGGGCTCGGCCCAGACCCGGGAGGTCGCGGCGCGGCTGGATGGGCTGTCGCATCTGGCCGGGCGCCTGGAGCGGTCGCTCGACCTGCTGACGGAGCATGAGCTGGCGCGCGGACGTGGGGGGGAGCGATGACCGATCTGGCGACACTCCAGCGCGAGGACCGGCGCCTCGTCATCCTCCGCACGCTGGCCGAGGACATCGACTACAGCCTGAACACCAGCATCCTCCAGACGGTGCTCGCCGGCTACGGGCACGGTGTGGCTCGCGACGTGGTGGACGGGGATGTGCAATGGCTGGCCGAGGCCGGTCTGGTCACCGTCGAGACGCTGACCGGCGGCCGCGTCACCGTGGCCACCCTGACCGGGCACGGCCTGGACGTCTCGCAGGGCATGGCCCGGCACCCCGGTGTGCGCCGTCCCCGGCCGGGGGCCTGAGCATGGGCCGGAAGTCGAGCATCGACACCCAACTGTCCGAGGAGGACCGGGCGGAGTTCCGTCGCCTCCTCGGCGAAGGCCGGATGACGATCGACGATCTGACCGACTGGTTGGAGGCGCGGGGGTATGAGATCAGCCGGTCCGCCGTCGGCCGCGCAGCCCAGCGCCAGGCGGCCGTCGCGGCGCGCCTGCGCGAGAGCCGGGCGATCACCGAGGGACTGGTCCAGGAGCTGGGCGAGGCCGCCACTCAGGGGCAGCAGGGGCGCCTGCTGGTCGAGGTGAGCCGGTCGCTGGTGTTCGATTTCCTGACGCAGGCGGGCGCCGAAGGTCTGGATCCCAAGGCCGCAATGATGCTCGGCAAGGCGCTGGCCGAAATGGCCCGCGCCGCCCGGTTGGACCAGGACTTCGAGGAGCGCGTGGAGCAGCGCGCCAAAAAGCTCGCCGCAGAGATGGCGGCCCGGGCGATCGACGACGCGGCCGCCGAGGCCCAGGCCGCCGGCGAACAGGGCCTGTCGGCGGAGCGCGTGGCCCAGATGCGGCGTGAGTTCCTGGGGGTGCGGTGATGGAGTGGGACTCGCCCCGCAGTGCCGTGGATGACGGCGATGTGCCGGGCGCCAACGGGCGCGACCCGCTCGCCGACGGCATTCTCATGGCCCACCAACGCGCCTGGATCGCGGACCAGGCTGACTTGAAGATCGCGGAGAAGGGCCGGCGCACAGGCCTGACCTATGCCGAGGCTCTGGACGACGTGCTGGTGGCCTCCGCCGCCCGATCCGCCGGCGGCGACGACGTCTGGTACATCGGCGATACCAAGGACAAGGGTCGGGAGTTCGTGCAGACCTGCGCCGGATTTGCCGAGATGCTGGGGAAGACCCTGCAGGGCACGGTCGAAGAGTTCCTGTTTGAGGATCAGCAGGACGACGGCACCACCAAGCACATTACCGCGTGGCGGATCACGTTCGCCAGCGGGTTTCGGATCGCGGCCCTGAGCGGCAGTCCGGCCAACATTCGCGGCCTGCAGGGGATCGTCGTCATCGACGAGGCGGCCTTCCATCGGCAGGTCCGCGCCGTCCTGGACGCGGCCGTCGCGCTGCTGATCTGGGGCGGCAAGATCCGCGTCATCAGCACGCACAACGGCAAGACCAACCCGTTCAACGATCTGATCCAGGAGGTGCGGGCGGGCAAGCGTGATGCGTCCATTCATCATGTGCCGTTCGACGTCGCCGTGGCCAACGGGCTTTATGAGCGCGTCTGCCTGATGCGCGGATGGGACTGCACCGTGGCGGGCAAGCACGACTGGTATGGGCGCATCCGCCGGGCCTACGGCAGTCGCCAGGAGGCCATGCGCGAGGAGCTGGACGCGGTGCCGCGCGAGGGCGACGGCACCATGCTGCCCCTGGCTCTGATCGAGGTCGCCATGACCCCGGACTACCATGTCGTCCGGTGGTCTCCACCGGCCGCTGACTTTGTAGACTGGCCCGAGCGCACGCGTCGGGACCACGTCGCACAGTGGTATGCGGCCCACGTCGCACCGATGGTCGCGGCCCTGCCGGCCGATATGGTCTACGCCATCGGTGGGGACTTCGCCATGCGCCAGGATCGGAGCGCCTACGTCGTCGGGTTCACGGCCCGCGATCTGGTGCGGCACATGCCCCTGATCGTCGAACTGGCGCAGTGCCCCTATGACCAGCAGAAACAGGTTCTTTTGATGCTGGCGCGCGACCTCATGGCGGAGCGGCGCCGGTTCGGCCACTGCATCCTGGACGCCAACGGCAACGGCATGGTGCTGGCGCAGGAGGCCCGTCAGGCCCTGGGCCAGGAGCGGGTCACGGAGCTGATCGCCAACGACGCTTGGCTGCGCGATCACACCCCCCGGTTCCGCGCGGCCTTTGAGGACCGCACAATTCGAGCGCCGGCGGATCGCGACCACCGTGATGACCTGCAGCAATTCCGGGTCACCAACGGTGTCGGCAAGATCCCGCGCGATGTGCGCACGGAAGGGACCGACGGGGGCCGGCGCCATGCCGACACCGCCGTCGCCGCCCTCAACTGCTACGCCGCGCTCGACGTGGATGTGGGCGGGCCGCTGACGGCCGCCGAACCCGTCGTCCCGCCGTCGTGGGATCCGCACATGGACGACGATCTGGATGATCTTGCGGGCGGCCGGGGGATCGGCCGCCGCGCCCGCACGGGGATCCTGGCATGAGAAAGCCGACGCCCAGCCGTACGCCGACGCGACCCCTGAAACGCGCCCCCGCCGCCCTGACGCGGGAGATCGCCCCACCGGAGCTGGTCGGGCAGCGCACCGTCTGGCACGACAGCTATGCCGCCGGCCTGACCCCGGCGCGGCTGGCGCGCATCCTGCGCTCCGCCATGCAAGGCGACACCCACGAGTATCTGGTGTTGGCCGGCGAGATCGAGCGACTGGAGCTGCACTACCGCGCCCAGCTCGGCACCCGGAAGCTGCAGTGCAAGAGCCTCCAGATCATGGTGGAGGCGGCCTCCGACGACGCGGCCGACGTGGCGTTGGCCGATGCCGTGCGCGACCTGGTCGCGCGGCCGGGTACACGGCGCATGATCGGGCATCTCCTGGACGGTCTGGCGCGCGGGTACTCCGTCGTCGAGTTGGTCTGGCACGAGACAGCGGATGGCCCGTGGTATCCACGCTACGAGCACCGTGACCCCACGTTCTTTCAGCTCGACCGCGTGGCCGGGCAGGAGATCCGGTTGCGCGACGGCTCCCCCGATGGAGCCGAGCTGCCGCCGAACCGGTTCATGATCCATGTGCCGGACCTCATCACCGGGCTGCCGGTGGCCGGCGGGCTGGCGATGCTCGGCGTGTGGTCGTTCATGTTCAAGTCGTTCTCGTTGCAGGACTGGGCCGCCTTCGGCGAGATCTACGGCATGCCGATCCGCATCGGCCGCTACGACCAGGCGCACTCGGCCGAGGACCGTGCGGTCCTCAAACAGGCCGTCAGCATGATCGGCCGTCAGGCCGCCGCCATTCTGCCGCGCGGCATGGATCTGGAGTTCATCGACGCCGCCCAGGGCGCGGTGGGGCCGGATGTGTTCGAACGTCTGGCGCGGTACTGGGACGAGCAGGTCTCCAAGGTGATCCTGGGTCAGACCATGACGGCCGACGACGGATCCAGCCGCGCCCAGGCGCAGGTGCATGACCAGGTGCGCCTGGACATCCTGGAGGCCGACGCGGCCGACATCTCCGAGACGCTGCAACGCGACCTGGTCAACGTGTTCGTGGGCCTGAACTGGGGGGTGCCGGCGTCCGGGCAGTATCCGACCATCAAGCTGCTTGTCCCCGACATGGACGACCTGAAGCAGTGGGTTCAGATGGTCTGCGACCTGGTGGACCGGGGCGCCAAAGTCGGGATGAGCACGGTGCGGGACAAGCTCGGTCTGCCCGATCCGGATGCCGACGAGGAGCTGCTGCACCCGCCCGGCGCCAGCCAGACTGCGCCCCCGCCACCGACCGATCGCGGTACGGCGCGCGAGCGCGGACCGGCCCCCCTGGACGACGTGGACGATCTGGTGGACCAGATGGATGCAGCGGCCGCGCCGGCGATCGACTCCATGCTGGACCGGTTCCGCGACCTGCTGGCCACGTCCGATGATCTGGCCGACGTTGAGCGCCGACTGCTGGACCTGTATCCGGAGTTGTCGCCAGATGCGCTGGCCGAGGTCATGGGACAGGGCCTGATGGTCGCCTATCTGGGCGGATCGGCCGATGGCGGATGATGTCGGCGCGCCGCTGCCTTTCGCCGAGGCCATTGACTTCCTGGCCGGCAAGGCGCGCCTGCCGACGCAGGCGTGGACCGATCTGCGGGAGGGCGCACACGCCCGGTCCTTCGTCGTCGCCGGCGCCACCACCGATGCGCTGGTCGCGGACTTCCATCGGTCGATCCGGAGCGCCATCGAGAACGGCACGACCCTGGAGACGTTCCGCCAAGACTTCGATACGATCGTCACAAAACACGGCTGGTCGTACAAAGGCGGACGGAACTGGCGCTCGCGCGTGATCTACGACACCAACATGCGGATGGCCCGGGCGGCGGGCCACTGGGACCGGATTGAGCGGCAGCGGCAGCGCGAGGCCGAGGCCGGCCGGACCCTGTACCTGCGCTATGTGGCCGTGATGGATGGCCGGACGCGCGACGAGCACAAGGCGTGGCACGGCACGGTGCTGCCGGCCGATCATCCCTGGTGGCGCGCCCACTACCCGCCGAACGGCTGGGGATGCCGCTGTACGGTGCAGGCCCTGACCGAGCGGCAGTTGCGGCGGTACGGCTACAGCGTCACGCCTGACGACCAGGCGCCGCCGGTGGCGATGGAACAGCGCACCGTGACCCTGGCCGATGGCTCGACGGAGACGTGGGAGACCCCGGCGGGACTCGACACGGGCTTCGGCTACAACGTCGGGCGGTCGTGGCTGTCCGGCGCCGTGCCGCGAGAGCTGCGCGAGCCGCTGCCCGACCTGCCCGATCTGGAGATGCCGGTGCCGCCCAACCTGCCAGCGCTGCCGGCGCCGCGCCCGGTGGACGCGGCCAGGGTGCTGCCCGAGGGGCTGGCGCCGGAAGCGTACGCCCAGGCGTTCCTGTCCGAGTTCGGCGCCACGGTCGATCAGGGCGCGCTGTATCGCGATGCGGCCGGGTATGTGATGGGAATCGACGCCGACTTGTTCCGCCGCCGCGATGGGAGTTGGAAGGTCGAAAGTCAGGGCCGGCACCGGTTCCTGCCGGTGCTCGCCGAGGCCCTGAAGGCGCCCGACGAGATCTGGCTGTCCTGGGCGGCCGATCACACGGGGCGGCCGGTCCTGCGCCGGACCTATCTGGCCGCGCTCGATCTGCCCCGGCTGAACAAGATGCAGCGGGGCCACGGGCTGTTTGCCTTGGTGGAATGGTCGGAGGCGGGATGGCGTGGCGTGACCCTGTTCCAGTCGCGACCGGCCGGGTATCTCGCCGAGCGGCGGCGCGGGGTCTTGCTGTACCGCCGTCCGGAAAAAGAATGACGGCAGCGGCGCCGCCCACTGCCGTCCGGATCACGACCTCATGAACCCGGCGGGCGGGGGGGACGCGATCCATTGCGACCATCATACACCTGCGACCGAGCCGGCGCAAATTAAGACGCCCATAAGAGGCCATAAGAGGGGGCAGCGTGCGCGAGCCGGGTCGGGCCCGGCCATCGGGCCGTTCGGGGACGGCACGCCTCTGTGGCGGCCTGTGCGCGGGATCGGCCCTGAGAGGCCCACACAGGCGAGCGGGCGTCGATCCGGCCCCGAGGGCCGCGCGCGCCGGAGACCCCGTTTAAAACCGGATTTAATCGGCCCTCCAGGGACCTTCCGGCGCCGTGCCGGCCCCGGCATTGACCGCTGGCGCGGGCGGGAGCATGCTCCCGGGGTCGGTCGCGCGGGCTCCATCGCCCAGCACCCGGAAGTCCTTCCGGGCAGCCGAAGGGTGATCCGGGCGGCATGATCCGCCCATGACCGACGCCCCCGCATATCGCCGGCCCCGGGCCGCACCACTGTCTGACCGGACATCCGTCCGGGCGCGCGCTCCCGTCGCGCGTGGCACGGTGCAGCCATGACCGACGCCATCCCCCATACGACCGGCGATTGCCGGCGCGCCTTGTGCCTGGATCTGCCCGCTCCGGCCGAGGACGGCGCCGCGCCCGAATGGATCATGCTGCTGCCGGCGGGCGCCGACCTGTCGGCCCGCGACGGCCGGCGCTGGACCAACCCCGATCCCGACGCCGTGGTCGCCGAGACCCGCGCCCTGGCCCGTGACCTGGTCATCGACTGGGAACACGCCAGCGAGACGCGCGGCCGCGCCGGCGAGCGCACGCCGGCGGCCGGCTGGATCCAGGATGTCGAGCGGCGCCCGGACGGCTCGATCTGGGGCCGCGTCACCTGGGCGGCCGAGGGGGCCCGCGACGTCGCCGGTCGGGCCTATCGGTACCTGTCCCCCGCCTTCGACTTCGAGAAGGAGACCCGACGGATCAAGCGTCTCGTCGGCGCCGGCCTCGTGCATTTCCCCAACTTCCAGATGCCAGCCCTGGCCCGAGAGGAGGACCCCCGACCCATGACCGATGTCATCCCGGCCAGCGTCACGCAGGCGCTGGGCCTGACGGACGGCGCCAACGAGACGCAGGTGCTCGGCGCCATCAATGGCCTGAAGGACCGCGAGGCGCGCGCCACGGCCGCCGCCGAGCAGCCGCCGCTGGAGCGCTTCGTGCCGCGCGCGGACCATGACGCCGCCGTCGCCCGCGCCACGGCCGCCGAACAGAAGCTCGCCGACCTGGAGGCCGCCGGCCACCAGGCCAAGGTGGACGCGGCCATCAAGGGCGCGCTGGAGGCGGGCAAGATCACGCCGGCCAGCGAGGCCTATCACCGCGCCACCTGCCGCACGGCCGAGGGGCTCACGGCCTTCGAGACCTATGTCCAGGCCGCGCCGAAGGTGGTCGCCGACGGATTGGTCGGCAAGACGCCGCCCGCGCAGGCCGCCGGTGCCGGATCGCTGTCCGACGAGGAGCGCGCCACCTGTCGCCAGCTCGGTCTGTCCGAGGCGCAGTACCTCGCGACGCGCGACGGCGCCGAAAAGACGGAGGCGTAAGCCATGGCCGCTCTCACCACTGACCGCGACACGCCCCGGCGCGAGGTCACGGCGTTCGACGATCCGGTCAAGGCCGCCGCCGTCATCCATGCCGGCGCCATGACGATGCTCGACGCCGACGGCTACGCCGTGCCGGCCGCCGTCGCCACCACTCTGACGCCGCGCGGCCGCGCCGCCGAGGCCGTCACCGGCGGGCCGGCCGACGGTGACGTGACGGTGCGGATCGAGCGCGGGTGCTTCCGCTGGGCGAACAGCGCCGGCGGCGACGCGATCACCCGGGCGCACATCGGGTCGCCGGCTTATGCCGTCGATGACCAGACCGTGGCCGCGACCGACGGCACCAGCACCCGCAGCGCCTGCGGCACCATCCGTGACGTGGACGCCCAGGGCGTCTGGGTCGAGGTCTAGGAGGACGACGGACCATGATTGTCAATAAGGGGACGCTGACGGCGCTGGGCACCGGCTTCAAGACCCACTTCCAGTCCGGCCTGGGGATGCACGAGCCGATGTATCGGCCGTTCGTCACCGAGGTGACCAGCACCACCTCCAAGGAGGAGTACGGGTGGCTCGGCAAGATGCCGCGCATGCGCGAGTGGATCGGAGATCGTGTCCTGCATGGTCTGGCCGTGCACGGCTATACGATCCGGAACCGCAAGTTCGAGCTGAGCGTCGAGGTGTCGCGTGACGACATCGAAGACGACAACCTCGGCGTCTATTCGCCCATGTTCCAGGAGATGGGTGAGAGCACGGCGGCGCACCCGAACGAGCTGGTGTTCGGTCTCATCAAGGGCGGCCTGACCACGAAGTGCTACGACGGCCAGTACTACTTCGACACGGACCATCCGGTGATCGGGTCCGATGGCGCGACCGGGAGCCAGTCGAACCTTCAGACCGGCGCCGGCGCGCCGTGGTACCTGATGGCCCTCAATCGGGCGATCAAGCCGGTGCTGTTCCAGAAGCGCCGCGACTATCAGTTCCGGGCGCTCACCGACCTGGACAGCGAGCGCGTGTTCATGACCGACACCTTCGTGTACGGCACCGACGCGCGGCTGAACGTCGGATTCTCGCTCTGGCAGCTCGCCTACGCGAGCAAGGGCGACCTGGATGCCACGAACTTCAATGCGGCCTACGCCGCCATGATGGGGCGGACCGGCGACCACGGGCGGCCGCTGGGCATCATGCCGACGCATCTGGTCGTGCCGCCGTCCCTTCGCGAAGCGGCCCAGGAAATTGTCGGCGTCGAGCGCCTGGCCAACGGCGCCACCAACCCGAACAAGGGTCTGGTGCAGGTCGTCGTCGTGCCGTGGCTGGTCTAGGGGGAGGCGACGCCATGCCGATCCGTGTGACCGCCCGCCACCCTATCCGTCGTGCCGGCCGTCACTGGCCGGCCGAGCCGGTGACCGTGCCGGACGGCGACCTGACCGACGCGCAGGTCGAGGCACTGCGGGTCGAGCCCGAGCTGACGGTCGAGGACGTCGCGCCGGCCAAGCCGCCGAAGGAGAAGCCCCCGGCGAAGTAATCCCGCGCGAAACCCGGGTGTCGATCCCGGCCGGTGCGGATGACGCCGGTCGGATGAGCCCGGGGAGTAGGCCGGTTTGGGTACTGATCGGCCCAGCGCCGCCGGATGGCGGCGCGGGCCTCCGGGCCTTCGGCCCGCCGGCGCGGTCGCGCCGGGCTGTCACGCCTGAGGGGCAGAAATGCCGTACGCCAGCACAGCCGCGATGATCGAGCGCTACAGCGAGCGTGCGCTGATCGACCGCACCGACGTCGCCGAGCCGTACACCGGCGCGGTGGTGGCGGCGGTGCTGGATCGCGCCATCGCCTCCGCGGACGGTGAGATCGACGCGGCCCTGCGTGGCCGGTACGTGGTGCCGCTGGCACCCGTGCCGCCGCTGATCGTGGACGTGGCCTGTGCCCTGACCTGGTGGTGGCTGTGGCCCGACCACACGCCTGACGAGGTGACGGCCCGCGCCAAGTGGGCCCGCGACCAGCTGCGCATGATCGCGCGCGGCGAGGTGACGCTGGACGCGCCGGTGGACACCACGCCCAGCGGCGCCGGCGCCGTGATCGTGGATGCGCCGCCGCGCCTGTTCACCCGCGACACGCTGCGGGGGTTCTGACCATGTCGGGCATCGCCATCCGCATCGACGACGCCGACCTGCGCCGGGCGGGGCACGCGCTGGACGCGCTGGTCCGTGACGCCGACCGGGCGCACGACCTCATGGACGAGATCGGGGCGGCCCTGGTCACGTCCGTGCAGCAGCGGTTCCAGGCGGGCCGGAGCCCGGACGGCGACCGATGGACCCCCAGCCGTCGGGCCGCGCGCACCGGCGGGCAGACCCTCGTGGATCGGGGGCACCTGCGCGACAGCATCACGCATGCCGCCGACAGTCGGTCGGCGCGCGTCGGGACCAATCTGATCTACGCGCGCATTCACCAGCTCGGCGGGCAGATCCGTGCCCGGGCCGGGGGCGCCCTGGCCATCCCGCTGCCGGACGGCGGCGTGGCGCTGCGCAAGTCTGTCACCCTGCCGGCACGGCCCTATCTGGGCATCTCCGCCGACGACCGGGAGGAGATCGGCGACATCATCCGCGAGCGCCTGCGCGACGCCCTGCGGCGCGGGGAGGCGGGCGCATGATCGGGGCGGTCGAGGATGCCATCATCGCCCGTCTGCGGGCGGCGGCCGACGCCGGGCACCTGGGCTATGCCTGGGGCGCGCTCGGCACCTACCGCGACGAGCTGGACGAGGACGTCACCGCGATCCTGCGCCAGCGGTTCCCGGCCGCGTGGGTGGCGTTCTCCAGGCTCGACCGTCACGAGGACGGACGCGGCGAGCTGTGGCGCGCCCGCTACGTGGTCGTGGTCGCGGCGCGATCCGGGCGGAACGAACACGAGCGCCGGCACGGCGCCGACGATCGCGTGGGGGCCTATCAGTTGGCCGAGGACGTCTGTGCCCTGCTGCACGACCAGGCGCTCGGCCTGGAGATCGAGCCGATCCAGGTGGAGGGCGTGCGGCCGCTGCTGCACACCGCCGCCCGCGACCAGCGGCTGGCCGCTTACGGCATCGACCTGACCACCGCGTGGACGCTGGCGTCGCCGCCGGATGCCGACGCCATGGGCGAGTTCCTGACCTTCCACGGGGACTGGGACCTGCCCGTGCACGGCAACGTGACGCCCGATGCGGACGGCCACCTGCCGGCGCCGGAGGCCGACGCCCGCGACACCATTCATCGTCCGGAGGATCCGTGATGCCCGAGACCCGCACCCTCAAGCCGGCCCGCCCGGGTCTGCTGGTCCGCATGCCGCCGCCGGCGCCGGGGGCGCCGCCCGGACGCCTGCCCGATGAGGGGCTGGCCGTGACCTGGTCGATCTTCTGGCAGCGGCGCCTCTCCGCCGGCGACGTGGTCGAGGTCCGGCCGACCAAGACGCGCACCAAGGAGAGCTAGGCCATGGCCATCTCGTTCAATGCCATCCCGATCGACCTGCGCGCGCCGGGCGCGTACATCGAGATCGACAACAGCCGCGCCGTCCAGGGCCTGCCGGGCATGCCGAGCCGGATCCTGGTGCTCGGCCAGATGCTCTCGACCGGCACCGCCACGGCGCTGGAGCCCATCGACATTCTGACGGGCGACCAGGCCGCCGGGTACTTCGGGCGCGGGTCCATGCTGCACCGGATGGCGCATTTCCTGCGTGCCAACAACACCGTCACCCGGGCCACCGTGATCCCGATGGAGGATGACGGCGCGGCCCAGGCCGCCACCGGCACGCTGGCGATCACCGGCCCGGCCACGGCCTCCGGCACCCTGGTGCTGTGGATCGCCGGCCAGCGCGTGCGCGTGGGTGTGGCCGCCGGCACCGCCGCCACGGCCATCGCCACGGCGACGGCGGCCGCAATCAACGCCGTCCTCGACCTGCCGGTGACGGCCGCCGCCACGGCCGCCGACGTCACGCTGACCTGCCGGTGGAGCGGGGAGACCGGCAACGCCATCGACATCCGCGTGGGGTACTACGGCGAGGCCATGCCCGCCGGCGTCGGCCTGACCATCACGCCCATGTCGGGCGGGTCCGCCAATCCGGACCTGACGGCCGCGCTCGCCGCGATCGGGGACGAGTGGGTGACGGACATCATCCTGCCCTACACGGACACGGCGTCCCTGGCCGCGATCGAGGCCGAGCTGGAGACCCGGTTCGGGCCGCTGGTCATGCAGGACGCGCACGCCTACGCCTGGGCGCAGGGCACGCACGCCGAGCTGACCACGCTGGGCGATTCGCGCAACTCGCCGCACCTGACCATCATGGGCATGGACGGCAGCCCGACCCCGCCGTGGGAGGCCGCCGCCGCCCTGGGCGCCGTCGCGGCGTACCACCTCCAGATCGACCCGGCCCGGCCGCTCCAGACGCTGGAGCTGCGCGGCGTGCTGCCGCCGGCCGAGGCGGATCGGTTCACGATGGAGGAGAGGAATTTGCTCCTCCACGACGGCATCGCGACCGCGCGGACGGAAGTCAACACCGTCCAGATCGACCGCGCGATCACGACCTTCCAGACCAATCAGTGGGGCATTGAGGACATCAGCTACCTCGACGTCACCACCCTGAAGACGCTGGCGTACCTGCGCTACAGCGTGCGGGCGCGCATCTTCCAGCGCTTCCCGCGCCACAAGCTGGCGTCGGACGGCACCCGCTACGGCCCCGGCCAGGCCATCGTGACGCCCGCCGTGATCCGCGACGAGCTGGTGGCCCTGTTCCGCGAATGGGAGACGGCCGGGCTCGTGGAGCAGGCGGACCAGTTCAAGTCGGAGCTGATCGTGGAGCGCGACCAGTCGGACCCCAACCGGGTCAACGCGCTGATCCCGCCCGACGTCATCAACCAGTTCCGCGTGTTCGCCGGACAAGTCCAATTCCGCCTCTGAGCGGCCGCTAAAGGAGGTCTTGAATGTCTCTCAAACGGTTCGGCCGCGCCTTCGTGAGGGTCAACGGCCAGCTTCTGGAATCGGAGCCCGGCGCCGAGTGCGACACCGGCGGGGTGACCCGATCTCCCCGCGCCAGCGACACCGGCACCGTCGGGTTCTCGGAGGAGACGCGCCACGGCACCGTCACCTGCAAGATCCTGTTCAAGCCCGGTCAGGTGCTCGGCAGCCTGAAGGATGCGGACGACGCCACCGTCACCTTCGAGTGCGATACCGGCCAGCGGTACGTGGGCAGCCAGTGGTGGTGCACGGGCGAGACCCGGCTCGCCGGCGGCAGTTCGGGTGGCGTCCAGGTGGAGTTTCACGGGCCCGAGATGGAGGAGTCGTGACATGGCTGAAGTCACCTTTGACCTGCTGGACGGCCTGACCATTGGGGCCGACATCCACACGACCGTCACCCTCAAGGAGATGTCCGCCGGCGACATCCTGGACGCCGGCATGGCGGCCGAGCGGCCCATGCGTCTGGCCGACGGGTCGCTGGCGCTGATGCAGTCCTCGACCCTGCTGGGCCTGGAGGGCCTGCGCCGTCAGGTGGCACGGGTCGGTGACCGGCCGGGGGCGCTGACGCTGACCGAGATCCGGAGCCTGTCCGGCCGGGACCTGTCGCTGTTGCAGGCGCACGCGGCCGAGCTGGACGAGGCCGCCGGCCGCGCGCTCGCGGAGGCGCTGTCCCGCCGGGGGGAGCCGTAGGCGCCCAGGTGGACGATGCCCAGACGTGGCAGATCGTCGCCGGGCGCCTCGGCCTGAGCTGGGCGGAGGCGCGCACCTACGCCCTCCGCCGGGCGCTGCGCTGCATTGACGCCGCGCGGACACTCAACACCCGATCCTGATGTGAGGCCCATCCCATGGCCGACATGAAGTACAGCCTCGCGATCGACCTGGCCGGCAACCTGGCCACCCGTGCCCGCACCATGCAGGGCGCGCTGGGGCGGCTGTCCGCCGGCGGCCAGCAGGACCTCCGCCGGCTCGGCCGGGCCGCGCGGTCGGCGAGCGATGGGCTGGCCAGCCTGGGGAACCGCTACACCGCCCTGCTGACGGGCGCGGGGGCGGCAGCGGCGATCCGACAGGTGGCCTCGCTCCAGGACCAGCTCGCGGCGCTGCGGACCAGTTCCGGCCGCTCGGCCGATGAGATCAAGGTCCTTCGTGAGCGCCTGTTCGAGATCGCGAACAATCCGGCCGTCCGGCTGGATGTGTCGCAGCTCACGGCCGGTCTGCAGGAGGTCTACACGCGTTCGAGCGTGTTGCTGGACGACGAAGAGGGGCTGCTGGCGCTGGGCGCGGCGATGCGGGCGACGGGCGGCGATGCCACATCCATGGGCCAGTTGATCGCCAACGCGATCACCAATCTGGGAATCGATGATCGCGGTGAGTTGATTGCCTACCTCAGCACGATCAACGAACAGGGAAAGCTCGCCAAGCTGACCCTCGCCGAACTGGCGCGAGAGGCGCCAACGATCGCGGCGGCCTACATGCGCACGGGCCGCACAGGGCTCGACGCTGGCCGTGAGGCGATGGCGCTGGCTCAGATCGCCCGGGCCAGCACGGGCTCAGGCTCCGAGGCCGCGACGGCGGTGGAGGGCCTGATGCGGACACTGAGCGATCCGGACGTGAAGGCCGCGCTGGGCGACATGGGGATCCAGGTGATGGACCCCGAGAACCTCAATCAGATGCGCGCGGTTCCGGACATCCTGCGAGACATCGTCCGAGCCACGAAAGGCGAGGTCACCGAATCAGATGCCCTCTTCAAGAACGTCTTCACGGAAGAGGGCGCTCAGGCAGTCCTAATCCCGCTGCTCGACGAATACCGAAAAACTGGCGAACTCAGACTGCTCGACGGTCTGATGGAGGTCGAGGGCACGCGGGAGCAGTTGTTTCAGGATGCCGCCATCCGGGCGGAAACCATGAGCGCCGCGCTCACCAGCCTGTCGAACGCATGGCAGAAGTTCGCCGACCAGAATTTGTCCGGCCCGATCGACGATCTGGCCCGGGCCATATCCGACCTGGATCCGGACACCCTCGACAAGACGATGCGGGCGCTGGCCATCGGCGCAGGGACCCTCGGGGCGCTCGTCGTCGGCAATCAGGTGGTCCGCACCGGGGCCGCCGTCACCACGGCGCTGAGCATGCGCCGGATGGCCGGCGCGGCTGGTCCGACGCTGGCCGGGGCGGCCGCCGGCATGGGGCCGACCCCTGTGCTGGTCACCAACTGGCCGCGCCGTCTGGGCGGCGGCCGCGCGGGCGCCGCCGGGGCCGGAATGGCCGGAGCGGCCGGGGCGGTGGGCGCCGGCGGCATGGGATCTGCGGGGGCGACGGCCGCCGGCACCGCCGCCTTGGGTCAGCGTCTGCGGCTGCGATTGATCGGCCGGGCGGGCGGCGTCACGGCGCTGGGGCTCGGCGCGGTCGAGGCCGGCATGGCGCTGGCCGACGGCGACACGCGCGGCGCGGTGGAGGCCGGCGGCGGCGCCCTGGGCGCTGCCGGCGGTGCGTGGGTCGGGGCGCAGGTGGGCGGTGCGCTGGGCGCGGCGACGGGACCGCTCGCGCCCGTCATGGCGCCGGCCGGGGCTCTCGGCGGCGCCATTGCGGGCGGCATCGCCGGCAGCGAGATCGGGCGGGAGATCGCGGATGCCGCCATAGAACAGTTGGAAAAGTGGGGTGTGGGGATCGACGAGATCGAGATCAGCGTGACCAACACCAATCCCGGCGTGGCCGCCGGGCTGGCGGTGCGCCCGCACCGCCGCCGGGGCCAGCCGATGGGCGGCAGCGATCCCGATCGCGGCCCCACCATGGGGGGCGTGGGGCAGTGATGTCAGAACAGCGCCGCGAACAGATCGGTCTGATTGACGTAGAGGCGTCGGATGTCCGGATGGCGTCGGATGTGGCCGAGTGTCTCGGCGCCCTCGTCCCAGCCGCAGAGGGTCTGGTCATCCCGGTCATGACCGATGACGGCATCGTCGCCGATGTACCACGCCCCCTCCGCCACGAGGTAATCGCGGTCGAGAAATGCCATTTTCAGGTCGTGCGGCCAGTCGGCCATGGCGCGCAGATCGACCCGCAGCCTGATGGCATGTGTCCACCCACGCAGCGACAGGGCACCGTCCACCAAATCCGGCCCGAATGGCAACGTCGTCCAGGTGGCCGACACATAGCTGATCGCCTCGGGGTGCTCCGCCAACTGGCGGCACGCGCGGAAGAAGGTCTCGGCGGCTTCGGCCAGGGCCTCCGTCGGCTCGCCACGCAGCGTGACCGTGATGTCGCCCTCCGGCAGGGGCACGGTCACCGTCGGGTCCGGTTCGCAGTCCGCCGTATCCGCTTCGCCGACCCACCACCGATCACAGTCCGCCGCATCCTGTCCCGCCTCCTCGGCGGCGTGGGTGGCCCCAGCCAGGGTGAAAGCGGCGATCAGGGCGACACTATATATGTGCGCGGCGCGCGGGCGCATGGCGGTCTCTCCCATGGGGTGCTGTCTCTGGGAGGGTACACCTGATGGCGTGGCGCGACAATCTGCGCCCGGCGTCGTTCCGGGGCGTGCCGTTTCATGTGGTGAGCGACGACCACACCACCGGGCGCCGTCTGGTGGAGCACGTGCATCCGGAGACCGACGGGCTGACGCCGGAGGATCTGGGGCGGCAGGTGCGCCGCTGGCGGGTGCAGGCGTTCCTGGTGGGCGCGGACTACATGGCCGAGCGCGACGCCCTGCTGGCGGCGCTGGAGGAGCCGGGGGCGGCGACCCTGGTGCATCCGTACTACGGCGACCGCATCGTGCGGGCCACGGGCGAGGTGTCCACCCGCACGTCCAGCCGTCAGGGCGGGGTGTGCGAGGTCTCGTTCGTCTGTGTCGAGACCGCCGAGAAGGACGTGCGGCCGGTCGCCACGGCGGACACACAGGCGGCCGTCGCCACGGCGGCCGACGCGGCCGAGACCGATGCTCTGACGGCGTTTCAAGAGGCGTTTGAGGCCGCGTCAAGCCAGCCTCAATTCGCGATCGACACCCTCGCCGGCGACATCGATGCGGTGTTCAACGCCGTGCGTGTGGTGACGATGCCGCTCCAGGTGGTGCGGTCGGTGGCTGACCTGGTCACGGGCACGATCGGCTCGGCCGTGGGGCTGGGGCTGTCGCTGATGGCCATGCCCGACCAGCTGCTGGGCACCGTGCAGGGCGTATGGCGCGGGCTGGCCGGGCTGGGCGACCTGGGCGCCTCCTGGTCCGGGCCGGACGCCACCCGGCCCGTGCTGGCGGCGCTGGCGGCGGCGCGGTCCCCGGGCCTGAGTGTCGCGACGCCGGCGACGGGCTGGCCCACGGCGTCCGAGGCCACGCTGGCGGACCTGCGCACGGTGCTGCGGGACGCGGTCACGGAGGCGCATATCGTCGGCGCGGCGCGGCTGGCGGCGGCGGTGGACTACCCCAGCGCGGGCGAGGCGGAGGCGGTGCGGCGCGCGGTCAGTGAGGCCCTGGACGCGGTGATGCTGGAGACCAGCGACCCGGCCGTCTATGCCCGGCTCGCCGCCGTGCATGCGGCCGTGGTGCGGGACCTGACCGTCCGCGCCGGGCGGCTGCCGCGCCTGCGCACCGTCACGGTGGATGCCCCGGCGCCGGCGCTGGCCCTGGCCCACGGCTGGTGGGGCGATGACCTGGACGCGGTGCTCGACGGTGCGGCCGACATCGTGGACCGGAATCGGATCCGGCACCCGCTGTTCACCGACGGCACCTTGGAGGTGCTGGATCCATGAGCACGCTGCCCACTGATCTGATGGTCCTGGAACTCGGCGACCAGCTCTGGCGCGGCTGGACCAGCGTGTCCGTGACGCGGTCGATCGAGGCGGTCGCCGGGGCGTTCGACTTGACGTTGACCCGCCGGACCGGGGCGCGCCTGCGCATCCCCCTGGGCGGGCCGTGTCGGGTCAGCGTCGAGGATGAGCGCGGCCGGCGCACGCCGGTGCTGACCGGATACATCGACGATGTCGAGCCCAGCTACGACGCCCAGTCGCACGAGGTCACGGTGCGGGGCCGCGATGCCGCCGGCGATCTGGTGGACTGCTCGGCCATCCACCTGCCGTCCGGCGAGTGGCACGGGGTGACGCTGGACCAGATCGCCCGCGACCTGGTGGCGCCCTACGGGATCTCAGTCCGGGCGGCCGCGGACACGGGCCCGGCATTCGCATCGTTCCGCATCCAGGAGGGCGAGACGGTCTGGGACGCGCTGGAGCGGGCCTGCCGGTATCGCGGCATCCTGGCGATGAGCGACGGCCTGGGCGGGCTGGTCCTGACCACGCCGGCGCAGGCGCGCGACACCGGCGCCACCCTGGAGCGGGTGCCGGGCACGCGGGTCCTGTCGGCGCGCGGCATGATGAGCCATCGGGATCGGTACAGCACGATCACGGTGAAGGGTCAGAGCGCCCTGGACGACGGGTTCGGCGTCGAGGCCGTGGCGGCGGGCCGGGCCAGCGTCACCGATGCCGGCGTGCCGCGCCATCGGCCGCTGATCGTGCTGGCCGAGGAGGGCGAGTCGCTGGCCGACCGCGCGGCCTGGGAGCGCACGGTCCGCCAGGGCCGCAGCCGCCGCGCCGAGATCACCGTGGCCGGCTGGCGCGACGATGCCGACGCCCTGTGGCGGCCGCTGACGCTGGTCCGCGTGGTCGATCCGTGGCTGGCGCTGGACCGCGCCATGCTCATCGCGGGTGTCACCTACGACAAGAGCGATGACGGTACCACGGCCACCCTGGAGGTGGTCGCGGAGGGGGCGTTCGATGTCCGCCAGGAGACCCCGCCCGAATCGGGCGGCGACGCCGATGAGCAGTGGGTGGCGCGATGATGCGGGCGATCCACAAGGCCACCGGGGCCGTCTCCACCCGCCTGCGCCTGATGGTGAGATGGGGCGTGCTGCGCCTGGTGCGCGCCACGATGCAGACCCAGGAGTTGCAGGTGTCGGTCTATGACGGCGAGACCCATGACAGGGTCAAGCACGCGCTGCCCTATGGGTTCTCGGCGCACCCGCTGCCGGGGTCCGAGGTGGTGCTGGTGTTCCCGGGCGGGGTCAGCTCCACGCCCATCGCCCTGGTGGTGGGCGGGCGGGCGCACCGGCCGACCGACCTCCAGCGGGGCGAGGTGGCGATCTACGACGACAAGGGTCAGTCGGTCGAGCTGCGCACCGACCGCATCGTGGTGCGCTCGCCGACGCGGGTGACCATCGAGTGCCCCGACGTGCACCTGGGCGAGGAAGACGGGCCGCGCGTGGCCCGCATCGGTGACCGCGTGCAGGTGGGCAGCGGGTCCAGCGCCGGGCTGTGGCCCATCGTCGAGGGCTCCACCATCGTCCGGGCGGGAGGGTGACATGGGCCTGACCGATGCCGCGCTGATCTGGGATGCCGAGGCCGGGGCCGCCGATCTGGCGCTCGGTCCCGATGGCGACCTGGTGGCGGACGACGGCCTGCGCACGGCCGTGATCGTGTCCCTGTTCTCGGACCGCCGCGCGCGGCCGGACGACACGATGCCCGACCAGCGGCCGGATGCCGACCAGGACCGGCGCGGCTGGTGGGGGGACGCCCTGCCGCCCACGATCGGCGGGCGGGTGTTCATCGGTGATCGGATCGGGTCGCGGCTGTGGCTCCTCCAGAGGGAGAAGATCACGCCGGAGACCCTGGCCCGGCACCGCGACGCCATCCGCGAGGCGCTGGCCTGGATGACCGACGCGGCCGTCGGGCTGGCGCGGTCGGTGGACGTGCAGGTGGAGCGCCAGGGTCTCAACCGCGTGGCCGCCCGCATCACCATCACGCTGCATGACGGCAGCACGGTGCCCATTGACCTGGCCGCCGCCACCGCCCCGCCGGCGCGGGCCATGGTGGTCTCGCCGCCGGTGGCGCTGGCCACCGAGGACGGCCGGATCCTGACCACCGAGGACGGCCGCGTGCTGGCCGTCGCCATCGAGGGCGGCGCGCCGCTGGCCGCGGCGACCGTGCGGCCCGCGCTCACGGCCGAGGATGCTCGACGACTGGCGGCCGAGGATGGCCGCCTTCTGACCACGGAGTGAACAATGGCCGAGGTGAAGATCTCCGCGCTCACGCAGCGCCCCACACCGACGGAGAGCGACCAGGTCGCCGTGGTCGCCGCAGGCGCCACCTGGCGCGCCACGGTCGCGGCCCTGTGGGCGGCGGTGTCGTCCGCCTGGGGGCGCTCCATGGCCCTCGCCGCCGATGCGGCGGCGGGCCGGACCCTGCTGGGTCTGGGCTCGGCGGCGACCACGGACGCGAGCGCCTATGCCACGGCCGCGCAGGGGGCTGCGGCGGACAGTGCCGTGCAGCCGGGGGACCTCGGGACGGCGGCGACCACGGACGCGAGCGCCTATGCCACCGCCGCCCAGGGTGCGCTCGCAGACAGCGCGGTGCAGCCGGGGGCGCTGGCCACCGTCGCCACCACCGGCGCCTATGGCGACCTGACGGGGCGGCCGACGCTGGGCACGGCGGCTGCGACGGCCGCGACCGACTATGCCACGGCGGCGCAGGGCGCGGCGGCCGACACGGCCATTCAGCCCGGCGCGAACGCCACGCTGGCGCTGATCGACTACACCCTGGCCCGGTTCGCCGTGACGGCCGCGAGCGTCGGCGCCGCGCACACCGTGTCTCTGGCGGACGGGGAATATCAGGCCCTGACCCTGACCGCCGACACCGCCCTGACCCTGCCCGACCCGCCGGCCGGTCGCGGCTACTCGATCACGCTGCGCCTGATCCAGGACGCCACGGGCGGACGGACTCCGACTCTGCAACAGGCCGACGCGACTGCCGCGAAGTGGGTCGGCGCCGCCGCGCCCACCTGGCAGACAACCGCCGGCGCGGGCGATCTGGTTGCGGTCACCCACGACGGCGCGGACCTGATCGTCACCCATATTGGGAGTGTGTCGTAATGCTCGGCAACGCGGCCCTGCGCGCGATCCCCGGCTGGCGGCCGGTGGGTCTGCCCGCCGACTTGGTGGCATCGGTCGGCGAGCACACCAAGGCCGGTCAGAACGGCATCGCGGTCACCGGCACGGCCATCGTCAGCGGCGATCCGGCCGGACACTGGCAGATCGCGGGCGGTCTGCTGAGCCCGTCGGCGTCGGGCGACGCGGCGGACCTGTCCGCCGGTCCCTACGAGATGATCCTGGACAGCGGCCAGACGGTATCGGTCTCCGTCACCGCCGGCGAACGTCATGTCGCCACCTTGGCCGAGATCCAGACCCTCCTGGACGGCACGCACCCGCGCGAGGCTGGCGAGACCCGCATCCGCGTCCAGCCGGGCAGCTACGACATCGACAGCCTGACGACCTCGGCGCAGCCCACCGGGGTCACCTGGATGGCGGCCGACCTGGCGCAGCCGCCCATCTTCAATCGCTGGGTCCTGGATCATGTGGCCGAGCCCGGCACCCTCGGCTTCGAGCATGTCATCTTCGACATGCCGTATCCCTCCGCCCCGGCGCCGTTCTGGAGCCCGCTGCCCTCGACGATGTATGCCATCTGTCATGGTGGCGCGGACCGCTCCGAGTTCACGGGCACCTCATTCCGGTACTGTGAGTTTCGGGGCAACCTTCCCGCCTGGGCAGCCGGCGGCCGAATGACGGTCAACAACCCGGCTGTACGCATCCAGAACGGCATGAATTTCACTTTCGAGCACAACGTCGTGACCGGCTGCCGCGCCGGACTCGAACTGTCCGGCGTAGAGAACGCCACGATCAGGCACAACGACATCTCCGGCTTCCATGCCGACCCGTTTGTGGTCTCCAATTACAACGCGCCGGTCACCGGCGTGCTGATCGCGGCGAACCACATCCACGGCCCGGCCGGCGACACCAGCTATCATCACATCGACACCATCCAGCTCCAGCCCACGCGGCCGGCCGGCGATACCGGATGGTGGGAGCCGGACACGGCCTATGTGATCGACGCCGTGGCGTCGGACGGCAGCGGCGACGGCTCCTACTGGCGGTGCCTCGTCGACCATACCTCCGGCACCGGCACGTTCGCCCAGGATCGGGCCGCCCATCCGACCTACTGGACCGAGGTCACCGACGTCCATTGGGTGGACGGACTGGAGGTGGTCGGCAACACCGTCACGCTGTACCACGCCCCCATCGTGGCGCAGGTGGACCCGAGCGACACGCAGACCACGGAGGAATACGCGCCCTACACCACCGGCGCGCCGATCCCGGTGTCCATGCACGGCCGCGAGACGCGCGTGGAGCCGCCCGGCGCCGAGGTCTACCCCATCCCGCCGGCCTCGACCGGCCGGATGCGACTGAACGTCCGCATGACCGGCGGCGCGGGCACGGCGACGATCTCGTTGGATGGCGATGACACCTGGATGGGCGGGGCCACCGGCCCGACGCTCGCGGCGGCCGGGGAGTGGGTGACCATGGTCTCCGACGGCGTCAGCGACTGGACACCGGCGCCGCAGGGTGGCCGGGCGTGGTTCCAGCACCGCTCCACGGACTTCGATTTTGGTCCGTTTGAGGCGGGCCTCGTCACCAAGATGGACGGGTCGGCCGGTCCGGTCACGGGCACGCTGCTGGGCGATGCCGGCCCGTACCACGTGCAGTGCGAGATCAGCGATCACACCTGCCGCGTGGTGGCCGCATCGGGCACGCTCACGCATCACGGCGCGCCGGTCGCGGAGATTGTGCTGCCCGTGGGCTATGGCCTGACCCTGACCGGCGATGGCGCCGGCAACTGGACCGCCGAAGAACGCCTCCCCACGGGGACGTTTTTCTTCGCCAATCGTGGTCCATACCGGAACATCAAGGTCCACGGCAATATCGCGGCGGTCTGGGGCGACTTCGTGCGCATCGAGTGCGAGGTGCCCGGCTTGCAAGTGTTCAACAACACCGCCGTTTCGATCCTGCCCGACGATATGAACGCCGACGGGGTGATTGGTCGCTACGAAGGTAACACTGGCCAGGACAGCCCGATTTACCTGTCCGGCGTGACAGCCTTCAGTCAGCGGAATTTCACGGTCGGCGGCCTGTATCTCACCAGCTACGGCGCAGCCGCCACGGACCTGGGGAGCATCGCCCTGGGAATCACCGACACCGCGACGGTGCCGGCCTCCCTGGTCGCGCATCTCGCCGCGACCACCCGGGCCGCGTACCAGCCCCGGACCCGCGCCGAGTGCATCGCGGCGGCGCAGCCCAAGCCCGGCGGGCCGCTGGATGGCACGCTGATCGGGGCCGTGCCCTACTACGATTTCACCCTCGACGCGGTGAACACCGCCGTGCTGCCGGCGCCGGTGCTGGCGTCGTCCAGCCCAGCCCACGGGGCCGACCCGGTGGGTGTGGACACGCCCATCGTTCTGACGTTCGATCAGTTCGTGATGCTGGGCGCAGGCACGATCACGCTGCGGAACGTCACCGACAGCGTGGACATCGAGACCTTCGACGTGGACCTCGGCACGGGCAGTTCTGGCGGCACCGTCGCCGCCAGCCAGAACACCGTGACGATCACGCCGGGCGCCTCCATGCCCGGCCCGGCCACCGTCTCGGTCCGGGCCGCGGCCGGCGCGATCACGTCGCGACTGTACGGCACGGACTGGCCGGGGATCGCGGACGACGTCACGCTGGCGTTCGAGACGGATGCGGCGGCGCCGTCGAGCTTCGAGACAGTCGCCGCCGCCGGCGGATACCTCACCGGCACCCTGGCGGCGCCGGCCGGGCCGCAGACCCGGATCCTGATTGCCGTCCGCCTCTACCGCGACCCGACGTCGGACACGTTCGGGAATATCCTGAGCATGGACGCCGCGAAGGACATCGGGCTGCAGGCCATGGCCACGGGCGAGCTCAGGGTCACGCTGGGCAACAGCTTGGCCTCGTCCTTCCGCATCCCGAACGCGGTGCCGACGGCGCCCCCGGTGGAGACCATCCTGGTGTCGGTGGACCTGTCCGCCGCGTCCCATCTCGACGGCGTGCAGGTCTACCGTGGCGGCACCGCCATCGCCCCCGCCGCCCTGACCGGCGTGAACTGGGACCCGAGCGCGTACGTCGAGCAGAGTCCCGGCGCCAGCCCCTGGCGGGTGCTGAACTACACGGGTGACGGCCAAGTCTTCCGGGGCGACGTGGATTTCGTGTCGGTGTCGTTCCCCGGCACGCTGCCCGACCTGTCCGATGCCGCCGTCCGCGCCTGGTGGGAGCCGGCGCAGATCCTCACGGCGCCGCCCCCCCCGGCGCTGCTGTGCATGGGCCCGGCGGCCGATTTCCACCGCAACCGCGCCGACGACAGCACCCTGACCGTCGTCGATGGCCCCTTCACGGACGTTTGAGCATGCCCTGGACCACGCCCACCCTCCAGCAACTCACCGACCAGCTCACGGCCGACATGCAGGCGCGCCTGCCCGGCGCCGAGGCCACGCCGCGCACCGTGCTGGGCACCGTCGGCCGGGCCGTGGCGGGCGCGGTCAGCGGCCTGCATGCGTATCTGAGATGGGTGTCGCGCCAAGTGCTGCCGGACACGGCCGAGACGGCGTGGCTGGAGCGGCACGCCGGCATCTGGGGGCTGGCCCGCCGCCCGGCCACGGCCAGCGCCGGGGCGCTGGCCCTGACCGGCGCCACCGGCGCCGTCGTCCCCATGGGCACCGTCTGGCGATCGGCCGACGGCCGCCGCTATGTGGCCACGGCCTCCGCCACCCTGGCCGGCGGCACGGGCGCCATCGCCGTGGCGGCCGAGACCGCCGGGGCCACAGGCGACCTGGCGGCCGGGGCCGAGGTCGCCGTCGTCACCCCCATCGCGGGCCTGGAGAGCGCGGCCGTGGTGGCCGCCGGCGGCCTGGGCGGTGGGGCCGACCTGGAGACCGACGCGGCCCTGCGCGCCCGCGTGCTCCGGCGCATCCAGCAGCCGCCCCACGGCGGCGCCCGGCACGACTACGTGGCCTGGGCGCTGGAGGTGCCCGGCGTGGCCCGCGCCTGGTGCCACCCGGTCGAGCAGGGTCTGGGCACCGTGATCGTGCGCGTGATGGCCGACGATGGTCTCCCCGATCCCGCGCTGATCGCCGCGCTCCAGGCGCACCTGGACACCGCGCGCCCGGTCACGGCCGAGGTGCTGGCCCTGGCCCCCGTGGCCCTGCCTCTCACGGTCGAGATCGCCGATCTGACGCCCGACACGGCCGCTGTCTGCGCCGCCGTGGAGGCCGAGATCGCCGACCTGGTGGCCCGCGTCGCCGCCCCCGGGGACGGCGCCGGCCAGGGCACGCTGCGCGTCTCCCACCTGCGCGAGGCCATCAGTCGCGCCGCCGGCGAGACCGATCACGCCCTGGTGAGCCCCACGGCCGACGTGGCGCCGGCGGTCGGTGAGATCCTGCGATACGACAGCGTGGTGTGGTCCTGATGGCCCGCGACGCCGCCGCATACCGCCGGGTGCTGGCCGGGCTGCTCCCCAGAGGCGCCGCCTGGCGCCGCGATCCCGGGTCCGTGCTGGGCCGCTTGCTGGAGGCCCTGGGCGCGCCCCTGGCCCGCGCCGACGCCCGCGCCGATGCCCTGGTGGACGAGGCCGATCCCCGCACCACGTGGGAGATGCTGGCCGACTGGGAGCGCGTGTGCGGCCTGCCCGACACGTGCTCGCGCGCGGCCGGCACGCCGACGCTGGAGGAGCGCCGCGCCGCCGTCGTGCAGCGCCTGACCGCGCGCGGCGGGCAGTCGCGGGCGTTCTTCCTCGGGATCGCCGAGGCGCTGGGCTACGCCATCACGATCGAGGAGTGGCGGCCGTTCCAGGTCGGTCTCTCCGGCGTGGGGCCGTCCGTCGATCCCGGCATGCTTGGCCCTCAGCTCGGGCCGCCGCAGATCCGATTCGTGTGGCGGGTCACGGTGCTGGAGCCGCGCGTCACCCGGTTCCACGTCGGCACGTCGCAATGCGGTGTCGACCAACTCACCGCGATCCGCCGCGCCGAGGACCTGGAGTGCCAGTTCCGGCGGCGCGCCCCGGCGCACACGCACCTGATCTTCCGCTACGAGGGAGTGTAGAGATGGACTATGTGGTCCCCATCGACCCGGCGACCGGCCTGCCCAAGGCCGCCGGGTCTCCGTACGTCACCGGCGATCCCAGCACCGGCGTGGCCGGCGACATCGTGCACGGGGACGCGATCGAGCATCCCCAGCGTGAGATCCTGGACGTGATCGAGACCCTGGGCGGCCTGACGCCCGACGCCGGCGACCTGACGCAGCTCCGCCAGGCGATCGAGGGCTACATGACGGCTCTGCCCCTGATGGCGGTGCGCGGCCTGGAGACGGCGCCGGCCGCCGGCCTGGCCACGGTGGCCGTCACCCTCAGCCCCGGCGCCTGCCTCGCCGTCGCGGGCGGCGCGGGCCTGCTGCGCCTGGACGCGCCGCTGACCAAGCGCATGGATGCGGCGTGGTCGGCCGGGGACGGGGCCGGGGGCCTGGACACGGGCGCGGTCGCGGCGGGCACGCGCTACGCCCTGTGGCTCATCACGGACGATGCCGCCGGGACGCTGGACGCCCTGATCTCGGAGAGCTTCACCGCGCCCACGGCGCCGATCGGCTGGACCGCGCGCCGCCGCATCGGGACCCTGGTCACCGATGGCGCCGGCACGCTGCGGGCGTGGGTGCAGTGGGGCGACCGGATCGAGTACGACCCGGCGCAGTGGGACGCCACCACCACCGTGGCCGCCGCCGGCGAGGCCACCGTGCCCCTGCCGGTGCCGCCGCTGCCGGGCGTCGAGGTGACCCTGTCGCTCGACGTCCAGCCGGTCAGCGGCGGGCACGAGAACATGGGTGTGGCCGCCCGGCCCACCGGCGCGTCCTCGCGCGGGATCGAGGCAGGGATCGACACCGGCACGGCCGGCCTGTTCGGCACGGTGGACGGGATCAACTGCACCGGACGCCTGCACACCCTGGATGGCGCCGTGGTGCTGAGCCATCCGCTCCTGGACCCGGCCATCATCCGCGTGCGGGTCCAGGGCTACGTCGATCCGCGCGGACGCGGGATCTGAGCCGAGACCAGGAGGACAGAGTCTATGCCCTACGTCACGCGAGACGAGACCGGCGCCATCCTCACCCAGACCGCCATCGCGCGGCCCGGGGCCGAGTGGCTGCCCGATGCTCACCCCGACCTGATGGAACCCCTGGCGGCCGCCCGCGCCCAGGCCACCACGGCCATCGACCGCGCCGCCGAGGCCGCCCGCCTGACCTATGTGACGCCGGGGGCGGGCCAGGCGGCCGAGTACCGCCTGACCGCCGCCGAGGCCGCCGCCGCCCGCGCCGTGCTGGATGCCGGCGGCACGCTGGCGGAGGGCGCCTATCCCCACCTGGACGCCGAGGTCCGCGCCGGCGGCGCCGCCGACCTGGCCGAGGCCGTCGCCCTCGTGGAGGCGCAGGCCCAGGGCTGGTCCCACGTGTCGGCCGACATCAAGCAGGTGCGGCGCGCCGGCAAGCTGGCCGTCGCCGCCGCCGAGGATGCGGCCGCCGTCCAGACCGCCCGCGACCAGGCCCTGACGGCCCTGCGCACCCTCCACGCGGCCACGCCGTGAGCACGCGCGCTCGCGCGTCGGTGGTGCGGTTTGAGCGGGCCTCAAACACCCCTCAAACCGGCCTCGACCCCACCCCGCGCGACGCCGCTCCCACGCGCGCCCCGGACACCTGTCCGGTGTGCCAAATCGTTGCCGATTTGTGCCAAATCCGCCGCCGCGCTACAAACACGTCTGGCCGATGCCGGCGCCGACGGAGAGACCATCCGGTCGATCACAGGGCATGCAGACACGGCCATGGTGCGGCGCTACACGCGCTCGGCCGACCAGCGTCGGCGCGCCATCAGAGCGTTCGAACTGTTGCAGAGTGCTGCGGAACAGGAGGCGAACACGCGCCAAGGTTTGGAAAACGGCGGTCGCCGGAATGGAAAACAGGGCCAGTAATGCTGCCCTGGTTTGACCCTAAGCCTTTGAAAAGGCTGGTGCCGCAGGAGGGACTTGAACCCCCGACCCACGCATTACGAATGCGTTGCTCTACCAGCTGAGCTACTGCGGCATCCTGGTCTTCGCCATGACCGACCCGGGGTCGGCCCCGGCCCTGGTCAGACCACACGGTCCCCCCCCCCCCCCGGGGGGGGGGGGGGGGGGGGGGGGGGCATCGCACGGCCCCCGGAACAAACGCGTTGACTTTATATTAGTGTGCGCTAATATATGCAACCTGATTATGCACGTGGATCGACTGCACGCGCACAGCGCGCGCGCCGCCGCTG
>NZ_WIVE01000026.1 GCF_009601025.1 Roseospira navarrensis | reverse complement strand
CCCGTGCAATCCTGGCATGCATCGCCGGACTTATCTCGCCCAAACAACCAGCATGCATATCTAACGCAAACTGAGCCTATAGTTTTCGTGCGTCATCCCGCGTGAGCGAAGCGAGACGAGGGATCTCGAGAGGCCTGTTCCGGCCGAGCGGACCGTGCCGTCATGCTGACCTGTGCCCGCTGCCGTGCCCCTCCCCCCGTTCTTTCGATACAAAAACGGGGTCGCTCGACGCCGAAGGAATGACAACCGCCTGCGCGGATTGCCTGAGGTTGTCCCGCGCGGGCACATTAGAGGAATGAAAGACTGCCTTGATATGCTCGGTGAGTCGGCCCTCGGCCCGAACTGGCGCGACATCATCGTCTCGATGACCGGCGGCGCGGCCGACCCCGATACCCTGATCGCCCTGGCCGCCAAGGTCCGTGGCCAGGACACGCAAGCCGCCCCCCAGACGCCTGCACTTGCTCCGGCTTCGGCGCTGGAGGCCGGACAACCGTCCGCCACCGGAGAGTGATCCGGCGGCGGGTCCCAGGTTCCGGGCACAGGGTGGATCAGGTCGTGACCACCTTCACCACCTGTCCGGCCTGAACCTCGCCGCCGGGCGGCATGTCGTTGAGCAGCCGGAACCAGTCCGCATTGTAGCGCCCGTAGGGCAGCCCCCGGGACAGGCGGGCGACCGTGTCGCCTCGTCCGGCCCGCCGGATGTCCAGTCGCCGGGGCCGGATCGAGCGGGCCTCCGCCGCGCTCAGGGTCATCAGGGAGTACGTGGTCTCGCGGAACCCCCGGCTGAGAGCCCCGAAGCGGTTGGGCGATGCCGCGAACAGGAAGCGCGCCGCGCGCCCCCGGCCCACGTCCACCATCACCACCTGCCCCTGCGCCGACCCCTGGTTGGTGTTGAGCATGACCCCGGCCGTGGCCCCGGGCATGCCGTTGACCGACAGCCGCTCGAACCCCTGGGCGTTGGCGTCGGCCAGCATGGCCTCCAGGGTCCGGGCCACATCGCCCTTCAGCGGGGCCATGTCGAACTGGATCACGCCGCCGTCCCGGCCCTGGGCCCGCACGGCGGTCTGGCCGTTGCGCAGCACATAGCCCGGGGGCACCTGGAAGCGCAGCCGCAGCCCCGGATGAATGAACGTGTTGCCGTCGATGATGCCCTGGTCCGGGCTGTCGCCGAACACCAGCCCGTCGATGGCCTGCAGATAGGGGTCCCGTCCCACCACCGGGTTCGGCGGCGTGGTCGCCGCCGCCTGCTGGAGGGCGGCGCGGGTGCGGTCGATGGTGCGCGGATGGGTGGACATCATGTTGTATTCGTCCACCGCGCCCGCCGGCAGCCCCTTCATGGCGGCTTCCACCTGGCTCTGCTCGCGCAGGGTGGCCAGCAGGCCGACCATGCCCTCCGGGTCGTAGCCGGCGCGGGTCATGTAGCGCCCGCCCAGCATGTCGGCCTCGAACTCCTGGTCCCGGGAATAGCTCTGCACGTAGAGCTGGGCCACGCTGCCGGCGAGCTGGGCGATCTCCGAACTGCCGGTGGCCACGCCCAGCACCAGCACGCCCAGGCTGGCCAGCAGGCCCTGGCCCTGGCGCTCGGCCGAGTGCCGGGCGTTGACGTGCCCCATCTCGTGGCCGATCACGCTGGCCAGTTCGGCCTCGTTGGAGGCCAGCGCCATCAGCCCGCGCGTCACTCCCACATAGCCGCCCGGCAGCGCGAAGGCGTTGACGATCGGCGTGTTCAGAACGGTGACGGTGTAGGGCAGGTTCGGGAACTCGGTGTGCGGCACCAGCCGGCGCGTCACATCCTGCACATAGCCCTGCACCCGCCGGTCCTCGTAGGCGCCGCCGAACGCCTGCACCAGCTTGGGGAACTCGCGCCCGCCCAGGGCCACATCGTCGTCGATGGACTGGAAGCCCATGAAGGTTTGACGGCCGGTGGCCGGGTTGGCGGTGCAGCCGGCCAGCCCGCCGGCGCCGACACCGGCCAGGGCCACAGCGGCCGCACCGCCTTGCAGGGCGCGCCGCCGGGAGACGGTGGGCGACGACGACGGGGCGGAGCGGGACGACACGCGCGAGGGCAGGGTCATGATCGGACCTCTCGTTTTTCCGGAAACCATGCGTCATCGGACGGACCGGACCCGATCCGCCGATGACCCACGGCCATGGTGCCGCCGAAAAACGGCCCCTTTCGGGCGGAGGCGCGCCCGCTAGCTGGCCAGCTCCTCGCGGTCGGCGAACTCGTCCAGCGCCTCGGGGTTGGCCAGCGCCTCCTTGTTCTTGACCGGGCGGCCGTGGACCACCTCGCGCACCGCCAGTTCGACGATCTTGTTGGACTTGGTGCGCGGGATGTCGGTGACCTGCACCACCTTGGCCGGCACGTGGCGCGGCGTGCAGTTGGTGCGGATCTGCTTCTTGATCCGGTCGGTCAGGGCGTCGTCCAGGTCCATGCCGTCGCGCAGCCGGACGAACAGCACCACGCGCACATCGTCGTCCCATTCCTGGCCGATGACCAGGGCTTCCACGACCTCATCCAGCAGTTCCACCTGACGATAGATCTCGGCCGTGCCGATGCGCACCCCGCCCGGGTTCAGGGTGGCGTCGGAGCGGCCGTGCACCACGAACCCGCCGCGCTCGGTCAGCTCCACCCAATCGCCGTGGGTCCAGATGCCCGGGAAGCGCTCGAAATAGGCCGCCATGAACTTGCGGTCCTCCGGGTCGTTCCAGAAGCCCACCGGCGTGGACGGGAAGGCCTGGGTGCAGACCAGTTCGCCCTTCTCGCCCCGGATCGGCTGTCCGTTCTCGCCGAACACGTCGGCCTTCATGCCCAGCCCGCGCTTCTGGATCTCGCCGCGATAGACCGGGCTGATCGGACTGCCCAGCATGAAGCACGACAGCAGATCGGTGCCGCCCGAGATGGACGACAACTGCACGTCCGGCTTTACATCCTGATAGACGTAGTCGAAGGACTCCGGCACCAGCGGGGAGCCGGTCGAGGTAATGACCCGGATGCTCTTGAGGGAATGGGTCTCGCGCGGTTTCAGGCCGCTTTTCTTGATGGCGTCGATCCACTTGGCCGACGTGCCGAACATGGTGATGCCTTCCTCGTCGGCATAGTCGAACAGCACGTTGCCGGACGGATAGCCCGGGCTGCCGTCGTACAGCATCAGGGTGGCGCGCGACGCCAGGGCGCTCGCCAACCAGTTCCACATCATCCAGCCGCAGGTGGTGAAATAGAACACCTTGTCGCCCGGCTTGATGTCGCAGTGCAGCACATGCTCCTTGGCCTGCTGGATCAGGGTGCCGCCCTGGCCGTGGACGATGCACTTGGGCACGCCCGTGGTGCCGGACGAGTACATGATATAGAGCGGGGTCGCGAACGGCAGATCGTCGAACCGGATGTCGCCGGCCGCATGAGCGGCGACGAAATCGCCCCACCAAGCGGCCCCCCGGATGGCGGACAGGTCGGCGGCGTTGCGGGTGTAGGGCACGATCACTGTGCGCTCGACGCTCGGCATCCGCTCGACGATGGCGGCGATCTTTTCCAGGCAGTCCAGCGTCTTGCCGTTGTAGTAGTAGCCGTCGGTGGCGATCAGAACGCGGGGCTCGATCTGGCCGAAGCGGTCCACCACGCCCTGCACGCCGAAGTCGGGCGAGGCCGAGGACCAGATGGCCCCGATGCCCGCACAGGCCAGCATGCCGATGATGGTCTCGGGCATGTTGGGCATGTAGGCGGCCACGCGGTCGCCCTTTTGGATCCCCATCTCGATCAGCGCCTGCTGGAAGCGCGAGACGGCATCCCACAGCTCCTGATAGGTCATGCGGCGTTTGACCACGGTCTCGCCCCGGAACACCAGCGCGTCGGCGTTCGGATCCCAGTCCGGGCGCAGCAGGTTGCGGGCGAAGTTGATGTGGCCGTTGGGGAACCACTGCGCGCCGGGCATCTTCGTCGGGTCGTCCACGACCACATCGCCCTTCTCGCCGATCAGCCCGCAGAAGTCCCACACCGCCGACCAGAAGCCGGCCGGCTCGTCCACCGACCACTGCCACAGGGCGTCGTAGTCGCCGAGGGCCAAGTCGTGCGCGGCGTTCACCTGATCCATGAACGCCTTGATGTTGCTGTTGGCGACGGCCTCCGCCGACGGGGTCCAGAGCGGTTCGGTCACGGTGTTGTCCCTCCCGATTTGACGGCTTGTGGGCCTCAGGACGACGAGCGCCGAGGCCGAAAGGCGGAGGAGCCATGCTCACCCGCCGTTGATCTTGGGCCGCATTGTGCCGCAGTGCAGTGCTCGGGAAAAGGGGGCGTTCGTTACGCGGGCAGCAGCGGTCCCAGCGCCGCGCCCAGCGTATCGGCGGCGCGCTCCAGGCCGTGCTCGGCCGCCGCCTTGCGCCGGGCGCGGACGCCCTGATCGACCCGCAGCGCATCGTCCGCCAGCACAGCGACCACGGCCCCGGCGACTCCGTCCGGCGTGGCGTCCGGGACCAGCCGGCCGCCGTCGCCGTCGCGCACCACGTCGGCCACCCCGCCGCTGTCGCAGGCCACCACCGGGAGGCCGTGGGCCTGCGCCTCGATGTAGACCATGCCGTAGCCCTCGTTCAGGCCGGGCCAGACGAACAGGTCCCCCGCGCCATACAAATCCCGCAGCGCGGGCGGGTCGAGCGCCCCCAGGCGCACCACCGGCAGGCCCGCGAAGGCGGCCTCGACCTCGGCCCGCGCCGCACCATCGCCGGCGATCAGCAGGGTCCAGGGCGGCCCCTCGCCCACCCGGCGCAACGCCTCGGCCAGCAGGCGGAACGACGCCAGCTTGTCGCCCGGCCGCATCATCGCGACCGTCACCAGCCAGCGCCGGCCGGGATCGAGCCCATGGGCCGCCGCCAGCGCCGCGCGGGCGGCCGGACGGTCCACCGTCGCGGGATCAATCAGGCCGGGATCGCTGAGGAACGGGGCCAGCCGCACCAGCCGGTCCCCCGCCACGGGCGCCACCCCGCAGGCACCCCGCGCGGTCATGGCGAACACCCGGTCGGCGCGGGTCAGGGCGGCGTCGGCCTCGGCGAACCCGTCCGCCCAGGGGCCGTGCTTCTGTTTCAGGGCGCGACTCGCCTCGGCGACTGCATAGGGAATGCCGAGCCGGGCGCTCACCCGAGGCCCCAGCCAGTCCGGCGCCTTGTGGTACAGGTGATAGGTGAACCACAGGCGCGGCCGCCGCTCCGGCGGCAGGCGGGCCAGCGAGTCCGCCAGCCGGTCCGCCAGCCACAGCCCGGCCCGGCGCAGGCGCGCCTGCCGGACCGGATCGCCCCGGCCCTCCCACGCGCGGAAGCGGCAGGCCACGCGCGGCGCGAACCCGGCCGCACCCAGGGCCGCCATCAGGCCGCGCGCGATCTGCCGATCCCCGGACGGCACCGGATGGTCGGGCGCCTTCATGGGCGCATAAAACGCCACCGGCGGCGGCGGCGGCGGCGGCGGATCGGATCGGGTCATGGTCAAGCCCCCGTGTCTGCAGCCCGAGGCGCGGGATCAAAACCCCCGCGTCAGGGCGTGATGGATGGCCTTGCGCATGACCGTGGGCAGGGCGTGCTCATCCAGGCGCTCCAGCGGGACCCAGATGCCGCGCACGCGCGGATTCGCGCCCACCCGGGCCATGACGACCTGAAGCTCCAGATGGAAGTGGGTGAAGGTGTGGGCGACCAGCCCGGGCAGCGCCTTCCAGTCGTCCAGCGGCAGGGGCGCCGCGTCCGCCACCGCCCGGGCCGGGTCGGGCATCGGGACGGCTTCCCACGGCGTGGAGGGCAGTTCCATCATGCCCCCCAGCAGCCCGGTCGCCGGACGCTGGCGCAGCAGCAAAGCGCCGTCCCTGCGCTGGACCCAGAACATCACGGCGCGGCGTGTGGGCCGCTCGGCCTTCGGCGTCTTCATGGGCAGGTGCTCGGCCAGACCGGCGCGCCGCCCCCGGCAGGCATCCCGCCACGGACACAGGCCGCAGGCGGGCGAACGCGGCGTGCACAGGGTCGCCCCCAGGTCCATGACCGCCTGGGCGTGGTCCCCGGCGCGCTCGATCGGGGTGAGGGCGTCGGCGAACGCCCGCAGGATCGGCTTGGCGGCGGGCAGCGGCTCTTCCACCGCGAACAGCCGCGCCATGACCCGTTCCACATTGCCATCCACCACCACCGCGTGGCGCCCGAAGCAGATGGAGGCGATGGCCGCCGCCGTGTACGCCCCCACGCCGGGCAGAACGCGCAGCCCCTCCTCGGTATCCGGGAAGCGCCCGCCGTGGTGGTCGGTCACCGCGCGGGCGCACTTCAGCAGGTTGCGCGCGCGGGCGTAGTAGCCCAACCCCGCCCAGGCCGTCATGACGGCGTCGTCCTCGGCCGCCGCCAGCGCCTCGACCGTTGGCCAGCGGTCCAGGAACCGGGCGTAGTACGGCTTGACCGCCGCCACGGTGGTCTGCTGCAGCATGATCTCCGACAGCCACACGGCATAGGGGTCGGGGCGCTCGCCCGGGCGCGCCCGCCACGGCAGATCGCGGCGGTCGCGGTCGTACCAGGCCAGCACACGCGCGCCCAGGTCGGCGGCGGTGTCCGGATCGGGGCGGTCGATGGCAGGCGGAGCGGCGGCGCGGCGCGCCATGGGCGGGACTCCCGACGGGACGGAACGGAGGGACGGCGCCCACCGGACGGCCTTGACCGGGCCGGCCTCGATCGGGCTCCATGCGAAAGGAGTTGTGGGGCATCCGGCCCCGCGAAAGCAACAGGACGGGCGACCGCATGGCGGACGACAGCGAAAAGGCCCCGGTGCCGCCGGGCTGGTTGCGGCGGCTGGTCACGGCCGAGGGCGAGCGCCTGCCGGTCCAGGACCTGACCAGCCGGAGCCGGCGCACCCGCGTGGTGGGCCAGTTGGTCGAGCCGGCGACCCGCCGCCTGCTGGGGCGGCGCGGGGTGGCCATGGCGCCGATCGTGGCCCACTGGGAAGCCATCGTCGGCCCCGCCCTCGCCCGCCACTGCATTCCCGTGCGTCTGGTGATGCCACGCGGCAAGGCCGGCAGCGCCGATGCGAAACAAGGCGGCACGCTGCATGTGAAGGCCGCCGCCGGCGCCTTCGCGACCGAGATCACCCACCGCGCCCCCATGCTGCGCGACCGCATCAACACCCACGTCGGTTTTCGGGCCGTCGAGTCGATCCGGGTGACGCAGGGACCGCTGTCGCGCGGCGCCGGGTCGGTCACCCGGTCGGGGCGGCGCGCCCGCCCGGCCTTGCCGCCTGCGCCGCCGTCCCCCGCCGCCGTCCAGGCGCTGGAGACGCGACTCGCCACCGTCACCGATCCGGAGTTGCGCGCGGTGCTGGAACGCCTGGGCCGCGCCGTGATGCAGGCCCGCGCCCGGTCGTGACGGGCTAAGCGTCGTGCAGCTGGCACTACCCCACTTCAGTGCCTCGGGCCACGTCCAGCAGCATGTCCCGGAACAGGGCCAGCCGGAACGGGTCCAGGTGGCCGGCCATGCTGTGCATGACGTCGAGCGCCTTTTCGGGGGCCATGGGCTCCTTGTAGATGCGGCGGTCGGTCAGCGCCCCGAACACATCCACGATGGCCGCCATGCGCGCCAGATCGTTCAACTGACCGCCCTTCAACCCGCGCGGATAGCCCGTGCCGTCCAGTTTCTCGTGATGCTGCCCGGCGATGGTGCGCACCCCGCCGGGCACGTCGGAGACCAGCGCCAGGAACTCCATGGTCCGGGGCACATGGGACTTCATGACGGCCCACTCGTCGGCCTCCAGCTTGCCGGGCTTGTTCAGGATATCGTGCGGAACCGTCACCTTGCCCACGTCGTGCAGCAGTCCGCCCGTGGCCAGGATGGACAGATCGCCGTCGGACAGCCCCAGCGCATGGCCGAAGTGGCACAGAAAGGTCGCGATCCGCAGCGAGTGGACATAGGTGTAGTTGTCATGCCCCCGCACCCCGTTCAGCAGGTCCTTGAACGTGCCGTTGCGGACCGTCGAGACCAGCGGCGTGCAGCTTTCCTTCAGGTCCGCGTAGGGGACCGGCGTGCCGGCGTCGATCATGTCCGAGATGCCGTTGAACAGCTCCACCGTCTTGCGCAGGGCCAGGCGCTGGGGCTCCGGCATGGCGTCCCAGCTTGCCTCGACCGCCCGGTTGACCACGTGCGAGATCGTCGCGGTCAGTTGCCGCATGGGGAACGGCCGGAACAGCAGGGGCGCGCCCCGGTCCTGCAGGGACAGGCCAAAGTCCGACACCGGCGAACTGGTCAGGCCGATGATGGCCATGCTCCCGAACGCCGGGTCCTTGTCGATGGCGCGCAGCAGCCGCACGGCGTCGCCGTTGTCCGGCGCTTCCTCCAGGATCAGGATGTCGGGCGGCTTCGCGCGCAGGCTGTGCAGCGCCTCCGCGCCGTTGGGGAACAGGGTCAGCCGGTAGCACAGGTCGAGCGCGGCCCGCAGGTCCGCCCGCTCCCGCTTGCCGGCGATGACGGCGCAGATCCGCAACCCCTCATGGGTCGTTTCGGTGTGGAGAACGTTCGGTCTCACGAACCACCCCGCCACGGACTGTCGCCCACGGCGGAGAAGGCGCGGGGGCGACTGTCACGACTCTGCCATGAACCGTGATCCGGTGTCGCCCCCGAATCAACCGGACTCTGTGCAATCTAGGATTTCACTATTATAGGACACGCTCCCGCCTCACGACACCGGCCCGCGTGTCACCCTTGCGCCGCATTCCGATGCTCCGATCATCGGGAGGAACGAGGGGCGGCGATGCTTGTCGGCGGTCGCGCCTCGCCCCTATACAGAACAATCACTCGGCACGCCCCCCTCATCCGCCGTGCGCGGCGCAGCCTCAGGAGAGTCCATCCGTGTTGTCATCGCTCTTTTCCGGCCGTCCGCTGTCCACTGTCGCCGTCCTGCTGCTGGCCGGCGGCCTGACCCTGGCCCACGGCACCCCGGCGCGCGCCCAGGCCGACGCCCCCGAGGCTGCCGCCGACTCCGCCTCCGAGGCGACCGACGCCACCGAAGCGGCCACCTATCAGGAACACATCCTGGGCGACCCGGATGCCCCGGTGCAGATCCTGGAGTTCTCGTCGTTCACCTGCGGTCACTGCGCCACGTTCCACCAGGACCACCTGCCCGAACTGAAGGACCGCTATATCGACACCGGCAAGGCCAACCTGCGCCTGGTGGACTTCCCGCTGGACAATCTGGCCGGCGCGGTCTCGCTCATCACCCGCTGCGCGCCGTCTGAGCGCTACCAGGCCTTCGTCGAGACCTTCTACGGCGATCCCGCCGCCTGGCAGACCCGCACCCCGCGCGAATCGCTGACCAGCATCGCCCGCCTGGGCGGCATGTCGAAGGAGGACGTGGACGCCTGCCTGCAGAACGAGACCCTGTACCGCGAGATCCTGGACCGTCAGGAACAGGCGCGGGAGCGCTACAACATCACCGGCACGCCCACCTTCGTCATCAACGGCACCAAGCACACGGGCAGCTATTCGGCCGAAAGCCTGTCCGAGGCCATCGACGAGGCGCTGGAGGATGCGGGCGGCTGATCCGGCCGTCCCGCCTTCCCCCCGTCCCATCCGCCGCACCCGCATGGTCCAGTTCACCCGCCTGCGCCTGTCCGGCTTCAAGTCGTTCGTGGATCCGACCGACCTCGTCATCGAGTCCGGCCTGACCGGGGTGGTCGGCCCGAACGGCTGCGGCAAGTCGAACCTGGTCGAGGCGTTGCGCTGGGTCATGGGCGAGACCTCCGCCAAGCAGATGCGGGGCGGCGAGATGGACGACGTCATCTTCGGCGGCACCAGCCAGCGGCCGGCGCGCAACATCGCCGAAGTGACCATCGACCTGGACAACAGCGACGGCACGGCCACCGCCTTCCGCCAGTTCCAGGACCTGGAGATCACGCGCCGGATCGAGCGCGGCTCGGGCTCGGCCTACCGGGTCAACGGCAAGGACGCCCGGGCGCGCGACGTCCAGCTTCTGTTCGCCGATGCGGCCACGGGCGCACGCTCCACCGCCATGGTCTCGCAGGGGCGCGTGGGCGCGATCATCGCCGCCAAGCCCGCGCAGCGCCGCGCCCTGCTGGAAGAGGCCGCCGGCATCTCCGGCCTGCACGCCCGGCGGCACGAGGCCGAACTGCGCCTGAAGGGTGCGGAGGCGAACCTGGAGCGGCTGGACGACGTGCTGTCCGCCCTGGACGGACAGGCGCGCAACCTGCGCAAGCAGGCCCGGCAGGCGGCCCAATACCGCGAGATCTCCGAGGCCATCCGCCGCGCCGAAGCGGTGGTCATGCGTCAGCGCTGGCTGGGCGCGATCCGGGGCCTGGACCGGGCGCGCGGCGCGCTGCGGGAGAGCGAGCGGCTGGTGGGCGAGGCCACGGCGGCGGCGACGGCGGCCACCACCGCGCACGAGCGCGCCGCGGAGGCGCTGCCCCCCTTGCGCGAGCGGGCGACGGAAGCGGCGGCGGCGCTGCAGCGCCTTGTGGTCGAACGCGAGCGCCTGGAGGCCGAACGCAAGCGGGTGACGGCCGCCCTGGCCGACAACCGCACCCGCCTGGAGCAGACCGACCGCGACCGCGAGCGCGAGCGCACCCGCGTCACCGACGCCGAGGCGGCCCTCGCCCGCCTGACCCAGGAACAGACCGCGCTTCAGGCGGCCGCCGAGGGCGAGACGGCGGCCCGCGAGGCGACGACGGCGCGGCTCCAGGCCGTCAACGCCGAGGTGAACGCGCGGGAGGCGGAGGCCACCCGCGCGACCCAGGCCCTGGCCGAGGCGGACGCCCGCCGGTCGGCGCTCGACCGCCGCGTGGCGGAAGCCGCCCAGCGGGCCGAGCGGCTGTCCCGACGGCGGGACGACCTGACCCGAGAGCTGGAGACGGCGCGCGCCCGCGCCCTGGATCCGGCAGAGGTGGAAGCCGCCGAAGCAGCCGTGGCCAAGGCCGAAGAGGCCCGCGCCGACGCCGGCGCCCGCCGCGAGCAGGCGGAAGCGGCCCGCATCGAAGCCCGCGCGGCCTTCGACGCTGCGCGCGAGGCCGCCCAGGGCGTGGCGGCGGAGCGCGCCAGCCTGCGCGCCGAGGTGCAGGCCCTGGAACAGATGCTGACCCGCGAGGCCCCGCCCGCCGGGAACGCGCCCCCCGTGCTGGAGTCGCTGACCGCCGCGCCGGGCTACGAGACCGCGCTGGGCGCGGCGCTCGGCGACGACCTGACGGCGGCGCTCGATGCGGCGGCCCCGGCCTTCTGGGCCGACCTGCCGCCCCTGGCCGAAGCCACGCCGCTGCCCCCTGGCGTGGTCCCGCTGGCCGATCATGTGCGGGCCCCACCCGCGCTCGCCCGCGCGCTCGCGGCCGTGGGCGTGGTGCGGGACCGGGAGACGGGGGACGCCCTGCGCCATGACCTGGGCCCCGGGCAGCGTCTGGTCAGCGCGGACGGCGACCTGTGGCGCTGGGACGGCCTGACGGCGCGCGCCGGGGCCGGCGCGGGCGCGGCGGCGGGCGCCCAGGCGGCGGCGCGGCTGCGCACCCGGAACCGCTTGGCCGAACTGTCGGAGGCCCTGGCGGCCGCCGAAGCGCGGGTGGCGGACGCGGAAACCGCCGTCCAGGCCGCCCGTGATGGCCTGACGCAGGCCGAGACGGCCGAACGCGCCGCCCGCGACGGGGTGAAGGCGGCCGATGGCGCGCTCTCCCAGGCGCGGGCGACGGCGGAGGCGCTGCGCCGCAAGGCGACGGAGGCGGAAGCGAAACTGGCCTCGGTCAAGGCCACGCTCGATCAGGTCACGGCGGACGGGACCGAAGCGGCTGCTCAGGTCGAGGCCGCCCGCGCCGAACGGGCCGAGGCCGGCGACGGCGCCGAGGCTCGCGCGGCGCTGGAGACACAGCGGACCGCGCTCACCGCCCAGCGGACGGCGCTGGTGGAGGCGCGGGCCGACCATGACCGCCTGCTGCGGGAGATCGGCGACCGGGAGCGGCGGACGAAGGCGGTGGCCGACGATCTGGCCTCGTGGGGCCGGCGGCTGGAGCAGGGTCGCGCCACCCTGGCCGACCTGGACGCGCGCCGGGCGGAGATCACGGCGGCGCTCGCCGACCTGGAGCAGGCGCCGGAGGCCCTGCGCGCGCAGCAGGAGGCCCTCGCCGACTCGATCCGGGCGGCGGAGGCCGCACAGGCGGAGGCCGCCGACACCCTCGCCCAGGCAGAGACCGGGGCGCGCGAGGCCGACGCGGCCCGCAAGGCCGCCGACGGTGCGCTCGCCCAGGCCCGCGAGACCCGGGTGCGCCGCGACTCGGAGGTGGAGCAGGGCCAGGCGGCGTGTCGGTCTGTCGCGGGCGACATCGCGGACCGGCTGGACTGCACCCCGGACGCCCTGCCCGAGACCGCCGGGCTCGATCCGGACGACGCCCTGCCCGACCTGGAGGCGGCCGAGGCCGACCTCTCCAGGCTGTCCCGCCAGCGCGACGGCATCGGGCCGGTCAACCTGCGCGCCGAAGCGGAGCTGGCCGAGCTGGACGAGAAGGTGGCCGCCCTGCGCCACGAGCGCGAGGATCTGACCGGCGCCATCGCCCGCCTGCGCCAGGGCATTTCAGAGATCAACCGCGAGGGTCGGCAGCGGCTGGTGGACTCGTTCACGGCCGTCAACGAGCACTTCCGCACCCTGTTCACGCGCCTCTACGGCGGCGGACAGGCGCACCTGGAGATGATCGAGAGCAACGACCCCCTGGAAGCGGGCCTGGAGATCATGGCCAGCCCGCCGGGCAAGCGGCTGCAGATCCTCTCGCTGCTGTCGGGCGGGGAACAGGCGCTGACCGCGCTGGCCCTGCTGTTCGCGGTGTTCCTGACCAACCCCGCGCCCATCTGCGTGCTGGACGAGGTGGACGCGCCCCTGGACGACGCCAACGTGGACCGGCTGTGCACCCTGCTGGAGGATCTGACCCGGACCACCGCGACCCGATTCCTCATGGTCACGCACCACCGCATGACCATGGCCCGCATGGACCGCCTGTTCGGCGTGACCATGATGGAGCGCGGCGTCTCCAAGCTGGTGTCGGTGGACCTGCGCGAGGCCGAGATCCTGCGCGATCAGAAGCCTTGAGTCCTGCCGGACGGGGCTTGCAGCCCCGTCCGGACCGTTTTGCCCACGAGGGGGGATGACATCGATCCGGGCGGGAGTGCAACTCCCGCCCGGCAAGAAGGCCTTCACTCTTCAAAGAGTGCCTGCCGCAGGTGGTGCGTCTCTCCACTTCCCAGACCCCGCCCATGGCGGCATCCGCTCCGGTCCGACTACCCGGCTTCAGCGGCAGGCTGTTACGCGGGATAGCGGACACAGCAACAAAACGCCATATGGTTTCTCAGAGATCGAATGAGGCGCGTCCAGCATGGACGAATCGGGTCCGGCTCGCGCGACCGGCCCCCGAACCGTTTGCGTTTCGAAGCCCTTGCCCCTCCCCGACCCTCCCCTTGCCAGGGGAGGGAGTTCGGGCGGCGTCCCCGACGACAGGACGAGTGTAGCCCCGCGCGATCCGTTACGGGCGGGCGATGAGCAAAGTGCCGCTCACATGGCTCAGGGTGGCGCCGTCCGCCACGCCGTCGTGGCGCACCCGCAGGGTCTCGACCGCCAGCCGCGCCGAGGCCCCGTCCGGGCCGCCCTCGGTCTCCACCGTCAACACGTCGCGGGGCAGGCTCAGGCTCCGGTCGCCGATGCGGTCGGCCTCGCCGTCCGTGTCTTCTTCCGCTGCGGCGAAAGCGGCCGCGATCACGGGGGTCAGGTCCAGGGTGAGCGACGCCGAGTCTTCCGCGCCGTCCAGAGTGACGGTCACGGCCGTCCCGTCCAGGGTGACAGAGGCCACGTCCTCGAACACGGCCGTCCGTTCCCCGGACTCGGAGAAGGACACCGTCACCAGGGTGTCGAAGCCGGAGACAGGCACCACCTCGCGCGCGCCGTCTGCGTAGATGTGCAGGGTCTGCTGGGTGGTCATCGCGGCGGGCACATCCAAGTCCAGCGCCCGGGCGCGACTGGCGGCGGTGATCTCGCCATCCGGGAACAGCTCGGCGATGCGGTAGTTGGTGCCCCGTTCATGGAAGTACGTGAGCAGGTGGACCAGACGGCGCTGGTCCTCCTTCGGCACCTCGTCCTCGGCCGGAACGGCGCGGCCATCCTCCAGCATGCCGTGCTGATCCAGCAGGCCGCGCAGCGCGCGCTCCTGGCTGAGGAAACTGAGTTCCGGGGCACCCCAGGGGCCCTGCGCGCCCAGCACCAGCAGGATGCCGAGCAGCCCCACCGGCGTGGCCGGTCCGGCCCGCTGGCCCTTCAGCAGCCACGCGACACAGAGCAGCACCAGCCAGATGACGGCAATGATGAGCAGTCCGCGGGCCTCGGTGATGCCGTATTCGAACAGCCGGATCCACACCGCCCAGGCCAGGGCCAGCAGCGGCAGCGGCACCGTCCAGGGGAACACGCGGCGGTAAAAGGCGGCGAACCAGTTGCCCTGGCGGGCCAGCGGCAGGGCGGCCATGTGCGCGCCGACACCGAAGCCCAGGTAGGCGGCGTTGAGCGCGGCGATGCTGCCCCAGTCCGTCGCCACGCCCAGCACGATCTGAACGAGGTAGACGTACAGGATGGCCATGTACAGCAGGGCGAGCGGGATCAGCGCCCAGGTCACGGCGACGGCGATCCAGCGCGGCGTGCGCTCGGGCACGGCCGGGCGCTCGTGGTCCTCTTCCGGCATGGCCTGGGTGGCGCCCACCAGGAAGGCCATGGGCCAGACGATGCCGTAGGCCAGGACCCACACGATCTCATAGACCTCGGTGGCGACCGGAAGGCCCAGCAGTTCGTCGCAGGCCAGCAGGGCGACGACGATGCCCCCGCCCAGCAGCGTGGCCAGGCCCCAGCCCATGGCCGCGCTGACCAGCACGCGTTCGCCGGCGTACCATCCGATCAGGTGCGCCTTCTCCTCCGGCGCCTCCTTGGGCGGCCGCAGGGCGTAATAGAGCGCCATCAGGATCGCGCCGGCCTGCCAGTAGATGTAGGGGAAAAGGCGCGCGTCCGGATGGTCGGGAATGGCGTACAGCGTGGCCCCGGCCACGATGATGACCACGGCCGAGCCGAAGACGCGGGCCGGGCGCGGCCACCAGCCCTGGCGCCGCAGCCCCCAGTCCATCGCCAGGGCGGCGAAGAACCCGATGCCGCAGGTCATCAGGGCGATGGTGGTTTCCAGCGCCAGGACATCGGGCACGCCCAGGACCATCCAGATCCCCAGCAGCGTGCCCAGCACCGCGCAGGCGACAGCGACGGGCACCGCGCGGGCGGCGGAGATCCAGGTCGAAGGCTGGCTGGCCAGGGCCGCGACAATCGCGGAAAGAGGCGTCGAGGGAGTCATGGCAGGGAAGTCCGGCAGCTATGGACGGGACGGCACGGTACCCTCAAGGGCAATGCCGGTACTATGCCGTCCGGGGCCTGCCGGTCAACCGGAACGCGGCCGCAGGACGTGATGATGGTCCGCCGCATACAGGCGGCTGTCGCTGAACCCGCCCGCCGGGTCCAGCACGCGCCCGACCAGGATCAGCGCGGTCCGGGTCAGACCGGCGGCCTTCACCTGCTCGCGGATGGTCTCCAGGGTGCCGGTCAGCACCTGCTCGTCGGGCCAGCTCGCCCGGTAGACCACGGCCACCGGGCAGTCCGGCCCGTAGTGCGGGGTCAGCTCGCGCACCACCCGGGCGAGGTTGGTCACCGACAGGTGGATGGCCAGGGTTGCGCCGCTGCGCCCCAGGGTGTCCAGGTCCTCGCGGTTGGGCATGGCCGAACTGCGGGTGGCGGTGCGGGTCAGGATCACGGTCTGCGCCACATCCGGCAGGGTGAGTTCCCGACCCAGGGTGGCGGCGGCGGCGGCGAAGGCCGGCACGCCGGGCACGATCTGCCAGGGGATGCCCAGGGCGTCCAGCCGCCGGATCTGCTCGCCGATCGCGCCGTACAGGCTGGGATCGCCCGAGTGCACCCGCGCCACGTCGTGCCCGGCAGCCTGCGCGGCCTCGATCTCCGCCAGGATCTCGTCCAGGTGCAACGGCGCGGTGTCGATCACCCGAGCATCCGGCGCGGCCTCGTCCAGCACGGCGCGCGGCACCAGCGAGCCGGCAAACAGGATCACGGGGCAGCGGCGGATCAGGGCCAGGCCGCGTACGGTGATGAGGTCGGGGGCCCCGGGACCGGCCCCGATGAAATGAACCGTCATTCGGCGGCGTCCGTCGTCTGTTTGGCGGCATAGCCGCGCGGGGTGTAGACCCAGCGGCCGAGGCGGCGGGTCTCGCTGGACCCGACCATGACCAGGGTCAGCATGTCCACGTCGTCCACCGAGAGCGCGTCCAGGGTCGTGACGCGCACCGTTTCCCCGTCGCGGCCCAGGTTGCGGGCCAGGATCACGGGGGTGTCGGCCGGGCGGTGGCGCAGCAGCACGTCCCGCGCCGTGGGCAGGGCATCGCGGCGGCGCTTGGAGACCGGGTTGTAGAAGGCGATGACGAAATCGCCCTCGGCGGCGGCGGCCACGCGGCGGTCGATCACCGCCCGGGGGGTGAGCAGGTCCGACAGCGAGATGGCGCAGAAGTCGTGCCCCAGGGGCGCGCCAGCGCGCGCGGCGGCGGCCTGCATGGCGGAGACTCCGGGGCAGACGGCGATCTCGACGCGCTGCCAGTCGGGCCGGCCGCCGGTCTCAAGCTGCTCGAACACCAGGGTCGCCAGCGCATAGATGCCGGCATCGCCCGAGCACACAAGGGCCACCCGCCGCCCCTCGGCGGCGAGGTTCAGGGCGGCCACCACGCGGTCCGTCTCGGCGCCCAGATCGGACATGTGGCGCGCCTTGCCCTCCTGAGCCGGACCCAGCAGGTCCAGATAGAGCCGGTAGCCCACCAGATCGGTGGCCCCGGCGATGGCGGCCGAGACCTCGGGCGTGCGCCATTCCTCGGTGCCCGGGCCGATGCCCACGATGTGGAGCGCGCCCCGGGCGCGCCCGATCTGCGCGGGCGCGATCCCCGCCGGGGCGCGGGCCACGGCGCAGGTGGCGTTGGCGGTCTTGCGCTTGGCCGCGACCAGGGTGCCGTCCGGGCCGGCGGCGGCCAGGGCCGCGCCTTCCGAGACGCCGTGGCAGCCCACCTCGGCGAACACCACGTCGGAGGGGGTGGCGAGGCGGGGCGTTTCCGCGTCCAGCGCGGCGGCGTCGAAGAAGCGCGCCGGCACGCCCAGCGCCTCGGCCAGGGCCAGCACGGCGCCTTCGTCGGCCTTCAGGTCGAGCGACACCACGCAAGCCACGGACTCCGACGAGAGGTCGTGGGCGGCGAGAGTCTCCCGGGCCAGCGCTTCCAACTCGGCCGGCGGACAGTCGCGGGCGCAGCCCACACCCAGCGCCAGGGTGGGCGGCCGCAGCAGCAGGGTGTCCGGCGGCAGGGACGCGGCCGCCGCCGCGCGGTCGCTCACCCGGACCGTGGGCGCGCCCGTGGCGGACACGTCCGCTGGCACGACGGCATCCGAGGCGTCCGTGATCCAGGCCGTGAGCATCGCCGCGCCCTCGTTCGCCAGCGCGACCGGGCGGCCGTCCACCAGCGCGGCCATCGCGGCGCGGGCGGCCTCGGGGTTATGGACGCGCCAGCCCGGGGGCGGGGCGTCCAGGGCGAGCCCGCCGGTCACCTCGCCCGCCGTGGTCAGCGCCGGGGCGATGCCCAGGACGTCCGCCAGCCGCGCGGCCAGCGCATTCGCCCCGTGATGCCCGCCCAGCAGCGGCACCACCGCCGAGCCGTCGGCGGCCACGGCCAGAACGGGGGGCTCGGCGTGCTTGTCGTCCAGCAGCGGCGCCAGGGCGCGGATCACGATGCCGCTGGCGCACAGGGCGACGATGGGCCGGCCGGCGCTGAACAGCGCCCGCAGGTGGGCGACGGTGGCCTTGAAGGGCGCATCCGCCTCCGGCACCCGGTCCGCGAGCCCATGCACCACGGCGCCCGGCAGGTGGGGCGCCAGTCGGCGCGCCGTCTCCAGGCCGGTGCGGTTCAGGACCACCAGCACCGGCGCGCCTGAGGTCTGGTCACGTCCGGTCATGCCGCCGCCTCCGCCGTTCCGTCCCGGCGCGCCAGGACCACCGTGAAATAGGGCACCCCGTCCGGTCGGGCGAGCGCCTCGGTCAGCGGGCGCACCACCTGGTCCGGATGGCCGACGCGGGTGACGCAGACCGCGCCGTCGGCGAGCCCCGCCGCCGCCAGCACGCGCGCCACCTTGCCCAGATGACGGCCCACCTTCATGACCACGGCGGCGTCGGTCTCGGCCAGGACCCGGGCGAGCCGCTCTTCCGGCGCGGTGGCCGGGACCACGGCCAGGGTCTCCATGCCGTGCGCGATGGGGCGCGCCACGGCCGCCGCGCAGGCCATGACCGAGGAGACGCCGGGCGTGATCTCGACGGCATAGCGCCCGCCCAGCCGCTCCAGCAGATAGATGAACGAGCCGTGGAACAGCGGGTCGCCCTGGCAGATCACGGCCACGTCCCGGCCCGCGTCCAGGTGGCCGGCGATGACCTCGGCCGCGCGGTCATAGGCGGGATCGTCCGGGGTCTGGGCCGGGCTGAACATCAGGGGCAGCGGGACCTGCGTCTGCTCGTCGCGCAAAAAGGCCTCGACGATGCCCAGCGCCATGCTCTCGCCCTGACTGGTGGCGGGATAGGCGATCACGGCCGCATCGTCGATGACGCGCACGGCGCGCAGGGTCAGAAGCTCGGGGTCCCCGGGGCCGACGCCGACCCCATGCAGGGCGCCCGGAGCAGGCGCATCTGGCGTCACGGCCATGTTGGTTCGTGGCTCCCTGTCTTGGCCGGGGCGAGCGCGTTCACCGCCGCCGCCGCCATGGCCGATCCGCCGCGCCGGCCGTGCACCGTCACGAAGGGAATGTCGAACGTGGGGGCCAGGGTGGCCAGCGCGCGCTTGCTCTCGACCGCGCCCACGAACCCCACGGGAATGCCGATGATGAGGGCCGGGCGCGGCGCCCCGTCGGCGATCAGTTCCAGCAGCCGGAACAGCGCGGTGGGCGCGTTGCCGATGGCCACCACCGCGTCGTCCAGGATCGGGACCCACAGGTCGACGGCCGCCGCCGAGCGGGTGGTCTGCAGGGCCTCGGCCAGATCCGGGACCCGGTTGTCGTCCAGGCGGCAGATGACCGGCGCCCGACGCACCCGGTGGGCCATGATGCCGCGCGCCACCATCTGGGTGTCCACCAGGATGGGCGCCCCCGCCTCCAGCGCCGCCCGGCCCGATGCGGCGGCGAGCGGCGACGCCTCCAGGTCGTCGATCACGTCCACCATGCCGCAAGCGTGGATCACCCGCGTGGCCAGCGGCCGCACATCGGCGGGCAGGCGGGACAGATCGGCCTCGGCGGCGATGGTGTCGAAGGACTGGCGATAGATCGCCTCGGGGTCGCGTTCATAGGGCGGGATGGCACCCGGTGGGGTCATGGCTGTCCTCTCGTCCCGGCCCGATCGGCCGAGCGGTGGTTTCGACATGGATGCCCCCCAGCTCTCCAGTTCGCAGGTGGATGGCCTGCCGGTCAGCGACCGGAGTCGTTTTCTGTGCGGCCCGGACGGCTCCCGGCGGGCTCTCCGCCGTGGTGGTGCCCGTGGTCATGGCCGTGGCCGTGCCCATGGCCGTGCCCATGGTCGTGCCCATGATCGTGGTGATGATGGTGGTGGTGGTGGCCGTGATCGCCGTCCGTGCCCGCCCCGCGCACATGGTGGTGGTGCCCGGCCTGAACCGCGCCCACGGAGTCCTCGAAGCCGATCACCTGCTCCCGGTACTTGCAGAGCTGGCAGTTCATGGCGGTTTCGCCGGCCAGAATATCGCTCACGCGCTCCACGAAGCTTTCGATGACCATCGGGTGGTCGTTCAGATAGGGCGCCTTGAGGAACTCGATCTCCGGATGGGCGGCGGCGGCCTCGTCCACGCCGTCATAGATGCGGCGGACCAGGATGCCGGTGAACAGGAAGTACGGGAACACGATGATGCGCCGATAGCCCAGCCGCGCCGCGTGCGCCAGCCCCGGCCCGACCAGCGGCGACGTCACGCCGGAATAGCACACCTCGGCCCAGCCGAAGCCCATGCCCTCCCACAGCATGCGGGCGACCTTGCTGATGTTCGAGTTGGCGTCGGAGTCATTGGTGCCGCGCCCGACCACCATCAGCAGGGTGTCCTTGCGGTCCACGGGGGTGGGGGCGGCGGCCTCCGCTTCCTCGATGCGAGCCTGGGCGGCCTTCAGAAGCTTGGGGTCGATGCCCAGTTCCCGACCGAATTGCACGGTGATGTCCGGGTGCTCGGCCGCGAAGCTGTTGACCTCCCACGGCAGGTCGTTCTTCACGTGGCCGGCCGCGAACAGCATGCCCGGCACGGCGAAGACCCGGTTCACCCCGGCGGCCTTCAGAGCATCCAGCCCCTCGCGGATGATCGGGCGGGCGAATTCCAGGAAGCCGCTTTCCACGGCGTACTGCGGCAGGCGCGCCCGCAGGTGCACGGCGAGGCGGTTGAACTCCTCGACGGCCCCCACGTCGCGGCTGCCGTGGCCGCAGATCATCACGCCGACCCGGTCGTCGGTGGAGACGGAGGGGCGGGCGGCGGGTGTGGTCGCGGGGGAGTCGTGGGTCATGGTCGCCTGGTCCTTGCCTTCGAGCGGTGGGCCCGCCTGGTCCATGCCTCCGGGGGGCGCTGAGGAAACGGCGCGGACTATAGGCCCCGGGACTCCCCGACGAAAGGGCCGTTCCGGTCACACGGTCCGCTTTTTTTTTCGGCGCCACCGGCCGGACCAGGACCGAACGCACAACGTCCGCGGCCGGGCATTTCCACCAGGCACGGTTTGGTTTGGCGACGGGTGTTCCTGGCGGCTGGAGACTGCGGCGGCGACGGACATCCACCTTGAAGAGGGGTCCCCCCTGTGCAATCGTCGCCCCCGGCCCTGGTCGTGAGGGGGCCCGCGCCGCCCGAGCGCATGCCTCATCCGCCGGCCTGGCCGCCCCCGCCTCCCGTTGCCAGAAGCACGCCATGGCCGCGAAAGCCCCCAACCGCTCCTCGACCCGAAAACGCTGGTTCTCGCTCGGAATCACGCGTCGGTTCCTCGTTCTGGGCATGCAGGTGAGCGACATCCTGTCGTTCATCTTCGGCGCCTATCTGGCCCATGTGGTGCGGTTCAACACGGCCGCCCCGGACCGGGTCGAGCTGACCGCGATCAGCCTGTCCGTGGTGATCGCCATCCTGGCGTTTCCGGCCATGCAGGCGGCCAGCTATCTGGCGCTGCAGAACCCGTGGCACGGCCTGAAGCGGGCCACCCGGGCGTTCGTCGCCGTGTTCGCGATCCTGGCCCTGCTCGCCTTCGGCCTGCAAGTGACCGGCGAGTTCTCGCGCATCTGGGTGACGGTGTGGATCCTGTCGGCGTACTTCAGCCTTGTCTGCACGCGAATCTGGTGGTCCGGCTTCCTCAAGCACGGCATCGCCGTCGGCTTCCTGCGCGAGCGGCTGGCCCTGATCCACGGGCGGGGCACGCGCCACGTGGAAGAGATCGCGCTTCACCTGCGCGAGAAGGGCTATGACATCGAAACCGTGGTGCCGCTGCACACGCCGCCGCCGGGCGTACCGGAACGCCGGCCGGTGCCCCAGACGCCGGGGCGGCGCTATGCCTCGCTCGACGATTTCGTGCACAGGTTCGGCACCGAGGTGGTCGATCGCGCCATCCTGATCCCCGACCCCGCCGACGAGCGCCCGCTGCGCCAGGTCGCCGCCCCGTTGCGCATGATCCCGCTGGACGTGGACGTCATCCCCAGCGGCTACGACAGCGCCCTGAACGGGCGCATGCCGCGTCTGGCCGGCGGCATTCCCGTGGTCACCCTGATGACCCGGCCGCTGTCCGATTCCCAGGTGCTCATCAAGCGGCTTGAGGATCTGGTGCTGGGCACGGGCCTGTTGATCGCGGCCGCGCCGCTGATGGCCCTGATCGCCGTGCTGGTCAAGCTCGACAGCCCGGGGCCGGTGCTGTTCGCCCAGTCGCGCGCAGGCTTCAACAACGTGCCGTTCAAGATCTACAAGTTCCGGTCCATGGTCGTGCATGACGACGCCAAGGTCAAACAGGCCACCCGGGATGACAACCGCATCACGCGCGTCGGGCGCATCCTGCGCCGGACCAGCCTGGACGAGCTGCCGCAGTTGTTCAACGTGGTGCTGGGCAGCATGTCACTGGTGGGTCCCCGTCCCCATGCCCTGGCCCACGACCAGGAATACGGCGCGCTGATCGACACCTACATCGGCCGCCACCGCATGAAGCCGGGCCTGACCGGCTGGGCGCAGGTCAACGGATGGCGTGGCGAGACCGATACCCTGGACAAGATGCTGAAGCGAATCGAACACGATCTGTACTACGTGGATGGCTGGTCGCTGTATTTCGACCTCAAGATCCTCATCATGACGGCGCGTGTGCTTTATCACCGCAACGCCTATTGATCGCCATCCTTTCCGGTCCGGCGGCGCGGCCTTGGGGCGCGGCACCGCGCGCCCCTCGACGATTCGCCAGTGTTCGCCCCAGACCTCCGGTCATCTAACACACAGCGGTCGTGTGTCGTATCATGAAACTGTCACGGTCTCTCTTGTGCGCGTGACCGGGCGGCGCCATGCACCCCGCCCCCCATCGACCCACCCAGCACCAGAGGCCAGAGAAAGAGCCGAAACGATTCGATGCACGCCGCCAGGGATTTCAGGATCCGCACCTATATGCTGTTGGGTGTGTCGTCCGCGCCGGTACTGTTGGCCTTTTCGATCTATGACGTGATCCGGGGTCAATACCTGTTCGGCGGGATCATCGCGGCGTTCGCCCTCGCGATCGCGGCGAATACGGCCTACATCCACCGAACCGGCCGGGTAAAGATCCCCTTCGCCGTCATGAACGTGGTCGGACTGCTCACCCTGGCCTGGGGCATCCAGTTCGTGGGCCATGCCGCCGCCCTGTGGGCCTATCCCCTCGCCATCGTGAACTGCTTCGTGTCCGAGCGCCGCCGGGCGCGCATCATGATGGCCGCGGGCATGCTGCTGCTGATCCCGCTGGTGCTGCTGGAAGCGCCGATGGACCACGGGGTCCGCTTCGCGCTGACCTATCCCCTGACCTGCTGGTTCTCCGATCTGGCCGTCAGCATCCTGGAGAAACTGCAGCACCAGTTGAACGAGTTCGCCATCCGAGACCCCCTGACCGGGGCCTACAACCGCCGCTGCTTCGACTTCCGCCTGGACGAGGCCATCGAGCAGTCGCGGCGCGATCTGGGCGCCGTCAGCCTGATTTCGTTCGACATCGACCATTTCAAGGCCATCAACGACCAGTTCGGCCACGACGCGGGCGACGACGTGCTGGTGCATCTGGTCCGGACCGTGCGCGCCCGGCTGCGCAAGGTGGACGCCCTGTTCCGCATGGGCGGCGAGGAATTCATGGTGCTCTGCCGGGGCACGACGCCGCAGCAGGCCCAGCACCTCGCCGAGGCCCTGCGCCGCGAGGTGATGGAATGCCGGCCGCGCCCCGACCTCCCCGTCACCATCAGCCTGGGCGTGGTCCAGTACGACGACCGCCTGGGCCGGGCCGAGGGGCTGCGCCGCGTGGACCAGAACCTGTACGCCGCCAAGCAGACCGGCCGCAACACGGTCTGGCCGCCGGCCGAATCCGCCGAAAGCGAACTCCCCGCCGCTTGACGCACCGTCCCGGCCCCCTGAAAGTGGACCGGGTCCGCGCCCCCTTTTTTTCGCTGTCCGGAGAGTATGGTGACCGATCCCGATCCAGCCCCCGCCCTGACCGACGACGCCGTGCTGGCGTATCTGACCGCCCATCCGGGGTTCCTGGATCGCTGCCCCGAGGCCATCCTGACCCTGGGCATGCCGGCCTCGCCGCACGGCGAGGGCGTGGTGGACATCCGCGACTTCGCCATCCGCCGCCTGCAGGACGAGCTGCGCGACCTGCGCGACGGCACCGACAGCCTGATCCAGACCACGCGGATCAACCTGTCCCTTCTGAAACGCACCCATCAGGCGGTGCTGAGCGTGCTGATGGGCGACGAACGCGGCTGCCTGGGCGAGACCGTGGCCGATGATCTGCCGTTGCTGCTGGATGTGGACGTGGCGGCCGTCCGGTTCGAGAACGCGGGCAGCCTGCCGGCCCGCTCCGCCCCGCTGGCGACCCTGCCGGCGGGCGCCGTGGACAAGGTCGCCCCCCGCTCGCGGCCCATTGCCCTGCGGCCCCAGGCGACCGGGGACGAGCGGCTGTTCGGCGGCGGCGCCGGGCTGGTGGCGAGCGATGCCCTCGCCCGCCTGGAGCCCGGCAACGGCCACCCGCCGGGGCTGCTCGCCCTGGGCTCGCGCCGCAGGGGGTCGTTCGACGAGGATCAGGCGAGCGACCTGCTCTCGTTCGTCGCCCGCGTGGTGGAACACTGCGTGCGGCAGTGGACCTTCGGCGACCGCCCGAACGCGCCGGAGTGAGGCCGGTTCCGTAGGGCGGGCCGGTCCCGTAGGGCGGGGCGTCCAGCCTTTTGCGCACCGCCGTCGGCGGCTTGGACCGCTCGCGCGGTCCCGTAGGGCGGGTTCGCGCCAACGGCGCAACCCGCCATGGGCGGGGCGTCCAGCCTTTTGCGCACCGCCGTCGGCGGCTTGGACCGCTCGCGCGGTCCGAAGCCGCCCTACGGATCGGCCCCCGGCTACGGCCGCATGGCGGCGGCTTCTTCCTCCGGCGGCAGGTAGTCGGCGCCATCCCGATAGCCGAAGTCCACCATGACACCCCGGCCGTCCTCCACCGCAGTGCGGCCGACGAAGGCGCCCATGGTGGACTGGTGATCGGCGGCCCGGTAGGTCACGGTCCCGAAGGGAGTCGGCACCTCGATGCCCTTGGCGGCCTCGATCATGGCGTCCGTCTCCGTGGAGCCGGCCTTCTTCAGGATTTCGGCGACCGACATCATGGTGGCGTAGCCGACCACCGAGCCCAGGCGCGGATAGTCGTCGTACTTGGCCTGATAGGCCTCCAGGAAGGCCGCGTGTTCGGGAATCTCGATCTTGTCCCAGGGATAGCCGGTGACGATCCAGCCTTCCGGGGTCTCCTCGCCCAGCGGGTCGATGTACTCCGGCTCGCCGGTCAGCAGGCTGACCACCTCGCGGCCCTCGAACAGACCGCGCGTGGTGCCCTCGCGCACGAACTTGATGAGGTCGGGACCGAAGGTGACGTTGAAGATGGCGTCCGGCTCGGTGGCGGCCATGGCCTGCACGGTGGCGCCGGCGTCGATCTTGCCCAGGGGCGGCCACTGCTCGTCCACCCACTCCACGTCCGGCTTGCGCTCGGACAGCGCGGCCTTGAACGCTTCCACGGCCGAGGTGCCGTACTCGTAGTTGGGCGCCACGGTCGCCCAGCGGGTGGCGTCCAGCTTGGCGGCCTCTTCCGCCAGCATGCCCGCCTGCATGTGCACCGACGGGCGCAGGCGGAAGGTGTAGTCGTTGCCCTTGGACCAGACGATGGCGTCGGTCAGGGGCTCGGCCGCGACGAACAGGATGCCGCGCTGGTTGGCGAAGTCGGCGACCGCCAGCCCGATGTGCGAGAAGAACGTGCCCATGAGCAGGTCCACGCCCTCCAGCGAGACCAGCTCGTTGGCGGCGGTCACGGCGTCGCCGGGCTTGCCGGCGTCGTCCTTGGAGATGACCTCGACGGGCCGGCCGTCGATGCCGCCGGCGGCGTTGATCTCTTCCAGCGCCAGTTGCCAGCCCAGGCGATAGGGCTCGGTGAAGGCCGGCAGGCGGGTGTAGCTGTTGATCTCGCCCACCTTGATGGGGTCGGCGGCGAGCGCCGGCGCGCCGGTGGCGGCGGCGAGGCCGACGGCGGCCAGCGTGGCCCCCGCGACGGTGCGGAGCAGCCCGCGACGGCTGAACCAGTTGTCATGGGCAGTGTGGTTGATCTGATCGGGCATGGCGTGTCTCCTCGGCTCCCTTTGCAGGCGAACGACAAGTCGTTTGTATGTTATCGACCGGCTTCTTCTTGCCGAGCCGAGCCCCTTCTTTGATCGGTTTCTGCCGATCAACGCAAGCCATCTTCTCCCTTGATTTCGTCTTTCGTAAGGCCGCCGACGCGCGGCAGCGGACGCCCGCTGTCGGTCACGGCGATGGCCACCAGGATTTCGTCGGCGCGCGGCGCATCGTTGATCTGCACCTCCATGCCGTCGAAATGGCTGCGCACATACGCCGCGTCCTTGTGCCCGAGCGGCACATCCAGCACCTGGCCGGGGCCGCCGCGCTTCTTGGAGGACGGCACCAGCGCCGCCCCCTTCTGCACCGCCTGGCGCAGCGGCGCGCCCATGCGGGGGTGCAGGATGGCGGCGGCGTGCTCCAGTTCGCCGTTCTCGCCCACCAGCGCGGCCTTGCCGTAGCTTTCCGCCTGATCCGGGCGGATGCCGAGCGCAGCCACCGCGCGTTCGCCCAGCAGGCCGCCCAATTCGGCGCCGATCTCCATCAGCGGCGTCAGGTCCTCGACATACTGCCCGGCGAACGGATTGCGGATCACGGCCACGGCCGCCGCGCGGCGGGTGGGTGGATCGATGGGCCGGCCCATCTCCTGGTGGATCTCGTCCACCACGGTCATCAGCTTGCGGATTTCGGCGGTGGTGCTCATCGCAGTCCATCCTCCCCCTTGATGTCGGCGGCGGCGAGCCCGCCCACGCGGGCGTGCACGCGCGGCCCGGTGGTCATCACCAGAACAAGCGCCATCTCGTCGGCGCGGGGCGCGTCGGGAATGCCGACCTCGATGGCGTCGAAATGGCTGCGGACGTAGGACGCATTGACGTGCGTCACCGGCACATCCAGGCGGGCGCCCGGGCCGCCCACCTTCTTGGTCGAGGGCACGATGGCCTTGGCCCCGCCCAGGATCTCGCGCATGGCGTAACCCCCCGGCACATGCCACAGCGCGCCGTGCTCGATCTCGCCGCCCGCGCCCACGATGGCGCCCTTGCCGTAGCCCTCGACCACGGCCGGGTCGCCGCCCAGAGCCTCCACGAGCCGCCGGGCCATGGCCAGCCCGAGCGGCTTCAGGGTCTCCATGAAGGGCGCGATGTCGGGTTCGTAGCGCCCGGCGAAGGGATTGACGATCACGCTGACCATGGCGGCGCGGCGCAGCGGTGGTGCGACCCGCGGTCCCCCCTCGTGAAAGATCTCCTCGACGCTCACCTGCTGCTTGCGCAGGGTGAGGCCGGGCATGGCGTCAGGCATGGAGCGCATCCTCCGTCACGGGTTCAGGTAGGGCCGCCGGGCCGGCGACCAGGTCGAGGGCGCCGACCAGACGCACCCGCCCCGCCAGCACCAGAACGGCCCCGACGATCAGGCCCCGGTCCACACAGTCCGCCGCGACCGCCCCGCCCGCGTCAAGCGCCTGCGCCACCTCGGCCGCGGCAAGGGCGCCGACCGCGACCGTCACGGGCCGGTCGCCCAGGTCGCTGTCCGGCTGCAGGGCGCGGGCCGGTCGGCGCGTGACGACCGGATGGCCGGGCAGGTCCACGGCGTTGCCGATCAGGGTCGCGGCGACATCGGCGGCGGCGGCGGTCGGGGCCGCCACCGTCACCGAGTCGGCGATCCCCCGCGACAGGCTGCGCCCGTGCCGACCGCTGGTGGCCAGCCCGCGCACGGGGCTGTCCGGGCCGATATCGAGCGCGCCGGGGCTCGCGGGCCGGGCGGGATCCACCACCACGCCAATGCGCCAGGGCGGCGCGTCGAGGGCCATCCACAGCGCGATGTCCCCGCCGTTGTTGACGGCGGCGCGGGTCAGGCCATGGGGGCCGCCGCGATCGCCCCCCCTCCCCTGGACAGGGGAGGGTCGGGGTGGGGTTGACGCCTGAAGCGCGGGGCTTGCGTGTGCCCCATCGCCCCCCTCCCAACCTCCCCCCGCCGGGGGGAGGAGGAATTCCTGTTGCGCATCGGCCCGGCCCGTAAGGGATTGGTCGCCCATTATCGCCCCCAGAACGGTCTCGGCCACCGCCCCGGCCACCGCCGCCATGGGTGTGACAAAGCCCGCGCGGAACGGCGCGGCCGCCGCCCACATGCGCCGCGCCACCGCGCCCGACAGCGGGCACGGCCCGACCGGCTCCAGAGGCGTGCGCAGCCCCGGCACTTCCGAGACCAGCTCGTCCAGCAGCGTTTCGAAGCGGGCGACCGCGCGCCCGTAGGCCGCCCGCACCGCCTCGGGATCGCCCTCGGCGGTCACGATCAGGTCGATCGGCCCATGCTGAAGGTGCAGGCGGCGGCCGTCCGGCAGCAGGCGATGGGAAGCGCGCTGCATGGCCCGGCCCTCCCCGTCTACCAGCGGAAGTTCTTGTGGTGGGTCGGCCACGGATTGTCCGGGCTGGCCATCAGGTCGCTGCGCCGGGTCACGCCGCGCACGCTGTCCAGCCGAACCACATGATCCATGTGCCCGCCCAGGGTCTCGTAATCCGACAGGCGCAGCGTGAATTCGATGGGAGCCACCACGGCCGGCGTCGGCACCGACCCGAACGAGCGCGCGGGCATGCGGGTGACGTCCACCATGAAAGTGATGCCGCCGCCCGGCCAGACGAACACCGGCGCGCCGCCGCTCGACACATAGGTCAGCAGGTCCTTGACCGAGCGCGTCAGCTTGACCGGGTTCTCGGTCACCCCGGCGCGCAGGGACCCACCGGCCCCGCCGATGAACAGCACGGAGCACAGCGCGGGTTCGCAGTTCTCCTGGATCAGCGCGACGGAGCGTTTCAGCGGCCCCGGCATGGGTGCGAGCTGCGGGGTCAGGCTGTCGTCCAGCACATAGTATTGCGCGTGGTCGCCGGTGGTGGAGACCATCAGCAGCGTGAGTCCCGGGCGGGCCACCTTGGGGTTCCAGGACCCCAGGATGGTCAGGGGATCGGTCACGTCGGTGCCGCCCCAGCCGGTGCCGGGCCGGGCCACCTGGAAATAGCGCCCGGGGGTGGAGCGACGCCCGCGCATGGTGATCCCCGTGGGCGGCACGTCCAGCAGCTTGCCGGCCTGATGCTCCGACAGCACGCCGGTGATGTGGTCATCCACCACCACCACCTCGTCCACGAAGTCCACCCATTGCCGGGCGAACATGCCGATGGTGGCGGAGCCGCAGCCCACCCGCATGCGGGTTTCCGTCTGACCGTCGATGATGGGGGCCTGTCCGGCCTGCACCACGATGGACACGCCGTCGTCCACGGTCAGATCCACGGCCTCGCGGTTGCAAAGGTCCATGATGGCGCAGCAGGTGTTGCGGCCCTCCTTCTTGCCGCCGCCGGTCAGATGGTTCACGCCGCCGATGGCCAGCATCTGCGAGCCGTATTCGCCCGTCGTGACATGGCCGACGGGCTCGCCATCCAGCCGCACCAGGGCCCGTTCCGGCCCCAGGTGGCGGTCGGTGTCGATCTTCACCTTGGCGCCGCAATAGCTGAAGATGCCCTCGGTCACCACGGTGACCATGTCCACGCCGTCCACCTCGGACGCGACGATGAACGGCGCCGGCTTGTAGTCGGGGTAGGTGGTGCCCGCGCCGACGGCGGTGACGAAGTGGGCGCCGGAGGTCACCAGGTCGCCATCCCACTCCCCGGCCGAAGCCATGAAGGGCACCACGTTGCGGCCCTCCTGAACGGCCCCATCCAGCACCACCAGCGGATCGACGCGGGTCAGGTCGCCCGCCACGTTGGCATAGCGGTCGCAGGCGCCGGCGTGGCCCTCGGCGATGTAGCACATCACCGGGCAGGCATCGCAGCGGATCTTGCCGGCGGACTCGTCGGTCATGCGGGGGTCTCCAGAGGGGCGCGCAGCGCGGCGCGCAGGCGGTCGGGGGTCACGGGCAGGTCGCGCACGACCACGCCCGTGGCGTCGCGGATGGCGTTCAGGATGGCGGGCGCGGTGGGAATCAGCACCTGCTCGCCGATCCCTTTTGCGCCGTAGGGCCCGTGCAGATCCGGGTCCTCGATCAGGCGCGTGACCACCTCGGGCATGTCGCCAGCGGTGGGGATGAGATAGCCGTGCAGGTCCTCGGTCAGGCCGGGGACGTAGCGTTCCATCAGCGCGAGGCCCAGACCCTGGGACGCACCGCCCTCCACCTGCCCTTCGATCAGGGTGGGATTGACCGCCCGGCCCACATCGTGGGCGCAGATCAGGCGTTCGACGTAGACCCGCCCAAGGTCCAGGTCCACCCGCACCTCGGCCAGATGAGCCCCCCAGCCGAAGGCGGCGTAGGGCTCGCCCTGCCCGTTCTCGTCGAGCGGCGCGGTGGGCGGATCGAAGGTCTCTTCGGCCGCCAGCACCAGACCGTGGGCATCGGCCTCCCCCGCCAGCGTGGCCAGATCCAGCGAGCGTTCGCCGGCCCTCAGAACCGTACCGTCCAACGCCAGGGCGGCATCCGGCGGCGCGTTCAGGCGCAGCAGGATCCGGTCCCGCAGCGCGCGCCCGGCCAGGACCGCCGCTTTGCCGGTCACGAAGGTCTGGCGCGAGGCGGAGGTCTTGCCCGCGTCCGGCGTGCGGTCGGTATCCGCCCCCACCAGCGCCACGCAGGCCAGCGGCAGTCCCAGCGCATCGGCGCAGATCTGGGCGACCACGGTGTTGGAGCCCTGACCGATGTCCACCGCGCCCTGATGCAGCCGCACCCGGCCGTCCGCCGTCAGCCCGACGCGGATGGTGGAAGGGTTGGGCAGCGAGGTGTTGCCGCAGCCGTACCACATGCCGGCCACGCCCACCCCGCGCCGCTCCGGGCGGCCCTCGGCCTCGGCGCGGGCGTTGGCGGCGGCGACCTCGGCGCGGGCGCGGGTCCAGTCCTCCCGCAGCGCCTCCAGGCAGCGGCGGATGCCGACACCCTGCGCGAACACCTGCCCGGTGACGGTGGGTCGCCCTGCCTCCAGCGCGTTCAGGATCCGGAAGTCCAGCCGGTCGCGGCCGAGGGCATCGGCCAGTTCGTCTAACAGGGTTTCCTGAAGGACGGCCGACTGCGGCACCCCGAAGCCCCGGAACGCGCCCGAGGGCGGCCCGTTCGTGTGCACCGCCAGCGACCGCGCGCGGTAGTGCGGCACCTGATAGGGCCCGGAGGCATGCACCGGCACCCGGTTCGCCACCGTCGGTCCCCACGAGGCATAGGCCCCGGTATCGAACATCCCGGAAAAGTCCAACCCGACCAGCCGGCCGTCGCTGCGCCGCGCCGCCACCCGGGCGGACAGCCGCGAGGGATGCCGCTTGGTGGTCGCGGCCATGGACTCGGCGCGGGTGTAGACCAGCCGCGCCGGCTGTCCCGTGATCCAGGCGGCGAGCGCCACATAGGGTTGCACCGACAGGTCCAGCTTGGTGCCGAAGCCACCGCCGACGGCGGTGGGGATGATGCGCACCGCCTCCGGATCCAGCCCCAGGATGGCGGCGGTGTCGTCCCGGTCCATGTAGGGCGCCTGGGTGCAGGCCACGATCTCGATGCGGTCGCCCACGCGCTGCGCAAACCCCGATTCCGGCTCGATGGGGGCATGCTCGACGAAGCCGGTGGACGATGTTCCCGCGACCGTCACCACATCCGGATCGGGATCGGACAGGGCGCCGTCCACGTCGCCGCGCCGGACCAGCCCGCGCGCCAGCACGTTGCCGGGACGGCCGGCGTGGACCAGCGGCGCGCCCTCGGCACGCGCGGCCTCGGGATCCAGGAGCGGATCCAGCGGCTCCCAGGTGACGGGCAGACTCTCCAGGTCCAGATGCCGCACGGCCGCGTCCTCGCCCACCACGGCGGCGACGGCCTCGCCCCGGTAGCGCGCCTCGCCCTCGGCGAACACCGGCTGGTCGGCCAGCGCCGGAATGACGCCGAACAGGTTGCGCCCCGGCACATCGGCGGCGGTCAGCACCCGGACGAGTCCCGGATGCGCGGCCGTGAAGGCATCCAGATCGCCGAAGCGGAACCGGGCGCGGTGGTGCGGACTGCGCAGCACGCGCACGCGCAGGGCATCCGCCGGCCACGCATCCGCCCCGAACACGTCCGAGCCCAACACCTTGGGTCGGCCGTCGAGGCGGTCCACGCGCGCGCCCACCGCGCCCCCGGCGGCCGGCGTCTCGGCCAAGGGCACGGGGTCGTTGGCGCGCATCACGGCCGTGATGATCTTGCGGTATCCGGTGCAGCGGCACAGCACCCCGCCCAGGGCGTCGATCACCTCGGCCGCGCCGGGATGCGGCGTCTCTCGCAGCAGGGCGGTGGCGGTCATCAGCATCCCGGGCGTGCAGATGCCGCATTGCGCGGCGCCATGGCGCAGGAACGACTCCTGCAAGGCACTGGACGAGCCATCCGGCCCGGCGAGTCCTTCCACGGTTTCCACGTCGGCCCCCTCCAGGCGGCCCGCCGGGACCATGCAGGCGCAGACCGGCGCGCCGTCCAGCAGCACCGTGCAGGCGCCGCAGTCGCCGGCGTCACAGCCCACCTTGGTTCCGGTCAGGCCCAACTGCTCGCGCAGCACCTCGGTCAGGCGGCGCATGGGCTCCACCGGGACGGACACCGCCCGGCCGTTGACCGTGAATGAAACGGGCACAGGATCCGTCATGCGGCGGCCTCCCCGCACCGCGCCAGGGATCGGCGGACCAGGGTCAGCGCGGCCTCGCGGCGATAGGCCGCGCTGGCCCGCACGTCGTCGATGGGCGACAGGGCGTCTCCGTCCGACTCGTGAACCAACGCCGCGAGATCGGTCCCCGGCGGCTGACCGACGAGCCGCGCCTCCAGCGCGCCCAGGCGCACCGCGACCGGCGCGCACGAGCCCACGGACACCCCGGCCGCCGCGATCGCGCCGGCCTCGTCCCGCCACAGCACCACCGCCACCATGGCGATGGAGATCACCAGCGAATGCCGCGTGCCCAGCTTGAGGAAGTCCGACGCCCCCGGCCGGCCCGGATCGGGCACCAGGATCGCCGTCACCATCTCGTCCGGGGCCAGGGTGGTCCGGCGCACCCCGGTGATGAACGCGGCCAGCGGCTCCACCCGCACCCCGCCCGGCCCGGCGATCTCCACCCGCGCGTCCAGAGCCAGCAGCGGCGGCACCCCATCCGCCGCCGGAGAGGCATTGCACAGGTTGCCCGCCACCGTGCCGGCGTTCTGGATCTGCACCCCGCCCACCTCGCGCGCGGCCAGCTTCAGGGCACGGAACCAGGGCGGCAGGTCGGCCGCCGTCCGGACGTCCGTCCAGGTGGCCAGCGCCCCCAGCCGCCAGGCCCGGGCCGACTCGTCGAAGCGGATGCCGCGCAGGGCGGCGAGGCCGGTGATGTCCAGCATGTCCTCGCGCCCCGGCTGGCCGTCCGCCAGCGCCGGAAACACGTCCGTGCCGCCGGCGATCACCCGCCAGCGGCCGGCGGCCAGACGATCCAGCGCCTCGTCCAGGGTGCGGGCACGGACATAGCGGGGCATGGCGGGAAAGTCCCTCAGACCACCGCCGCCAGCCGCTCGGCCGGCGGTGTGTTGCGGGACCGACCGGAGCGCACCACACCGTCGATGATGGTCATGCTGATCCCGGGCAGATCGCCAAGCTGGATGCTTTCCAGCAGCGTCTTGCCGGCGGTGTGCTGGGCGCGGTCCATGACGATGAAATCGGCGGCGCGGCCCGGCTCGATCAGGCCGCAGTCCAGGTCGCGCATGCGCGCGGTGTTGCCGGTGGCGAAGCAGACCGCCACCTCGGCCGGGACATCGCCCAGACTGGAGAGCAGCGCAATCATGCGCAGGATCCCCAGCGGCTGCACACCAGAGCCCGCCGGGCTGTCCGTGCCCAGGATGACCCGCTCGGGCGTGCCCAGCTCGAAGGCCGTCCGCATGGCGAACAGGCCCATCTTCTCGTTGCCGTTGTGCACGATCTCGATGCCCCGCGCACAGCCCTCGCACAGGCAGCGGACCTGGTCCTGCGGCAACGCGGTATGACCGCCGTTGATGTGGCCGATGATGTCGGCGTCCGCCTCCAGCACCACGTCGGCGTCGATCAGGCCGGACCCGGGGATGGACGGCCCGCCGGTGTGGATGGTGGACTGGATGCCATATTTGCGCGCCCAGGCGACCATCCGCTTGGCCTCGTCGCCGGCCTTCACGCTGCCGAGACCCACCTCGCCCAGCAGCTTGACCCCGGCCGCCGCCAGCTCCTTGAAGTCCTCTTCGGTCATGCCCTGTTCGATGACGGGCGCGCCCGCATGGACCTTCACGCCCGCCGGCCGCGCGTTCAGGAAACTGCGCTGCGCGAAGATCGCCATGGCCTTGAGGCCCGGAATGTCCTTGGGGCGGCCCGGTGTATGAACCTCGCCGGCCGAGATCATCGTGGTGACCCCGCCGTGAAGAAAACTGTCGATCCAGTTGAACTGGCTCTGGCGCGGAGTCCAGTCACCCAACACGGGGTGCACGTGGCTGTCGATCAGGCCGGGCGCGAGCGTGGTTCCTTTGGCGTCCACCACCCGGTCCGCGCCCTCGGTGTCGCAGTCGGCGGCCTTGCCCACCTGGGTGATGCGGCCATCCACACAGACCACCGTGTCGGCGTCCAGGATGGGTCGGGCCAGATCGCCCGACAGCATCAGGCCCACGTTGCGGATGACCAGCGTGCCGGAGATGTCCGGCGGCGTCACGGCTGCCATGGTCGCCTCCCTCTGCCCGGGGCCGTCCTCCCGCCGGTGATCGGTTGCCCCCGACGCACGGTCGGGTTTTCCACCGTCACCAGTCATTTGCGTGCCCACGTTTGGTGAAGTGTTCCAGAAGACCTCGCGCCCCGCAACCCGTTTTCGATTCGACCCCGGATCCCCCATCACGTGCGCAACTTTTAACACGCATTCATACCGCGCGGCTTTACCTGAGCACGTCGTAAGCCTATAGGATATGGGGTGACGGTGGGGGTGGGCGACCGTCCGACGCTCGATAGATGCCATGAAGGGACGCCTTGGCGATGACCACAGCCGACAACCCGAGACCGTCTTCCCCGACCGCGCCGCCTGCCGACGAGGCCGCCGGCTACGTCCTGGACGATCAGGTGGGCTTCCTGCTGCGCAAGGCCCAGCAGCGCCACCTCAGCATTTTCGGCGAGCACATCGGCTCCGACCTGACCCCGATGCAGTTCGCCGCCCTGGCCCGGCTGCACGAGGGCGGCCCGTGCTCGCAGAACGCGCTCGGCCGGCTGGCGGCCATGGACGTGGCGACCATCAAGGGCGTGGTCACCCGCCTGAGCGCGCGCGGGCTGGTGGAGAAGCGCCCGGCGCCGGGGGACAAGCGGCTGCACCTGATCGCCCTGACGGAGGACGGCCAGCGGGCGGTGGAGGCCGCCCTGCCCCGGGCGCGGGAGATCACGACCCGTACCCTGGACCCGCTGTCGGCCGAGGAGCAGGCCACCCTGGTCGCCCTGCTGCGCCGGATCACGTGATGTGGACCGGGTTCGGCGCCCCCGCCGTATAGGGGCGGCCATGGCTGAAATGGCGTCGCGCTTCGAGCCTGAACCCCCTCCCAACCTCCCCCATGGATGGGGGAGGAGTCCCGGTCCACCAGACGCCAGACGGACTCCCTCCCCATGGAATGGGGAGGGTTGGGGAGGGGTTGTCTCGGGTGGCCGCTACGGTCCGGAAACCACGCGACCCCGATTTTGCGCGATGAACCTTTTTTTGTCGGGCGGTCATTCAGGCGGAAGACGCTGCGTGCCCCCGTTGGGGAGCGGGCGGGCCACGGGCTATGTTCGCTCCAGGTCCCGCGTCACCTTGACGGTGCCGAGGGCGGCGATCACGCAGCCCAGCGCCGCGACCGCCGCGACGAGCCCCCCCGTCGTGTCCGGCGCCGCGGCGCTGAAGGCATCAACGGCGTGCCACGCCTGCAGCGCCCCCAGAAGCGCGAACACGACGGCGACGGCATAGAACGACAGGCGAATGGCAAGCATGGCGGGTCTCTGATCGGGTCTCTATCAAGGAACGGACGGGGCGGAACCGCGCGAGGGGACTCACCCATCATCCCGGCGGCGCTCGGCCTCGCCGCGGATGTCCTGCAGCCGCAGCCAGGTGGGCGCGCCGCGCTTGAGTTGCGTTTCGGCGCGGCCCACGTGGAACAGCGCCCTCTCATAGTCGCCGGAACGCAGCGCGGTTTCCGCCATGGCATAGTCCGCCATGGCCGCGTCACCGGCGCGTCCGTACGCCTGCCCCAGCAGCCGCCACGCAAGCGCGCTGGACGGATCGCGGCTCAGCGCGTTGCGCAGGTTGTCCTGGGCGGGCTCCAGCAGGGCGGGATCCCCGCTCTCGATCTGGGCGTGGGCCAGGGCGACCCGCAACAGCGGCTCCTCCGGCAGCAGCGAGACGGCGCGTTCGTAGGACGGCAGGGCCTCGGCCACGCGCGTGTTCTCGAACAGCATCTGGCCCTTGAGTTCATGGAAGTACGGGTTGTTGGGCTCGTCGGCGATCAGGCCGTCGATCAGCGCCAGCGCCGGGTCCATCTCGACGGCCCGATAATGGGCGATGGCCCGCCCGTAGCGCCCGGCGATGTCCTCGCGGTCCTTGTACAACCGCAGCGCCTCGCCCGGCGGCCGCAGGAAGGCGTTCAGCTTGGCCAGCATGCGGGCGTGCATGTCCTCCCACGGCGCCGGCACCGCGCGCACCCCCGGCGGCGCAGAGGCCACCCGGTTTTCCACCGCCCGGATGCGATCACGGGTCAGCGGGTGGGTGCGCATGTAGGGGTCCTGCATCTCCGGCGTCAGCGCCTCCTGGGACTCCAGCTCGTGCATGAACTCAAGCAGGCCGTCGGCCGGCAGGCCCTCGCGCTCCAGCGCCTTCAGGGCGAAGGCGTCGGCAGAGGACTCCTGGGTGCGGCTGTAGGTCATGAAGTTGCGCAGCGCCGCCTGCTGGGCCCCGGTTCCGATCGCGATCCCCACGTCGGGGCGCCCGGCCAGCGCGCCGGCGGCCGCGCCCAGCAGCAGGCCCAGCAACGACGTGGCGGTGAGGGTCTCCAGGTTGTCGTCCAGGCGCACATGGTGCCCGCCGGCGATGTGCCCGATCTCGTGCGCGATCACCCCGATCAGCTCGTCCGGGGTTTCGGTGCGCATGACCAGCCCGGTGAACAGGAACATCCGATTGCCCTTCGCCACGAAGGCGTTCAGGCGCGGATTGTTGATGAGCCGGAAGGTCACCGCATCCACGGGAATGCCGGCACCCTGCAACAGTGGCGCGGCGTAGGCGCGGATGGTAGTTTCGATCTCCGCATCCCGGATCAGCGACTGCGCCCGCGCGGGCGTGGCCACCGCCACCGCCATCATCATCGACGCGACGGCGACCGACAGAACAGCGACACTCAGGCCTCGAATGCGCCCCAACATCGCCTTTCCTCCCGATTCCCGCGCCGTCGCGGACCCGTCCGCCGGCCCTTGCTCCCAAGACGGTAGTGACTCGCCCCCGGGGCGTCAACGCAGGCCCGGCCGCGCGGCCCTGGCGGTGACCGTCGCCGCGCTCGGCGGGCTCGTCCTCGCCGGCTGCGGCCCGGACCGCCCACCCGGCACGGTGGGCTTCGTCGAGGGCTTCGCCGGCGCCGTGGTGGCCGACGAGCCCCGCGCCGTGGTCATCGCCCGCGACATCCTGTCATCCGGCGGCACCGCCGCCGATGCCGCCGTGGCCATGGCCCTGACCCTGACGGTCACCCTGCCGTCCTCGGCCGGGCTGGGCGGGGGCGGCGTGTGCCTCCTGCTGGACCGGGACGCGGACGACGAGCCCCGGCTCGCCGTGCTCGACTTCCTGCCCGACGACCGTGCGGGCCTGCCCGGCCCGGACGGGGCCGCCGCCGTGCCCGCCCTGCCGCGCGGCCTGTTCGCGCTGCACGCCCGCGCCGGCGCGCTGCGCTGGGAAACCCTGGTGGCCCCGGCCGAGAATCTGGCCCGCTTCGGCTTCCCGGCCTCTCGCGCGCTGGCGGCCGAGGTCCAGGCGCTCGGCGGCGCGCCGCCCGATATGTGGCTGGGAACCGGCCCGATGGTCTACGAGGGCCAGCGCCTGCAGGCCCTGGATCTGGCCCGCGCGCTGGGTCAGGTGCGCGTCGGCCCGGGCGAGTTCCACGTCGGATCGGTCGCGCGCGAGATCATCGACGCGGCCGCCGTCCAGGGGGCGGAGGTGTCGCAGGAGATCCTGCGGGACTGGCGCCCGACCTGGGTGGAGCCCGTCATCTCGGACTCCGGCTCGCACCTGGACGCCGCCGCCCCCGTGCCCGACAGCGCAGCGCGCTTCGCCCGGGACTGGGCCACCGCCGAGGCGGACGCGGACGACGACGGCCTGTCGCTCGCCCCCCTGCCCGATCTGGCGGAAAGCCTGCGCACGCGCGGGGCGACCGGCTTCGCGGTGGCCGACAGCTACGGCGGCGCGGTGGCCTGCGGGCTGACGCTCAACCACCCCTTCGGCACCGGCCGGCCGCTGAACGGGCTCGGCTTCCCGCTGGCGCCCATGCCGGATGCCCGCAGCCCCGACATCGCGCTTCTGATGCGCTACAACGACGTCACCGGGGTGTTCCTGGGCGCCCTGGCCGCCGCCGGCGGGGGCGCCGGACAGGCGGCACTCGAAGCGGGTGTGCCCGCCTTCAAGGACGACGTGGGCACCGGCGCCGCCGTGCAGAGCGTCTCGGCGGGCGGTCTGGGCCGGGCGCTGGTCAACCTGATCCGCTGCGCCGGCGGCCTGCCCCGCGACCCGGAGTCCTGCTCCGTGGCCGTGGACCCGCGCGGCGCCGGCCTGGGCATGCGGGTCGGCCAGCAGTAGGCCCGCGCCCCTTTTTCCGTTCGAAAGCCTGTTCCCTGGAGATCCCCCGATGGCCCTGAAAGTCGCCGACCGGGCGATGGTGCCCCCCTTTATCGTCATGGACGTCATGAGCGCGGCGGCCGCCCGCGAAGCCGCCGGCGAGCGCGTGTTCCACCTGGAGGTGGGCCAGCCCGGCACCGGCCTGCCGCGCGCAGCGGCGGCGCGCCTCGCCCACCTGATCGAGACCGAGCCGCTGGGTTACACCGTCGCCCTGGGGATCCCCGCCCTGCGCGAGCGCATCGCCCGCCTGTACCGGGACGAGCACGGCGCCACCATCCCGCCGGAGCGGATTCTGGTCACCACCGGATCGTCGGCCGGCTTCCAGCTCGCCTTTCTGGCGGCGTTCGAGCCGGGCGACCGCGTCGGTCTGGCCGCGCCCGGCTATCCGGCCTATCGCCACATCCTGAAGGCGCTCGGCATCGAGCCGGTGATCCTGCCCGTGGGGCCGGACAGCCGCTACCAGCCCACCGTCGCGGTGCTGGAGGAGAGCGGCGAAGCCCTCGACGGTCTCATCCTGGCCAGCCCCTCCAACCCGACCGGCACCGTCATCCCGGCCGACGAGCTGCGGGCGCTGACGGCATGGTGCGACGCCCGGGGCGTGCGCCTGATCTCCGACGAGATCTATCACGGCATCGTGTACAGGGACCCCGCCCTGTCGGCCGCCGGCCTGAGCGAAAACGCCATCGTCATCAACAGCTTCTCCAAGTACTACGCGATGACCGGCTGGCGGCTGGGCTGGATGGTGGCCCCGCCCGACATGATCCGGCCGCTTGAATGTCTGGCCCAGAACATGTTCATCTCGGCGCCCACGCTGTCGCAGCACGCCGGGCTGTTCGCCATGGACTGCACCGAAGAACTGCAGGCCAACGTGGCCCGCTACGCCGCCAACCGGGCGCTGCTACTGGATGCCCTGCCCAAGGCCGGGTTCGACCGGCTGGCCCCGGCCGACGGCGCGTTCTACCTGTACGCCGACGTCTCGCGGCTGACCAATGACAGCCCGGCGTTCTGCGCCCGGGTGCTGCGCGAAACCGGGGTGGCGATCACGCCCGGCCTGGACTTCGACGCCGACCAGGGGCACCGCTTCGTCAGGGTCTCGTTCGCGGGCAGCACCGAGGACATGGCCGAGGCCGCCGCGCGCCTGACGGCGTGGATGGCCGAGCAGGGCTGATCGTCAAAAACGACAAGAAGGAGCAACCGTCATGCCGCACAGCCTGCACGTCCAGGTGTTCTGTTCCGACCGCACGGGTCTGGTCGCGGCCCTGACCGGGGCGCTGTTCGATCTGGGCGCCAACCTGGGCGACACCCGGTTCGCGGTGCTGGGCCAGGGGGCCGAGTTCTCGGCCGTCATCACCGTCGCCGACGACATCGACGCCGATCAGGTCAAGCGCGCCGTCGCCGACCTGCCGCAAGCGGCGGAGGCCGAGATCACGGTCACCCCCTACGACGCCTGGGCCGGCACCGACGGCGGACCGGCGATCACGCACCGGGTCTATGTGTCCGGCGGCGACCGCCCGGGGCTGGTCACGCGCCTGGCGGAGGTGTTCGGCGACTTCGAGGCCAACATCGCCACCCTGAATTCGCAACAGATGCCGCATGATCCCGGTCAGTACGTCATCCGCGCGGCGGTGGCGATCCCGCCCGGCCGCGCGGCCGCCTGCCTGGCCACGGTCTCCAACACGGCCGAGGCGCTGGGCCTGGGCTACCGGGTGGAGACGCTTTGATATGAGCCATACGCCGCTTCGCGGCGCCGGTGCAGTCGCGCCGGCCGCTCGGCCCATGACCTGGCGTCATCGGCCGAGCGGGTTGATCTGAGCGGCGCCATCCGTCCTCCCCCTGGAACGAACCGCCGTCCTCGCGCGTTTTGTGGGCCTGCATCGTCTCGCCACCCGCGAGACACCGCCAACATCTCGGGTGGCCGCGCCTGAGTCGCGCGGCCGCCCCGCGCGACGTGGGAGGCCGGTCATGACGGCATCGCTCGGACTGGGCCGATTGCGACCCGCGGCGGGGCGCGAGCGCGCCGGCCCGCGCCAGCCCACCGCCCTGGGCATCGCCCTGCTGGGCGGCGCGATCCTCGCCATCACCTACGGCCTGGCCCGGTTCGTGTTCGGCCTGTTCCTGCCGGCCATCCGCGACGACCTCGGCCTGACCGCGACCAACGCCGGCTTCGTTGGCGCGCTGCCCTTCCTGAGCTTCATCATCGGTGTGCTGGCCGGCCCCCCGGTCAGCCGGACCATCGGACCCCGCGCGGCGGGCGGGCTGGCGGCCGGGCTCGCGGCCACCGGCCTGTCGGCCATCGCGCTGGCGCCCGGCGTGCTCGTGCTGGGGGCCGGGGTGGCCATCTGCGGCGTCAGCACCGGGCTGTCCTCGCCGGCCATGGCCCTGGCCGTCAACCAGGCGGTCCGCCCATCCGTGCGGGGCCGCGTCAACGCCGTCCACAACGCCGGCACCAGCATCGGCGTGGCGCTGGCCATGCCGGCCATGGTGCTGCTGATGGGGGACTGGCGCCCCACCTATCTGGGGTTCGCCCTGGTCGCCGCCCTCGGCGCGGTGGCGGCCCTGCTCTTCCTGCCGCGGCATCGCGACCAGGAACCGGCCCGCGCCGCGCCGGGCCCCGTGGGCCGCGAGCGCTGGGCCGCGATCACCCGCCTGGGCGCCATGGCCGGCGGCATGGGCCTGGTGAGCAACGTCTATTGGGTGTTCGCGCCCGATCTGGTGGTCCGCCAGGGCGGGCTGACTCCGGGCGACAGCGGCTGGATGTGGCTCGCCGTGGGGCTGGCGGGCCTCGTGGGCGGCACGGCCGGCGACCTGATCGACCGGCTGGGACCGGGCCGCACCCACGCCCTGGCGCTGGCCCTGATGTCCGGGGCCCTGGCCCTGGCCGCCGCGACACCGGACGTGCTGGGGCTCGCCCTGCTGTCCGCCGCCACCTTCGGGGCCGCGTACATGACCCTGACCGGGTTTCACCTGGTCCAGGGGGTGCGGATCATGGCCGAGGCCGATCGTCCGACCCTCGGCCCGGTGGTGCCGCTGCTGGCGACCACCGTGGGGCAGGCATCGGGGTCGTCGCTGTCCGGCTGGATGATCGACGCCGGCGGCTACAGCCTAACCTTCGCCGCCTTCGCCGTGGTGGGCCTGGGCCTCGCGGGGATCGCCCGGGTCTGGGGCAGCGGCCCGCACCCGCCTCCGGAGTGATGCCGTTGCGGACTACTTCGGCTCCAGGCGCAACGCGCCGTCCAGCCGCACCGTGCTGCCGTTCATCATCGGGTTCTCGACCAGGGCGCGGACCATGCGGCCGAACTCCTCCGGCCGGCCCAGCCGGTGGGGATGCAGCGTGCGCTTGACGAGCGCGTCATAGATGTCCGCTGACAGGCTGTCGAACATGGGCGTCTGGAACAGGCCCGGCGCGATGCACATGACGCGGATTCCCGACTTCGCGAACTCACGCGCCGCCGGCAGGGTCAGCGAGGCCACCCCGCCCTTGGACGCCGCATAGGCCGCCTGCCCGATCTGGCCGTCCGTGGCGGCGATGGAGCCCGTGTTGACGATCACCCCGCGTTCGTGCTCGTCCTCCGGCTCCAGCGCGGCCATGGCGGCGGCGGCCTGGCTCATGACGTTGAAGGTGCCGATCAGGTTGATGGAGATCACGCGCGAGAAGGTGGCCAGATCGTGCGGCCCCTCCTTGCCGACCACGCGCCCGCCGGCGACGATGCCGGCGCAGTTCACGCAGATGCGGGCCGGTCCGTGGGCCTCGGCGGCGGCCGCCAGCGCGGCGGCGACGGACTCCGGATCGGTCACGTCGCAGGCGAGGCCCAGCCCGCCGAAGGTCTCGGCGCTGGCCGTCGCCCCGGCCTCGTTGACATCCAGCACGGTGACGCGGGCGCCGGCCTCGGCCAGCACGCGGGCGGTGGCCTGCCCCAGGCCGGACGCCCCGCCCGTGACGACGGCGGCATGATCGGTGATACGCATGGGGGTGGGGATCCTGTTCCGAAGGGGATTGAGGTGGATGAGCGTCTCGAATCCCCTACCGGAAACCGCCTCCCGGGAAAAGAGGGGCGTCGTCGGCCCCGCTCCCGGGCCTCACCCTCGGCCGGACGCCTCGCCGTCCGCCGGGTCGAAGGCCATGGCCGTGCCGTTCATGCAGTAGCGCTGGCCCGTCGGCGCCGGGCCGTCTTCGAACACGTGCCCCAGGTGCCCGCCGCACTGCGCGCAATGCACCTCGGTGCGGGGAGACAGCAGCACGTGGTCCACCGAGGTGCCCACCGCGCCGTCCAGGGGCTCGTAGAAGCTGGGCCAGCCCGACCCGCTCTCGAATTTGGTGGCGGAGTCGAACAGCGGCGCGCCGCACCCGGCGCAGTGGAACCGCCCCACCCGCTTCTCGTCGTTCAGCGGGTGCGTGAACGGCCGTTCCGTGCCGTGCTTGCGCAGGACCTGGAACTGCTCCGGGCTCAGATCAGCCTTCCATTCGGCCTCCGACTTGCGCACCGGATAGGCGGGACCCGCGCCCGCCCCGTCGCTGGCGTCCTGGGGGGCGTGCTTTGCGCCCACGAGCCGGGACAGAAACCCTGCAGACATGCCTCAGTCTCCCTTGATCCGAACCGGCGCGGCCCACCGTCCGGGCCGACGCCAAACAGGATCAGCATGTGGAGACCACGCGCGCCGGATCAAGGCCGCGAACGGGTCACCAGGGCACCGGGCTCAGGGTAGGGGCATCGCTCTTCCAGGTCCTTGCAGCGGGTCGGAGACCCACGCTCCAGATCCTTCAGCCGCTTCGCGGCTTCAGGATGACATCCTATAATTGTAATGTGCCATCCCGAGTGAGCGAAGCGAGACGAGGGATCTCGAGAGGCCTGCTCCGTCCGCGCGGACCGTGCCGTCATGTGAACCTGAGCCCATTGCCCTGGGCGCGTCACGGCGCGGGATTGACCAGGGCCGCGCCGGAGGGCTCGGCCCCCTGGATCACGCAGGCCTCGCCCGAGACCCGCACCCGGCCCTCGGCCAGCAGCCGCAGCGCCAGGGGATAGATCCGGTGCTCCTGCGCCAGCACGCGCGCCCCCAGCGTCTCCGGAGTATCGTCCGGCAGCACCGGCACGGCCGCCTGGGCCACGATGGGGCCGGAGTCCATCTCGGGTCGCACCAGATGCACCGTGCAGCCGTGCAGCTTGGCCCCGGCATCCAGGGCGCGTTCGTGGGTGTGCAGGCCCTTGAAGGCCGGCAGCAGGGCCGGATGGACGTTCAGGATCCGGTCGCCCCAGCCCTCGACGAAACCGGGCGTCAGCAGGCGCATGAAGCCGGCCAGACAGACCAGCCGCGCCCCCGCCTCGCGGATGCGGGCATCCATGGCGGCATCGAACGCCGCGCGGGTCTCATGGTCGCGGTGCGGCACCACGGCCACCGGCAGCCCCCGGTCCGCCGCCCAGGTCAGGCCGGCGGCGTCGGGCTCGTTGCTCAGCACCAGGGCGACCCGCGCCGGGAATGCGGGATCGGCGCAGGCCTCGACCAGCGCCATCATGTTGCTGCCGCGCCCGGAAATCAGGATGGCGACGGGCACGCGGCGATCGGTGGTCGCGTCCTCCTGGGTCATGCCCAGGCCTCGTCCAGACCATCGATGCGGACCGCCGAACCGTCGCCCCGCGCACCGATGCGCCCCACGATCCGGGCGGACTCGCCGTGTCCGGCCAGGCGCTCCAGAGTCTCATCGGCGCGATCGGGGGCGACGACCAGGATCAGGCCCACGCCGCAGTTGAAGGTCCGGGCCATCTCCAGGGGCGCAATGCCGCCGGTCTCCATCAGCCAGCGGAACACGGGCGGCAGCGGCAGCGCCGCCGCATCCAGATGCGCGGCCAGCCCATCCGGCAGCACGCGCGGGATGTTCTCCAGGAAGCCGCCGCCGGTGATATGCGCGAGCGCATGCACGGCGCCGGCGCGCACGGCCTCCAGGCACGGCCGCACGTAGATGCGGGTGGGCTCCAGCAGCGCCGCCGCCAGCGAGCGGGCGGGATCGAACGGCGCGGGCGCGTCCCAGGCGAGCCCGCTATCGGCCACCACCCGGCGCGCCAGCGAATAGCCGTTGGAATGCAGCCCGCTGGAGGCGAGCCCGATCAGCACGTCGCTGTCGGCCACCCGGTCGCCGGTCAGGAGCTGGTCGCGCTCCACGGCGCCCACGGCGAAGCCCGCAAGGTCATAGTCCCCGCCGCCGTACAGGCCCGGCATCTCGGCGGTCTCGCCGCCCACCAGGGCGCAGCCGGCCTGCCGGCAGCCCTCGGCGATGCCGGCGACCACGGCGCGCGCGGTCTCGACATCCAGCCGCCCCGTGGCGTAGTAATCGAGGAAGAACAGGGGCTCGGCGCCCTGCACGATCAGGTCGTTGACGCACATGGCGACGAGGTCGATCCCGACGCCATCGTGGTGCCCGGTTTCAATGGCGATCTTGAGCTTGGTGCCCACGCCGTCCGTCGCCGCGACAAGCAGCGGATCGCGGAACCCGGCCGCCGCCGGATCGAACACGGCGCCGAAGCCGCCCAGGGCGGCATCCGCGCCGGGGCGCACGGTGGAGCGGGCCAGGGGCTTGATCGCCTGAACAAGGGCGTCACCCGCCGCGATATCGACGCCCGCGGCCTTGTACGTCAGGCCCCCGGACCGGGGGCCGTCGCTGGATGAGGGAGTAGAAATGGCGGCCTCGCGAACGCTGAAGGGGTGGCTGGGACGGCTGCCGGGAACCATAGCCAAACCGGGCTGGGATGCAACAGCACCGGCGGCCCGGGCCCGGCGTCCGCTGGCCCTGCTGCGCGCCGGACTGGTGGCCGGAGCCGCCGGGATCGCGGCGATGGCCGCCGCCCCGCTGACGGGCGCCCTTGTCACCGCCCCGGCCTGGGCGCAGGCGCCCGCCGCCAGCGCGGCCTATACCGCCCGCGACGTGCCCATCGAGGCGACCGCCGACAACCCCGCCCAGGCCCGCGAACAGGCCGTTGCGGCCGGCCAGGTGTCGGCCTTCCAGCACATGCTGCGCGGCATCACCGACCCGGCCGATCACGGCCGCCTGCCCCAGCCGCCGGCCGATCAGGTGCGGCGGATGGTGGAGACCTACAGCCTGTCCGACGAGCGCACCACCGACACGCGCTATTCCGCCCGCATCACCGTGCGTTATGACGGCGCGGCGGTGCGCGACCTGCTGCAGCGCCAGGGAATCGGGCACGCGGCCAACGTCTCGCAGCCCGTCGTGGTGGTGCCGGTCTACCAGGACGGCCCCAACGCCGCGCCGGTGCTGTGGGAGGACACCAACCCCTGGCTCACCGCATGGCGGACCCGGGACGCGGGCGAGACCGTGCTGATGCCCATGGAGGTGCCCACGGGCGACCTGCGCGACGTCACCAGCATCACGGCCGAAGAGGCCCTGGCGGCGGACAGCACCGCGCTGGGCCGGCTGCTGGACCGCTACGGCCGCGACCAGGCGCTGGTGACCCACGCCGTGCGCACCGGCCCGGACACCGTGCGCGTGACCATCAGCTACGGCTCGCCCCGCGCCATCGCGCGGACCGCCGGCACCACGGTGGAGCGCCTGGACGGGGAGAGCGATGCGGACTTCCTGGCCCGGGCCGCCCGGTCCGTGGCCGACCGCATGGACTCGGACTGGCGCCGCGCGACCACCGTCACCGGCGGCACCGCGCGGGAGGTCACCGCCCTGGCCTCGCTGAGCGGGTTCGGCGACTGGGTGGCCATCCGCCGCGCCCTGGACACCGCGCCCCTGGTTCGGTCCTACAAGGTGCAGGCCATGACGCGCGACCGCGCGCAGCTCACGCTCACCGTGCTGGGCGACGCGGCGCGGGTCGAGGCCGCGCTGGCCCCGCACGCGATCTCGGTGAGCGAAAGCGGCGGCTACTGGATTCTCTCCCGCGCCCCGGCGCCGTCGGCAAGCCCGGCGGGCGGTTTCCAGGACCCGGCGCAGCCGGGCGGACCGGCCGCCGCCCAGCCCGACCCGTGGGCGCAGGGCGGGACGTCGGGAGGGGGATCGGTCCAGCAGTGAAGCGGTCCTGGATCCCCAACGCCCTGACGCTGGCGCGCCTCGTCCTGGTCGGACCGATCCTGTGGTGCCTGGCGGAGGGATGGTTTCCCGCCGCCGTGGCGCTGTTCGCGGTCGCCGGCCTGACCGACGCCCTGGACGGCTATCTGGCCCGCCGGCTGGACGCCCGCAGCGCCCTGGGGGCCGCGCTCGACCCGATGGCGGACAAGGCGCTGTTGTCCGGGGCCTATGTGGCGCTCGCCTGGCTGGGGGCGCTGCCCGTCTGGCTGGCGGGGCTGGTGGTCGGGCGCGATCTGGCCATCCTGATCGCCGCCGGGCTGGTGCGGCTGCGGTGGGGCGCGTTCTCGCCGCGCCCCTCCATGCTGTCCAAGGTCAACACCGCCGCCCAGCTTGTGCTGGCGGCGGTCGCGATGATCCATCAGGCCCTGGTGCCCGAGAGCGAACCCGTGATGCTGGCCGCGCTGATTGGTCTCGTGGCCGTGACCACGGTGGCCTCGGGTCTGGGCTATGCCTGGACGGCGTGGCACCGGCTGCGCGAGCGCCCGACCGGCCCCCACACCGGGAGTCCCGCATGAGCCCGGACGAAATGGACGACACCGGGGCGCCGAGCGGGGGCGTCGGCGGGGGCGGCGGCGATGACATCCGCCAGATGGTCTTCGACTTCCCCGCGCGTCCGGCGCTGGGGCGGGCCGATTTCCTGGTGGCGCCCTGCAACGCCACCGCCGTGACCTGGATCGACCGCTGGCCCGACTGGCCCGGCGCGGCGCTCGCGCTGGTCGGCCCGGAGGGCTGCGGCAAGACCCATCTGGCGCACGTGCTGGCCTCGCGGACCGGGGCCATCATCCAGGAGCTGCCGGACGTGGCGTCCCTCAACGGTGCGCTGACGGACGGGCTTTTTACGGACGCCGCGCCCCGCGTCGTGGTGGTGGAGATGCCGCCCGGCGCGCCCATGCTGGGGCCGGAGCGCGAGGAGACCCTGTTTCACCTGCTCAACGTCGCCCGGGAACAGGGCGGCCACGTGCTGCTGACGGCCGAGGTGCCGCCGGCCCGCTGGCCGGTGGCCCTGCGCGACCTGCAATCGCGGCTGACGGCGATCCCGATGGCCGAGATCACGCCGCCGGACGCCGAATTGCTGGAGATGGTGCTCATCAAGCTGTTCGCGGACCGGCAGGTGGTGGTCTCGCCCGAGGTCATCCGCTACCTGACCCGGCGCATGGAACGCTCGTTCGCCGCCGCGCGGGACATCGTGGCCCGCCTGGACACGCTGGCCCTGTCGCGCAGCCAGCCGATCACCCTGCCGCTCGCCCGCACCCTGCTGACCGGCAATGATCCTGGCCCGCTCTTGTCCTGATACCAGCGGCGGGTGAGTGTGACTCACCCGCCCAGCGGCACCGGCCCTCTCCCCCACCCGGCCACCCCCAACCTTTCCCTTGGGGATACTTTCGTGGGTGGCCGGGTGGGGGAGAGGGCCGGCCACGGACTTCAACGGTCATCGTCAGATGCCGTTGGTATTACGCACTACGCGCCCAGACCACCGACCAGGGCGGCAGCGGATCGCCGTTGCGCAGCGCGGCCAGGGCCTCGTCGGGCACGGCCATCAACGCCGGGCCGGTGGGCCGATGCGGCACCGGCGGATCCACCGGATCCGGCCCCAGGTTCATGACCACCACCAGATGGGGTCCGGCCTGATCGTGCCAGGTGACCCGCAGGCCGCGCGCGCCGAAGCGCTCGGCCGTGACCGGGCGCAGCGTGGGCAGCAGCGGCGTGACGGCCGTCCGCCGGGTCTCCAGCAGACCCTTGATCCAGCGCAGGCGGGTGGCGTGGTCCTCGGCCTCCAGGGTCTCCCAGTCCAGCCGGCTGTCGGTGAAGGTCTCGCGCGCGAAGGGATCCGGGATGCGCGCCCGCGCGTCCGGGTCCGAGAACCCGGGGAAGCGGGCGAACTCGCCCCGCCGGCCCTCGCGCACGGGCTCGCGCAGGTCCTCGCCGAAGTCCACATGGAACAGGAACGGCTGACGGCTGCTCCACTCCTCGCCCATGAACAGCATCGGTGGGCGCGGGGCCAGCAGCAGCAGGGCCAGCGCGGCGACGACGGCGGCATCCGGCGCAAGCGCCGTGAGCCGGTCGCCGACGGCGCGGTTGCCGATCTGGTCGTGGTTCTGGATGAAGTCCACGAAGGCGGTCACCGGCAGGTCCGCGCTCGGCGTGCCGCGCGCCGCGCCGTCCCGATGGGCCGAGGCGGTGCCCTGATAGTCGAACCCCTCGGTCAGGCAGCGCGCCAGCCGGTCCATGGGGTCGTCGGCGTAGTCCTCGTAGTAGCCGTGGGCCTCGCCGGTCAGCAGGTGGTGGATGATGTGGTGATAGTCGTCGTTCCACTGCGCGTCATAGCGCGCGCCCGGCGGCCCCAGGAAGCGCGCGGCGTTGTCGTCGTTCTCCAGCACCAGATGCACATGCCGCCCCGACCCGGCGAAGTGTGCGCGCACCCGCCGGGCGATCTCGTCGAGGATGTGTTCCGACGACGAATCTTCGATGGCGTGGACGGCATCGAAGCGCAGCCCGTCGAAGCGGTATTCCTCCAGCCAGAACAGGACGTTGTGCACATAGAAGTCGCGCACCTCGGGGCGGGCGAAGTCGATGGCGGCACCCCAGGGGGTATGCACCTCAGGGTCAAAGAAGGACGTGGCGTAGCAGTGCAGATAGTTCCCTTCCGGGCCGAAGTGGTTGTAGACCACATCCAGGAACACCATCAGCCCGCGCCCGTGGGCGGCGTCGATCAGCCGCTTCAGGTCGTCCGGCGTGCCGTAGGTGGAATCCGGCGCGAACAGCAGCACGCCATCATAGCCCCAGTTCCAGCGGCCCGGGAAATCGGCGACCGGCATCAGTTCGATGGCCGTCACCCCCAGGTCCGCGAGGTGGTCCAGCCGCGCCTCGATGCCCGCGAACGTGCCCTCGCGGCTGAAGGTGCCCGGGTGCAGTTCGTACAGCACCGTTTCGTGCCAGGGCCGGCCGCGCCAGTCCTCGTGCCGCCAGGCGAAGGCGCCGGGATCCTCCACCCGGCTGGGGCCGTGCACATCGAACGGCTGCCAGCGCGAGGCCGGATCGGGCACGGCAAGCCCATCCGGCAGCCGGAAGCGGTACAGGGTCCCGGGACCGGCATCGGGCACCACGGCGCGCCACCAGCCGCCGCCCTCGGCCGTCATGGGATGGCTCTCGGCCACGGTCAGGCCGTGGGCTTCCGTTCCGGTGACGATTTCCAGCGCGATCGCGTCCGCGTCGGGCGCCCACACGCTGAACGCCATCCCCCCACCGGCCAGGGGCCGGGGGCCGAACGGCATGTCGTGACGGGTCGTGGGTGTCGGCGTGGGCGGGGGGTCGGTCTGCATGGGGCATGCCTCCGCAGGCAACGGGAACCGGAACAGCGGGCGTGAGACGGGACGGCCAACCCGAACCCGGCTAGAACGCCGGACGGGCCAGGGGGTTGCTGCCCGGCTGGCCGTGGCCCAAGCCGTCGCGGTCCTTGGACGAGGCGTCCTGACGCGACAGGATGAGGGCCGAGCGCGCGGCGACGAACACCCGCCCCTTCTTGGACGCCGCGGCCTTCTTCTGTCCCACCGTGCGCGCGCCGGCGGCGTTGTGGCGCGGCCCGGCGGCCAGGGTATCGGCCTCCACATGCCAGCGCTGGCCGGCGGGCAGCGGCGGGTTGCGGCAGGTCATGTCCAGGTGCGAGCCGTTGAGCCACACCAGGAACGTCTGGTCCGGCTCCGGCTCGCCGCTTTCGGTCAGGTGGGTCAGGCCCGCTTCGCCGGACAGCAGCATGCCCAGCGTCTTGGCGGCCGGGTTGTGCCAGTCCTCCTCGGTCATCTCCCGCCCGTCCGGGCGCAGCCAGGTCACGTCCTTGTCGGTGGTGCCCGGGATCACGTCGCCCTGGAAGAAGCGGGAGCGGTGGAACACCAGATGCTCGCGGCGCAGGCGGATCAGGGCGCGGGTGAACGCCAGCAGGTCGCGGCCGGCGGCGTCGATGCCCGGCCAGTCGATCCAGCTCAGGTCGTTGTCCTGGCAATAGGCGTTGTTGTTGCCCTTCTGGCTGCGGCCGAACTCGTCGCCCGCCACCAGCATGGGCACGCCCTGAGAGATCAGCAGGGTCAGCAGGAAATTGCGGCGCTGGCGTCGGCGCAGCGCGAGAATGCCGGGATCGTTGGTGGCCCCCTCCACGCCGTGGTTCCACGACAGATTGTCGGAGTGGCCGTCGCGGTTGTCCTCGCCGTTGGCCTCGTTGTGCTTGTCGTTGTAGCTGACCAGATCGTTGAGCGTGAACCCGTCGTGGGCGGTGATGAAGTTCACGCTGGCCCAGGGCTTGCGGCCATGGTGGTTGTAGACATCGGCGGAGCCGGACAGGCGCGACGTGAACTCCGGCAGAACACCGTTGTCGCCCTTCCAGAACTTGCGAACGGTGTCGCGATACTTGTCGTTCCACTCGGCCCAGCCGGGCGGGAACCCGCCCACCTGATAGCCTCCCATGCCCGTGTCCCAGGGCTCGGCGATCAGCTTCTTGCGCGACAGGACGGGGTCCTGCGCCACCGCGTCCAGGAACCCGGCGTGCTGGTCATAGGCGCCGTTGACCCGCGCCAGCGTGGTCGCGAGGTCGAAGCGGAAGCCGTCCACCTTCATGTCCTCGGCCCAGTACCGCAGCGAGTCCGTGACCATGCGCAGCACGTTGCGATGCCGCAGTTCCAGCGCGTTGCCGGTGCCCGTGAAATCGTTGTAGTAGCGCGGGGCGTCGCCCATGAGGTGATAATAGCTGGCGTTGTCGATACCCCGGAACGACAGCGTCGGGCCCAAGTGATTGCCCTCGGCCGTGTGGTTGTAGACCACGTCCAGGATCACCTCGATCCCCGCGTCATGCATCACCTGCACGAAGATCTTGAACTCGTTCACGCCGCCCTTGCCCAGATACTCCGGATGCAGCGCGAAGAAGCTGATGGTGTTGTAGCCCCAGTAGTTCCGCACCCCCCGGTCGATCAGGTGGCGGTCGTGCAGGAAGGCATGCACCGGCAGCAGTTCCACCGCCGTCACGCCCAGGTCCTTCAGGTATTCCACCACCGGGGCCTCGGCCAGACCCGCGAAGGTCCCGCGCAGCGGCACCGGCACCTCGGGATGGCGCATGGTGAAGCCGCGCACGTGCATTTCATAGATGATGGTGTCGTGCCAGGGGCGCCCCTGAAACGGCTCGGCGCTCCAGGTGAAGGCCGTATCCACCACCTGGCACTTGGGCATGTAGGGCGCGCTGTCGGCCGTGGAGAACGACAGGTCGCCGTCCGGATCGCCGACCACATAGCCGAACAGCGCGTCATGCCACGTCACATGTCCCGCCAGCGCCTTGGCGTAGGGATCGAGCAGCAGCTTGTTCGGGTTGAAGCGGTGGCCGGCGTCGGGGGCGTAGGGGCCGTGGACCCGGAAGCCGTACAGTTGCCCGATGCGGACATCCGGCAGATAGCCGTGCCAGACCTCGTGGGTGTGCTCGGGCAGCGGGATGCGGGCGATTTCCTGCGCGCCCGTGTCGTCGAACAGACACAGCTCCACCGCCGTCGCATGGGCCGAGAACAGCGCGAAGTTGGTCCCCGACCCGTCCCAGGTGGCCCCCAGATTGTGGGGCGTGCCCGGCCAGACACGGAACCGCGAACTGCCCTGGGTGGGGCGGGCGATGAACGGCGGGGCGGGTGTGGTCAAGCGGGGTCTCCGGGTACGGCGGTCGGTCATGCGGAACCGGAAGGCTCGCACGAATGGGGCGGACCGATCCAGTCAAACATGGAAGACAGTCGGGCGCGCCCCTACGCGATCACGCCGGCGGCGCGCAGATCGGCGACCTCCGCCGCCGACAGGCCCACGTCCGCCAGGATCGCGTCCGTGTCCCGCCCCACCCCGGGCGGCGGGCGGCGATAGGTGGGCGGCGTCGCCGACAGACGCAGCGGGTTGGCGATGAGGGTCAGCGCCTCGTCGCTGTCCGGCCGGGCCATGTCCACCGTCATGCCGCGCGCCAGCACATGCGGGTCGGCGAATACGTCGGGGATGCTGTTGACGGGGCCGCTGGGCACGCCCACCGCCTCCAGGTCGGCCAGCCAAGCGTCGCGCGGGCGGGTGGCGATCAGCGGGCGCAGAATGTCCGTCAGCGCCTCGCGGTGCGCGATGCGGTCGGCGTTGGTGAGGAAGCGCGGATCCTCCGCCATCTCCGGCCGCCCCGCCACCTCGCAGAAGCGACGGAACTGGGAATCGTTGCCCACCGCCAGGATCAGGTGCCCGTCGGCCGCCGGAAAGGTGTCATAGGGCACGATGTTGGGATGGGCGTTGCCGTGGCGCTTCGGGGCCTCGCCCGAGACCAGCCAGTTCTGCGCCTGATAGGTCAGCCAGGCGATCTGCGAGTCCAGAAGGTTGGCGTCGATGTGCTGACCCTGCCCCGTCGCCGCGCGGTGATGCACGGCGGCCAGGATGGCGACGGCGGCGTACATGCCCGTCAACTGGTCGGCGTTGGCGTTGCCCACCTTGACCGGATCGCCGTCGGGCGGGCCGGTCAGGCTCATCATGCCGCCCATGCCCTGGGCGAGATAGTCGTAGCCCGCCCGGGGCGCATACGGCCCGGTCTGGCCGAACCCGGTGATCGAGCAATAGATCAGGCCCGGACACTCGTCCTTGAGGTCGTCGTAGGCGAGGCCGTACTTCGCCAGCCCGCCCACCTTGAAATTCTCCACCAGGATGTCCGCCTGCCTGGCCATGCGGCGCACCAGCGCCTGACCCTCGGGCTTGGTCAGGTCCAGCGCCAGCGAGCGCTTGTTGCGGTTGATCGAGGCGTAATAGGCGCTTTCCCGCGTGCGGTTGCCGTCGCGGTCGGTCAGGAACGGAGGCCCCCAGGCGCGCGTGTCGTCGCCGCTGCCCGGGCGTTCCACCTTCAGGATGTCCGCGCCCAGGTCGCCCAGAAGCTGGGTGCAGAACGGTCCGGCCAGAACCCGGCTCAGGTCGAGCACCCGCAGACCGGCGAGCGGCCCAGGGTTGAGGGAGGACGGCTCGGCGGACTCGGGGGACTCAGGCGAACGGGACGGGGTCGTCATGGGGGAAACGCGGCTCCTGGCACTCAGATCGGGGCAAGACGGGTCATGGATCGGAGCACGCTACCCCGCCGCCGCCGCGGGGGGAAGAGGTGGGACGCGCGGGCTTGTGCATACGCTTGACGTACACCGTACCCGCTTGTAGTGTTGGATGCATATTCAAACGCCGATTTCACGTCCCGCCTGATTTCAAGCATCGGATTTCCGACCCAGGAGGTTTTCATGATCCGGTCCTACCGCGACAAGGCGACCCGCCTCTTCGCCGAAGGTGAATTCGTTAAGAGATTTCAGAGCATCGAAGCACAGGCATCGACCCGCCTGTCCCGACTGAACGCTGCCACGGGCCTGAATGACCTGCGACAGCAACGCGGGAACCGTCTTGAATCGCTCGGAGGGGACCGCGCCGGCCAGTATTCCATTCGGGTCAACGATCAATGGCGCATCTGCTTCGAATGGCCAGACGACGGAGACGGCCCCGTCAACGTGGAACTTGTGGACGACCACCACTGACGGCAACCGCCACGACACAGGAGACCCAACCATGTTCATGCGCGCCGTTCATCCGGGCGCGATTCTGCGGGAAGAGCTGGAGGAGCTGGGACTCAGTCCAACCGAACTGGCCCGCCAGATCGCCGTGCCCCCCAACCGGATCAGCCAGATCATCGCCGGCAAACGATCCGTGACCGGCGACACGGCGCTGCGGCTGGGGCACTGGTTCGGGACGAACCCACAGTTCTGGATGAACCTGCAGACTCAATTCGACATGGCGGCCGCATCCCGAGAAAGCGGAGCGGCCATCGCCCTTTTGCCAACCCGGCCCGATCCGACGCCGCACATGCGGCCCACACCACACGACTGACGGTGCAGAGAGACCCGAGCCCCCGGATCGCAGTCGTCCGGCGGGCTCACGGGTCGCCCGACTCGAGATCTCGGTTGAAGGACGCGCTTTGGGTGCCCGCACACAGATCGCGCACCCCTAAGGCATTGACACCCAACGTGTATTTTTTGGCTCAAATCGCGTTCGCTATGCATTCCCGGATTTGGTATCATGAAGGATACCGAACGCGGGAGGCGGGCATGGATCGGGACACGTT
>NZ_WIVE01000025.1 GCF_009601025.1 Roseospira navarrensis | reverse complement strand
AACGTGTCCCGATCCATGCCCGCCTCCCGCGTTCGGTATCCTTCATGATACCAAATCCGGGAATGCATAGCGAACGCTATTTGAGCCATATTTAATGTGTCATCCCGAGTGAGCGAAGCGAGACGAGGGATCTCGAGAGACCCGCTCCGACAGCGAGGAACATGCCGCCATGTTAACCTGAACCCGTTGCCCTGGCCCGCACGCCAGCGCGAGTCGCAGGGTCTCGCGGACACCTGTGGCGCGGGCGCCGCACCATCCGGCCCGGTGTGCGCCGCACCGGGACCGCGGAGTGGCCATCAGGCCGATCCGATCCTATAATACCTGATCCGGATCAAGGGCCATGGCGGCATGGGAGGACGAGTGATGGGGTGGCGTCGGACAATGCGGGCGGTCACGCCCGAGAGCCTCGGGACGCGTGGGGAAACCCGGGGGCGGCCGCGCACGATCCCGGGCGTCGTGCTGGTGCTGGCGGCCCTGGTTTCGCTGGGGCTGGCCGCGCTGGGGCCGTCCGGTCCGGCGCGCGCCCAGGGACTCGCGCCGGGGGAGGATCCCACCGAAAACCGCATCGCGCTGGTCATTGGCAACGGCGCCTATGACAGCGGCGCGCTGACCAACCCGGCCAACGACGCCTTTGACGTCTCGCGGGCGCTGGCCGAGGTCGGGTTCGAGGTCACCACCCTGATCGACGCCACCCACCGCGAGATCCGCCGGGCCTACATCGAGTTCGGGCGCAAGCTCAGCGATGGGGGCGTGGGCCTGTTTTACTACGCCGGCCACGGCGTGCAGGTGAACGGCGAGAACTATCTGATCCCCGTGGATGCCGTGATCGAGGACGAAGCCCACGTCGAGGTCGAGGGCGTGAACGTGCGCGAGGTCCTGGCCCGCATGGGCGGCGCGCGCAACCGTCTGAACATCGTCATCCTCGATGCCTGCCGCGACAACCCGTACAAGTCGGTCATGCGCTCGGGCGCCGGACGCGGCCTGGCGCGCACCAGCGCCCCCACCGGGACCTATCTGGCCTATGCCACGGCGCCGGATCAGGTGGCGCTGGACGGCGACCGCCGCCGCAACAGCCCCTTCACCTCGGCCCTGGTCGAGGCCATGGCCACCCCGGGCCACGACCTGGACGACGTGTTCCTGTCGGTCCGCCAGGACGTGCTGGCGGAAACCGACGGCAAGCAGGTGCCCTGGGTGAGCAACTCGGTCACCGGCCACTTCTACTTCCGGCCGCCGCAGGATCAGGTGGCGCAGGCCTCCGGCGCGGACGGCGCGCCCGCGCGCACGCGCTCGATCGAGCTGTCCGCGCCCACGGTTCCCGCGCCGCCGCCGGCCGGCAGCAACGCCGAGGCCCTGTTCTGGCAGTCCATCATGACCAGCCAGGAGCCGGACCTGTATCGCCAGTACCTGGAGCGCTGGCCGGACGGCACCTATGCGCCCATCGCCGAAGTGCGGATCGAGCAGTTGGAAGGCGGTCGCCCGGTGGATGTGGCGTCGGCCGATCCGGGGGGCGCTCCGGCGCCCACCCAATCGCAGCCGCAGCCGCAGCCGCCGGCCTCCACGCCGGCGCCCGGCGGTCCCGTGACGGCCCAGCCGCCCGCCCAGCCGCCCTTGCAGCCGGCGACGCCGCCGGCCACCGATCCGGGGACTCCGATGGCGGGCACCGGCACCGGCACCGGCACCGGCACCGGCACCGGCACGACCCGGACGCCCCGGCCGGCCGCGCCGCTGGCATTCGGGGGCGCCACCCCGCCGGGGCAGAGCGACGCCGGCATGGCCACCGCGCCGCCCCAGACCGTGACGCCTTCCACGCCGACACCCGAGCAGACGGCCGGTCTGCCGGCCACGGGCGTCGCGCCGGCGCAACCGGGCGGGCCGCCGCTGGGCGCGGACGGCAGCAACGACCCCAACGCCTTCGACGCGCTGGGGCGGACCGCGCTGATGATCGCGGCCCAGGCCGGCGATCAGGCCCGGATCCGCTCCCTGCTCGCCAACGGGGCCCGCGTGGACCTGACGGCGGAGGACGGCAACACGGCCCTGACCCTCGCCGCCTGGAGCGGCCACGTGGAGACCGCGCGCCTGCTGCTGCAGGCCGGGGCCGATCCCATGCACGCCGGCCCGGCGGGCCCGGCCTGGAAGGCGCTCACACGGCTGCCGCAGGGGCAGGCGGTGCTCAACGACATCGCTTTGCGCAATCCGTCCCTGGGCGAGGCCATGGCCGATCCGACGCGCACGGACTGGCGCGAGATCCAGGCCCGGCTCAACGCGCTCGGCCACAATGCCGGCGTGGTGGACGGGCTGCCCGGCTCCCAGACCCGCAGCGCCCTGCAGTCCTTCCAGAGCGCCCAGGGCCTGCCCGCCACCGGGTACGTTACGCCCGTCAGCCTGACCCGCCTGCGGGCGGTCTCGCCGGCCATCGAGACGCCGCGCCCCAGCCGGCCGACGCGGCCCGCGCCCTCGGCGTCCATGGAAACGGTGCTGGTGGTCTGCCGCCGCATCGAGGCCGCGCTGGGCGGGGACGGCGCGGACATCCCCAACCCGCTGCAGATCACCCTGGACGGCCGCATGGACGTGGACCGGATCGAGGTGGACGCCCATGACGATGTCGGCTTCTTCACCAACGCCGTGCTGCACGCCTACATCGACGACGGCTTCGTCGGCCGCCGTGACGTCAAGGCGTCCGGCAGTCTGCTCAGCTACACGGTCGGCCGGGAGGGGCGCACGCTGCAGTTCTACTCCCGCGAGGAGGACGGCATCGTCGGCGACGAGGAAACCTATATCCGGACCATCAAGATCTACGCCAAGCGGCCGGCCGGAACGCCGGACGCGGCCTGCCGGTAGGGACCGACCGGCGCCGCCGCGCCGACAACAGGGAGGGGACACATGACGCAGACGGGATCGGGGCGCGGCCACAGTCGCCGCGCCGTGCTGGCGGGCGGGCTGACGGCGCTGGTCGCGGGGTCCGCGCTGGTGGCGGGCGGGGTGCCCTCGCGCGCCGCCCGGGCGCAGACCATCCCCGACGGTTATGCGCTGAACCAGACGCTGACCTACCGCATCTTTCGGGGCGACGATCCCATCGGCAAGACGGTGTTCGAGTTCTACGCCCGGGGGGCCGACCGCACCATCGTGACCCGCACCAACATCAACGTGTCCGTGCTGATCTACTCCTACGCCAGCCAGCACATGGCCACCGAGGTCTGGGAGAACGGCCAGCTCGTCCGCCTGGAAACCCGCACCAACGACGACGGCGAGCCCTTCCGCGTGGACGGGGCGCCCGGCACCGGGGGGTTCACCGTGACGGGATCCGAGGGCACCGTCACCGTCTCGCCCACCACGCCGCCCAAGAGCTTCTGGAACGCCGGCATCCTGACGGCGCCCAAGGTCATCACCACCAAGCGCGGCGCTGTCGCCCCGGTGAAGACCCGCACCATCGGCCGCGAGCGCGTGGCCTACAAGGGCGGCAGCACCGACGCCGTCCGCTATCGGTTCGAGACGGACGACGTGATCGACCTGTGGTACACGGACGACGGCCTGTGGGTGAAGGCGCTGCGGGAATCGTTCGGCGAGGACATCGTCTATCTGCTGGACACCACAGGCGGCTGACGGGCGGCGGCTGACGGGCAGCGCCTGATGGGCGGCGGCTGACGGAACTGCGCCGGATCGGGCGCCGCCCGGTTACGGACCATTCATCGATCCCGTCTAGTCTATCGGCGGGGCACCGTCGGCATGCGCCCCACGCATCCCCTCGCGGACAGGGACATCCGATCAGCATGGAGCGCCCCGCGCCCCCCTCCAAGCACCGCTCCCTTGCGGTCATCTACGGCACGGTCATCCTGGGCATCACCCTGGTGCTCGGGGTGGTGTTCCTGCTCGGCCTGCTGCCGCTCGCCCGCACCATCCAGTCCATGACCGAGGCCCAATACGCCGAGGAGGTCCGGTTCTCGGCCTGGGGCATCAACAACATCCTGGATCAGCACTTGTCGCTGGCCCGCCAGATCGCCAGCCGCTCGGCGATGCGCGAGCGGCAGGCGGCCTATCTGGACGGCCGCGTGTCGCTGGAGGACCTGCGGGCGTTCGCCGTCCCCAAGCTGGCCGACGCGCTCAATCCGCCGGGCTCGCCCGCGCGTCCCGCCTCGTTGCGGCGCAGCGCGGTGCGCGGCGTGGCACGCTTCGCGCCCGACGGAACGTTCCTGTACAGCGCGGGCGAGGGGGACATCCGCGCCGACCCGCAGGCCTGTGCCCGGGTCCCGGCCGGCGTGACCCTTCTGGATGTCGTGCGGCGCGAGGACGGCTGGATCTTCCTGTACTGCTCGGTGCTGGCCGATCCCGAGGCCGGCCGCATCGGCTTCGACCTGCTGTCCATCAGCGCGGCGGCGCTGACGGCCTTCATCACCGAGCAGTCGGACGAGTCCGTGGTGTTCGCCTTCACCGAGGGGACGGACGAGCGCGTGCTGCTGGACGCCGGGCAGCGCGGGCATGACGAGGCGCTGGCGGTGCTGCGGCGGGCCCTCGCGGGAGACCTGCCCGAGGACGATCGCTTCGCCGTGCTGACCCAGGCCACCGCGATTCCGGGGCTGACCATCCACGCCATCGTGGATCGTGCGGCCGTCATGGCCCCGGTCCGCGCGCAGGAGCGCTGGTTGCTCTCCGGGCTGCTGGCGGCGGTGGGACTGGCGATCCTGCTCGTGGCCCTGGGCCTGCGGCCGCTGCTGCGTCGGTTCGAGGCGCAGTCCCGCCTCGCCCAGACGCGGGCGGACTATCACGACCTGTTCCACGGCTCGCAGGCCGTCATGATCCTGGTGGACCCCGCGGAAGGGACCATCCTGGAGGCCAACGCCGCCGCCGCGCGCTTCTACGGCTATGACCGGGACCGGCTGATCGGGCTGCATCACACCGACTTCAACACCCTGCAGGCCGAGGCCCTGGCCAGGCACCGCGCCCAGGTTCGCGAGGGGCGCCAGCAGGTGTTCGAGTTCCGGCACCGGCTGGCCTCGGGCGCACTGCGGGACGTGGAGGTCCACGCCAACCCGCTGTCGTGGGAGGGGCGGCCCGCCCTGTTCGCCATCATCCACGACATCACCGAGCGCAAGCGCCTTGAGGCCCATCTGATCGAGGCCCGGCGCGAGGCGGAGGCCGCCAACAAGGCCAAGTCCGAGTTCCTGGCCGGCATGAGCCACGAGCTGCGCACGCCCCTGAACGCCATCCTGGGCTTCTCGGAGATCATCCGCGACGCCCTGCTGGGGCCGTTGACCCCGGCGCTGTACCGGGAGTACGGCGGCGACATCCACGACAGCGGCACCTTTCTGGTCCACCTGATCGACGACCTGCTGGATCTGGCCCGGATCGAGGCCGGATACCTGGACCTGAGCCCGGACCCGCTGGACGTGGGCGAGGTGTTCGAGGCCTGCGGTCGCCTCGTCGCGCAACGCGCGGTCAACCATGGCCAGGCCCTGGACATCCGGCCGCCGACGCCACCCTTGACCCTGACGGCCGATCCCCGCGCCCTGCGGCAGATCCTGTTCAACCTGCTGTCCAACGCCATCAAGTACACGCCCCGGGGCGGCCGCATCACCTGCGCGGCGCGGGCGGAGCCGGACGGGACGGTGGTGCTGACGGTCAGTGATTCGGGCATCGGGCTGTCCGAGGAGGATCAGGCGGGCATCTTCGAACCCTTCGTGCGCGCCGACATGGCGCGGCGGCTGAACGTGGAGGGCACCGGCCTGGGCCTCGCCCTGGTGCGCACCCTGGCGGAGGCGCACGGGGCGACGGTGGGTGTCCGCAGCCGCCTGGGCGAGGGCTCCACCTTCGAGGTGGTGTTCCCGCCCTCGGCTCCGCGCGATCCCGACGCCGGGGCTGCCGGTGGACGCTATGCCTTGCTTCCGCCCGATTGAGCGGGCAGAGATAGCCGCCGTGTCCGCGCGCGAGGTGAGCCCGCGCGCCTTCTCCAGACCCCGGTTGCGCCCGTCATGACCGTTCGCCGTCTCCGCCCCGCCGCCCGCCTGTCCGCGCCCGCCGTCACCGTCCTGGCCGCCGCCGGCCTCGCCTGGAGCCCGGCCGCCCCGACGCCCGATCCGGGGGGCGCCGCGCTGTTGCGGGTGCAGCAGGACGGTCCGTCCGGGGCCGCGCCGGCCCCCTCGCGCGACGATGTGCCCCGCATCGACAGCGACCATGTGGTGCTGCGCTGGCTGGACAAGTCCACCGCGCGGGTCGATCAGGTGACCGTGCCGGTGGGGCGCGCCGTCACGCTGGGCGGCGTCGAGGTGATGGCCCAGGCCTGCCGCCGCACCGCGCCGGATCAGACGCCGGAGCACGCCGCCTTCCTGAAGATCGCGGAGTTGCAGCCGGACGAGCCGCCCCGCCCCGTGTTCCAGGGCTGGATGTTCGCGTCCAGTCCCTCGCTCTCCGCCATGGAGCATCCGGTCTATGACGTCTGGGTGCTGGAATGTCGCGACACGCCGCCCGGTGGTCAGGACGAGGCGGGGTCGGAGGGTGCGGACGGTCCCGACAGCCTCGACAGCCCCTCCAGCGCGTCCGACAGCGCCGCCGGATCGCAGTAGAACCGGCCCGCCGGTGGCTGCATGGCGGCATCCAGGTGCTCCATGTAGGTGCCGCGCGGCACCTCCACGGTTCCGAAGCGGGCCAGATGGTCGGTGATGAACTGCGTGTCGAGCAGCCGGAAGCCGCCCGCCCGCAGCCGCGCCACCAGATGGCACAGCGCCACTTTCGACGCATCGGTGGTGCGCGAGAACATGCTCTCGCCGAAAAAGGCCGCCGACAGCGCCAGCCCGTACAGCCCGCCCACCAGGCGGCCGTCCTGCCAGGTTTCGACGCTGTGGGCGAACCCCAGGTCGTGCAGGGCGATGAACAGGCCCTCGATCTCCTCGTTGATCCAGGTCTCGGGCCGGTCGGGCATGGATTCCGCGCAGCCCCGCACCACCTCGGTGAAGGCCGTGTCCACCCGCACCTCGAACCGCCCCCGGCGCAGGGTGCGGCGCAGCGAGCGAGGCACATGGAACCGATCCAGCGGCAGCACGCCGCGCTGGTCGGGATCGACCCAGTACACCTTGGGGTCGGAGCGCGCCCGGGCCATCGGGAACAGACCCGAGGCATAGGCGCGCAGCAGAATGTCTGGCGTGACCTGGAACACGGCACCCGGGTTGCTGTCAGGGAAGACCGGCCGACGGGTCCGGACGGCGCGGCCGTGTGCCCGTCCCGATCCGTCCGGTGTCGATCCGGACTGTATAGCACGGGGTCGCCGCCGCCCGCGCGTGCGGAATGCGCGGACCGTGTCTCCGGCGATCCGGGTCAAAGCGTCGTGACGAAGTCCGCCGCCGTCCGCTCGTCGCGCAGCGGCCGCACGACCGCGATGGCCTCGGCATACAGCGGATGCGCCTTGTAGGCGTCCAGCGCCGCCGTGTCCTCGAACAGCCCGTGCACCACCAGATCCACCGCGTTGCCGAACTGGTCCCGTTTCAGGTTGGGGACCACCTCCAGCGCGTGGACGTGCGGGATCTCCGCCAGCCGCCGCAGGGCGGCCATGGCGGTGTCCAGGGTCTCGGGGGCTTTCAGGGTGAACAGCACGACATGACGGATCATGGGACGGACAACGCCTCGGACTCGGGGATGGGGTGCGCGAATGCGGGCCGTATCCTTTCCGAGTTGGCCCGCCGTGTCGAGATTTTGTGCGGTCTGCCGCGGATCGGGGTCCCGGGCGGTGGCACGTCCGGGTCCGGATCGGTATGCTTTCCCGCGATCACGGGGCGACGGTCTTCGCGCGGTGCGGCGGCCGCCCGGGCGGGGACGGCAACGGACCGGGCGACGGCGCGTTGGTCCGGCAGCACGACAACACGGCAGGGAGGCGGGTATGGGCAAACGGTGGGCAAAGGGTGTGGCGGCGAGCGCGCTGGCGGGCCTGCTGGTGGCGGGCTGCGCGACACCGCAGGGCTCCGGCCAGGGACAGGGACAGGCGACCGCGCCGTCGTCCACCGCCGAGGCAACGGCCCCCTCCGAGACCGCCCCGGTTCCGACCGGCCCCATGCCGGTCGCTCTGCTGGTGCCGATGACCGGCGAGCAGGCGCAGACGGGGCAGGCGCTGGCGTCGGCCGCCCGCGACGCCATGACCCTGGCGGGCATGCCGCTGGTTCGCCTCAGCCTCCACGACACCCGGGGCACGCCCGAGGGCGCGCGCGCCGCCGCCCAAGCGGCCGTAACCGAGGGCGCGGAACTGGTGCTGGGCCCACTGTTCTCGGTCTCGGCCCAGGCCGCCAGGCCGGTGCTGGCCGCCGCCGACATTCCCGCCCTGTCGTTCTCCAACAACAGCGCCGTGGCCGGGGGCGGCCTGTACGTGCTGGGGCATCTGCCGGGCCAGCAGACGCGCACCCTGCTGTCCCATGCGGCAACCCAGGGCTATGGCCGGATCGCCGTGGTCGGGCCGGACACCAGCTACGCCCGGCAGGTCGCCGACGCTGCCCGTCCGCGCTCCGGTCCCGGCCCTGCGGGGGGGCTGACGGGAGCTGCCTCGTTGGAGTTGTTCCCGGCCAGCCTGGAGTACGACGCGCAGGTCAAGCTGATCGGGCAGATGGTCAAGCAGGACCTGTCCGGCGCCCTCATCCCCACCACCGGCCTGAATCTGGTCGGGCTGTCTGCTCTGTTCGCCTATTACGATGCCGCGCCGCCCGACTTCCGCCTGTTGGGCACCGACCTGTGGGAGTGGCCGGGAACGTTCTCGGAGGGCTCGCTCCAGGAGGCTTGGTACGTCAGCACGAGCACGCCGCCGGCCTGGATCGACGAGCGGACCGAGGCCCGCCGCCTGGACAGGGCGGTGGCGGCGGCCGCCCGCCGGTCCGCGCCCGAGACCCGGCCGGCCCGGCCCGCCGCGCCCGAACCGGCGGACCCGCCTGACGAGACCGAGGCGACGACCGAGGACGCCGAACCCGAGGCGGCCGCCGATGCCGTCGCGGAGGACGCCGCCACGTCTGTCGATGACGGTGCTGAGACCGAGACCGACGCGGAGGCCGAGACCGACGCCGAGCCCGAGCCGCTGCGGCTGGCCATCGGCCCCACCAAGCTGGCGCGGCTGGCCATGGACGGCGTCGCCCTGGCCGAGGCCTGGACCGCCGCGCGCCGCGACGGCGCGGCCGGCCCGGCGCCCAGCCTCAGCCGCTTCCTGACCGATCCGGCGGGCTTCCGGGGCTTTTCGGGTCTGTTCCGCCTGCTGCCCTCGGGCCTGAACGAGCGCGGCCTGTTCGTGCTGGAGGTCCATGAGGACGGACCGAGGGTGATCCGACCCGCGCCGGTTCGGTTCGGGACGACGCAGGCCCCGCGCATGCTGGTCGGGCCGGACGATTTCGAACGGCACCCCTGGCTGGCGGCGGAGATCGAGGCCCAGACGCCCGACACTGTGCCGACCCTGACGCCGGGCGCCGACCCCGAGGCCGACCCCGAGGCCGACGGAGCCATGCCGCCCCTGGCGCGCGACGCGGACGGCGGCCGGCCCGACGCGGGCGGCTCGCCCACGCCGGTCAGCGCCCCGGCGCCCGCCGCGGACGACGGCTGCCGCTGGGTCGGCTCGCGCCGCGTCTGCACGCCGACATCGTGAGGGGCGGTCGCGCGCCGGTCGGCCTCGGGTCCGCCCATGGCCGTTGAGTGGCGGGACGAGGCCATCGTGCTGGCCGGGCGCCCGCACGGCGAGACCAGCCTGCTCGTCTCCGTTCTCAGCCGGACGCACGGACGGCATATGGGGCTGGTGCGGGGCGGCGTGGGCAAGGCCGCGCGCGGCCTGTGGCAGCCCGGCAACCGTCTGCATGTGACCTGGAAGGCGCGGCTGGCCGACCATCTGGGTACGCTGTCCGGCGAGATGGCGGATGCCCTGGCCGCGCGGGTGCTGGGCCATGGCGACCGGCTGGCCGTGCTGGCGGCCATCTGCGCGGTGGCCGAGGCCGCGTTGCCCGAGCGCGAGGCCTTCGCCGACCTGTTCGAGGACACGGCGGCCCTGCTGGCCCTGACCGCCGATCCCGAGGCCCCGGCGCTGGCCGACCTGACGGCGGCCTATGTCCGCTGGGAAATGGGGGTGCTGGCCGACCTGGGCTTCGGCCTGGATCTGACGGCCTGCGCGGCCACGGGCGCGACCGAGGGCCTCGTCTACGTCTCGCCCCGCACCGGCCGGGCGGTCTCGGCCGCCCCCGGCGCGCCCTGGCACGACCGCTTGTTGCCGCTGCCCGCGTTCCTGGTCGCCGGGGAGGCGTCGCCCGGGGTCTCCGCCGAGGTCGCGCGCGCAGGCCTGCGGCTGACCGGGCACTTCCTGGATCGGCATGTGTTCGTCGCCACCCGCTCCGCCGGCGCGCCACCGGCCCGCGCGCGCCTGACGGCGCGGTTGGAGGCGCGCGGGGACATCGGGTGAAAGGGCGCGGGGTCGCGACGACCTCTTTTAAGGCGCACGGTGCCGGCGCTGACGGGTCGGTGCCGTGAAGAGCGAAGAGAAGCAGGCCCTGGGCATGACCTTGGGTGTGCGCGACCTGCTGGTGCGCCAACGCACGCAGACGATCAATGCCGTGAGGGGGCACAGGGCCGCGTTCGGCCTCGTGGGTCCGCAGGGGACGGCGCATCTCGGCCGGGTGCGGGCGGCTGTTGCAGAGGCGTCCGGGACACTGCCGAAGACCGTGGTTGAGGGGGCGACCCTTGATCGAGCAGGTCGAAAGGACAGGCAAGGGCAAACGGTCAACGAGACGGGATCAGACAATCCTGGGCGCCGAAAGGGCGCGAATGATCTCGGGCGGTGACACGACCCATGACACCCCTGTCATCCGAGTTCGGAGCCCTGGGATCCGGCGAAAACGCTTGACTCGGGTCCGCCGCCGCGTAAAGTGTCGCGCTCCCGAGGCGGCGCTGTGTGGCGATCGCCCGGGTCGGTATTGTCCGCCGCACCCATGGATCGGCTCGCCTCTGGGCCCCGTGTCGGTGCGGATCTGTTCCCCGTGCGCCAACGAGTGACGACGTCATGTTCGCAGTAATCAAGACCGGCGGCAAACAGTACAAGGTCGCCAAGGACGATGTGCTCGACATCGAGAAGCTGGAGGCCGAAGACGGCGCCAGCATCACCTTCGACGACGTGCTGATGGTCGGCGACAAGGTCGGGAGCCCGACCGTGGCCGGCGCCTCGGTCTCCGCCACCGTGGAGCGCACGTTCAAGGACAAGAAGGTGATCGTGTTCAAGAAGCAGCGGCGGCAGAACCACCGCCGCAAGCGGGGTCACCGCCAGACCCTGACGCGCGTGCGCATCACCGACATCGCCGGCTGACACCGGCCAGACAGGTTGACGGAGCCCGTAGCACGCCGCAGCGGCGCGCGGGCGACGATTGGGTGAGGAGAGCATCATGGCTCACAAGAAAGCAGGCGGTTCGTCCCGCAACGGGCGCGACTCCGCTGGCCGCCGCCTCGGCGTGAAGAAGTACGGCGACGAGGCCGTGATCGCCGGCAACATCATCGTGCGCCAGCGCGGCACCAAGTGGCATCCGGGGGACAACGTGGGCATGGGCAAGGACCACACCCTGTTCGCCCTGACCGACGGCAAGGTGAAGTTCGGCAAGGGCTTCAAGCGCCGCACCTACGTGTCGGTGGAGCCCGCCGCCCCGGTGGCCGAAGCCGCCGAGTAGGCCGCGCGCGGCGTTTCCGGCCGCCGTCGAAGACGACGAGACGACCCGAAGGGGGGTGGCGCGCCATCCCCCTTTTGTCGTGTGTTGGGCCTCCGGCTCCTGGCATCGCTCGGGCTCGTGGGACGCCTTGGTGTCTCCGCGTCCTGGTGGCCCATCGTCCACCCGCGCGGTAGGGTGAGGGGGCCGCTCCCCCCTCATCCGAGAGGCCGCCTTGATGTCGGACGGACTTCTGCCCGCGCTGGGCTATGCCCTGCTGGCCGGTCTGGCCATTCTGGCCGGGGCCGGTCTGGCCCGGTATGAACGCCTGCTGCCCGGCTGGCTGGACACCGAGCTGCGCCACGCCGTCAACGCGCTGGTCGGCGGCGTGCTGCTGGCCGCTGTCGCCCTGGTGCTGGTGCCGCACGGGACGGACGTGCTGTCGCCGCTCTGGGTGGTCGTGGGCCTGACCGGCGGCGGCCTGCTGTTCCTGGTCATTGACCGGGCGCTGGCGGCGACCGGCGCGCAGCTCTCCGTCCTGATGGCGATGCTGCTGGATTTCGTGCCCGAGGCCATGGCCCTGGGCGCCCTGCTGGCCACCGGCGCGCCCGAGGCGCTGTTGCTGGCGATCCTCATCGGGGTCCAGAACCTGCCCGAGGGCTTTACGTCCTTCCGCGAACTGACGACGGGCAAGCACCGGACCAGCCAGCGGGCGGGTCTGGCGCTGATGGCCGGGTGCGCGCTGCTGGGGCCGCTGGCGGCGCTGGGCGGCCTGCTGTGGCTCGCCGACCGACCGCAGACCCTGGGCGCGATCACGCTCGTGGCCTCGGGCGGCATCCTCTACCTGACCTTCCAGGACATCGCCCCCGCTGCCCGCCTGCGCCGGGCCTGGGCGCCGCCGCTGGGCGCGGTGCTGGGCTTCCAGATCGGCGTGATCGGTCAGATGCTGGTCGGCTGACGGGCGCCTGACGGCGGCTCTCAGCCCGGTATCAGCGCCTCCCTGATAGACATCGAGGGTCCGGGCGATCCTGCCCTCGACCTGCGGCAGCCGGCCTGCCACGGTCTTCAACGGCCTTGGCAAAGGCGGTTGCCCCAGAATGGGAGTATGCGCCATGACGACCACAGACGTTCAAACCGAGGCGGGCCTTCTGTCCGTCGCCCATCAGCTCAGCATCGGCACCGGGGAATCCCCGCGCGACCTGGCCCACCGCCGGTCCTGGATCGACGCCCGGGGTCAGGTCACGCCGGCCGGCCGCGCCCTGATGAGCGCGCTGGGCGACCAGCGCGGCACCCGCAGCGTGTTCCGCTGGGCCGTCTGATCCTCAGCTCGACGGACGCAGGGTGGAGGCGCCGAAATAGAACGCGATGATCGAGGTGAAGAACCCGCCCAGCCACACCAGAATATTGGTGTGCTTCTCGATCAGGGCCGAAAAGCCGGTGCCGCCGCCCAGGCCCTCGATCAGGATGAGCAGGCCCAGGAACACCGTCGCGCCCACCATCATATACAGCGAGATGTAGGCCATCCGGCGCCGGTTGCGGAACCGCTCGCTGGACAGGCGGTAGAGCAGCATCTTTTCCTCTTCAGAGAAATCCGGATCCTTGAAGATGGCGATCATCATCTCCAGCGGGTCTTTCGCCGCGTCCTTGGGGCCGTTCAGGGCCTCCAGCACCCGCGAGGCGGCGCTGGGCGGACGGCCCTTGTCCGTGGCGGTGGTCTCGGCGTCGGGCTGGGTGTCCTGATCCCGGGTCTCGTCGGCCATGGCGGGTGCCCCCCTCATGCGAACCAGTGGAACCGCGTGCGGCGGTCCGATCCTGGAGAATACCATAGGTCCGGCCCGCCGCCAGGGGAAGGGGGCTCACTCGCGCGGGCTGGCGGCGCCCGTCATCACCGCTTCGAACTGGGCCATGGCCCGGCGCAGGCCGTTGACGCCCTGGTCGGCCTCGGCGCCGGCGGCCATGGCCTGCCGGGCGGCATCGCGGGGCGTCCAGGCGGAGCGCGCCGGGGCCGCGCCGCTCAGCACGAAGTCGAGCTGATGGGCCAGCGCCTCGAAGCGCTCGACGGCGGCGACCATGTGGACCTCGGCGGCGTCGATGGTTTCGCGCACCGACAGCAGCCCGGCGCGGCGCGGGTCGGTCTCCGCGATGCGCTGGATGCGCTGCGAGAGGTCGGCGCGCACCGGGTCGATCTGGGCCAGAATGTCGCGGGCCTTGTCCGTTTGCGCCGACACCCGGTCGGCGAGGCGCCGGAATCGCTCGAAGGTCTCGCGGGCCGCCGGGTCGTTCGGGTCCGCCACACCGGGCGGCACCGCCTGGAAGGGCTGCACGGCCGTGGCCTGGGGCGGCGGCGGCGCTTCAGGCGCGGGCGTGGGCGTGGGCGCCGCGACCGGAGACGGGTCGGGCACAGGCGCGGGTTCGGGCGCGGGATCCGGCGACCGGGGACCGTCCAGCGCCGCGCGGGCCTGATCGGCGTCCGGCGGCAGCAGGTCGTCCCGAGGCACCAGGGGGCCGCCCCCGGTCATCAGCGCCGGACCCGTGGGGCGGGTCTCGGCCGGGGATGGCGTGGGGCCGGCGAAGTCCGGATGCACGGACACGGCCGGATCGCCGCGCGGCCGCATGATGGGGAAGGTGGCCGGCTCCCAGTCCGCCGGTCCGCCCGGCCGGAAGGGTCCGGAGTCCAGGGGCAGCGCCGCCAGTCCGGTGACCAGCACGGACGGCGGCGAGGGCAGGGTGCGGCCCAGGTTGTCCACCAGCCCGCTCGATGTCACCCGAACCGTGTCCTCGGGCGGGTCCCGCGACGGCGGCGGCGGGATGGGGGGGCCGCCCGACTCCAGGGCGGCCCGACGCGCGGCCGGTGGCGGCAGCGCCGGGCCGGGTCCGACCGGCGGCGGCGGGTCCAGGGCATCGGCCGCCGGCCGGGATGGCGGGGTGGCCCGGGACGGGGCCGGCGCCGCGTCCGGGGCGGGGACGGTGGACGGCGGCGGCGGCGGTGCGGTCGCGACCGGCGCGGGGGCCGACAGCGCCGGAGTCGCCGGGGCCTCTGGCGGGGCCGTCGCGGGCGGGGATGCCGGGGGTGGGGCCGACCGGGCGGCGGTCAGCAGGTCGCCCGCGCGCCGGGTGGCCTCGCGGGCGGCCCGGGCCTCGGCATCCAGCGCGGTGACGCGGGCGGCGTCCACGGCGCCCGGATCGGGCGCCAGATCGCCAACGATGCGGGCGTGGCGCGCGCGGGCCTCCATCAGGGCGGCGATCGCCCGATCCCAGGCCGCGTGCGTGTGGGTGGGGGCGGCGGCGCGGCCCTGACGCGCCGTGGAGAGCACGCCGGTCAGACGCAGGACCTCCGCTTGCGCCTGCTCCAGCAGGGCGTCGGCGACGGGACGGGTGGCGGTCTCCTGGTGGGCCGCGGTGGCGACCGGCGTGGCGTGGCCCCCCCCGGGGGATGGGGCCGCGCCCTCGGGCACCATCCAGGCGGCCAGGGCGGTCCCGGCCAGCGGCGAGGCGACGATCAGGCCGAGCGCCATCCAGCGATGCCGCGACCGGCGCGGCATCGTGTCCGGCCGGGGGCCGGAATGGCGGGCTCGGAACGACGGTCGCGCCATGGTCGGCAGGGGCTCCCCTGGGGTGAACCCGGCCGGCGGGCGTCGCGGGGTCCGGCGCGCCGGCCGATCCGGTCAACAGAGGTCGAAGTCTAGCCCGGTCCGGGGCGAGACCGAAACGGTGGGATCGGGACGGACCGGACCCGGGATGCGGCGCGGCCGCCTCGGGCGTGGGGTCCCGAGGCGGCCGGTTCGCTTTCCGCCCGGCCGATCAGTTCGCCTGACGGCGCAGGAACGCCGGAATTTCCAACTGGTCCTCGCGGTGCTGCGAGGAGACCGGCCGGTCCTCCGGGTTGACGGTCATGGGCCGCTGGTCCTCGCCCTGCGACTCGGCGTGCTGGCGGGATCGGGCGCGCACCCGCTCCAGGGCCGCCTCGCGCTCGCGCTCGCGCTCCTCTTCCTCGGCGCGGGCGCGGCCGAAGCCGGTCATGCGCTGGAACAGGGACGGCCGCTGACCCCGCCGCTCCTGGTCCTGCCGGTCGTGGGAGTCGGCCCGGTCCTGCCGGTCGCGCGGGTCGGCGCGGTACTCGCGCACCTCATAGCCGCCGGAGTCGCGCCGGCCGGACGGCTGTTCCGAGGCCACGTGCAGGCCCGGCTGCAGGCCCGGACGGGCGGCTTGCGGCTGCTGGGCCGGACGGGACAGGGTGGGCCGCTGCTGGGCGTGACGGTCCAGCGCGGTCTGCCCGGTCACCGGCGGCGGGGTGTCCGCGTGGCCGTAGCCATGGGTGCCGCCGTGCGGCTGGCCACCCGGGGCGCTGGCCGTGGGCGGCGTCAGGCGACCGGCCGAGGCCACCGGCGGTTGCGCGGCGGGCTGCGGGATGAAGACCCCGGGATTGCCGCCCGCCTGCCGGGTGTGCTGCGCGGGGTAGGCGGGCCGGGTGGGCGCGCCGCCGGACCCGCCATGGCTGCCGTGGCCGCCGTGGGACGCCGCCGCCGGGCGCGCTCCGCCGGAGGTCCCCTGCGCCGGCTCGGGCCGGGCCTGGGGCTCCGCCGCGCGGCGGGGCGTCGGCGCGTCGCTGTCCAGCACGGCCGCCGGGTCCACCATGTCGCCGCCCCGCAGGTCCGACGCGGTGTCGTCGAGCACGCGCGGTTCCGCCTCGCGGGCGTGGGCCGTCGCCTCGCGCGCGGCCGGCGCGGCCGGCGCGACCTGGGCGGCGGGACGGTTCTCGCGCTCCTTGGAGGCGCCGCCCTCGCCGCCGATGACGGCCCGCCCGGCCGCCAGACCGAGGCCGAAGCCGCCGCCGTTGGCGGCGTCCCGCTCGTCGCGCGGGCGCGCCTGGGTGGCGGCGTCGATGCCGCTGGCGACCACCGAGACGCGCATGGTGCCCTCGACGCTGCCGTCCAGGCAGGAGCCGAAGATCACGTTGGCGTCCTCGCACTTGATCTCCTCGCGCACCCGGTTGGCGGCCTCGTCCACCTCGTACAGCGTCATGTCGTTGCCGCCGGTGATGTTGATGAGCACGCCGCGCGCACCGCGCATGGAGGTCTCTTCCAGCAGCGGGTTGGCGATGGCGGCCTCGGCGGCCTCGATGGCGCGGTTCTCGCCGCTGGCCTCGCCGGTGCCCATCATGGCGCGGCCCATGTCCATCATGACCGTGCGGACGTCGGCGAAGTCCAGGTTGATGAGGCCCGGCATGATCATCAGGTCGGTGACCGAGCGCACGCCGGCGTACAGCACGTTGTCGGCCATCTTGAAGGCATCGGAGAAGGTGGTCTTCTCGTTCGCCACCCGGAACAGGTTCTGGTTCGGGATGATGATGAGCGTGTCCACGTACTGGGCCAGCTCGTCGATGCCGCCTTCCGCCAGGCGCATGCGGTGGGTGCCCTCGAACTGGAACGGCTTGGTGACCACGCCGACGGTCAGGATGCCCATGTCGCGCGCGCATCGCGCCACCACGGGGGCCGCGCCGGTGCCGGTGCCGCCGCCCATGCCGGCGGTGATGAAGCACATGTGGCTGCCCTTCAACTCCGTCGAGATGGCGTCATAGCTCTCCTCGGCGGCGGCGCGGCCGATGTCGGGGCGCGCCCCGGAGCCGAGGCCGTGGGTGGTCTCGCCGCCCAGTTGAACGCGCCGGTCGGTGCGGGCCTGGGCCAGCGCCTGGGCGTCGGTGTTGGCCACGACGAAATCGACGCCCTCCAGATGGGCCTCGATCATGTTGTTGACCGCGTTGCCACCGGCGCCGCCGACGCCGATGACCGTGATGCGGGGCTTCATCGATGGCTCGATGTCTTCGGGGACGCCAAGATTGATGCTCATAACTGCCTCCGTCCGTGTCTTTTCGTGGGGCGGGCGCGCTTGGGCGGGCCCTTCATTGGTGTCCTGCGGGGTCTGCCCGCTCAGGGGTTCGCTCTGCTCTGTGCCGGAGTCCTGGACCGTTTCTCGGTCTTGGCGTTCTTCGCAATGGGGAGAAACCAAAGGCGGAAGGCCGGGGGCGGCCTCCGCCCGGACCGGATCGCCCGGCCGGTCCGGAAAATTCGGGGTCTGGGTCGGTCCGTCGCCGTCGCCCTGCGGGGCGGCCGGGTCCGGGGTGCCAAAGAGGTCGTCGCCGCGATGGGTCATCAGAAATTCTCCTTCAGCCAGCGACCGATCCGGTTGACCGGCCCGAAGACGCCGCCCGCGCGCGGGGGCTCGTCGAGCATGGGACGCTCGACCTGGTCCTGAACGGCGTGGCTCACCAGCCCGGCGCAGGTGGCGAAGGCGGGGCCCGCCACGCTGTCCGCCAGCCCGCGCAGCCGCATGGGCCGCCCGGGCCGGACCTGTTTGTCCAGGATCTGCTCCGCCAGTTCCCGCATGCCGGGCATCTGGCTGGCGCCGCCGGTGAGCACCGCCCGCCGGCCGGCGACGCGATCCACGCCGGCGGCCTCCAGGTGCGCGCGCACCAGCTCCAGGGTTTCCTCCACCCGCGGCCGGATGATCTGCACCAGGTAGGACCGGGGGATCTCCTGCGACGGCTGGTCCTCGTCCTCGCCCACCAGGGGAACCCGCAGGATCTCCCGGCTGTCCGCCGGCGAGGCCAGGACGCCGCCGTACATGGTCTTGAGCCGCTCGGCGCTGGCCAGCGGCGTTGAGAGACCCTGGGCGATGTCGTTGGTCACGTGACCGCCGCCGACGGCGATCACCCCGACGTGGATCACGTGCCCGCCCAGGAACACGGCGACCGACGTGGTGCCGCCGCCCATGTCGATGACGGTGGCCCCCAGGTCGCGCTCGTCCTCCACCAGGCTCGCCAGACCGGCGGCGTAGGGCGCGGCCACGCGCCCGTCCACGTCCAGGCGGCAGCGCTCGATGACCGTGGTCAGGTTGCGCAGCGGGCCGCTGGCGGCGCTCACCAGATGGATGCGCGCGCCCAGCCGCTCGCCGTACATGCCGCGCGGGTCCAATACGTTATCCACGCCGTCCAGGCTGTAGCCCACGGGGATGCAGTGGATCAGCTCCCGGTCCGGGTCGCGCGGGTGCTGGCCGACGCAGGACAGCACGCGGCGCATGTCGGAATCGCGGACCTCGTGGCCCGAGACGTCCATCTCCACGTCGATGCGCTCGCTCTCCGGCGCGCCGCCGGTGACGGCGACCACCACACCGTCCACGCGCTCGCCGGCCATGTCCTCGGCGGACTCCAGCGCGTTGCGGATCGCCGCCTCGACCTCGTCGGGATTGGCCACGCGGCCGCCCCGCACCCCGCGCGAGCGGTGGTGGCCGATGCCCAGCACGCGCGGCACCCCGCCGTCGTCGTCGGCGCGGGCGATCAGGCAGGCGACCTTGGTCGTGCCCACGTCGAGCGCGGCGATCAGCCCCCCCCGCCGCTTGAGCGGGGTGGGGGCGCTTTCGCCCGAAGTGTCGCGGTCGGTGCGGCTGAACAGCAGCATCGTCGTCATGTATCCTGTGCAGGGCCGGAGACCGGCACGCGCCGGGCATCCGAGGGGGTCGAGGGCATGCCGGGCCCGGTTTCCAGCGGCACGCGCGGGCGCACCACCAGGCGATCGGGCAGACGCAGGTCCACCATGTCGATGTCGAGGGCGAGCAGCCGGCCCTCGCGGTTCAGTTCGGCCAGCCGCCGCCAGGCGACCAGCGGCTGTTGCTCGGGCAGACGGACGTCGATGGCGTCCGCCCCGAAGCTGTCAAGGTGCAGGGTCCAGCGTCGCCCGCCGACGAAGGTGGCGGCGCGCACCCGGCCCAGCAGGTCCGGCTCGGTGGCCAGCATGGCCAGCAGGCCGGGCACGGCGGGCGGGGCGTCCCGCCCCACGATCACGGGCAGGGCGCCGAAGGGGCTGGCGTCCACGTTCAGGGGTGTGCCCATGCGGTCGATCACGGCGTAGGTTTCGGGGGCGCGCTGCCACAGGGCCAGCGGCTCGCGCTCGGTCAGCACCACGTGGATGGCGTCGGGCAGGCGTCGCTCCACGCGCGCCGACAGCACCCAGGGCAGGGCCTCAACCCGCGCGCGGGCGGTCTGAGGATCGAAGTTCAGGATCGGCTCGCCCCGGCCGGTGCCCAGGGCGGCCAGCAGGCGGGCGCGGCCGGTGCGGGCCCGGCCCTCCACGGTGACCGAGCGCACCACCAGCCCGCCGCGCGAGGCGAACCGCTCCAGCGCGGCGGCGGTGGCGTCGATCTGGCGGCCGATCATGCCCGACTGCCAGACCCAGGCGGCGCCGGCCGAGACCGTCACCACGGCGACCAGCACGCCGGCCAGCCGCAGGGTGCGCCCCATGCCGGCCCAATCGGGACGACGCGACGCGGTGCGTCGCCGGCTGGTGGTGCTCCGGCCGCGTCCCTTGGTCGGGGCGGTGGTCTTCTTGCCGCGCGCCGGGGGCTTGGTCCCGCGCGGGCCCAGTCCTAGCCATCGCATGTCGCGGCCTCCACCATCCAGGCGCACAGCGCGGGAAACGGAATGCCCACATGGGCGGCCTGCTCCGGCACCAGGGACGTGGCCGTCATGCCGGGCTGGGTGTTGACCTCCAGCACGTACAGGGCCTCGCCGTCCAGGCGCAGGTCGGCGCGGCTCACCCCCCGGCAGCCGAGCGCCCGATGCGCCCGGGCCGACAGGTCCAGGCAGCGCGCGGCGATGCCCTCGGGCAGGTCCGCCGGCAGGATGTGCCGCGAGCCGCCGGTCACGTACTTGGCGTCGTAGTCGTAGAAGCCGCGCCGGGTGGTGATCTCGGTGATCGCCATGGGGCGGGCCTCGGCGCCCTCGCCCATGACCGAGACGGTCAGCTCGCGGCCGGGGATGAACTGCTCGACCATGGCGCGGCGGCCGAACGGCCAGTCCGTGCGCAGGTGCTCCGGCAGGTTGCTGTCCTCCAGCACCACGTAGACATCCACGCTGGAGCCCTCGTTGAGCGGCTTGATGACGTAGGGCCGGGCCATGGGCTCCGCCTGCGGATCGGCGAAGGCGTCCGGCCCGACGATGACGTCGGCGGCCACCGGGATGCCGGCGGCGGCGAAGGCGGCCTTGGCCGTGGGCTTGTCCATGGCCATGGCGCTGGCGAGCGCCCCGGAGTGCGTGTAGGGCAGCCCCAGAATGTCCAGGATGCCCTGGATGCGGCCGTCCTCGCCGAAGCGGCCGTGCAGGGCGTTGAACACCACCTCCGGGCCGGTCTCGCGCAGGGCGGTGACGAAGGCCACCGGATCGCGCGGCACGTCGAGGGTGGCGACGGTGTAGCCCTCGGCGGTCAGCGCCTTGGCGGCCGCCGCGCCGCTGTTCAGCGAGACGTCGCGCTCGGCGGAATAGCCGCCCATCAGAACGGTCACGCGGCGGCTCATGGCGTGCCTCCCTGGTCCGGGGCCGCGGGCTCGCCGATGATGCGGATCTCCCAGCGCAGGTCCACGCCGCTGGCGGCCTGAACGCGGCGGCGCACCTCCTCGCCCAGTTCCTCCAGGTCGGTGGCCGTGGCTCCGCCGGTGTTGAGCAGGAAGTTGCAGTGCTTCTCTGACACCTGGGCGCCGCCCCAGCGCAGGCCCCGGCAGCCGGCCCGGTCGATCAGTTCCCAGGCCTTGGCGTTCGGGGGATTGGCGAAGGTCGAGCCGCCCGTGCGACCGCGCACCGGCTGGCTGGAGGACCGCTCGCTCTGGATCGCGTCCATGCGCCGGGTGATATCGGCGGGGTGGTCGGGCCGGCCCTGGAGCACGGCGGAGACGAAGATCCAGTCCGTCGGCGCGCTGGTGTGGCGATAGGCCAGACCCAGGTCCTGGGCCGGCACCTCGAACAGGCGGCCGTCCCGGTCCACCGCGCGGACCGACACCAGGATGTCCTTCATCTCGCGGCTGTAGGCGCCGGCGTTCATGCGCAGGCCGCCGCCGATCGAACCCGGAATGCCGGAGAGGAACTCCAGCCCGCCCAGCCCGGCGTCGCGGGCCACCTTGGCCACGGTGGCGTCGAGCGCGGCGCAGCCGGCCTCGATGCGGTCGCCCTCCAGCACCCGCACATCGGCGAAGCCGCCGGCCAGCCGGACCACAACGCCGCGCACGCCGCCGTCGCGCACCAGCAGGTTGGAGCCCACCCCGATCACCGTGATCGGCACCGCGCGCGGAGTCTCCGCCAGGAAGGCCGCCAGATCCTCGGCGTCGGCGGGGCGGAACAGCACCTCGGCCGGGCCGCCGACCCGGAACCAGGTGACGGCCGCCAGCGCGGCGTCCGCCCGCAGGCGTCCGCGCACGGACGGCAGCCGTTGGATCAGGTGCCCCTCGGGCGCGGTGCGGGGAGCGATCATCATGCGCGCCCTTCCTCCGGAGCGCCCAGGGCCTCAAGCTGACCGGGCAGCGCGTTGGCCCAGGCGGAGATGGTGCCCGCGCCCAGGCACACAACCATGTCGCCGGGCCTGGCCAGGCGGGCGATCAGGGGCGCCAGCGCCTCCGGGCCGTCCAGCGGCGTGACCGTGCGCAGGCCCCGGGCGCGCAGGCCCTCCACCAGGGCGTCGCGGCCCACACCCTCGATGGGGGATTCCCCCGCCGCATGGACCGGCGCCACCACCACCTCGTCGGCGTCGTTGAAGCAGGTGCAGAAGTCCTCGAACAGCGCCTTCAGGCGGCTGTAGCGGTGCGGCTGGACCACGGCGATCACCCGGTGCTGGCCGACCACGTCGCGGGCGGCGTTCAGCACGGCCGCGATCTCGACCGGGTGGTGGCCGTAATCGTCGATGATCGACACGCCGTTGACCACGCCCGTGCGGGTGAAGCGCCGCCGCACGCCGCCGAAGCCGGCCAGACCCTGGCGGATGACGTCCGTCCCCAGGCCCATTTCGCGGCCGATGGCCACGGCGGCGAGGGCGTTCTGCACGTTGTGACGCCCGAACATGGGCAGGTGCATGTCCGCCAGCGTTTCCGTGGTGCCGCTGATGCGGTCGGTGGCGAACACGTCGAAGCGCCCGCCGTCCGGCCCCAGCCTCAGGTTGATGCCGCGGATGTCCGCCTGCGGGCTGAAGCCGTAGGTGACGATCTTGCGGTCCAGCACCTCGGGGATCAGCGACTGCACCTCGGCATGGTCGATGCACATGGCGGCGAAGCCGTAGAACGGCAGGTTCTGCACGAAGGTCTTGTAGGCGTCCCGCATGCGCTCGAACGAGCCGTAGAAGTCCAGGTGCTCGGGGTCCATGTTGGTGACCACGCCGATGGTCGCCGGCAGCTTGGTGAAGGTGCCGTCGCTCTCGTCGGCCTCCACCACCATCCAGTCGCCGTGACCCAGATAGGCGTTGGTGCCGCGTGCGTTGATGATGCCGCCGTTGATGACGGTGGGGTCGAGCCCCGCCGCTTCCAGGATGGCGGCCACCATGGACGTGGTGGTGGTCTTGCCGTGGGTGCCGCCGATGGCGACGGCCCACTTCAGGCGCATCAGCTCGCCCAGCATCTCGGCGCGGCGCACCACCGGCACCAGGCGGGCGCGGGCGGCGTCCACCTCCGGGTTGCCCGGCTTGACGGCCGAGGAGATCACGGCCACCTGCGCCTCGCCCAGGTTGGCGGCGTCGTGGCCGATGGCGATGGAAATCCCCAGGTCGCGCAGGCGCTTGACGTTGGCGTTCTCGGCGATGTCGCTGCCCTGGACGGCATAGCCCAGGTTGTGCAGCACCTCGGCGATGCCGCTCATGCCGATGCCGCCGATGCCCACGAAGTGGATGGGGCCGATGTCGAGGGGCAGGGCTCTCATGCGGCGGCCCTTTCCTTGCCATGGGTGGCGACGGAGAGCGCCAGATCGGCGAGGCGCTCGGCGGCGTCGGGGCGGCCCAGCGCGTGGGCGCGGGCGGCGGTGGCGGCCAGGGTGCCCGGCTCGGCCAGCAGGCCCGCCAGCCGCACCGACAGGGCGCCGGCGGTCAGCTCGGCCTGGGGCTCCAGCCAGCCGGCGCCGACGTCTTCCAGGGCGCGGGCGTTGGCGGTCTGGTGGTCGTCGGTGGCGTGCGGATACGGGATCAGCACCGCCGGGCGACCGGCGCAGGTCAGTTCCGCGACGGTCGAGGCCCCGGCCCGGCAGATCACCAGATGCGCGCTGGCCAGCCGCGCCGGGATGTCGTCGAAGAACGCTGCCGTCTCGGCCTCGATACCGGCGTCCGCATAGATCCCGCGGGCGCGCTCCAGGTCCTCGGGCCGGCACTGCTGGGCCACGCGCAGGCGGGCGCGCAGGTCGTCGGGCAGCCCCGCCAGCGCGGCCGGCACCAGATCGGTGAGCGCCCGCGCCCCCTGGCTGCCGCCGGTGACGAGCAGACGGATGGGGCCATCGCCGGTCGGCGCGGCATAGGGCACGTCGCGCACCGCCAGCGTGGCCGGGCGCACCGGGTTGCCCACGTGGCGGCCCTTGCCCTCGGGCAGGTGGCGCGTCTGCGGCAGGGCGGTGGCGATGGCGTCCACGCGGCCGGCGAACAGCCGGTTGGCGCGGCCCAGCACGCCGTTCTGCTCGTGGATCAGGATCGGCCGCCCGCGCCAGAGGGCCGCGGCCACGCCCGGCACCGCCGCATAGCCGCCGAAGCCGACCACCGCGTCCGGCTTCAGTTTGCCCATCAGCCGCCACGCCTGGAAGGCTCCCCGCGCCAGCCGGAACACGCCCCGGACGCGGCTCCGCGCGCTCAGGCCCGCGATGCCGCCGGCCGACAGCCGCCAGGTCTGCAACCGCCCCAGTGCGCCGCCGTGGCCCGCGCCCCGGTCGTCGGTCATGAACCCGAGCCGGCAGCCGCGCGCCTCCAGCACCGCCGCCAGCGCCTCGGCGGGAAACACGTGGCCGCCGGTGCCCCCGGCGGTGATGAGGATGAAGGGCGGTCCGGTCATCGCCGACGTCATGGCCGCTCCTCCGTCCGGCCGCGCCGGCGCGTCAGCGCCAGGATCATGCCCGTGGCCAGCGCCACGCCCACCATGGAGGAACCGCCGTAGCTCAGGAACGGCAGCGTCATGCCCTTGGTCGGCATCAGGTTCAGGCTGGAGGCCATGTTGATGATGGTCTGCATGGCGAGCTGGACCGACAGGCCGCCCACCGCCAGCATGATGAACAGGTCGCGGGTGTCCTGGGCGCGCACCAGGGCGCGGATGATGAGCCCCGCGAACAGCGCGACCACCAGCAGGCACAGCAGCAGGCCGAATTCCTCGCCCGCGACGGCGAAGATGAAGTCGGTGTGGGCGTCCGGCAGGTTCTCCTTGACCCGGCCCTCGCCGGGGCCACGCCCGAACAGGCCGCCCTCGGTGAACGCCTTCATGGACTGGATGATCTGGTAGTTGTCGCCGCTCTCCGGGTCCAGGAAGCGGTCCACGCGGTAGGACACGTGCGGGAACAGGAAATAGGCGGCGACCACGCCGGCCAGTCCCAGCACCGCGATCAGCCCCACCCACACCAGGGACAGCCCGGCCATGAACACCTGGGCGCACCAGATGGCGGCGATGACCAGGGTCATGCCCACGTCCGGCTGGCTGAGCAGCAGGCCGGCCACGACCACGGCCAGCCCCATGGAGATGGCGAGGCCCGGCACTTCCTCCGACTGGGCCCCGGCGGCCAGCATCCAGGCCACCACGACGGCGAAGAAGGGCTTGACGATCTCGGACGGCTGCAGCGTGAAGCCGGCCAGGGTCAACCAGCGGGTGGCGCCGTTGATCTCCGGCCCGATCAGGGGGGTGAGGGCGAGCAGGCCCAGCATGCCGCCGAACCCGATCACGGCGAGCCGTCGCACGCCCCGGGGGGACAGCAGCGAGACCGCGAACAGCAGCACCAGGCCCAGCGGCACGAACACCATCTGGCGGCGCACGAAGTGGAAGATCTGGGCGTCGATGCGCTGCGCGGCGGGTGGACCGGCGGCCAGGATCAGCACCACGCCGATGATCGCCAGCAGCGCGACCGTGACCAGCATCAGATGATCGACCGAGCCCCACCAGCGCCCGATGACGCTGCCGTCGCCCGCGCGGTAGCGCAGCCGGCGCGCCGGACCGCCCGTGCCCGCCGAGGGGGCGGGCGGCGGCGCCAGGCCGCCGCCGGGGGCGGCGCTCGCCGGGGTCATGTCGGGGCGGCGGCGCACGCTCATGGCCGCACCTCGCCGGTGTCCTCGTCCTGGTCCTCGTCGTCGTCGTCGTCGTATGCGTCCGCGTCGTCCTCCTCCAGGTCCTCGATCTCCGCCTCGGCATCGGCCGCCAACTCGGCCACCAGCGCCTTGAAGGCATCACCGCGCGCCTCGAAGTCCTTGAACTGGTCGAACGATGCGCAGGCCGGGGAGAGCAGCACGACGGGCGCCTCCTCCTCGTCATCCAGGGCGTGCTGGAAGGCCAGATCCACGGCCGCATCCAGCGTGCCGCACATCGAGACGGGCACGTCCCGGGCCTCCAGGAAGTCGCCGAACGCCTCCGCCGCCTCGCCGATCAGATAGGCGTGGACGATGCGGTCCAGGTGCGGTTCCAGGCGGTCGATGCCGCCCGCCTTGGGCTGGCCGCCGGCGATCCAGTAGATGTCCTCGTGACACAGGATGGCCTTTTCCGCCGCCTCGGCGTTGGTGGCCTTGCTGTCGTTGACGAACAGCACGCCATCGACGGTGGCCACGGTCTCGTGACGGTGGGCGAGGCCCGGGAAGGTGCGCAGCGCCTGGGCGATGACCCCCGGTGCGACACCCCGGGCGCGGCAGGCGGCATAGGCGGCGGCCGCGTTCTGCCAGTTGTGTTCGCCGGCCAGGGCGGGCAGCCCGGTCAGGTCCAGCACCTTGGCCGCCTTGCCGTCGATGTCGTCCACCAGCACGCCGTCCTTGGCGCACACCCCGCCCGGCGCGGCCCGTCCGGCGGCGAACGGGATCAGGTCGCGGCTGTCCTGCCGGGTCATCTCGGCGTGCATGTTGCGGCAGATGGTGTCGTCCAGCCCGATGCAGACCCTGCGGGGCGGCATCACGCCCTCGAAGATCCGGCGCTTGGCGGCGATGTAGCCTTCCATGCCGCCGTGCCGGTCCAGGTGATCGGGGGTGACGTTGAGCAGCACCGCCACGTCGCAGACCAGCGAGGGCACCAGTTCAAGCTGATAGCTCGACAGCTCCAGCACATAGGTCCCGAAGGGCGACACCGGCTCCAGGTCCAGGGCGGGCGCGCCCAGATTGCCGCCCACCTGCGGCGCCTGGCCGGCGTGGCGCAGGATGTGGCCGATCAGGCTGGTGGTGGTGGACTTGCCGTTGGTGCCGGTGACGCCGACGTAGAAGGCCGCCGTGCGGGCGCGCACCAGAAGTTCGATGTCGCAGACCAGCGGCACCCCGGCGTCGCGCAGGCGGTTGGCCACGGGATGGGACTTCGGGGAGGTGTGGGGGATGCCCGGGCTCCAGGCCGCCACCCGCACGCCCGACAGATCCGCCGTGGTCAGGTCGGCCAGCGGGATGCCGGCCTCTTCGGCGGCGGCGCGCCGGTCCGGGGCGTCGTCCCACGCCATCACCTTGGCGCCGCCCGCCATCAGCGCGCGCGCGGTCGCCAGACCGGACCTTCCCAGGCCCATGACGGCGACCGGCTCCAGAGCGAAGGTGTAGACGGGAATCACGGCGGGGACCTCCGAGGGTTCAGCGAAGCTTGAGGGTGGACAGGCCGATCAGCGCCAGAATCATGGCGATGATCCAGAAGCGGATGACGATGGTGGGTTCGGCCCACCCCTTCTTCTCGAAATGGTGGTGCAGCGGCGCCATCCGGAACACCCGCTTGCCGGTGAGCTTGAAGCTGGCGACCTGGACGATCACCGAGATCGTTTCCAGCACGAACAGCCCGCCGACGATGGCCAGCACGATCTCGTGCTTGGTGACCACGGCGATGGCGCCCAGCGCGCCGCCCATGGCCAGCGAGCCGGTGTCGCCCATGAACACCATGGCCGGCGGGGCGTTGAACCAGAGGAATCCGATGCCGGCCCCGATCAGGGCGCCCAGGAACACGGCCAGTTCGCCGGTGCCGGGGACGTGGTGGATCTGCAGGTAGTTCGAGAACACCGCGTTGCCGACCAGATAGGCGATCAGCGTGAACACCCCGGCGGCGATGATGACGGGCACGATGGCCAGCCCGTCCAGGCCGTCGGTCAGGTTGACCGCGTTGGACGCCCCCACCATCACGAACACCGCGAAGGCGATGTAGACCCAGCCCAGGTCGATCAGCAGGTCCTTGAGGAACGGAAACGCAAGGCTGGTGTTGTCCGAGGGATCGCCCAGCCAGACGATCCAGATGCCCACCAGGGTCGCCAGTCCCACCTGCCCGATCAGCTTGGAGCGGCCCGGCAGGCCGCCGTGGTGGCGCCGGGTGACCTTCAGGTAGTCGTCGGCGAACCCGAGGCCGCCGTAGCCCAGCGTCAGCACCAGCACGGCCCAGACGTAGCCGCTGGACAGATCCGCCCACAGGAGGGTGCCGGCCGCGACCCCCAGCAGCATCATGACCCCGCCCATGGTCGGCGTGCCCTGCTTGGTCAGCAGGTGGCTTTCGGGGCCGTCGTCGCGGATGGGCTGGCCGTTGGTCTGCCGGCTGCGCAGCCACCGGATGATGCGCGGGCCGAACACGAACGCCACCAGCAGCGCGGTCATGACCGCGCCGCCGGTGCGGAACGTCAGATAGCGGAAGACGTTCAGCGCGCCGAACTGGTCCGAAAACTGGGCGAGGTAATACAGCATCTACGGTGTGTTCCGGTGTCAGTCGTCTGTTCAATCGGGAGCGGCCGAGGTCAGGCCGCGCTGTCGTCCTTTGGTGTGTCGGCGGCGTTCGCCGGATTCAGGATGGCCTGCACCACCGTGCTCATGCGGCTGCCGAGCGAGCCCTTGACCATGACCACGTCGCCGGGCCGCAGGGCCGCCGCCACCCGGGGCGCCAGATCGGCGGCCGAGGCGGCGTGACCGCCGCGCAGTCTCTCCGGCAGGATGGCGTCCAGATGGCCCATCAGCGGCCCGGCCGTGAACACGGTGTCGATCCGGTGGTCCGTGAGGGCCGCCGCCAGACCCGCGTGCAGCGCGGGGCCGGCTTCGCCCAGTTCCAGCATGTCGCCCAGCACCGCGATGCGGCGCCCGGTCTTGCCCGGGCGGACCATGGCCAGCGTGCCCAGGGCGGCGCGCACCGCCGCCGGGCTGGCGTTGTAGCTCTCGTCGATCAGGTGCGCGGTGCCGCCGGGCACGACGACATCCTGGCGGGCCCCCCGCCCCTTCGGCGGGCGGACCCGACCGAGCCCACCCAGGCACGCCACCGGATCGACGCCCAGGGCCTGCACGGCGGCGATCACGGCCAGACTGTTGACGGCCCAGTGCCGGCCGTCCGCGCCCAGGCGGTAGCCCAGCGGCGCGCCGTCGGAGATCATGAACACCCGCACGTTGCCCGGGTCCAGGGCCACGTCCAGCAGGCGGGCGGTGGACTCCACATGATCGCCGAAGCCGACCGTTTTCCCCGCGCCCGCCGCCAGCGCGGCCCGGCGCAGGCGGCGATAATGGCGGCTGTCGCGCGGCAGGATGGCGGTCCCGCCGGTGGCGAGGCCCTCGAACATCTCGGCCTTGGCGTCGGCGATGGCCTCTTCCGAGCCCAGATGCTCGATATGCGCCGGGGCAATGGCGGTGATGACCGCCACGTCGGGGCGCGCCATCCGGGACAGGGGCGCGATCTCGCCGGCGTGGTTCATGCCCATCTCGATGACGGCGAAACGGCTGTCGGCCGGCATCCGGGCCAGCGTCAGCGGAACACCCCAGTGGTTGTTGAGATTGCCCTGGGTGGCGTGCGTCGGGCCCAGGGACGCCAGGGCCAGGGCCAGCATTTCCTTGGTGCCGGTCTTGCCGACGCTGCCGGTGACGCCGACCACGCGCACGTCCCGGGCGCGCGAGCGGGCGAAGCGGCCGAGCCCCTCCAGCGCCGCCATGGTGTCCTCGACCACCAGCAGGCGGGCGGGATCGATGCCGGAGGCGCCATCCTCCGGCGCGCGCGAGACCACGGCGGCGGCGGCCCCGGTCTCCAGCGCGGCGGCCACGAAGTCGTGCCCGTCGAAGCTGGGGCCCTGGAGCGCGACGAACAGGTCGCCCGGCTGCGCGGTCCGGCTGTCGATGGAGACCCCGGACGCGCGCCAGTTCCCGTCCGTGCGCCCGCCGGTGGCGCGCACGGCCTCCGCCGCTGTCCACAGCGGCGCCGGCGGATCGGCCTTGGCGGCGGCGGACGGCGTCATGACGCGGTCTCCCGGTTGAGGCGGGCGGCGACGGCGGCCCGGGCCTGGGCCGCGTCGTCGAAGGGCAGCACCCGGTCCCCCACGGTCTGGCCCGGCTCGTGACCCTTGCCGGCCAGCACCAGCACGTCGCCGGGGGCCAGCATGTCCACGCCGGCCTGGATGGCGGCGGCGCGGTCGCCGATCTCGATCCCGCCCGGACAGGCGGCCAGGATGGCGGCGCGGATGGCGGCCGGGTCCTCGGTGCGCGGGTTGTCGTCGGTGACGATGGCGACATCGGCCAGGCGTGCGGCGATGTCGCCCATCTCCGGACGCTTGGAGGTGTCGCGGTCGCCGCCGCAGCCGAACACGCAGATCAGGCGGCCGGCGGCATGGGGGCGCAGGCCCCGCAGCACCGTCTCCAGGGCGTCGGGCGTGTGGGCGTAGTCCACCAACACCGGCGCGCCGTCGGGCAGGGCGGCCACCGTCTGCATGCGGCCGGGCACGCCCGCCAGCGTCTCCAGCGCGCGGGCCGCGACCACCGGATCGGCGCCGCTGGCGATCACCAGCCCCAGCGCGGCGAGCGCGTTCATGGCCTGGAACAGCCCCGGCACGGGCAGATGCACCGCGACCCGCTGGCCGAGCACGGTCAGGCGCAGATCCTGGCCGCCGGCGGTGGGGCGGGCGTCGTCCAGGCGCAGGTCCTCGCCGGCGCGGCCGTAGGTCATCACGCCCACCGAGCGCGCCGCGCAGGCCCGGGCCAGGGCGGCGCTCTGGGGCGAGTCCGCGTTGAGCACGGCGGTGCCGCCCGGGGCCATCACCTCGGTGAACAGGCGGGTCTTGGCGGCGCGGTAGGCCGCCATGGAGCCGTGATAGTCCAGGTGGTCGTGGGTCAGGTTGGTGAAGGCCGCCGCCGCCACCCGCACGCCGTCCAGCCGGAACTGGTCGAGGCCGTGGCTCGACGCCTCCATGGCCAGCCGGTCGCAGCCCGCCGCCGCCATGCCCGCCAGAATCTCGTGCAGCAGCACCGGGTCCGGCGTGGTCAGGGCGCCCGGCCGCTCAAAGCCCGTGGCGCTGGCGCCCAGGGTGCCCAGGCTGCCGCCCGCATGGCCCAGCGCGCGCCACAGGGCGGCGGTGAACAGCGCGGTGGAGGTCTTGCCGTTCGTGCCGGTGATCGCCGCCACGGTTTCGGGCTGCCGGCCGTGGAACCGCGCCGCCATGCGGGCGAAGGCCTTGCGCGGGTTGTCGTGGGTGATGAGGCGCGCCGGGCCCTCCAGCGGCGGGGTGCCGTCCGGGGCCAGCACCGCCACCGCGCCGTTCGCCAGCGCCTCGGGGATGAAGGCGCGGCCGTCGGCGCGCCGCCCCGGCAGGGCCGCGAACAGGGACCCCGGCGCGACCGCGCGCGAATCCGCCGTCAGCCCGGAGATGTCCGGGCCGTCGGGGGCGCGCGCGGGGGCGGTGATGTCGGGGCCGCCGGTCATGATCGGGTCACTCTCTCCGTGTCGGGTGTCGGGGTTGGTCGGGACGGCGTCCCCGGGTGCGTCCGGGATCGCCGACAGAAGCTCACTGAGGCGCACGGTCCCGTCCTCCGGTCCCGCCGCCCGCCGCCGTGGCGAGCCGCACCTCGGTCGTCGGGTCGGGGGCCGGGCCGCGCGGCCGCACACCCAGGATGGGCGCGACGCGGGCGATGATCGCGCCCACCGTCGGGGCCGCGTTCCAGCCCGCCGTCGCGAAGCCGTGGGTTTCCTTGATGCCCTGGGGCTCGTCCAGCATGGCCAGGACCACGTAACGCGGGTTGTCCATCGGGAAGGCCGCCACGAACGAGGGCATCAGCGCCTTGCGCCGGTAGCCGCCGTCGCCGCTCTTCTCCGCCGTGCCGGTCTTGCCGCCGACCAGATAGCCCGGCACGTCGGCCTTGCCGCCGGTGCCCTCGGTCACGACCATCCGCATCAGCCCGCGCATGGCCTGGGCCGTGGCGGGAGCCAGCACCCGGCGCCCGGGCGGGGGCGCGTCGGGATCCTGCCGCAGCAGCGTGGCCGGCCGGTATTCGCCGCCGTTGACCAGGGGCGCGATGGCGTTGGCTAGATGCACCGGGGTGACCGCAACGCCGTGGCCGTAGGAAATCGTCACGGTGTTGATGGGCCGCCAGGGCTCGGGATAGAGCGGCGCCCCCGCCTCCGGCAACTCGATGGACAAGGGCGACAGCAGACCCAGGCGGTCCAGGAACGCCTTCTGGGCCGGGCCGCCCACCTTCAGGGCCATCTGGGCCGAGCCGATGTTGGAGGAATGCACCAGGATTTCCGCCACCGTCAGCCAGCGGGCCTCGGCGTGGTAGTCGTTGATGGTGAACCCGGCCATGCGCAGGGGCTTGGTGGCGTCGAAGCCGTCGGTGGGGCGGAAGCCGCCCACCTCCATGCCGAGCGCGGTGTTCAGCAGCTTGAACGTGCTTCCCATCTCATAGACACCCAGCGTCGCGCGGTTGAAGCGCGCGTCGGCCGGGGCGTGACCGTAGGCCTCGGGGGCGTAGTCGGGCAGGCTGACCATGGCCAGCAGCTCGCCGGTCTTCACGTCCATCACCAGCCCGACGCCGGCGATGGCGCTGAAGCGGTCCACGGCCTCCGCCAGCACGTCGCGCACGGCGTGCTGCACGCGCACGTCGAGCGACAGGCGCACGGGCCGCATGTCGGCGTTGAGACGGTCGTGGAACGCCCGCTCGATGCCGGCGATGCCCCGGTTGTCCACGTCGGTGGCGCCCAGCACGTGGGCGGCGAGATGCCCCTGCGGATAGACGCGGCGCTCGGCGGGCTCGAACTCCAGCCCCGGCAGGCCCAGGCGCAGGACCGCGTCCTGCTGCGTGGGCGTCAGGTGGCGGCGCAGGTAGATGAACCGCCGCCCGGAGGCCAGCCGCTTGCGGGTGGTGGCGTAGTCCAGGTCGGGCAGCACGTCCAGCAGGCGCCGGGCGGCTTCGTCCGGGTCCAGCACGGCCTGGGCGTCGGCGTACAGATGGGCGGTGGGCAGATTGGTGGCCAGGACCACGCCGTTGCGGTCCACGATGTCCGCGCGGTGCACCACGGCCTCGGCCACGGGGCCGGCCTGGGCGGCGCGGGCCGCCGCCTCGCCGCCGTTGAGCGCCATCAGGTCCACCAGCCGCCCCGCGATGACACAGAAGGCGATCGCGAACATGGCGGCCGTGATGGCCAGCCGGTTGCGGCCGACCTCGACCGCCGCCTTGGCCTGACCCTCCACGCTCAACTGGACGCGCGCCGGCTGGCGCGGCCGGTCGCCCGGCAGCGCCCCGATCTCGGCGCCCGGATAGAGGAACGGGGCGCGATCCTTCTGGCGGCGGAACAGGGTGGGGATCATGGCTCCGTCCTCATGGTCGCGGCGTCCGCGAGCACCGTCGGCTTCTCGCCGGGCAGCGGGATGGCGTGGGTGGTGCCCGGATAGAGCACCCGGGGTGGCCGCACCGGGTCGAAGGGCAGGGCGGCGCCGGCCTGATCGACCGCCGGCGGGCGCGGCCGCAGCGGGATGGCGTCGAGCACGGTCATGCGCTCCGGTCCCACCGGCACCAGGTCCAGGTGACGTCCCACCAGCCGGTCCAGCGCGTCGGGCTCGTTCAGGTAGCTCCACTCGGCGCGCAGGACATGAATGGCGCGGCGATCGGCCTCGATGTCCTCGGTCACGCGCTCAAGTTTGCCCTCCAGCGCGATGACCTCGTACTTGAGCAGGAACAGGCCGGTGGCTGCCGCCACCGCCAGCACGCCCCACAGGGCGGCGGTGCCGCGAATGGTCATGGCGGTCCTCCCTGCGTCGAAGGGGCCTCGGTGCGTTCGGCCACGCGCAGCCGGGCCGAGCGGGCGCGCGGGTTGGCGGCCACCTCGGCTTCGCCCGGCCGCAGCGCCTTGCGCCCGATGGCGCGGAAGGGGGGCGCGGCGGGACCGCCCCCGGCGTCGTTGGCCGCCGCCGGCAGGTGGCGCGACGGATTGGGCCGGTCGCCGGTCCGGTCGCGCAGGAACGTCTTGACCAGCCGGTCTTCCAGCGAATGGAAGCTGACCACGGCCAGCCGTCCGCCCGGGCCGAGCAGGCGCTCGGCTGCCGCCAGCCCGGCTTTCAGCTCGCCCAGCTCGTCGTTCACGTGCAGCCGCAGCGCCTGGAAGGTGCGGGTCGCCGGGTCGATGCCGTCCCGGGCCTGCTGGCGCGCGGCGCCCGGGATGGCGGCCCGCACCACCGCGGCCAGCCGGCCGGTGCGCTGGATGGGGGCCTCGGTGCGGGCGGCCACGATGGCCCGGGCCACGCGGCGGGCGTACCGTTCCTCGCCCAGGGTGGCGATGATGCGGCACAGGTCCGCCTCGTCGGCCTCGTTCACCAGATCGGCGGCGGAGGGCCCATCCGATCCCATGCGCATGTCCAGCGGCCCGTCCGCCTGGAACGAGAAGCCGCGCGCCGCATCGTCGATCTGCAGCGACGACACCCCGATGTCGAGCGCGACGCCATCGACCCCGGCCACGCCCTCGGCCGCGAGCAGGCGGTCCATGGCGCCGAAGCGGCCGGGCACCAGCCGCAGGCGCCCAGGGTGCTCCGCCGCCAGCGCGTCGGCCAGCGGCACCACCACCGGGTCGCGGTCGATGGCCCAAACCGTGCAGGTGGGCGAAGCCGCCAGGATAGCGCGCGTATAGCCGCCGGCGCCGAAGGTGCCGTCCACGTAGACACCGCCGTCGCGCACGGCCAGGGCCGCGACGACCTCGGCCGCCATGACGGACACATGAGCGGGGGGCGTGGTCACGGGACTCATGCCGGCGCCTCCCCTCGTCCGATGGTGTGGCCGCCGCCCGCCCCGGGCGCCAGCGCCGGCCCCCGGGGCGGCGCCTTGCGGGCGCGCTCCAGGAGCTGCTGTTTCTTCCGCATCTGCGCAGCCGGCTCCCAGATCTGGAACGTGGGCCCCTTGCCCACGAACGCGGCCTGGTCGGTAATCCCGGCATGTTCCATGAACTCGCGCGGCAGCACGATGCGTCCCGTCTGGTCGTAGGGCAGTTGCTGGCTCGACCCGAACACCAACTCGGTGATCTCGTCCAGGTCGGGCGAGAACGTGGGCTGCTGCTGCAGGCTGGCGCTCAGCCGGTCCAGGAAGTCCATGCCGCACCCCTCGATGCAGGGGTCCGTGAACGACGGGTACAGAACCACGCCCTGGAACTCCTGATCCTTCAGGGCCGTGCGAAAGGCTGCCGGGACGGAAACCCGCCCCTTGCTGTCCACCTTGTTGGTGACTGTGGACAGGAACAGCCCCATGGCCGTCCACCTTTCGTTCCGTCTGTGTCGTCCGGTTTCTGTGTTCCCGGGCCGCTCTCCGTCATGGAAGGACCGCGTCCAGCAACCCCGCTGGGTTCAGTTGGTATCGCATGGGAAATCATGGGCGTCAATGCCTTGAAGGCTACTCATCATGGGACGCCAAAACAGCGGCAGGCCGGCACAAGATATTGAGAAAGAAAATGAGAGAATAAGGGCAACACACTGGTATCCCCACCGGAATCAAGAGTCGCCTCGACTCCTGTCCAAAGTTTGTTCGCTCTATGTTCTTATCGGGGTTTTGCGGGGTCCCGCATGGGATGGCATGGGACGAAGCCCTTGCGCGCGGCCGGTCCGAGGGCCTTTTTTGGGCCCCCATGGGGGGCGGCGCGCCGGCCCATGAAACGGGCGCGTCCGGGGCATCGCCGAACGGGTTCAGGGGGACGTCCCATGCCGTCCCATGCCGTCCCCAGCGGGTCGGCAACGGGACTCGGGGCTGAGAGTCGGCCCCCTGAATTCCGGCTCCGCGAGTCGCCCTTGGGTCGGTCAGCCTTGCGCCAGATAGTCCGGCCGGAAGCGCAGGGACCGGCGCACGGTCCGCCCCTCGGTGTCCAGCAGGTCCATCTCCACCGCCGGGTCGGCCCGCATGGCGTCGCGCGAGGCTAGGTGCAGCACGCCCACCCGGTGGTGGGGGATCTCGGCCTCGACGAAGGCGCCGGTCTCGGCGCACACGCGCGGGACATCCAGATAGTTGCAGGCGTGCGGCATGATCGACACCGGCAGGCCGTCCAGATGAACGGCCATGACGATGGCCATCTGGTTCGACCCGAAGATGCGGCCCTTGCGGACCAGACGGCTCATGTTGGCCTGGATGACCGGCCAATGGGGCGAGTCCCCCGCCAGCGCGAACACCCCGTTGTTGAACGGCCGCACGCGGGCCAGCCGCCGCGTCTCGGTCGCGCTCAGACCGGCGCGGCGGGCGTGCTTCATGCAGTAGGTGCGGCCCAGGAACCAGCCGCCCAGGTGGCTGCGGATGTCCACCCCGATGGGCGACGTCGGCATGTCGTCGTAGCCCACCGCCAGCCCGCTGCGGGCCACCCCGGCCAGCAGCCAGTCGATGGCGGTGGGATCGCAGACCCAGGCGTCGGCGTCGATCCAGATGTACGTGTCGTAGCCGGGGAAGTAATCGCGGGTATAGAGCTTGTTGACCCGCGCCATCAGCCAGTGCCGGTCGCCGGCGCGCCGCCCGGCGGCGTCGATGTTCCAGGATCCGTCGGCCACGTTCTCGACGGTCGGGCGCATCCGCTCCAGCACCGCCGGGCTCATGCCGGTGGAGATCAGCGACAGGTCGATGCCGTCCAGCGCCCGGTGGGCCCGGACCGAGGCGATCAACTCGGCCGCCAGCGGCGCATAGCCGTCGTCGGCTCCGGTGACGATGGTGACGCGCCCCCGGCGGGCGGCGGCGACGGTGGCGGACTCGGATGGGGCGGCGGGATCGGCGTGCGGCATGGCGGGCGGGCGTCCTGATGGCAAGGGCGCGCCACATTGGCGGTTCGGCCGCGCCATCTCAAGCGTGAGGCGGCCAAAAAACGCCTCGGGACCGCACGGCAAAAGGCCCCGGACCCGCGTTGGCGGATCCGGGGCCCGGCTCAGGGTCGGGAGGGTGATCCGGGGATCACTCCTCGATGACCAGATCGCCCAGGTAGGGGAAGTTCATGACGTTGACCACGTCTTCGATGTGCACGCCCTCGCGCGCGGCCCAGGCCAGGTTCTGCCAGTGCAGCGGCATGAACGCGGCGTCCTCGTGCAGGATCTTCTCGACCTCCTGCAGGACCTTGGCGCGCTCCTCCAGATCCACCATGGACTGCGACTGGATGATGAGCTCGTCCACGCGCGGGTTGGAGTAGTTGCCCGAATTGTACTGGCCATAGCCGGTTTCGGGGTTCGGGGTCATCAGCAGGAACTCGGTGTAGTTGGCCGAGTCCTCGGTGTCCGGATGCCAGCCGATCATCATCATGTCGGCGGCGCGCTCGTCGAACTTGGGCCAGTACTGGGCCTTGGGCATCGTGGTCAGATCGACCGTGATGTTGATCCGGGCCAGCATGGCGGCGACCGCCTCGGCGATCTTGGCGTCGTTCACGTAGCGATTGTTGGGCGCCATCATGGTGATGGAGAAGCCATCGGCGTAGCCCGCCTCTTCCATCAGGGCCTTGGCGGCCTCCAGGTCATAGCGCGGTTCCAGCTCGGGCACGTGGCCGGCCTGACCGGGCGCGCTCTGCTGGGCGGCGACCGTGGCGAAGCCCTTCATGATCTTGTCCACGATGCCTTCGTTGTTGACGGCGTGGACGATGGCCTGCCGCACGCGCACGTCCTGGAACGCCTCGACCCGCTTCTGGTTCATCTGGAAGGTGATGATGCGGGTGCCCGGCATGGTGACCAGGTTCACGTCGTCCTCGCTCCGCAGCCGCTCCAGGTCGGTCGGCGGCACCGGCGCGATGAAGTCCACGCCGCCGGACAGCAGCGAGGCCACGCGGGTCGGGGCTTCCTTGATCGGCGTGAAGATGATTTCGGTGACGTTGCCCGGGGACTCCGTGTCCCAGTATTCGGGGAAGCGGTCGAACTCGACGCGCACGCCCTGCTCGCGCGAGCGCACCACGAACGGGCCGGTGCCCGACTCGTTGGTGGACGCGAAGGTGTTGCCGTGCTTGACGATGGCGTCCTTGGGCTCGCCGTTTTCGTCGGTGCCGGTATAGAAGGCCTTGTCCATGGGGAAGATGTAGGTCGCCATGGTCAGGACCAGCGGATAGGGCTCCTTGGTGATGAGATCGACGGTGTGCTCATCGACCACCTTCGCGCCCTCGAACGGCTCGAACAGGCCCTTGAAGTCCGGGCTCTGCTTCAGGCGCTCGACGGTAAAGGCCACATCCTCGGCCGTGAAGGCGTTGCCGCTGTGGAACGTCACGCCCTCGCGCAGATGGAAGCGCATGGTGCGCTCGTCGATCTGCTCCCAGCTCTCGGCCAGGCGGGGTTCATACTCCAGGTCCTTGGTGAAGCGGACCAGCGGGTCGAACACCATGTGCGAGAGCTGCAGCGTGCCGCCGGAAAGCTGTTCGTGCGGGTCGAGCGAGACCGGATCGGCGTCGTAGGCCATGCGCAAGGTCTCGGCCTTGGCCGGCGCCACGGGGGCGATGCCGGTTCCGAAGGCCACCGTGCACGCCACGAGCGCGCCGACGGTGGCTTTCGTGAAGGAAAACGTCATGCCTGTTCACTCCTTCGTGGGTCACGACTTGGGTGACGGGGGGGCGGCCTCGATCGATCTCCGAGGGATCGGCAGGCGGCCCGGCTGCGGCATTGTGGAACAGCCGGGGCGTGCGTGGGAAGGGGGGTGGCGCGACGGTGGGCAGAAAACCGGAGTCCGGCGGTCGGACCCTGGCCCCGGATGCGGGGTCATGCCCGCTCCGGCGACTCCGGCGGGGCGGCGTCGGCGGCGTCGGCGTCGGTGTCCTCTCGCCGGGCCTCGGTGCCGGGCGGCGTGGTGCGGACCAGATAGGGGTCCTGGCCGGCGATGCGGGCGTGGGTGTCGGACAGCAGTTCCAGCACGAAGCCGAAGCCGACCAGCATCAGCGCCGCCAGACCCGCGCCCATGGAGACGAAGAACAACGGCCGCTGGGTCATCGGCGTGCCGAAGACCACCCGCTCGACGCCGATCCAGACGAAAGCCAACAGAGCGATCAGGATCGTGACCAGGCTGACGCGGCCGAACAGGTAGATCGGCCGGGCCTTGAAGCTGGCCTGGAACCAGAGCATCAGAATGTCGAACAGCACGTCCACGGCGCGGCCCAGGCCGTACTTGCTGGTCCCGGCGAAGCGCGCGTCGGCCAGCACATCCACCTCGCCGATGGAGCCGCCCATCAGGTGCACGAGCGCCGGCAGCAGGCGGTGCTGCCCGGCCCGCAGGCGCAGCTTGCGCGCCACGTCGCCGCGCAGACACTTGAAGCCGCCCATGTCGCGCGCGGGGCACCCGGTGGTCGCCCGCAGCATGGCGTTGGCGGCGCGGCTGGGCAGCAGGCGCCAGACCGCGCTTTCCGGTCGGCCGGTGCGCCGGCCCGAAACCAGATCGAACCCCTTGCGGGTCTCGGTGACCAACAGGGGGATATCCTCCGGCCGGTTCTGCAGGTCGGCGTCCATGACCACGACGATCTCGCCGCGCGCCACGCGGAAGCCGGCGGACAGCGCCGCCCACTGGCCGGTGTTGCGGGTCAGGAAATGAGGGCGCAGGCGCGGCTCGCGCGCCGCAAGGTCCGCCAGCAGGGCGTTGGTGCCGTCGGTGGACCCGTCGCTGACGGCCACGATCTCCCAGGTCTCGCCCATGCCGTCCAGGGCCGCCGCGGTGCGCCGGTGGAACTCGGGCACGCAGTCGGCCTCGTTGTACATGGGCACAACAATGGAGATCGCAGGGGGCGCGACGGCGGCGGAACGGTCTGGCATGGCGGCGGCGGCGACCCAAGGTGTAGGGAACGGGGGCCCCGGTCGGGGCCACGCCTGTATAGCCCGGGCGTCTGCCGGGATCCAGCACCGGCCCCGCGCCGTACAGAGACAGGATGGCGCGCCGCGCCCGCCCCTCATGCTTCCCCTGTTTCGCTCCCCCCTTTTTCGCGAGGACGACGATGGCCCTGTGTTCCCTGTTCAAACGTCGCCGAAGACGCATCGAGGAGCCGCCCTACACGGTCGAGGAGACCCTGGACGAGGCCACCGAGATTCGGCGCTACGCCCCGCGGCTCGCCGCCGAAGCGCGGCTGCCCGGCGGCGACGATCCGCTGACGCGCGGGCGCGCCTTTCGCGTGCTGTTCGATTACATCGCCGGCAACAACAGCACGGACACCCGCGTCGCGATGACCGCGCCGGTGGAAAGCCGTGATGGCGGCGCCGGTGGTGGGGCCGGCGGTCGTGGGCGCGACGGGGCCCGCATCCCCATGACCGTGCCGGTCCAGTCGGCCAACGACGGGACGGGGTACGCCATGCGGTTCTTCCTGCCGGCCGGTTTCACGTCCGAGACCGCGCCGCAACCGCGCGACGGGCGCGTGCGCGTGGTCGAGATCCCCGAAACCCTGATGGCCGTGCGGCGGTTCACGGGGCTGCGCGGGGGGATCATGGTGGCCCGGCAGGCGGCCATCCTGCGCAAGGCGCTCGGCGGCTCGGTGTGGCGGGCCGCGGGTGACCCCGTGGCGTGGTTCTATGACCCGCCCTCGACGCTGCCGTTTCTGCGGCGCAACGAGGTCGCGGTGCCGGTGGCCCGGGCGGCGGACTGACCGGGCGCGCGGGCGGCGAGGCGCCGCCCGCCGCCGGGTGCGCTACGCCTTGCCGGCCACGTACCGGCCGAGGGCGCGGTCCGTGACCATGATGTGGCCGGTCAGCCAGTCCGTCAGGAACGGAATCAGCGTGTCCGCCAGATCGTGGTCGCCGTCCAGGAACCGGGTCTGCAGGTCCTCGGCGGCTTCGGTCAGTTCCGTGTGCTGCACCTTGTGCGCCAGCGCATCGGGATAGCCGTGCGCCTCCATGATGCGTTCTTCGTTGCGGAAGTGATACACGGTGTAATTGATGAGTTCTTCCAGGAATCCGCCCACAACGTCTGCGTCCTGGCCGCTGCTGACCGCGGCATCCAGGTCGTTGACGAGGTCGATCAGCTTCTTGTGTTCCTCGTCGATGGGGCCATAGCCAACACTCAAGTCGTCCGACCACTCCAGTCCAGCCATGATGACGTCCTGCCCTCCAAAGGTGTAACCCTGGCCGTTCTCCAGGGCCGGTCGAATGCGTCCATCCCCAGAATAGGGGGACGGTCTTGCAACTGTCATCAGTCATGCGCGCATGCGCGGTCCGAATTCGCCCGCGGAGGCCACCGACCGGCGATCAGGGTGCCATCTTTCCAGAAAGGCGATTGGGCGGCCCCGACGGGGTGTCGGGGAAGCGGGCAGGGTGCGCGCCCAATCCGGGAGGGCCGGGGTGCCGGCCGTATCTCAGGCGGTTCGGCGTCGGCCTGGACGCGCCCTCGTGGTGGCCGTCGCCGCCCCCGAGTCGCACGGCGGGAGGCCCGCACGCGGGCGTGTCCCGGGTGCGCCTCAGTACTGCCGCAGCAGCCCCACCAGACGGCCCTGCACCCGCACCCGGTCGGCCGGCAGCACCTGGGTGCGATAGCGCGCGTTGGCCGGTTCCAGCGCGATGGACTGGCCCTTGCGGCGCAGGCGCTTGAGGGTGGCCTCTTCGTTGTCCACCAGGGCGACCACGATGGTGCCCGAGTCCGCGCTGTCGCAGGACCGGATCAGCACGGTGTCGCCGTCCAGGATGCCGGCCTCGATCATCGAATCGCCTTCGATGGTCAGGGCGTAGTGATCGCCGGTCCCGAGCAGGCCGGCGGGAACCTCGACCCGGGTCGTGGCGTCCGACAGCGCCGCGATCGGGGTGCCGGCGGCGATCTTGCCCAGCAGCGGCACCTGCACCGCCTCCACGGTTTCCGACACGCTGGCCCCGTGCAGATGGCCGGCGCTGAAATCCCCCTGGATGACGCGGGGCGTGAAACTGCCGCCCGCGCCGCCGTCCGCGCCGGGCTCCGGCCGTCCGTTCCGGTCCGCCCCGGCCGGGTCCGGGGTGGCCGCCGCCCCCTCGCCGGGCCGGCGCAGGATTTCCAGCGCGCGGGCGCGGTGCGGCAGCCGGCGGATGAAGCCGCGTTCCTCCAGCGCCGAAATCAGGCGGTGGATGCCGGACTTGGATTTGAGCCCCAGGGCCTCCTTCATCTCCTCGAAACTGGGGGCGACGCCAGTGGCGCTCAGCCGCTCATCCAGGAACACAAGGAGTTCATGCTGCTTGCGGGTCAACATCGGACGGCGGTCCTTCTGGCGGCGGAGGGGAGGCTCCCGGTTGCGATCCGGGGCCGGGCAGGAACCGGACCGCCCGGCCACGCGGGGGCAGGGGACAGGGGGCGGGGTGTCTGGCCCGGCGCGGCGCCGGAGTCAAGGACGAACAAAGGCGGTACACTCGGTTTTGTTCTACTTTGGTTCCGCTGCCCGGTCAACCCCCGGAGCACGGGTGTCAGGGCGGCGGGCTCAGGTTAACGGAATCGCTCTTCCAGGCTTTTGCAGGGAGTCGGAGACCAGCGCTCAAGGTCCTTCAGCCGCTTCGCGGCTTCAGGATGACATCCTATAGTTTTATACCAGCGGCGGGTGAGTGTGACTCACCCGCCGAGCGGCACCGGCCCGCTCCCCCACCCGGCCACCCCCATCCTTTTCCTTGGGGATACTCTCGTGGGTGTCCGGGTGGGGGAGAGGGCCGGCCACGGACTTCAACGGTCATCATCAGATGCCGTTGGTATTAGTGCGTCATCCCGAGTGAGCGAAGCGAGACGAGGGATCTCGAGAGGCCCGCTCCGACAGCTCGGAACAGGCCGTCATGTTAACCTGAACCCGTTGCCCTGCGCGGGTCTGGCGCGCGCCCCGGCCCCGAGACGTGGCCCGGACGGGGCGGCGACTCTGGTCTTGACTTTCCGACGGCTCCGCCGCATTTTCCCGTCTCCCTCGGCGGCGGGCCGTATCCGCGCCCCCGCCCCCGGGAACCGGCGGGGCCGTAGCTCAGTTGGGAGAGCGCAGCAATCGCACTGCTGAGGTCAGGGGTTCGATTCCCCTCGGCTCCACCATTCCCCGCCCCTCGCCGATCCAGTGTCTCATGACCTGCTGTCCCCGTCGGGGCGGTCCGGGATCTCCACCCGCTTGCCCCGTGGGATCAGCCGCTCCGGGTCGTACATGGGCAGCGCGCAGAGCTCGGCCGGGCGCGCGTGGCTGTCGGTACAGGCCACGTCCAGGCCGTCGCCCGGCCCGGGACCCGGCGCATCCAGCCGCACAATGGCGACCCCGCAACGCTGATACGGGGACCACGCCGTCGAGCACACGCGGCCCATCGCCGCCGCCGTCCCTCGCCGGCGCAGTCCGCGCCCCAGGCGGGCGATGCCGTCCGGCACCCGCAGGCCCCAGGTGCGGGCGCGTCGGTCGGCGTCCCGCAACGCCGTCTTGCCGATGAAGTCCGGCTTGTCCAGGTCCACCATCCCGCCGAGCCCGGCCGCGAACGGCGTCACGGTCTCGTCGAAATCCGAGCCCGCGTTGAGCAGCCCGGCCTCGATCCGGCGGGCGCCGCCGATGGCCACGGGCCGCAGGTCGAACGGCCGGCCGGCCTCCAGGATCCGGTCCCCGATGGCCTGCGCGTCAAGGTGGGGCTCAAGATAGATCTCCCAGCCCAGTTCGTTGGTGAACCCGGTCCGCGTGACCACGACATCCTGGTCGGCGATCCGCACCCGCGCGACATCGAAATAGCGGAACGGGTCGGGATAGGCGCCGCCCACCGCGGCCTCCAGCACCCGCAGCGCGTCCGGCCCCTGCACCTGGCTGACCCAGGTGTCCGGGTCGAACACCGCCACGTCCAAGCCGCGGGCGTGGGCCCGCAGCCATAGCGTCAGGTCGCCGTTCGCCTGTCCGTACCAGAAGCGGTCGGGCGCGAGTCGCACCAGCACGCCGTCCATCAGAAGGCCGCCGTCGTCCTGGCAGGCCAGCTGGTAGCTGCACCGTCCCACCCGGACCCGCGACACGTCGCGCGTGAAGACGCGGTTCAGCAGGCGTTCGGCGTCCGGTCCCCGCACCTCCAGGGGCAGTTCCCCCGTGTGGCGCAGAATGACTCCCCGGCGCACCCGCCAATAGGTGTCGTCGGCCGAGGCGCCGGCCATGCTCATCGCGGTCAGGCGGCGGTTGTAGATCGTGTACCAGGGATCATAGGGCCGTTCCTGGTGGACCAGGGGGTGGGGCGCGAAGGTGTGCGCGAACTCGGTCGGCCGTCGGGCCTCGTCGGCCGGCGCCGGCACCACGGCGAAGAAATCGGGCCACGGGGTCTGTGGGGCGGGATCATCCTGCATGGGGGCGTCCGCGTCATGGGTCCGGGGTGGAGACAGGCCGGGCCTGGGATCCGGACCCGGCCCAGCGGGAACGGACGCACCCCGGATGCCGATCCCGGCCGGTGAGATCTTTTTTTTCTGGGGTTTTGTTGCGGATCCGGACGGGCCGAGGGCGTGCTATCAATGATCGCGGGTTACAGTTTCGTGACAGTCACCGGGGCCACCCGGACAGGCAGGGGGAAACGCATCATGATTATCAAGTCCATCCGCGAGATGATGACCGGCCGCGACCTGGCCAGCACCACGCCGAGCACGACGGTTCGCGAGGCCTGCCGCATCCTGACGGCGCGCAACGTGGGGGCGCTGGCCGTGCTGGACGGCGACCGGCTGGTGGGGATGTTCAGCGAGCGCGACGTGATCCGGAAGTGCATCTGCGGCGACCACCGCACCGACGAGACCACCGTGGCCGACATCATGACGCCGGACCCGCAGGCCATCGACATCGACCGCAGCCTGGCGGATGCCCTGACGATCATGACCAAGGGGGGGTTCCGTCACCTGCCGGTGCTGTCCGGGGGACAGGTCGTCGGCATGATCTCCATCCGCGACGTGCCACTGGAATACCGGCTGATGCACGATCGCTTCAATGAATACCGCACGCCGGCGGCGTGATCCCGCCGCCCGGGTTTGACGAACCGCCACGGGACCCGCGACACTCTCGGGTGGCCGGGGCCGGGCGCTCTCTTCTTCGGGGGGCGTCCCGCCGCCGGTCACCCCCTCCCATAGAAGAGAGCGTCGCCCATGCTGACCCCGTCCCGCCTTCCGCATCGCTCCGATGGTCCGGAGCTTGGCCGCCGCCCCCTGCTGCGCGGTCTGGCCGCGCTGGCCGCTGCCGTGCCTCTGGCCGGTCTGACCCGCCCGGCCGGGGCGCACATCGGGGCGCTGTCCGGGGCACAGGACGAGACCGCGCTGGTCGTGGTGGACGGGCCCCATGGTCCCGGTCCGGGCGCGCCTGTGGCGGGCGACCCCGCGACGGAGGCGCTGCGGCCTCGGCTGGCGGCGCTGATGGACCGGGTCGGGACCGTGGTGCTGGTCGAGACGGGCACGCCCGGGGCCGGCGTCCAGATCATCCGTCTGCGGCCCGGACGGGACGGTCGGTCGCGCGCGGTCGCCTCGCGACTCGTCGCGCCGGAGGCCGGTCCGGGGCTGGCCCGGGTCCTGCGGGACATGGGGGTCAGGGATGTGATCCTCGCGGGGCGGGTCGCCGGGGTCCGCGACGCCTGGACCAGCCGCGATCCGGACGCCGCCGCGCTGCGCGTGACGGTCGCGCCCGACGCCTGTGGACCGGCTACTGACGTCAACGGTCATCGTCAGATGCCGTTGGTATAAGTGCCTTGCGGCCCGGGGCGGGGCGTGATTTAAGCGCGCCCCATCCCGGGGCCGCGCCGCCCCGGCCATTTTTCGCGCCTGACGGACTGCCGCCCCATGAAATTCCTCGACCAGGTCAAGATCTTCGTCAAGAGCGGCGACGGGGGACCGGGCTGCGTCTCGTTCCGGCGCGAGAAGTACGTGGAGTTCGGCGGTCCCGACGGCGGTGACGGCGGACGCGGCGGGGACGTCGTGATCGAGGCCGTGCCCAACCTGAACACGCTCATCGACTTCCGCTACCGTCAGCATTTCAAGGCCCAACGCGGCCTGCACGGCATGGGCGCCAACCGCACCGGCAAAGGCGGCGAATCCATCACCATCAAGGTGCCCGTCGGCACCCAGATCCTGGCCGACGATCAGGAAACGCTGCTGGCGGACCTGACCCGGCCGGGCGAGACCATCATTCTGTGCCGGGGCGGCGACGGCGGCCCGGGCAACGCGCGCTTCAAGTCCTCCACCAACCAGGCGCCGCGCAAGTCGGGCTCGGGCTGGCCGGGCGAGGAACGCTGGATCTGGATGCGCCTGAAGCTGATTGCCGACGTGGGGCTGGTGGGGCTGCCCAACGCCGGCAAGTCCACGTTCCTGGCCACGGTCACCCGGGCGCGGCCGCGCATCGCCGACTATCCGTTCACCACGCTGCATCCCAACCTGGGGGTGGCGACCGTGGATGAGCGCGAGTTCGTGCTCGCCGACATTCCGGGCCTGATCGAGGGCGCGCACGAGGGCGCGGGTCTGGGCACGCGCTTCCTGGGCCATGTGGAGCGCTGCGCCGTGCTGCTGCATCTGGTGGATGGCACCGAGACCGACGGCGTGGACGTGGCCGACGCCTACCGCATCGTGCGCGGCGAGCTGGAGGACTACGGCGCGGGGCTGGCCGACAAACAGGAGCTGGTCGCCCTGAGCAAGGCGGATGCCCTGTCGGCCGAGCTGATCGCCGACCGCAAGGCGGCCCTGGAAGAGGCCTGCGGCAAGCCGGTGGCGGTCATCTCCAGCGCGTCCGGTCAGGGCATGACCGAGGCGCTGCGCCAGCTCTGGCCCGTGGTGGCGGAGCACCGGGCCGCTATGGCCCCGCCGGAGCCGCCGCCGGAGGAAAGCGATCCCGCCATTGACGGCGACCACCCGGTCCCGGCGGGCTGGACGCCCTGACGAGTCAGGAAACGAGTCGCAGGAGTCGGGGACGGTGGCGTTCAGCCGCCACAAGCCCGCCTCCCGAGATCCTTCGGTCGCTCCGCTCCCTCAGGATGACGCACGTTCCACGAATTTCGTCATCCTGAGCACTCGAAGAGTGCGAAGGATCTCGTTATGAGGCACGCCACAAGACACCCCTGTCATTCGGGTTCGGAGCCCTGTATGGGAAGGGAGTCCGATCCGCGTCTCGTGGACCCGGACTCCTGCCCCATCCCAGGGTGACGTCGGAAGGGGGCGCCCCGCGTGGCATCAGGCCCCCTCGCCGCGTCCGCACCTACGCCGGTTCGGCGGTCACCGAGGCGGCCGCATCCAGGGTGGACTTGAGCGCCTCGATCTCGGCGCGGTGGCTGTCGCGCAGCCGCGCCAGATCGAAGCCCGCCAGCGCCTGCAACAGGCGCCAGTGCCGCCGACGCTCCTCGACCAGCGCCACGATGGGCGCCGAGACCGGCAGACGCACCAGCGTGGTGCCCTGCACGTCCCAGGTGAACGGAATCTTGCCCGCCCGCTCCTCGGCCGTCAGGTCGATGTACTCGTGTACCGGCACACCGTCCACGTCGTCGGCCAGCGGCCGCGGCGAGACCTGGCGGCGGAACCGCCCTTCCTGCCGGGCGAAGTCGGCCGGCGTGAGCGGCACCTCCATGGTGTGCGACTCGCCGTCGGCGTCGGTGTAGGTGACGGCGCGGTGGGCCCAGTCCTGATCCGGGTCCGGGTTGCCGTCCAGGCTGAGGCGCTCGGACAGGGACTCGCCGGCTTCCGGGTCGTGGACGAACACGGGGCAGACCCGCGAGCGCACGGCCAGACGGGCGTGCTCGGTGGCCACGGCATCGCCGATGCCCTGCTCGCCCTGGCACGGAGTGTAGATGTCCAGCACCGCCGGCGACGAGGTGTGCGCCAGCGCCGCCAGCACGTTCTTCAGGAAGTGCGCCTGCAGGCCAATGGCCGTCTGCACCACCATCACCCGGGGATGGAACAGGGCGATCAGGGCCAGTTCCTTGCGGCCGTCCTCCTTGCCGGCATGGGCGGCGCCGACGCGGGCGAGATCCGAGTCCTGCGCCGTCAGGCTGGCCGTGGAGGCCTGCCCGCCGGTGTTGGAATAGGCCCCGGTGTTCAGCACCACGGCCTTGATCGGCGTGCGCGTGGCCAGGATGCGCGACAGTGCGCCGAAGCCGATGTCGTAGGTCGCCCCGTCGCCGCCCACGCTGAACACGGTGGGCATGCGCGACCGCTCCGTCGCGGTGAAGTCGGTCCAGCCGAAGTGCCGGAACGCCTGATCGTGCATCGCCGGGTCATAGGCGTCCGCAAGCTCCAGCTCGGCGATGCGCTGGGCCTTGAACTCGGTGGTGGCGTCGGCGGCCGCGCCCTCGAACAGGCCCTTGGCCAGCGCCGGGGTGTCCTGGAACAGGCTGTTGACCCACGGATCCCGGTACTGGGTGAACGGGAACGTGGACGAGTACACGCTGGAACAGCCGGTGGCGTTGGCGACCAGATTGCTCGCCGGGCCGTTGCCGGTGGGGCCGGTTTCCAGGCGGAACAGGGTCTTTTCCAGGGTGGCCATGGTGGCCGTGATGCGGGCGCGCCGGTCGGCGTCGGTGACCGACGCCAGCTTGGCGGTCAGGCCGTCCAGCAGGCCCTCGATCTCCGCGATGCGGGTTTCGGTTTCCTTGCGGTGGCGGGCGTGGCTGGCGGCGACCACCTGACGGATGGCCGTGGCCTCGCCGCAGCCCCGGCAGGCGCCGTGACCGCCGGTGGTGGAATAATAGGTGTCGCGGTCCAGGATCAGGCGCTTGGCCAGGGTCCCGGTGAGGGTCTCGGTGAAGCGCGACGGCGTGTTGGGCAACTGCGACCAGATTTCGAAGCGGTCGCGCAGCGCCGTCAGCACCTCTTCGTCCTGGCTGCGCTGCTCCAGGGCGCCCGGCACACAGACCGTGACGCACTCCAGGCAGCCGCTGCACTTCCACGGGTCCAGGGCGACGGCGTAGAGGCCGCCGCTGCCGGCCTCCTTGCGCTCGAACTGGGTGTAGAACACCGGCGTCTTGGCGACCGGGTAGTCGGCCAGCGCGGCCGTCACCTGGGCCACGGTGTCGGCCAGCCCGGCGTCGGCCGGGATCACAGAAGCGGCGGCTTCGGCGAACGCCTCGTCCAGCGGCTTGTGCCGGTTGCGCACGGCGTTGTAGGCCGCGCGGATGCCGTCGCACAGGGCGTCGCCATAGCCGGCGAGCGCCACCGTCTCGGGTGCGGACGGATCCAGGGTGCCGATGGCGCGGGACAGCAGGTCCTCGATGGCGTGAATCGTGGACGGCATGGCGGCGTCCGGGCACACCAGGGTGCATTCCAGGCAGCCGGTGCACTTGTCGGCATCGAACACCGGCACCTGACGGCGGAACAGGCCCTTGTCCTTCATGGCGCCGCTGCCCGGCGGCATGAACAGGCCGGCGCCCGGCATCACCGGGGCCTCGCCGATGGTGCCGTCGCGGAACGCCGCGCCGATCATGTCGTCAAAGTAGCCCGGGTCGAACAGGGCGCTAGGCGAGCAGCCCGCCTCCAGCCCGCAGGGCATGGCGGACAGGGCGACGGTGCGCAGGTCGCCGTCCTCGTTGGCCGCCTCGGCGTCCAGGAACTCGGGGGCGTCGTAGGGGACCGCCACGGTGGCCGTGGCGCCGTCGCGGATGACGGACATGTTGCCTTCGACCACGGCCTCGCCCTTGCCGCCGAACTTCTTGACGATCTGCGCGCGCACCCGCTCCATCAGGGTCGCCTCGTCGGCACCGTGGCTGACGCGGGCCTCGTGACCGCACAGGGCGCCGATGAAGGCGATGCCCATCATGCGGGTCTCAAGCTCGGCCGAGGGCGCGTGCCGGCGGGCCACGGCGAAGGCGTCCACCACGTGGAAGCGGATCTGCTTGTCGCGGATGTCGCGCCGCGCGACCGGCGGCAGGCCGCGCCAGACCTCCAGTGGGGAAAGGTTGGACTGCATGATGAAGGTGCCGCCGCGGACCAACCCCTTGAGCGGGTTGGTGTGCGAAAAGACCTTGTGGTCCGGCGACAGCACGATCTCGACGTCCTCGATCTCGGCATTGGTGATCTTCACCGGATCGGGGCTGAGGGTGATGTAGAAGTTGGTGGGCGCGCCGCTCTTCTCCGAGCCGTACTTGGGCGCCGACTTGGAGTACAGGCCCAGTACCCCGGACAGGATGTCGGTCAGCAGCTTGCCCGTGGCCACGGTGCCGTAGCCGCCCACCGAGTGGAAGCGGATGCGGAAGGCCTCGTCCGGCAGCAGGTGCGGGTTGGCGCCGGTCTTCAGCGCCATCAGTTCGGTATCCGGATAGGCGGCCTTCAGGCGGGCCTGGGCCTCGGCCAGGCGGGCCGGCGGATTGTCGTAGAAGAACTGGCTGCCGAGATAGACCAGCGGCGCGCGCTCCGCCTGATCCATGGCGTCGAACGCGGCGACCAGATGGCGCGGCTGCAGGTCATGGCCGCCCAGACCGAAGATGGCGGTGGTCAGGCGCGGCGGCTCGGCCACGGCCGGGATCTCCGGGTGGGCGGCGCCGCCCGCGTTCTCGCGCGCCTTGGACAGGGCGCGGGTGACCAGCCCGGTCAGCGCGGTGACGTCGGAGCGCTCCAGCACCGTGACCGCGCGCTTGCCGGCGAGGGCGGCGGCGACCTCGGCCTCCGGGAACGGCTGCAGCAGCTTGACGGAGATGCAGCCCACCTTGCGGCCCTGGCCGCGCAGGTGATCGACCACGGCTTCCACGTCCTGGGTGACGGAGCCCAGCCCGATCAGCACGGTTTCGGCATCGTCGCAGCGGTAGGGCATGATGGGCCCGTAGGACCGGCCCGTCCTCTCGGCGTAGGCGGCCATGGCGGCGCGCGCGAGGCGCGGCACGTCGGCGGCGAAGTGGGTGAAGTGATCCACCGCGCCGGCCTGGAAGTCCGGCTGGTTCTGCACCGGGCCGGTCAGGCCGGGATTGTTGACGTCCACCAGGGCGGGCACGCGCTGGCGGGTGCCCTTCTCCCAGGCGTTCAGCCACAGCCGGCGCCAGCGCCCCTTCAGGTCCTCCGGCAGATGCGCGAGGCTCTCCGCCAGCAGGCTGCCGGTGCTGTCGGTCTCGATGGCCGCGGCGTTGTCCGTCAGGAAGGCTTCAAGGGCGGCGTGGCCCTCGGCGGGGATGGCGTCGCAGTGCCGCTCCAGCCAGGCGGTGAGCTGGTAGACCCGGCCCTTGGCGCCGAACAGCAGCTCCTGGGCCACGGTGGGGCAGGGCATGCGGTCCGCCGGATCGCCCAGGTAGTCCCGCAGCAGGGCGGGTTCGGGCAGGGCGGCCTCGCTCATCATGTGGCTGGTGGCGAAGCCGTCCATGGCGTTGGCGACCGGGATCAGGGAGTCGGCCGCGATCTTGTAGCCGATGGCGGCCAGATCGGCGGCCTCCTGCGGGGTGGACCCGAACAGGATGGTGTAGCCCGACGGCAGCAGCGCATAGACATCGTCATGCCCGGCCATGACGTTGAGCGAGTGGCGCGAGACCACGCGCGCCGCCACCTGCAGCACGAAGCCGCCGACCTTCTTGCCCACCGTCACATAGTGGGACTCCAGGCCGTACAGGATGCCCTGACTGGACGAGGCGTTGGAGATGTACTTGCCGCCGGTCAGCGCCGCGCCGAGCGCGCCCGACTGGGCCGAGTGCTCGCCCTCGGGCTCGAAGAAGAACGGGTGATGACCCCAGACATTGCACCCGCCCTTGGCCCGGAACTCCTCGTACATCTCCGAGATCTCGGTGGACGGCGTGATGGGGTAGCCGATGACCCCGCCGCACACATGGGACATCACGTGGGCCACGGCGCCGTTGCCGTTGATGACGGTGGGAATGCCTGAGAAAGTCGTGCTCATCGCGGTCCGTCCGATCTGGAGTGGAAGCGGGGTTCGTTCGTTTGTGTGCGGTGCGGCGTGGAGACATAGCGTTGCGTGCCAGCGATGGCCACAAAAATATTGTTCCGATTGCCGGTCGTTTTGGCGCGCTTCGCCGTCCGATCCGGGGCGGGTCCGCCCCCCGGTTCGCAGCCGGATCCGCACCGGGATCCCTGTCCTGAGCCGTTTCCCGTCCGCGCCTGCGCCGCCCGGTCGCGCCCGCGTGTTGGCGCGGGATCCGAGGGGGGCGCGGCCCTCCTTCCGGCCCTGTCCTGTGCGCAGGGCCTGAGCACAAGGCTACCGTGATCCGGCCTGCGATCCCAACGGTTTCAAGGCCCCCGCGCCCCTCTGCGGGCAATTTGTTGCGAAAGCGGTTCGGGTGTGGCGTTTCGGCACGGGCCCCCGTGTCGCGTCCCCGTCGCGTCCCGTGTCACTTTGCGGCACAGGCCGCCGGCGCGACAGTCATTTTGACACGCGTTCCGACGCGGCCGCCGATCCGAGTGCCGCGCCGCCGAACAAAACGGCCCCGACGGGCACCGGCACGCATGGCGCGATCCTTGCTAACACCGAACGACATCCGCTGGTCCGCGAAAGGCCGGCCCCGTCGTCCAACATTGCCGCAAGGACCGCCCACCATGCCTCATACCCCGGCCACCCGCCGCTTCCGGACGCCCGCCGCGCCCGCGGGAGACGCGCGGTCCGGCCCGACCGAGAGGACCGGGCCGCCCGACGGCGGCCGCGACAGGGCCGGGTTCGGCGCGGCCGACCCGGACGCGGTCAGCATCATTTCGGTCGATGCCGCCGGCCGCATCCTCGCCTTCGATGCCGCCGCCGAGGCCACGTTCGGCTATCGGCGCGAAGAGGCGCTGGGCCAGCCCATGGGCGAGCTGATCCTGCCGCCCCACCTGCGGGCGGATCACGAGGCCGCGATGGCGCGTCTGCACCGGACCGGCCTGTCCCGGGTGGTGGGCCGGCGGATCGAACTGGAGGCCATGCGGTCGGACGGCGCCCGGTTTCCCTGCGAGGTGACGATCTCATCCGCGCACCCGCCGGAGGGACCGATATACACCGCCCATATCCGCGATCTCAGCAATCGAGTCGCAGCCGAGCAGGCCCTACGCGCGGCGGCGTCCCGACCGGCGGAGACCGGGCAGGACACCGCCAGTCTTCTGGCCCAGATGGGCCATGAAATCCGGGCGCCGCTGAATGGGGTGCTCGGGATCCTGGGCCTGCTGGAGGACAGCCCGCTGGGCCCCATGGAATCCCACTGGGTTCGCACCGGGATGGACTCGGCCACGGCCCTGCTCGACGCCATCAACGACGTGCTGGATCATGCCTGGATCGAGGCCGGGCGGATGACCCTGGAGCCGGAGCCGGTCGGCCTGGGCGGCCTGGTGGAGGGCGTGCTGGACGTCATGCGGCCCCGGGCCGATGTCCGCGGGCTCGCGCTCAGCGCCCACGTGGATGCGGACGTGCCGCGCCGCGTCACCGCCGACGGCGGGCGCATCCGCCAGGTGCTGTTCAACCTGCTGTCCAACGCCATCCGGGTGACGGACCGGGGGACGGTCAGTGTGAGGGTCCGCCTGCTGCCGGCGGATGGATCGACAGGCGCGCCGCCGGTGCCGCAGGACGGCGCGCGCTGGGTCCGCTTCACGGTGGCCGACACCGGCCCCGGCATCCCGGCCGAGCGGCACGCGGACCTGTTCCAGCCGGCCGGGGCGCGTCAGGCCGGGCTCGCCGGACGGCCCGGCGTCACCGGCATGGGCCTGCTGCTCTGCCGCCGGCTGGTGGACCTGATGGGCGGCCGGATCGGTGTCGAGAGCCGCCCGGAGGAGGGCGCGCGGTTCCACGTGGATCTGCCGCTGGCGCCGTCGGTGGCGCTGGGACTGGAGCCCATCGAGACCGCCGGATCGGGGGCCTCCGACGGGGTTCTGTGCGGCGCATCGACGGACCGGCGCGGCAAGAGCATCCGCATCCTGCTGGCCGAGGACAACCAGAGCACCGCCATGGTGGCCAAGACCATGCTGTCCCGCGCCGGGTACCGGGTGGACACCGTGGCCAACGGCGCCGAGGCGGTTCAGGCCATCGGCACCCTGCCGTACGACCTCATCCTGATGGACCTGTCCATGCCCGTCATGGACGGTCTGGAGGCCACCCGCCGCATCCGGGCCCTGGCGGGCCGCCGCAACCGCATCCCGGTGATCGCGATGACCGCGCACAGCCTGGCGGACGCCCGAACCCAGGTCCTGGAGGCCGGCATGAACGACTTTCTGCCCAAACCGAGTTCACGTCATCAGATGATTGCCATGATCCGCCACTGGACCCGCGTGCGATGCTGGGACCGCCTGCACGCGGAGGCGGCCGGTCCCACCGCGTTGCGGCAGCCCGCGCCCCAGACCGTGATGCCGCCGGTGGACGAGGCGACGCCGCGCCTGGACGTGCGCGTTCTGCACGGCCTTGCTCAGGATACGGACGCGGCCGTGCTGCGGGGTCTGTGCGAGGGCTTCGCCGAGGAGGCGTTGAACCGGGTCAACGCCATCTCCGAGGCCGTGGCCCGAGACGATGGCGCGGCGCTGGAACACCACGCCCATGCGTTGTCCAGCAGCGCGGGCACCTTCGGCGCCATGCGGCTGTACCGCATCACCCACGCCATCGAAACCGCCTGCCGCCAGAATGAGGTGGGCAAAGGGATGACGCTGGCGCGCACCCTGCCGCTGGAGGCCGAGCGGGCCCTCGCGGCTCTGCCGGAGGCGGTGGAGTCGGTGCAGCGGGCGATGCGCAGCCATGCCGACCCCCGGCCCGACCCGGACCCCGACCGGGCGGCCTGAGCCCGGGTCTTTGCGGACCGCTCAGGCCGGCACGGGGCGGGGGGCGGCGGCCTCCATCCGGTCCAGGGCCGCGAGAATCACCTCCGGGCCGGCGCCCGGCCGATGCGCGGTCTCGCTCAAGTGGCGGCGCCAGGCGCGCGCGCCGGGCACGCCGTGGAACAGCGGCAGGATGTGGCGCGTGATGGCCTGCAGCGGCACCCCCTCCGCCATGCGCCGCGCGGCGTAGTCCGCCATGGCGCGCGCGACGGCGGTCCGGTCCGGCAGCGGCGCGGCGGCGTCGCCGAAGACCCGCCGGTCGGCCTCGGCCAGGATCCACGGCGTCTCATAGGCCGCGCGGCCGATCATCACGCCGTCCAGAGCATCCGGCCCCTCCAGAAGGGCCGCCGCCGCCTCCAGGTCGCGCACGCCGCCGTTGTAAATGATCGTCAGATGCGGAAACGCGGCCTTGAGCCGACGCACCCGCTCGGGCTGAAGCGGCGGGACCTCGCGGTTCTCGCGCGGGCTCAGGCCGTTCAGCCAGGCCTTGCGGGCATGGACGATGAACACCCGGCAGCCCGCGTCAGACACCGCCGCGACGAAGCGGTGCAAGTGGTCGTCGCTGTCCAGGTGGTCGATGCCGAGCCGGTGCTTGACCGTCACCGGGCGGTCGGTCGCCTCGGCCATGGCGGCGACGCACTCGGCCACCAGCGCCGGTTCGGCCATCAGGCAGGCCCCGAAGCGGCCGCTGGAGACCCGGTCCGATGGACAGCCCACGTTCAGGTTGATCTCGTCGTAGCCCCAGGCGGTCCCCATACGGGCGCAGGCGGCCAGCGCCGCCGGATCGCTGCCGCCCAGTTGCAGGGCAAGGGGGGGCTCCGCCGGATCGTGATCCAGGTGCCGGGCCGCGTCGCCGTGCAGCAGCGCGCCGGTGGTCACCATCTCGGTATACAGCAGAGTGTGACGGCTCAGCAGCCGCAGAAAGTAGCGGTCATGCCGGTCGGTCCAGTCCATCATGGGCGCCACGGACAGCCGGCGCGCACGGTCGATGCCCATGGGGCTCCTTCGTCGGGTTCGGGGTGGCGGGCGACTGACGCCGTCGGCGGCACGGTGGCGCGAGTCCCCAAGGCGCGCAAGGCCAAACGTGTTCTGGTTGACACGCACGCGAAACAGAGTCACTTTACATAGTGAGGACGTGTGTCACCAGTCCAATCCGTATGAGGCGGATCGGGCGACCGCACGCCGATTCGCCGGGAGGCCAGAATGGCCCTATCGACACCGACAGTGGGCTCCGCCATCTCCCCCTCGTCCTCGGTTTCGCGGACGACGGGGATCGCGCGTCCGGGGTCGGTCGGGTCGAGTGGATCCGGCGGCCTCTCGGCCATGACCGAGGCCCTGGTCGGCACCGCCGGCATCCAGGCCCGCACCCCCACCGACCATCAGGATTTCGCCGACTCCCGGGACCGGCAGTCGGACACCGGGCGCGGCGGCGCGATTGCGGCCGATGCGCGGCGGCCGCGCGCGGGAGGGCTCGAGTCGTCCTATGCCGTCACCCCCTTCGTGGTCGATATGGTGGTGAAGTCGGTGGAGGCCAGCGGTCGCGGCGCGGCGGTGTCCTCGGCCGGCGACGCGCTGGAGGCCGCCACGCACGTCTATGACGCGGCGATCCAGACCATCGCCGGGCTGGGCCGGTTCGACGCCCTCGGCCACCGCCTGGACCGGGTGTTCTGATCCCGCCCGACGAAAAGGTTGACCTTTGCGCCGGCGCCGCGAAGCGGCGGAGGCGATGAACCGGACTCGTCCGGTTCATCGCCGATCAGGATGAGTGGGGTCGCGCCCCGCACCGCGCTGCCGCCGGCAGCCCTCCAGGGCAACGGGCTCAGGTGAACATGACGGCCCGGTCCGCGCCGTCAGGGCAGGCCTCTCCGGATCCCTCGTCTCGCCTCGCTCACTCGGGATGACAAACCAAAAGGATAGGGTGTCATCCTGAAGCCGCGAAGCGGCTGAAGGATCTCGAGCGCGGGTCTCCGACCCGCTGAAACGACCTGCAGGAGCGATGCCGTTAACCTGAGGCCGTTGCCCGGGACAGCCCTCCCAGGGCTCCGAATCCAGATGACAGGGGTGTCATGGGTCGTGCCCCATCACGAGATCCTTCGCGCCCTACGGGCGCTCAGGATTGTCTGTTTGATTTGTGGCATTGTGGAGATGCCGGGTTGCGGGGCCCCGGGTGGCCACCCGGGGCCCCGCACCGGATCGTGTGATCGTCTCAGGATGGGGTCTTTGCCCGTTGTCATCGTGATCCGCGATCCGG
>NZ_WIVE01000024.1 GCF_009601025.1 Roseospira navarrensis | reverse complement strand
AACGTGTCCCGATCCATGCCCGCCTCCCGCGTTCGGTATCCTTCATGATACCAAATCCGGGAATGCATAGCGAACGCTATTTGAGCCAAAATTATAGGATGTCATCCTGAAGCCGCGAAGCGGCTGAAGGACCTCGAGCGCAGGTCGCCGACCCCCTGCAAAGGCCTGAAAGAGCGAGCCCGTTAACCTGAGCCCGTTGCCCTGTCCAGGACGCGGGCTTCAGGGAAAGCCGGGCGTGCGATGCCGCCACCAGCGCCGCTCGTTCACCGAATACAAGGGCTGATAGTGGGCAATGCGGTCGTCGGTCACCGGCGCCAGGATCTGGTTGTCGAGAATGTACGACTTCCCCCCCAACCGCACCGCCAGCACGGCGTGCGGCACATCCAGGTTCAGGTCCTGCAGCACCACGATGCGCAGCAGGGCGGGCGACCAGCCTAGGTCCCGCAACGCCATGTACTTGGCGATGGCATAGTCTTCGCAGTCGCCGTGCCGGGCCAGGAACTGGCCGGGCGTGGCCCAGTAGTCGGACACGCCGTAGTTGGCCGAATCCTGGACATAGGGCCCCCGGTTCAGGGCCGCGTTCACGGCCGCCAACTGGGCGTCCCGGTCCAGATCGCGCAAGGGGTCGAGCATCGCCCGCCAGCGGTCGGCCGCGCAGGCATCGTAGTCCCGCGTCCGGCAGGCGGCCCCGGCGCCGCCGGACGCGATGGCGCGTTCGGTCTCGATCCGTTCCAGCACTTCGGTCCAGCGCACGAACGGGGTCAGATCACCGTTCGCGATCTCCTCGCTGCCGAACAGCCCGTCCCCCGCCGCCGCCACGGCCGGAGACCCGGCGAGCGGCAGCAGGACCAGCAACCCGGCCATCAGCCGCGGCCCCTGTCGCACCGCGGCGCGGATCGTCCTTGCGCCTGCCTTGGGGCCTGTCATGTCGAGGGGTCGCCGTCTCGTCCCGCTGATGTGGAAATCGGGCCGCGCGCCCGACTGGCCAGCGCAGCAGGACGGGCGGTCCCGTGCCATGACCTGGATCACAGGCCGGCCCGACCGCGTCAAGATGATCGTGGGTTTTCGGGCGCGGTGGAGTGCCCCTCAGCCGCCGTCGGAATACGGCGTCCCCGACTCAAGGCGCGCCCAGACGGCGCGCTTGTCATCGGCGGTCATCCGCGTCCACAGACGGATTTCCTCCAGATGGCGGCCGCAGCCCTTGCACAGGCGCGTTTCGGTGTCGAGCTTGCAGACGGACACGCAGGGGGACGGCACGTCCTCCGGGTGGGGAGCAGTGGCGGTCATGGGTCTCGGGGCCTGGACTGTCTGTCGTTGAGTAAGGGTCGGGACGCGCGATCGCGGCGCCTCAGCAGCCGCCCCCCTCGATGGGCTTCAGTTCGCTCAGCACGCCGCGCAACGCCATGGTGCCGAAGTCCTGGATGACCTCTTCCGCTACGCCGTTGTCGTGGTAGCGCAGCCGCACCTCGTAGTCCGGCAGGCTGCTCCGGCTGTCGGCCGCGAAAAAGCTCAGGACCATTCGCCAGGAGGGGCTGTCCAGCAGCGGGTTGTCCGGCAGTTCTCCGATCGCGCCCGCCGGAACGGCCTCGGCGATCACGGCCGTGGACTGCATGGGACCGTTCACCTCGGACCCGTCGAACATGGAGGCGGTGTAGATGCGGTCGCCGGCACTGGCCGCCTCCAGCACCCGCAGCGTATGCTGCACCGGCAGCAGAACACGCGGGGCCAGATCAAGGGTGCGGTCTGCCGGCTTGCTGAACGCGGCGACCCCGCCACTGTCGCTGTCCGCCGCCATGCGCGCCTTGCCGTCGATCAACTCGTCCAGGGTGCCGTTGCGCTCCGAGCGGATGCGGAAGCGGTACTGGGTGGCGTCCTTGCTCTCCCACGAGATGAAGGACCAGTCGGTCTGGACCGGATCGCCGCGATTGTAGAACAGATTCAGGACCGTGCGGCTTTCCATGGCCCAGCCGTCGCAGGTGTCCTCGATGCGATAGGTCATGGTGCCGTTCGCCGTGGCGACGGGACTGCCCGGGGCACGGCTGATGAGGCGCAGGTCGTACACCGCCTCGTGCGGCGCCAGGGTGAACGACGACCCGGCGGCGCCATCCGCCGCCCCGCCGTCGCCCGTGGCCACCGTCTGCCCCCAGGCCGCCGGGGCGGCCGCAAGCGCAACCGCCGACACCACGAGAAGCGCGGCCCCCAGGACCGCGGCCTTGATCCTCTGATCGGTGTGGATCGCCCGGGCAACGGAGGCAGCGGACCGGCGGCGGGACTGGGCGACACTCATGCGTTCGGTTCCTTGGCTTGTCGGCGATTGGGGACATCAAGGAGGGCCTTACGGTCCGGCCCTTCTCTCATCCCTCAACGTGGGTCGGGCGGAGCGCCGCTCCAAGACACGACCGGGAAAAACGCCCGGCCCGAGACCTCACGTCATCGGTCGGGCCGCATCGCCCTGGCCCGTATCAGTCCCCGGAGCCGCCGCCGAACATCTGCTGTTGCAGGTAGCCCTGCACACCGACCTGCTCCATGAGCAGGTGCTGGCTTTCCAGCCAGTCGATGTGCTCTTCGGTGTCGTCCAGGATACGGCGCATCAGGTCGCGGCTGACGAAGTCCTGCACCTGCTCGCAGTGGGCCACGCCCTCGACCAGGGTTTCCCGGGCGGCGTATTCCAGCTTCAGGTCGCTGGCGAGGCACTCGGGCACCGTCTCGCCAATGCTCAGTGTCTTCAGGTCCTGGAGGTTGGGCAGGCCCTCCAGCAGCAAAATCCGCTCGATCACGAGATCGGCGTGCTGCATTTCCTCGATGGACTCGTGGTAAACGTGATCGCCGAGCCGCAGATACCCCCAGTTCTTCATCATCCGGGCATGGAGAAAGTACTGGTTGACGGCCGTCAATTCATTGGTGAGGACCGCGTTCAGCCGGTCGATGACAGATTTCTGTCCCTTCATGCCCGTCTCCCTGAGCCTGGACCGTGAGCGAAACCGGGAGAACCCCGGCCCGTTGACCCTCACAGTAGGCTTTCCGGGCCCGGCATGAAAGACCCGGACGCACCTGCCGCGCACTTTCGTGCCGGCCGCGCGGCAAAAAAATCCGAGTCCGGCAGCCCGGATTGGGCGCGGGTGGAGACCGTTCGCGCGATCAGGCTTCCATCTGCTGTGGCGACGGCATGTGAGCCCCGACCAGGGCCATCGGCGCGCCCTTCTCGGCGCGAATCAGGGCGGCGATCCGTTTGACGCACCGCGCGCACTGCGGTGATTCGCCGCAGGCGTGAAAGACTCCCGCCACATGGCGCGCGCCACCATCGATGGCGCCGCGCACGTGACGCTCATTCAGCCCCTTGCAGTTGCAGACGTACATCCCGCACTCCCGTGACCGCTCGTTCGCATGAGCCGGAGTATGCCGCGCCCCGGCACAAAATGCAAATGCAAATCGCTCGCAATTCACCTCGACTTGACCCGCCACAGGGTGGTCGTCCGGGTGGCCCGGTCCTCCAGCTCCAGCGTGGTGGGAACATCGAAGACGGCGACGGGCTCAAGGCCGTCCCCGGGCAGGTGGGCGCGCCCCGGATCGGCGATCAGGACCAGCGCGCCGGCCGCGGCCCGCGCCCGCAGAAGCCCCATCATGCGGTCCGCCATGGGCTGGGCGTAGCAGACGTCTCCCGCCAGCACGACCGGCCAGTCCCCGGTGTCGGCGCTGTCGGCCGCCAGGTCCTTGCAAAGCGGCGTGATCCGATCCGCCACGCCGTTTTCCGCCGCGTTGAGGGCGGTCGCCGTCAGGGCGAGCGGGTCCACGTCCACACAGTCCACGGCGGCGGCGCCGGACAGCGCGGCGGCCAGACCGATCAGGCCCCCGCCGCAGGCCAGATCGAGCACGCGCCGCCCGCGCACCGTGTCGGGATGATCCAGCACGTACCGCGCCAGCGCCTGCCCGCCCGGCCAGGCAAAGGCCCAGAACGGCGGCTCCAGGCCCTGTTCGCGCAGCCCCTCTTCCGTGGCCAGCCACAAGGGGGTGATTTCGGTGGCGGTGTGGAGACGCACCTCCGGCACCAGCGGCGGTGCGGCCAGGGCCGTCCAGGCCTGCACGAAGGCGCGGCGGCCGGCCTCGTCCCAGGGCGCGTCCGGCATGGCCCGGCTTCCTCCGTTCCGCGCGCCCTCCGCGCCTGGTGCTAATCCTTGGGGCGCAGGTCCACGACCCGCTTGGCCTTGCCCATGGAGCGCTCGATGCCGCCTTCGTCGATCACATCAACGGTGGTGCTGATGCCGATCAGACTCTTGATATGGTGCTGCAGGTCGCGCGCCGCAGCCCCGCCCGCGCTCTCGTCGGTCAGGCCGTGGCGGACCTCCACCTTCACCGTCACGTGATCCAGGTGGTGTTCCTTGCGGACCTCAAGCTGGTAGTGCGGCGACAGGCGCTCATCCTTGAGGATCAGTTCCTCGATCTGGGTCGGGAACACGTTCACACCCCGGATGATGAGCATGTCGTCCGAGCGCCCGGTAATCTTGTCCATGCGCCGCATGGTGCGGGCGGTGCCCGGCATCAGGCGGGTCAGATCGCGGGTGCGGTAGCGGATGACCGGCATGGCCTCCTTGGTCAGGCTGGTGAACACCAGTTCGCCCAGTTCGCCGTCGGGCAGCACCTGCCCCGTCTCCGGGTCGATGATCTCGGGGTAGAAGTGGTCCTCCCAGATGTGCAGGCCGTCCTTGGTCTCGATGCACTCCTGAGCCACCCCGGGGCCGATGACCTCGGACAGCCCATAGATGTCGATGGCGTCGATCCCGAGGCGATTTTCCAGCGCGCCGCGCATCTGGCCGGTCCAGGGCTCGGCCCCGAACAGGCCGATCTTCAGCGAGCTGTCGCGCGGGTCCATGCCCTGGCGCTCCATCTCGTCGGCGATCACCAGCATGTAGGACGGGGTGACCATGATGATGTCGGGCTCGAAGTCCTTGATAAGCTGGACCTGCCGTTCGGTCTGGCCGCCGGACATGGGGATGACCGTGGCGCCCAGGGCCTCGGCGCCGTAGTGCGCGCCCAGGCCGCCGGTGAACAGGCCGTAGCCGTAGGAGACGAGCACCCGGCTGTGATGGTGGCCGCCGCCGGCGCGGATCGAGCGCGCCATCACCGAGGCCCACATCTTGATGTCCGCCTGGGTGTAGCCAACCACGGTGGGCTTGCCGGTGGTGCCGGACGAGGCGTGGATGCGCACGACTTCGCTCATGGGCACGGCGAAGCTGCCATAGGGATAGGTCTCGCGCAGGTCCTGCTTGCCGGTGAAGGGGAACTTCGCGAGGTCCGACAGGTCCTTGAAGTCGCGCGGATGGACCCCGGCGGCATCGCACTTGGCCCGGTAGTGCGGCACGTTCTCGTAGGCGTGACGCAGGCTCCAGGCCATACGGCGGGTCTGCACGGCGGCGAGCTGGTCGCGAGTGGCGGTCTCGATCGGATCCAGTTCGTGTTCGAGCGGCCGCTTGGTCAGGTCCATCGTCACGTCTCCCCCCGGGATTTTTTTTCGGAAAGTGTGGTTGTTTGTCGGTTCGGGGCGACCGGGTCAAGGCGGAAAGCGGACGCGCCTACATCCGCTCCAGAATCATCGCGATCCCCTGCCCCACCCCGATGCACATGGTACACAGGGCGAACCGGCCCTGACGGCGATGCAGGTCATGGAGCGCCGTGGTCACCAGCCGCGCCCCGGACATGCCCAGCGGATGGCCGAGCGCGATCGCCCCGCCGTTGGGGTTCACGTGGTCCGCGTCGTCGGGCAACCCCAGATCGCGCAGCACGGCCAGGGCCTGGCTGGCGAAGGCCTCGTTCAGCTCGATCACGTCCATGTCGGCGAGCGCGAGCCCGGTCCGCGCCAGCACCTTGCGCGTCGCGGGCGCCGGTCCGATCCCCATGATGCGCGGCGGCACGCCTGCCGTGGCCATGCCCACGATGCGGGCGCGCGGGGTCAGGCCATGGCGGACGGCGGCGGACTCGCTGGCCACCAGAAGCGCGGCCGCCCCGTCGTTGACGCCCGAGGCATTGCCGGCGGTCACCGAGCCGTCCGGCCGCACCACGCCCTTCAGTTTCGCCAGCCCCTCCGGCGTCACATCGGGGCGCGGGTGCTCATCGGTGTCCACCACGATCGGGTCGCCCTTCCGGCGGGGCACCGAGACCGGCACGATCTCCGCGGCCAGACGCCCGGCGTCCTGCGCCGCCTTGCACCGGGCCTGGCTGCGCAGCGCGAAGGCGTCCTGGTCCGCCCGGGCCACCGCGAAATCATCGGCCACGTTTTCCGCCGTCTCCGGCATGGAGTCGATGCCGTGCGCCGCCTTCATCAGCGGATTGACGAAGCGCCAGCCGATGGTCGTGTCATGCACCGCATTGGCGCGGGCGAAGGCCGTCTCCGCCTTGGGCATGACGAAGGGGGCGCGGCTCATGCTCTCCACCCCGCCCGCGATCATCAGATCGGCCTCGCCGGCCTTGATCGCGCGGGCGGCGATGCCCACCGCATCCATGCCGGACCCGCACAGGCGGTTCACGGTCGTCCCCGGCACGTCCACGGGCAGGCCCGCCAGCAGCGCGGCCATGCGCGCGACGTTGCGGTTGTCCTCGCCGGCCTGGTTGGCGCAGCCGTAGATGACGTCCTCGACCGCGCCCCAGTCCACACCGGGATTGCGGGCCATCAAAGCCCGGATCGGCACCGTGCCCAGGTCGTCGGCGCGCACCGAGGCCAAGGCCCCGCCGTAGCGCCCGATGGGCGTGCGGATGGCGTCACAGAGAAACGCGTCGGTCATAGGGGTGGCTCCTCGCCCTCGGTCACGCGGCCGGACAGGGTGCGGGAGTTGCCCCGGAACACCGCCAGCACCTCGCCGGTCTGGTTGGTCACGGTCACATCGGTGATGCCCGCGCGGCCCTTCCTGACCACCTCGACGGCCTCGGCGGTCAGGCGGTCGCCTAGCTTGCCGGGCGCGATGAAGGAAATGGAACACGCACTGGCCACCGTGACCACGTCGTGGCTGTTGCAGCAATAGGCGAAGGCCGTGTCGGCCAGGGTGAAACATACGCCGCCGTGCAGGATGTCGTGACCGTTCACCATGAAGTCCCGCACCTCCATGGTGGCGCGGGCATAGCCGGGGCGGGTCTCCTCGACCACGATGCCCATGTGGCGGGCCGTGTTGTCGCGCGGGTACATGGCGCGGGTGGTGGCCTCGGCCATCGCCTGTCGGGCGGTCTGATCCATCTGGGGGTCCTGTTCCCGTGTCATCAACGCCCGGTGAAGGCCGGCGGGCGCTTCGCCAGGAAGGCCCGCACGCCCTCGGCGTAATCGTCCGTGGCGCCGGCCCGGCGCTGCAGGTCGCGTTCCAGGTCAAGCTGTTCGTCCAGCGTGTTGGTGGCCGAGGCCGCCAGCGCCTGCTTGATGAGCGCGAGCCCCGTGGTCGGCTGCGTCGCCAGATGGCGGGCGAGGCCGCGCGCCTCGTCCATCAGCGCCTCGTCGTCCACGACCCGCCAGATCATGCCCCACTGGGCGGCCTGCTCCGCCGGCACCTTGTCGCCCAGCATCATCAGGCCGGCCGCGCGGGCCGGCCCCACGAGGCGCGGCAGCGTCCAGGTGCCGCCGGAGTCGGGCACCAGCCCGATCTTGCAGAACGCCTGGATGAAGCTGGCCGAGCGCGCCGCCAGCACGATATCGCAGGCGAAGGCCAGATTGGCGCCCGCGCCGGCCGCGACGCCGTTCACGGCGCAGATCACCGGCATGCGCAGATCCCGCACGGCCCGGATCATGGGGTTGTAGCGGGCCTCGATGGACTCGGCGATGTCCGGCATGGTCTCGCCGGGCGCCACCGCGCGGTCGTTCAGGTCCTGTCCGGCACAGAAGCCCCGCCCGGCCCCGGTCATGAGGGTGCAGCGCACGGTCTCGTCCGCCGCCACGGCGGCCAGGGCCTCGGCCAGGGCGGCGTGCATCTCGACGGTGAAGCTGTTCAGCTTGTCCGGGCGGTTCAGGGTGATCGTGGCCACGCCGTCGGCGCGGTCCAGCAGCACGGTGGGGTCGCTCATGGCGGAACGGAATCCTCGGAAGCAAGCGGGGGGCAGCAGGCGTCGGATGGGGCGTCGGTCAGCAGGGAATGGGCGGCGGCGTCAGGCCCAGGGCCGTCAGCCGGGGGTCGGTGGTCGCGACCCAGCGATTGAGCAGTTCCGCGTTGGTGTGGCGGCGCAACCCGAACTGGCGATACCGCTCGAAATGCGCGGAGTCCACCCGCCCGAAGGTATGGGCCACGCGCGGATACCAGTAATCCACGGCCACCTGGGCGGCGGTCGGGGTGCGGCTGCGCTCGATGGCCTGGGCAAGCGCGGTCTCGCCGGCGGCCGCGTGGGCGGACTCGCGGGCGGCGATCTCGCCCATGACCGCGCACAGCGGCTGATAGGAGCAATCCGTCAGCTCCCCCAGTTGCACGGCCACGGCCGCGCCCATCAGCATGTTCATGGTGATGGCGTCCAGCCAGCCTTCCAGCGGCGCGTGAAACACGTTCAGTCGCTTGTCGCCGCCGACCCGGCGGTTGCCCAGCTCCATTTCGCGGTCCAGCCGCGAGTCCCAGCAGTGCGCCCGCACGTACAGGGTCGGATTGATGCCGAACGGCGCCATGATCTCCAGCACCCGATGGGCGTGGTCGAACTTCTCGGCCACGATCCGCGCCGCCGTGGCGCGCTCGCGCAGGCCGGGCGCGCTGTTGATGAACGGCACCAGGCCGGCCGTGCCCGCCAACTCGCTGTCCACGAACACCGCCAGCACGCGCATCAGCTCGGCCCGGTAGCCGGCCGAGCACGCCTCCGGGGCTGTCAGGGTCTCGCCCCGGGCTATGGTGGCGATCACGTCCGCATCCGTCGTTCCCATGGCTTCCGTCTCTCGTGCTGGCGTCTGTGGGGCGGGTTTGGACCGGGTCGGGGCCGGCCCGGCCCGTCGCGACTTGGAAGAGATACAAAAATAGACACATGGGACGAAACTTGGTATCGCTTTTTTCGGGCGCGGCGGCCGCCCGGGTGATCGGCGCCATGGAGAGCAGTGGTGTGAACATTCTCGTCATCGTCGGAACGGAATCGGGCAATGCCCAGATGGTGGGCGAGACCGTGGCGGACGAACTCGGCCGGTTGGGGCACCATGCGGACCTGGTGGAGGACTGCGACGGCGGCCTGGACGCGCTGGACCTGCCCGGACGCGATGCCCTGCTGGTGTGCACCTCGACCCACGGGCTGGGCGAACTGCCCGACAACCTGATCCCCTTCGCCGATGCTCTGAAAGACCAGAGCCCCGACCTGTCGGCGCTGATGTACGGCGTCATTGCGCTCGGCGACCAGACCTACGGCGAGACCTTCTGCCGCGCCGGCAAGGACATGGACGCCCTGCTGGCGAGCCTGGGCGCCCGCAAGCGCGGCGAGCGCCTGGAGATCGACGCCTGCACCCAGCCGCTGCCCGACGAGGACGCCGTGGACTGGCTCAAGGACTGGCTGCCCCTGCTGGAGGGCTGAGCCGACCCGCCCGGTCCGCCCGGGTCCGGACCCGACAAAAAACCAAAGAGAAGGGAGGCCGCGCCCATGCGCACGGAATCTGGCGCCGATCTGTTCATCGGCACGCACCGCGAGACCCTGGACCGGGCTCTGGAGGCCATCGCGTCGCGCGGCTACTGGTCGCCCTACCCGGAGATGCCGAGCCCCCGGGCCTACGGTGAAACCGCCGCCAACGACGGCGAGTCCGCGTTTCAGGCGCTGCTGAACCAGCCGTTCGCGCTCAACCAGCCGGGCGAGGACGGGGTCATGATCGGCGCCGAGCGCTCGCCGTTCGGGTTCGACCTGGGCGTGGCCTACCCGAAGCCGGAGAGGGGGGCGCTGCTGCACGCGGCCGAGGCTGCTCTACCCCAGTGGCGCGATGCCGGCCCCCTGGCCCGCGCGGCCGTGTGTCTGGAGATCCTGGCGCGGCTGAACGCACAGAGTTTCCTGATGGCCCACGCGGTCATGCACACCAACGGACAGGCGTTCATGATGGCGTTCCAGGCCGGTGGCCCGCACGCCCAGGACCGGGGCCTGGAGGCGGTCGCCTACGCCTACCGCGAACAGGCCGCCATCCCCGCCGAGGCCCGGTGGGAAAAGCCGCAGGGCAGCAAGAATCCTCCGTTGGTGGTGGACAAGACGTGGCATCTGGTGCCGCGCGGCGTGGCCGTGGTGATCGGCTGCGCCACGTTCCCCACCTGGAACGGCTATCCCGGGCTGTTCGCCAGCCTCGCCACCGGCAATCCGGTGATCGTCAAGCCGCATCCAGGGGCGACCCTGCCGCTCGCGCTGACCGTGAAGATCGCCCGCGAGGTCCTTGCGGACGCGGGATTCGATCCCAATACGGTCCTGCTGGCCGTGGACGATCCGGACGCCCCCATGGCCACGGATCTGTGCCTTGATCCGCGCGTCGGTGTCATCGACTTCACCGGGTCGTCCGCCTTCGGGACCTGGCTGGAGGACCACTGCCGGCACGCCCAGGTCTACGCCGAAAAGGCGGGCGTGAACTATATCGTGATCGAGAGCACGAACGATTTCAAAGGCCTCTGCCGCAATCTTGCGTTCGTGCTGTCGCTGTACGCCGGCCAGATGTGCACCACCTCGCAGAACATTTTCATTCCCCGGGACGGCATCCAGACCGAGGACGGCCCCAAGACCTATGACGAGGTGTGCCAGGGGCTCGCCACGGCGCTGGACAAGTTCCTCGGCAACACGGAACGGGCCGTCGAGGTGCTGGGCGGGATCTGCAACCCGGCCACGCTGGAGCGCATCGAGCAGGCGCGCGGCCTGGGCCGGGTGGTTCTGGACTCGCGGGCGGTGGATCATCCCACGTACCCGGACGCCACGGTGCGCACCCCGATCCTGGTGGCGCTGGACAGCACGGACCGGGCGGTGTTCGAGGAGGAACGCTTCGGCCCCATCGCCTTCCTGATCGCCTGCGACTCCGGCGCGGCCGCGCTGGATCTGGCGGCCGAGACGGTCGCCGCGAAGGGGGCCATCACGGGCGGTGTCTACACCACCAACCCGGACCTGGAGGCCCGGGCGGTCGAGCTGGCGCTGCGGACCGGCGTCAACCTGGCCGTCAACTTCACCGCCGGGGTGTACGTGAACCAGTCGGCGGCGTTCTCCGATTTCCACGCCACCGGGGCCAACCCGGCCGCCAACGCGGCGCTGTCGGACTCCGCCTTCGTCGCCGGGCGCTTCCGGCCGGTGTGCATCCGGCGGATGGGTGGGTGAGCCGAACAGGGCCGCGCCCCCTTTTCCGGAACGAGTAGAGGGGGCATCCTGACGGATCACAGGGGTGCGGCGGGCGCGCCCCGGCCTGCGCGGATACCGCCCCATGCCCCCCTCGGTCTTCGCCTATGTGTGGCGCTTCAGCCGCCTGCAGCAGGTCCGCATCCTCATCCTGTCGGTGATCTCGTTCCCGGTCCTCTACGTGTCGTTCGAGGTGCCGAAGCGCATCGTCAACGACGCCATCGGCGGCGGGGCGGGATCGCGCACCCTGCTCGGCATGGACGTCTCGCAGGTCACCTACCTGTGGGTCCTGTGCGGCGTTTTCCTGCTGCTGGTGCTGACCAACGGCGGGCTGAAGTACGTCATCCAGGTCTACAAGGGGGTCATCGCGGAGCGCATGCTGCGCCGCCTGCGATACATGCTGATCGGCCGCGTGCTGCGCTTTCCGCTGCCGCGCCTGCGCGGCCTCAGCCAGGGCCAGACGGTCGCGATGATCTCGCAGGAGAGCGAGCCGATCGGCGGTTTCTTCGGCGACGCCATCGCGCTGCCGGTCTACCAGGGCGGAATCCTGCTCACCATCCTGGCCTTCATGTTCGCCCAGGACCCGGTGCTGGGCCTCGCCGCCATCGCGCTCTATCCGGTGCAGGTCTGGCTGATCCCCAAGTTGCAACGCAAGGTCAACCGCCTGAACAAGGAGCGGGTGCGGACCCTGCGGCACATGTCGGACCGCATCGGCGAGACGGTCAGTCTCGCCCCCGACATCCGTTCGAACAACACAGAGCGCTTCGAACTGGCCAACTTTTCGGCCATGCTCGGCCGCATCTTCTTCATCCGGTTCGACATCTACCGCTATAAGTTCCTCATCAAGTTCATCAACAATTTTTTCGCCCAGCTTACACCGTTCTTCTTCTATGCCATCGGCGGCTATCTGGTGATCCAGGGCGATCTGTCCATTGGCGCTCTGGTGGCCGTGCTGGCCGCCTACAAGGATATCTACGGCCCGTGGAAGGAGTTGCTGACCTACTACCAGAGCCTTGAGGACGCCCGCATCCGTTATGGCGTGCTGATCGAACAGTTCGCGCCGGCCGGCATGCTGCCCGAGACCCGGACCCGGGCCGGGCAAGGCGGCCCGGCCGCCGCCCCACCCGTCAGCCCCGGACCGGACAGCGCGCTCGCCCTCAGCAACGCGGTGGTGGAGCTCGACGACGGCACCCGCCCCCTGGACGGCGCCACCCTGTCGCTGCGCCTGGACGCTCATGTGGCCCTGATCGGCCATGCCGGCAGCGGACGGCCGGAACTGGCCCAGGCGCTGGCGGGCCTGCTCGCCCTGTCACGGGGCCGGATCACGCTGGACGGACATCCGCTGGCCGACCTGCCGGCGCCGATGCTCGCCCGACTGGTGGCCTATGTGGACCAGGACACCAGCTTCCGCGCCGGGACCCTGGGGGATGCCCTGTACTACGGGTTGCGGCGCGAACCGTCGGACGGGCCGCCCCCCGAGGACGGCCACTTGTTGAAAGAAGCCACGCTGTCGGGCAACTCTCTGGAACGGGACGATGTCCCGTGGCTCGACCCCGGGGACGAGGCGGGCCTGGATTCACCCGCGTTGCATCGGCGCGCCCTGACCGTTCTGAATGTGGTGGGCCTGGGCGACGAGGTCATGGCCCTGGGCCTGCGCGCCACCATCGATCCGGCCGAGCGGCCCGACCTCGCGGACGCCGTTCTGCGCGCCCGGGTGCAGTTCGCCCGCGAACTGGAGACCGAGGGCGCCGGTGATCTGGTCGAACGGTTCCACCCCGCCCGCTACAACCGAAACGCCAGCGTGGCCGCCAACCTGGTGTTCGGCCTGCCCCGGGGCGAGGCCGACGGGCCGCTCGCCCTGGCCGGCCACCCCGCCTTCCGCAAGGCTCTGGCGGCCGTGGATCTGCTGGAGCCGCTGCTGGACATCGGCCTGCGGGTGGCCCAGCGCATGGTCGAACTGTTCCACGACCTGCCGCCGGGTCACGAGTTCTTCGACCGCTACGCCTTCTTCGACGTCGCCACGCTGGACGACCACATCCGGCTGATCCGCGACGCCCGCGCCAAGGGCGTGGGCCGCCTGCCCGAAGAGGATCGGGCGCTGCTGCGCAGTCTGGCGCTTGGCCTGATCCCCGCCCGGCACCGCCTGGGCCTCGTCGGCGAGGAGATGCAGGCCCGGATTGTCGCCGCGCGCCCCCGGGTGCGGGAGGTGCTGACGCGCGAGGCCCGATCGGACGGCATCGAGATCCATTTCCTCGATCCCGATGCCTACCATCCCTTCGCGCCGGTCAGGGTCAACGTGCTGTTCGGTCGCGTGGCCGCCGACCGGCCGGGCGCAGACCGCCGGGTGGACGAGATCCTGACCCGTGTCATGGAGCGCAACGACCTGACCGGCGCGATCACCGACCTGGGCCTTCAGACCGATATCGGGGCCGGCGGACGCCGCCTGAGCGCCGCCCAGCGCCAGAAGCTGGCGGTGGCGCGCGGCCTGATGAAGCGGCCGTCCCTGCTGGTGGTCAACGGGGCGTTCGGTGCGCTCGACAGCGCGGGCAGAACGGCGCTGGCGGGGGCGCTGGCCGACCACATGGCGGGCCGGGGGCTGGTCTGGGCGGACAGCGAAGCCCCGGCCGGCGTGGCCTTCGACGCCGTCTACGACGTGGATTCGGGCATGGTCCGCGCCCGCGCGGCGGCGGGTCCCCAGGCCACGGCGCCCGAGGACGATGCCGCCCCGCAGCCGGCCATGGACGATGAGGACTCCGCCGCCGTCGCCGGCGAGGCCGCGCTGCTGAAGCGGCTGGCGTTCTTCGCCGGCCTGGATACGTCCACCCTGAAGCTAATCGCCTTCACCAGCAGTCGCGTGGTCTACCGCGCCGGCGAGGTGCTCATGCGCCAGGGCGAGCCCGGCGAGGACGCCTATGTGATCGTGGACGGCATGGCCGACGTGCTGGTGGAACGCAACGACAGCGAAACGGCGGTCGCCGAGCGCGGGCCCGGCGACCTGATCGGCGAACTGGCCCTGCTGTGCGACGCGCCGCGCAGCGCCACGGTGCGCGCCCGCACCCAGATCGAGGTGCTGCTGATCTCCCGCGACGTGCTGTTCCGCCTGCTGGACGACAACCCGCAGGTGGGCGCCTCCCTGACCCGCACCATCGCGCGGCGCCTGGAAGAGGTCATGCGCCAGATGAGCGGGGGATAGGGTTCACCCCCCGGCGCGTTTGTCCATGGCGGCCAGCACGGCGTCGCCCATGGCGACCGTGCCGACGGGCGTCATGCCCGCTTCCACGATGTCGCCGGTCCGGATTCCGGCATTCAACACGTCCTGGCAGGCGGCATCGATCAGGTCGGCCTCGGCCGCCATGTCGAACGAATACCGCAGCATCATGGACGCCGACAGGATGCAGGCCATCGGGTTGGCCTTGTCCTGGCCGGCGATGTCGGGGGCCGAGCCGTGCACCGGCTCGTACAGCGCCTTGCGGGCGCCGCTCGCATCCGCCGCGCCCAGACTGGCCGACGGCAGCATGCCCAGCGAGCCGGTGAGCATGGCCGCGCAGTCGGACAGCAGGTCGCCGAACAGGTTGTCGGTCACGATCACGTCGAACTGCTTGGGCTGGCGCACAAGCTGCATCGCGCAGTTGTCGGCGTACATGTGCGAGAGCTGCACGTCGGTGTATTCGGCATCGCGAAGCGTCTGGACCTCTTCGCGCCACAGCAGGCCGCTTTCCATCACGTTGGCCTTCTCGACCGAGCACACCCGCCCGTCCCGCTTGCGGGCCAGATCGAAGGCCACCCGCGCCACGCGCACGATCTCGCTGGTGGTGTACACCTGCGTATTGATGCCCCGGCGCTCGCCGTTCGGCAGGTCCTCGATGCCGCGCGGCTCGCCGAAGTACACGCCGCCGGTCAGCTCGCGCACGATCATCAGGTCCAGGCCCCGGACCAGGTCCGTCTTGAGCGTCGAGGCCTGGGCCAGGGCATCGAACACCAGCGCGGGGCGGAGGTTGGCGAACAGCTCCATGTCCTTGCGCAGACGCAGCAGACCGCGTTCCGGCTTGTCGGCGAACGGCAGCGACTCCCACTTCGGGCCCCCCACGGCGCCCAGAAGCACGGCGTCGGCCTTCAGCGCAGCCGCCATGGTGTCGTCCGTCAGGGGCGTGCCGTGGGCATCGTAGGAGGCGCCGCCGACCAGTCCCTCCTCGATATTGAACCCGCCGATACGGTCGAGCAGGCGGCGCACCTGCGCCATCACCTCGGGGCCGATGCCGTCACCGGGCAGGATCAACACGGTCTTGGACATGGTCTTGTCGCCTCCTTTGCTGGGCACAGTCGAACCGGCGCGCACGGGGGCCTGATCAGGGGGGCCTGAGAAGGGGGCCTTGACGCGGGGTGGCGCAAGGTATGCGCAGACGCGGGGGGCTTGTCCAGCCCCGGCGCACGTGGACGGGGCGGCGCGCCCTTGGTATACTCATCGCCGTTTCGCTTGTGGGAACCCGAACCGGCGCCGCCCCGAGAACCGGGGACGATCCGAAGGCGATTGCGTGCCGTGACGCGCCGGACCTGTCATCGGGCGGGACTGGAACACTGAATGCCCGGTCTGAGAACGCAGACCTGTCACACCCTGCCGTCCTGGCCGTCCTTACTGAGGGCTGGGGCGATACTGAGGGCTGGGGCGATGCTCGGTCTGTCGGTCGCCCTGGTGTGGGGCGGGCCTGCTTCGGCCGACGCGGCGGAGCCGCTGGTCGTCGGCAGCGAGCTGGACTATCCCCCCTTCTCCATCGTCAACGACCAGGGCGAGCCGGACGGATTCGCCGTCGAACTGTTCCGGTCGGTGGCCGAGGTCATGGACCTGGACGCCACCGTCCGGACCGGCCCATGGAGCGACCTGCTCGACGACCTGCGCACCGGCGACCTCGACGCACTGCCGTTCGTCGGCATCTTCCCCGAGCGGGACGCCTACCTGGACTTCTCGGTGCCCGTGGTGGTGACGCGGGGCACGGCCTTCGTGCGCGACGACGGCCCGGACGTGGAGACGGACGCGGACCTTTCGGACCTGCGGGTCGCGGTCATGCGCGACGACGTCGGCCATGAGTACGCCCGCGCCCAGCCCTGGGGCTACGGCGTGGTTCCGTTCCCCACGCTTCGGGACGCCTTCGACTGTCTGGCCGTGGGCGAGTGCGATGCGGTCGTGGCCCCGCGCCTTCAGGGGCTGCTGTTGCTGGACCGCGAGGGCCGGTCCGGGATCCAGGCGGCCGACCTGGACCTGGAGGGGTTCGAGCTGCGCTACGCCTTCGCCGTCCGGGAAGGCGACGCCGACCTTCTGGCGACCCTGAACGGCGGGCTCGCGATCCGGATCGCGGACGGCACCCTGGACCGTCTGACCGACAGGTGGATGCCCCAGGTGCGCGCCGCGCAGGGCATCCCGCTGCGGCTGCTGCTGCCCTACGCGACCGGGGCGCTTGTCCTGGTGCTGGCGCTCCTGCTGGTTCTCTACCTGCGCCAGCGCGCCGCCACGCGGCTCGCGGCCACCCGGGGCCGCAGCCTCCAGAAGCAGGCCGACCACCTGCGCCAGCTCGCGGCCCGTCTGGAAGCGGAGAAAGCGCGGGCCGAGGCCGCCCGGGCCGAAGCGGATACCCTGATCCGGGTCATGCCGGACCTGTTCGTCCGCATGGACGCCGAGGGGCGCTACATTGATTTCCACGACCCCGAGCGCCTGCTCGTCACGGACGCCGACGCCCTGCGCGGGCAACATTACGACGAGGCCCTTCCCTCGGATGTGGCGGCCGCGATCACATCCGCCCTCGATCACATGCGGGCCACCGGCGAGACACAGACCGTGGAATACCAGCTCGCCCTCGCCGACGGCGCCCTTCGCAGCTTCGAGGCCCGCCTGGCCCCGTATCAGGACGGCGGCTGTCTGGCGGTGATCCGGGACGTGACGGACGCCCGCGAGCGCGAGGCCCGGCTTACCCAGGCCGCCATGGCCATCGCCGGGGCCAGCGCGGCCAAGACCCGTTTCCTGGCCACCATGAGCCATGAGCTGCGCACGCCGCTGAACGCCATCCTCGGCTTTTCCGAGGTGATGGCGAACGAGGTCTTCGGCCCGCTGGGCTCCCGGACATATCGCGACTACGCCCGCGACATCCACGACACCGGGCAGTCGCTGATGGGCCTCATCTGCGACCTCATGGACATCTCTCGCATCGAGGCCGGCAAGCTGACCCTGTCCGAGTCCGTGGTGGACCTGCAGGCGATCCTGGAACACAAGGCCGCGTTGCTGCGGGCAGACGCGGCAGCCAACGGAACCGACCTGCGCGTGCACAGGGGGACGCCGCTCCACCTGTTTGCAGACGAACAACTGGTGCAGCGGATGCTCCTGAACCTGCTGTCCAACGCCATCAAGTTTTCGCCGGACGGCCAGGTGACCACGTGGATCGACACGGAGGACCCCAGCGGCGATGTCACACTCGTCGTCGCCGACACGGGCATCGGCATGACCGCCGACCAACTGTCCCACCTGGGCGAACCCTTCTATCAGGCCGACGCTGATGTCGCCCGCCACGCCGGCGGCATCGGCCTCGGCGTGACCCTGGTCACGGAAATGATCGCCCTGCACGGCGGCACGCTGCATCACCAGAGCCAGCCGGGCGTCGGCACGACCGCCCGGCTCGTGTTTCCCAGGACCCGCCGCCTGCCCAAGGGCGTGCTGGCCGGCCCCGGACTCGCCAAGACCCCGACCTGATGCGCCAGTCCTAACCGGCCGCCGTGGGCTCGGGCTCGGGCTCAGGCAGGCTCATCCAGGCCGGCCGGCGGGGCATGACCCGCGACGCGCCGGCATGCAGAGCGGTCCCGGCCCTCAGCGCCTCCAGCCGCACGATCGCCAGCCCCAGGCCCGTCCCGCCGTCCAGCGCCATCCCGGAGCGCATCTCGCCCGCGTCCTTGCCGGAGTCGGTCAGCAGCATGGTGCCCGGCTCCGGCACCGCGCCGTCCACCGAGACCGGCATCAGGCGACGCTTGAGCAGGCCGCGATATTTGGTGCGGGCGGTCAACTCCTGGCCCATGTAACAGCCCTTGTGGAAGTCCACCCCGTTGAGGTCCTCAAGGCCGCCCTCCAGCGCGGTGGTCTTCTCCGCGATCAGGTCGCGCGACCCGTCCGGCAGACCGTGTTCAAGCCGGTGCCGGTCATAGGCCGCCGGATCGACCAGGGCCGCCCCCCGGGCCTCCAGCAGGGCCCCGGCGTGATCGGCCGGCAGGATCAGGCGCACCCCGGCCGCGGGCAGGCGCGGGTCCACATAGGCCACGCCGTCGTCCGGCGTCCCCAGCGCCCGGGCCGCCCCGGCCTCGCCCGGGCGCAGCCCGAAGGCCTCGGCGGCCCCGTCGCCCCAGGCGGCGGCCACACTCCAGCCCTCGGCCAGGGTCAGCCCGATCTTCGAGCGCAGCTTGAACTTGCGCAGCCGCGCCTGCAGGTCGGCCAGCCGCGCGGCCTCGCCGTCGATCAGCCAGCCGTCTCCCTGCGCCGCCACGAACAGATCGAACAGGAATTTGCCCTGGGGCGTCAGCAGAGCCGCGTGGATGGCCCGGTCCGAGGCCACGCGCGCCACATCGTTGGTCACCAGACCCTGGAGGAATGGTGCCCGATCCTCGCCGGTCAGGGCGAGAACCCCCCGGGTTTCCAGGATGGCGGCGGAACATGCGGACATGGTGGTGTCTCCCCGGTCGTTCGGTGGCGCGGACCTCGTGCCGGGACACGTAGGCCGCGCGGACGGCTTGGCAAGGTCCCGACCGGCGGCGTATAAGGCCCGCCATGCGCATTCTGTTTGCCGACGATGGCGTGCCCTATGATGGGCGGACGCCGGCCGAGGACCCGCTGGGCGGTGGCGAACGCGCCGTCGTGGGATTGGCGCGGGCCCTGTCGGCCCGGGGGCATGTGGTCACCGTGGCCACCCCGATCATCGACCCCGAGTACGTGGACGGCGTCTTCTGGGTGCCGCTGCCCATGGACGAGGGCGAGCGGTCCCTGCCCGACGAGGTGGACGTGCTGGTGGCCGTGCGGCGCCCGTCGCTGCTGTCGCTGCCGGTTCGGCCCGGCCGCCGCATGCTGTGGGTGATGGGCCGCCCGGATGCCCTGATCCGTCCGACCGTGCGGGCGCGCCTCGCGCACCACAATCCCGAACTGCTGTACGTCAGCGACGCCCAGAAGGCCGCCGGTCCCGCCGCCCACGCCACGGGCGCGTCGGTGCTGGCCCCGGGTGTCTCGCGGGCGATCCTCGACATCGAGCCCACCGATCCGACCTGGCCGCCGGTGGCGGTGACCACCGCCCACCCCGTGCACGGCGACCTGGACTGGCTGCTGGACCGCTGGACGGCGGGCGTCGCTCCCGTCCTGCCGGACGCGCGCCTGCACGTGTATTCCGCCCTGCTGTCGGCGGGCGTCGCCGGGGAAAAGGTCCCGGCCGAGGTTCGGCCCATGGTCGAGCGGGTGCAGGCGCTGGCCGATGCGGGTGTCGAGGTCCGCGAGCCCCAGCCGGAAGCCGCGCTCGCCGAGGCCTGGAAGACCGCCCGGGTGTTCCTGCACCCCGGCCAGCCGTGGGACTTCGCCTGCTGGTCGCTGGCGGACGCGCAGGCGCTCGGCCTGCCCGCCGTGGCCCGTCCCCTGGGCGGTGCGCCGGAACGCATCGCAAACGGGGAAAGCGGCATGCTCACCCCCGATGACGCCGCGTTCGAGAACGTGACGGTGCAGGTGCTGCGGGACAACGGCCTGCACAAGGGCATGGCGGAGGAGGCCCGGGCGCCGATCCGGCTGCGCTCGTGGGACGACGCGGCCGAGGACCTGGAACGGGCGTGGCTGTCCTTCCTGCGATGAGGCTGCTGTTCATCACCAACAGCCGCATCGGCGATGCCGTGCTGTCCACCGGCCTGCTGGACCACCTGATCCGCACCCATCCCGGGCTGCGCGTGACGATCGCCTGCGGCCGCGTGGCAGCCCCTCTGTTCGAGGGCGTGCCGGGCCTGGAGCGCCTGCACGTGATGCACAAGCGGCCCCGCGCCGGGCACTGGCGGACCCTGTGGCGGCAGTGCGTCGGCACCCGCTGGGACCTGCTCGTGGACCTGCGCGGCTCACCCATGCCCTGGGTGTTGCGGGCCCGGCGCCGCCTGATCCCGACCGATGGCCGGTCCACCGAGGATCACCGGGTGCGCCGGGTCGGCTCGGCGCTGGGTCCGGACGGGTTCGCCGATCCGCCCGCGCCCCGCCTGTGGACCAGCCCCGAGGACGAGGCGGCGGCGGATGCCGCCCTGGGCGGCCCGGCGGCTTCGAACCGGCCGCTGCTGGTGCTGGCGCCCACGGCCAACTGGATCGCCAAGACCTGGCCGGCGGACCGCTTCGTGACGCTGGCCCGCGAGCTCACCGCGCCGGACGGCCCGCTGCCCGGGGCGCCGGTGGCGGTGGTGGCCGCGCCCAACGAGCGCGAGGCGGCCCGCCCCGTTCTGGAGGGGCTCGCCGGCCCGGACCTGCTGGATCTGATCGGACGGCTCGACCTGCTGGGCGTGTTGGCCGTGCTGCGCCGCGCCCGCCTGTTCGTGGGCAACGACTCCGGGCTCATGCACATGGCGGCGGCCGCCGGCGCGCCCACCGTGGGCCTGTTCGGCCCGTCGCGCGACACCCATTACGCCCCCTGGGGACCGCTGGGGCGGGTGGTGCGCACCGACGAGCCCTATGAGGTGTTGTTCCCGCCCGACCTGGACCCGACCACCGTGCGCGCGTCCCGGATGACCTCCCTGCCGGTCTCGCGCGTCCTGGACACCGCCGCGGCCCTCGTCCGCCAGACGGAGGGCATCGGCCCCCGTTGACCGGGCCGGGCTTTTGCCCTGTGATGGGGGCCGCCCCGGAGGCCGCCACTGTCTCGCCACCATCCGGGCTATGCTGAACGCCCCTCCCCGGTCCCCTCCTGGGACCGGCCCCGCCGTTTCAAGGGAGCCCTTTTTCATGGATCCGCGTGTGTTGCAGGTCATTACGGGCGATGCCCTCGGGGGTACGGAGCGGTTCTTCGAACGCCTGGTCACCGCCCTGCACCGCGACGGCATCCAGCAACTCGTGCTGCTGCGCGACATTGCGGACCGCCTGACCCTGCTGCGCGAAGCCGGCCTGCACCCGGTCCCCATGAAATATGAGGGCCTGTCCCTGTTCGTCCGCCGACGCATCAAGGGCTACATCCGCAGCTTCCAGCCCGGCTTGGTGGTCGCCTGGACCCCCGAGACCGTGCACCACGTCACCGGCATGGGGGTGCCCGTCCTGGGGCGTTGGGGCGCGGGCCGACCGCTGGAGGAGTATCGCCACTGCCAGCACCTGCTGGTGCATCGGGGCGCCGAGCGCGAAACGTTGCTCTCCCGGGGCTGGCCGCGCGAGCGGATTCACCTGCTGCCACCGCTGGTGGACCAGACGCCGGCGGACCCGATGGCGCGCAAGACGCTGTTCACGCCGGCTCACGCCCCGCTGCTGTTCGCGGCCGGGCAGATGACGGACCGGCGCGACTTCGCCACCCTGCTCCAGGTGGTGCAGCGCCTGCCGGACGTGTATCTGTGGCTGGCTGGCGACGGCCCCGAGCGCGAACGGCTGGAAACCATCGCCTACGAGCTGGGCATCAAGCCGCGCGTGCGGTTCCTGGGCTGGCGGGACAACCTCGGCCCGCTGTATGCCGCCAGCGATCTGGTGGTCTGCACCGGCCGGGACGGCGTGCCCGACCACGCCGCCGTCGAGGCGTGGGCGCACGGCAAGCCGATCGTGGCCATCGGGCCGCTCGATCCCGGCTCGGCGATCCGCGAGAACGAGAACGCCCTGCTACTGCCGTCCGACGACATCGTGACCATCGTTCAGGGCCTGAAATGGCTGCTGACGGAATCCGACGCCCTGAGCATCCTGGTCAACAGCGGCCGGGAGACCTTCGCCAAGGGGTACATGACCGCGCAGGTTCTGGCACAATACCGCGGTCTGTTCGAACACATCGCCCAGGAGCACGGGCACCCCTGAGCCCTGGCCAGGGGCCCAGCCGGAGACCCGAGACGTGCCCACCCCATCCCCTTACGACCTGATTCTCCGCGGTGGCCGGGTGGTCACCCCGTGCGGCGCCGAAGACACCACGGTCGCCGTGCGCGGCGGCCGCATCGTCGCCCTCGGTGTTCCCGCCGACGCACCGGCCGCCGAGGTGCTGGACGTCACCGGGTTGCATGTCCTGCCGGGCGTCATCGATAGCCAGGTGCATTTCCGCGAGCCCGGCCTGGAGCACAAGGAGGACCTGGAAAGCGGTACGCGCGGCGCGGTTCTGGGCGGCGTGACGGCCATCTTCGAGATGCCCAACACCAGCCCGAACACGGACACGCCGGACGCCCTGGCCGACAAGCTGGCTCGCGCAAAGGGCCGCGCCTGGTGCGACCATGCCTTCTTCATGGGCGCGACGGACGCCAACGCCGACCGTCTGGGCGAGTGGGAAGGGCTGCCGGGGTGCGCCGGGGTCAAGGTGTTCATGGGCTCGTCCACCGGCTCGCTGCTGGTGGAGGACGACGCGGTGCTTCGCCGCGTGCTGGCCGGCGGGCGGCGCCGGGTCGCGGTGCATGCCGAGGACGAGGCCCGCCTGCGCGAGCGCAAGGCCATCGCCGAGGACCGCGCGGACCCGTCCGCCCACCCCGAATGGCGCGACGTCGAGACCGCCGTGCGCGCCACCCGGCGCTTGCTCGCCCTGTCGTGCGAGACCGGGCGGCGGGTGCACGTGCTGCACATCACCACCGAAGAGGAAATGGAGCTGCTGGCCGAGGCCAAGGACCTGGCCACGGTGGAGGTCACCCCCCAGCACCTGACCCTGGCCGCGCCCGATTGCTACGAGGGCCTCGGCAGCTTCGCCCAGATGAACCCGCCGATCCGCGAGGCCCGGCACCGGGCCGCACTGTGGCGCGCGATCGCGGACGGCTTGGTGGACGTCATCGGCTCCGACCATGCGCCCCACACGCGCGAGGAGAAGTCCCAGCCCTACCCCGCCAGCCCCAGCGGCATGCCCGGCGTGCAGACCCTGGTCCCGGTGATGCTGGGTCATGTGCATGCCCGCCACCTCAGCCTGGACCGCTTTGTCGATCTGACCAGCGCCGGGCCGGCCCGGATCTACAACATCGCCGGCAAGGGCCGCATCGCGCGCGGCTATGATGCCGACTTCACGGTGGTGGACCTTAACGCCGAACGCACCATCGAGAACGGCTGGATGGCCAGCAAGTGCGGCTGGACCCCCTATCACGGCATGACGGTGACGGGCTGGCCGGTCATGACCATCATCCGGGGCCGCACGGTCATGCGGGACGGCGAACTGATCGGATCGCCCATGGGGGCGCCGGTGCGGTTCCAGGCCCTCTGATCCTGATCGGCGATGAACCGGACTCGTCCGGGACGAAACCGCTTCACCGGGCCGACTCGATTCGGACCGGCGGGGATGGGGCGCGTCGGACCATCCCTGAGAAAAACCCCAGGATATTTGCGGGTTGGTCGGGCGGTCCGTCCGATCCCGTCGTGACCGGCGCTCGGGCCACGCACCATGCACCATCCCCCTGAAATCAGGGCATATTCCTTCGCCCGAACACCCCGGACGCCATGCGTGTTCCGGACAGGCAACGCCCCCAATGCGCCCGCCCCACGGAGATGGTTGACCGACCGGCATCCCGCGTTAGATTGAATTTAAGGGGGCTTTGTCGCGAATTCGCCCGCAAGCCCGAGGGAGGACCACCCAGTGACACGCCAGAAAGCTTTTGGGCGCCGCCCCGTGGCGACACGCGGAGGCGCCGGTTCGGTGCGGGACCGGGCGGAGGCCGCGCCGGGGTCGCTGGACGAGGCGCGACTCGACACGGAATCCTATGCCCAGGCCCTGCGCATCGGCCAGGAGGAAGAGAGCGGCTCGCGCTTCCCGTCGGTTCTCGTCGCCGGTTTGGCGACCATTGCGGCCGCGGCCCTGGCGCTGCCCATGCTTGGCGTGGGTGTGGGAACCAGCGGCGACGACGCATCCGTGGCCAGCGCTGGCGGATCGCCGCCCAGTGCGGCGGATCTGGCCGACATCGCCCCGGCCGCCGGTGGCGAGCCCGAGCCCTCCCTGTTCGAGAAGATCGCCGACGCCTTGCGCTGAGGCGATTGCGGACCGCGCCGGGCGTGGACAGAGTCGCCCGGTCTGGTATGGTCGGGACCCGGCGCTGATGATCGGTCGCGCCCGGCCCTTCTCTGGAACGTAACCACCGCATGCCCGACGCGATTCTTCTGCTTGCGCCTCCGGAGGAGCAGGAGGAGTCCATCGCGCCGTTGCGGGTCGCGGCCCCCAGCCTGCCGATCCTGCCCATCGCGACCCGCGATGACCTGCGCGCGGCCCTGCAGCGCCATCCGCATGCGCGCCTGATCTCCGTCTGCTCGCCGGTGATCGTCCCGGCCGACATCCTCGAGCGCCTGGACGGCCCCGCCTACAACCTGCATCCCGGGCCGCCGGAATTTCCGGGGCTCTACCCCGCCGTGTTCGCGCTGTTCGAGGGCGCGACGACCTTCGGCGTGACGCTGCACGAGATGACCCCGGACGTGGACTCCGGACCCATCGTGGCCACCAACAGCGTGGACATGCCGGCGGACATCGACCGCGCGGGCCTGGAGGCGCTGAGTTGGCACCTCGCCCGCCATCTGCTGCGCGGTATGGCCGAAAGCCTGGTGGACCTGTCGCGGCCCCTGCCCCGGGTGCCGCGCCGCTGGCGGGGTCCGGCCCGCCGCCAGCCCGATTTCGAGGCGCTGTGCCGCCTGCCCCCGGATCTCGACGCAGCGTCCTTCCGCCACCGGCTGCGCGCCGTCGGCGAGGGACCGGACCATGCGCTGCGGGTGTCCCTGTTCGGGCGCTGGTTCCGACTCGAACCCGACCACCCGGACGCGCCGGTGGTGAAGGGCGGCCGCCGGATCGGCTGAGCCGCCGGCGGCGGGCCTCCCCTACTCCGCCCGCACGCCGAAGGTCTCCAGAATCTCGGTGGCCGCCAACGTCACCGTCAGAGAGCCGTCGTCCACGCCCTTCAGCAGGGTGGGCAGACGATCGCGGACCTCCGGGTGGTCGCGCACGGCGTCCAGCAGACGGTCCTCGACCATCGACCACATCCACTCGATGCGCTGGCGGCGGCGCTTTTCGTCGCGCTCTCCGGATTTGGACATCACCTGCCAGTGCTCTTCGACCTTGGCCCACAGGTCGTCCAGGCCCTTGCCGCTGAGACCCGAACAGGTCACCACGGGCACGGCCCAGTTCGGGCTCGGCGGCTGCAGGATGTGCACCGCGTTCTTGTACTGATGCACGGCCTGATGGGCGACCTGGACGCCGAGGTTGTCGATCTTGTTGACCGCGATCATGTCGGCCAGTTCCAGCACGCCCTTCTTGATGCCCTGAAGCTCGTCGCCGGCGCCGGCCAGCATCAGCACCAGGAAAAAGTCCACCATGCCGGCCACCACGGTTTCGTTCTGGCCGGCCCCCACGGTTTCCACCAGAATCACATCGAAGCCGGCGGCCTCGCAGACAACCATGGTCTCCCGCGTGGCCCGGTTGACGCCGCCCAGGCGCCCGCCGGACGGCGACGGCCGGATGAAGGCGTTGGGATCGGTCGCCAGCTTCTCCATCCGGGTCTTGTCGCCCAGGATCGAACCGCCCGAGCGCGTGGACGACGGATCCACCGCCAGCACGGCGACCTTGTGGCCGGCTGCGGTCAGCATCGTGCCCAGGGCCTCGATGAACGTGGACTTGCCCACGCCCGGCACGCCGGTGATGCCAACCCGGTGCGCCCGGCCCCTATGGGGCAGAAGTTCAAGAAGCATGGCCTGCGCCAGGTCCTGGTGTCGCCGCGCGCGGCTTTCCACCAACGTGATGGCGCGGCCCAGGGCGGCGCGGTCGCCGGACCGCACACCGGCGACATGATCCTCGACGGTCAGGGGAGCACGGGGCATCCAGAGCCTCTCGGGTGCAGCAAGGAATGAGACCGGCGGACGAAACGGCTGACCTTTTTCACCGCCGATCAGGATGAGGCCCGTACTCAACCCGGTTCGGGCCGACGGTGCAAGCCCCGCAGGACGCGGCGGGCGCCCTGGATCGCACGGCTTGCCTTGATATAAAGATATCTTTATATGTAGATGCGGAAGGCGGCGTGGAGCCATGCCGGTTGCCCGCGGGCCCGCCTCCGGAAGGAGCGACCATGACCGCGACGATGGACCAGGTGCTGGGAGGCTTGCGCGCCGCCGGAGAGGAAACCCGGCTGCGGCTGCTCGCCTTGTGCGCCCGGGGCGAACTGACGGTCACCGACATGGTCGCGATCCTGGGCCTCAGCCAGCCGCGCGTGTCGCGCCACCTGAAGGTCATGTGCGAGTCCGGCCTGCTGGAGCGCGTGCGGGAGGGCGCGTGGGTGTTCTACCGCCTCGCCGCGCGCGGACCCGGCGGCACGGTGGCCCGCGCCATCGTCGCCCTGCTGCCGGCGGAAGACCCGGTCGCCACCCGCGATCGCGACCGCCACAACGAGATCCTGCGGGCCCGGGCCGAGGCCGCCCAGGCCTATTTCCGGGCCAATGCCGAGCAGTGGGACGACGTGCGGCGGCTGCATGTGGACGAAACCCGCGTGGAGCAGGCGCTCATGGACCTGCTGCCGCCCGAGTCGGTGCGCGATCTGCTGGACGTGGGCACCGGCACCGGCCGCATGATGACGCTCTACGCCCCGCACATCCGCGAGGGCCTGGGCATCGACATGTCCCGCGAGATGCTCGCCGTCGCCCGCGCGAACCTGGATCAGGCCGGGGCCACCCACTGCCAGGCCCGCCTGGGCGACCTGTACCACCTGCCCTGCGAGGACGCCAGCCGCGACGCGGTGACCGTCCACCAGGTGCTGCACTACGTGGAGCACCCCGCCGAAGCGGTGCGGGAATGCGCCCGCGTGCTGCGGCCGGGCGGACGCCTGGCCGTCGTGGACTTCGCGCCCCACGATCTGGAGGACCTGCGCGAGCGGCACAAGCACCGCCGCCTGGGGTTCTCCCACGACGAGGTCGCCGGCTGGTGCACCGACGCCGGCCTGGACATGGTCGAGACCCGCGACCTGCCCGGCGGCGCCCTCACCGTGACCCTGTGGCTGGCCCACCGGCCGGCCGCAGCCTCCGCCCCGTCCCAGACCCCGAACAAGGATCACGCCGCGTGACCATCGAAACGCTTTCCCGCGCCCAGGCCGCCCCGAGCCTGCCCCTGTGCAGCCGCCTGCCTGACCACGTGAAGGTCTCGTTCGAGTTCTTCCCGCCCAAGACGGACAAGATGGCGGACTCGCTGTGGACCGCCGTCAAGCGGCTGGAATCGCTGTCGCCCGCGTTCGTGTCCGTCACCTACGGCGCGGGCGGCTCGACCCGCGAACGCACGCACGAGACCGTCACCCGCATCGCCCGCGAAACCAACCTGAAGGCCGCCGCGCACCTGACCTGCGTGGACGCCACCCGCGATGAGGTGGACGAGGTGGCCCGCCGATACTGGGATGCCGGCATCCGCCACATCGTGGCCCTGCGCGGCGATTCCCCCGAAAGCGACGGCGTCTACCGGCCCACGCCGGGCGGCTATGCCTTCGCCGCCGACCTGGTCGAGGGCCTGAAGAAGATCGCCGACTTCGAGATCAGCGTGGCGGCCTATCCCGAGATCCACCCGGAGGCCGCCAGCCCGCAAGCCGACATCGACAACCTGAAGCGCAAGATCGACGCCGGGGCGACCCGCGCCATCACGCAGTTCTTCTTCGACGTGGACTGCTTCGACCGCTTCCGCGACCGCGCCGCGGCGGCCGGCATCACGGTGCCGATCGTGCCGGGCATCCTGCCGATCGCCAACTTCAACACCGCCGTGCGCTTCGCCGGCATGTGCGGCGCGATCATCCCGCCGTGGATGCACGAGCTGTTCGAAGGCCTCGACGATGACGCCGAAACCCGCAAGCTGGTCGCCGCCATGGTCGCCGCCGAACAGGCCCGGGCGCTGGCCGCGCGCGGGGCGGAGGACTTCCACTTCTACACCCTGAACCGCGCCGATCTGACGTTCGCGATCTGTCATGCGCTGGGCGTGCGGCCGAAGACGCCCGCGCCCCAGGCCGACGCCACCGCCTGACCGCCACCCGCGCGGTCCATACCCGTCCCGTCCCAGGGGCGCGGCGCATCCCCGCCGGGCCCCACCCTCCACGCCAGCAGGATTAGGCCCTCATCCATGAGCAACTTTCTCGATCACCTGTCCCGCGAGGTTCTGTTGTGCGACGGCGGCATGGGGTCCCTCGTGCAGGCCATGGACCTGTCCATCGAGGAGGACTTCCGCGGCAAGGAGAACTGCACCGAGGTTCTCAGCCTGTCGCGGCCGGACGTCGTGCGGGAAATCCACCAGAAGTATTACGGCGCCGGGTCGGACGTGGTGCAGACCAACACGTTCGGTGGCTCGCCCATCACCCTGGGCGAGTTCGACCTCCAGGATCAGGCGTTCGAGATCAACAAGCGCGGCGTGGAACTGGCCCGCGAGGCCGCCGAGACCTTCACCGACGGTCGGCACCGCTACGTGCTGGGCTCCATCGGGCCGGGCACCAAGCTGCCCAGCCTGGGCCACATCGATTACGACAGCCTTGAGGCCTCGTTCACCACACAGGCCGAAGGCCTGGTCGCCGGCGGCTGCGACGGCGTGCTGATCGAGACCTGCCAGGACCCCCTGCAGTTCAAGGCCGCCATCAACGGCACCAAGGCCGCCCGGATCTCCCAGGGTCGCGCCGATGTCCCGATCTTCCTGCAGGTCACGGTGGAGACCACCGGCACCCTGCTGGTGGGCGCCGACATCGCCGCCGCCGCCACGGTCGCCCAGGCGCTGGGCGTGGACTCGCTGGGCCTGAACTGCGCCACCGGCCCGGCCGAGATGGCCGAGCATGTCCGCTGGCTGTCCGAGAACTGGGGTGGACGGATCAGCCTGCAGCCCAACGCCGGCCTGCCCGAACTGCGCGACGGCGCCACGTTCTATCCCCTGACCCCGCGCGAACTGGCGGACTGGCACCGCCGCTTCATCGCCGAGGACAAGGTGAACCTGGTCGGCGGCTGCTGCGGCACCACGCCGGAGCACATCGCCGCCATTGACGCCATGCTGCGCGACACGGCCCGTAGCGGGTCGCACCGGCCGGCCGCGCAGAGCCGCACCACGGTGTGGGTGCCCTCGGTGGCCTCGCTGTATTCCCGCGTCGAACTGCGCCAGGAAAACGCCATCCTGTCCATCGGCGAGCGCTGCAACGCCAACGGCTCCAAGAAGTTCCGCGAGCTTCAGGACGCCGAGGACTGGGACGCCATCGTCGGCATCGCCCGCGATCAGGTGAAGGACGGCAGCCACACCCTGGATGTCTGCACCGCCTTCGTCGGCCGCGACGAGTTGTCCGACATGACCGAGGTGATCACGCGCCTGCGCGGTCAGGTCAACGCGCCGCTGGTGTTCGACAGCACGGAAACCCCGGTGCTGGACGCCGCGCTGAAGCTGTACGGCGGCAAGCCGATCATCAACTCCATCAACTTCGAGGACGGCGAGGAGATCGCGGCCGAGCGCCTGAAGCTGGCCCGCAAGCACGGGGCCACGGTCATCGCCCTGACCATCGACGAAGACGGCATGGCGAAGACGGCGGAAAAGAAGCTGGAGATCGCCAAGCGGCTCTATGACTTCGCCGTCAACCAGCACGGCCTGCCGGCGGCGGACCTGATGTTCGACCCGCTGACCTTCACCATCTGCACGGGCAACGAGGACGACCGAAAACTCGGCATCGAAACCCTGGAGGGCATCCGCCTGATCCACGAGGCCCTGCCCGACTGCCAGATCGCCCTGGGCCTGTCGAACATCTCGTTCGGCCTGAAGGCCGTGGCGCGGCACGTGCTGAACTCGGTGTTCCTGGATCATGCGGTGCGCCACGGCATGACCGGCGCCATCATCCATGTGGCCAAGATCAAGCCGCTGCACGCCATCCCGGAGGAAGAGGTCAAGGCCGCCGAGGCCCTGATCTACGACAAGCGGGAGCCGGGCGGCCCCGATCCGCTGCAGGCGTTCATCCACCTTTACCAGGATCGCAGCGCCGAAACCGAGAAGAAGAAGGAGCGCCCGGCCGCGGTCGAGGAGCGCCTGCAACAGCGCATCATCGACGGCGACCGTCAGGGCCTGGACGCCGACCTGGACGAGGCCATGCAGAGCCATGAGCCGCTGAAGATCATCAACGAGTTCCTGCTGGGCGGCATGAAGGTGGTCGGCGAGCTGTTCGGCGCCGGCAAGATGCAGCTTCCGTTCGTGCTGCAGTCGGCGGAGACCATGAAGACCGCCGTGGCCCACCTGGAACCCCACATGGAAAAGATCGAGGGTCAGGAAAAGGGAACGCTGGTGCTCGCCACGGTGAAGGGCGACGTCCACGACATCGGCAAGAACCTCGTGGACATCATCCTGACCAACAACGGCTACAAGGTCGTCAACATCGGCATCAAGCAGCCGATCGCGAACATCCTGTCCGCCGCGCGCGAGCACAAGGCGGACGCCATCGGCATGTCCGGCCTGCTGGTGAAGTCCACGGTCATCATGAAGGACAACCTCGTCGAGATGACCCGCGAGGGCTGGGACGTGCCCGTGATCCTGGGCGGGGCGGCGCTGACCCGCGCCTTCGTCGAGCAGGACTGTGTGGCGGCCTACGAGGGCGGTCAGGGCCGCGTGGCCTATGCCCGCGACGCCTTCGACGGCCTGACCCTGATGAGCCACGTCATGGAAGGCCGTTTCGACACCTTCCTGGAGGAGGTCAAGGCCAAGCGCGCCGACCGGCCCTCGCGCAAGAAAAAGGCGGAGCCGGAGGCGCTGGAGGTGCCCGAGGAGGCCCGCAAACGCACCAACCGCCCGGTCGAAGCCGAGGAAATCCGCCTGCGCCGCCAGGAACTGCATGCCGACGTCACGCCGCCGGAGCCGCCGTTCTGGGGCTCGCGGGTGCTGGAAACCTCCATCGCGCCCAAGACGCTGGTGCCCTACGTCAACGAGAACACGCTCTACCAGTTCCAGTGGGGCATGAAGAAGAGCGGCCGCACCCTGGCCGACTGGAAGGCCTGGGCGGCGAAGGAGTTGCGGCCCATCTTCCACGACATGGCCCGGCAATGCGCCGAGGAGGGCATTCTTCAGCCGCAGGCCGTGTACGGCTACTGGAAGGCGGCCGCCGACGGCGATTCCGTGGTCCTGTTCGAGCCGGATGGTACGACGGAGGTCGCCCGCTTCGCCTTCCCGCGTCAGGACCGGGCGGGGGGCCTGTGCCTTGCCGACTTCTTCCGCGACATCAGCGATCCGGCGCGCGACGTCATCGGCCTGCAGGCCGTGACCATGGGCCACAAGGTCTCGGACGTGGCCCGCGAGTGGTTCGCCGAGAACCGCTACAAGGACTACCTCTATCTCCACGGCATCGGCGTGGAGATGGCCGAGGCCCTGGCCGAGGTGGTGCACAAGCGCATCCGGGGCGAACTGGGCTACGCCAGCGAGGACAGCCGCGAGATCGAGGGCCTGTTCAAGCAGGAGTACCGGGGCTCGCGCTACTCGTTCGGCTATCCGGCCTGCCCCAATCTGGCCGACCAGCACGCCCTGCTGGACCTGCTGGGGGCGGACCGCATCGGCCTGTCCCTGACCGACGAGGATGAACTGGTGCCGGAGCAGTCCACCTCCGCCATCGTGGTCCTGCACCCCCAGGCCAAGTACTTCCGGGTGTAGCCGCGCGGAGACAGCGGCGGGTGCGACCGCACCGGCGGCGCCGCGAAGCGGCGGGTGGCTCTTGTCCTGACGAGTCAGGACAAGAGCCGGCCAGGATCAGGCCCCGTCGCCCGGCGGCGGAGACGATGCGCCGGGCAGGTCCGGGTCATCGCCGATCCGCATCACAGACGCGGGGCGTTCGGCACGAGGTACCCGGTCAGGGCGGTGCGCACGTCGTCCGGCAGCGGCAGCGAGCGGCCCTGGGTGGTGTCGGCCCAGACACAGACGTTCTCGGCCACACCGAAGCAACGCTCGCCGATGAACAGGCCCTGCCCGATGACACAGGATGTGCGCCCGATGTGCAGCACGCGCGAGCCGATGTCCACATCCGCCGGATAGCGGGCCTCGGCCACGAAATCCAGCAGCAGGCGGGCGATTACCCAGCCGATGCCGGACCCGGACGTGGAGCCGGGATTGAGCGTCTCCACGAAGTCCACGCGGCCGGACTCAAGGTAAATCGCGAACGACACGTTGTTGACGTGGCCCAGCCGGTCCAGGTCCTGGAAGCGCACGATGTCGCGGGTCCAGAAGCGGTAGCCCGCCCGCTCCCGGGGGCCGGGCACCGTCGCGCCCGCCTCGGGCGCGGCGCCGCCGGCGGGGGCTTTCCCTTCCGGCGCGGACAGGGGGAACGGGCGAAACCTGGGAACGGACGGCATGAATGGCCCTCTGACGCGGGGGGTTGTCGGGCACGGCGGGTTGGCCGTACATCGTGCCCCGATCATTACCCCCTGACCGGAAGGCATCGCAACGTGCTCCTGCACCTGTCCACGTGGCCCGAGGTGGAGTCCTACCTCGCCGGGCGCTCCTCCATCATCCTGCCCATCGGCTCCACCGAGCAGCACGGCCCCACCGGCCTGGTCGGCACCGACGCCATCACCGCCGAGGCCATCGCCGCCGAGACCGGCGCCCGCACCGGCACCATGGTCGGCCCGACCATCCCCGTCGGCATGGCGCATCATCACATGGCGTTCCCGGGCAGCATGACGCTGAAGCCGTCCACGCTGATCGCCCTGATCCGGGACTACGTGGTCTCGCTGGCGGGCCACGGCTTCACCACGGTGCTGTTCATCAACGGCCACGGGGGCAACATCCCCACCGTGCAGGCCGCGTTCTACGAGGTCTACGAGGACCTGCGCCGCGAGAAGGGCGCCGACGCGCCCAAGGTGCGCTACGCCCTGTGCAACTGGTTCACCATGCCGGGCGTGGCCGCGCTCCAGAACGAGCTGTTCGGCGACCGCGAAGGCTATCATGCCACGCCCAGCGAGGTGGCCGTGACCCAGGCCGTCTACCCGGACCACATCAAGTCGGCGCCCCTGGAGCCGCTGGCCCCCGTGGACCCGGACTTCCACGACTGCCGCGACTTCCGCGCCCGCTTCCCGGACGGCCGCATGGGCTCCGACCCGTCCCTGGCCACGCCGGAGCACGGCCGGCGCTTCATCGACGCGGCCGTGACCGAGATCGCGGCGCGGTACGGCGCGTTCCTCGACGGCGCATGACGGCGGAGGGGGAGGCGGCGGGGTACGGCTCCCGGGGGGCCGCCCTCGCCGCCGGCGCGCGCGCGGCGGTGGGCGCCCCGGCCGTGGTGCTGGCGGCCAGCTACGTGGGCTTCGGTGCGCTGGTCCGCTCGGTGGACTGGTCGCTGGGCATGGGGATGCTGTCCACGGGCATCGCCTTCGCCCTGCCCGGCCAGATCGTGGCCCTGGAGATGGCCCACACCGGGGCCTCGCTGCTGTTGATCGCCACCGCCGTGGCGTTGACCAACTTCCGCCTGATGCCCATGACCCTGGTGCTCATGGGTCGCCTGCGGGACCCGGAAGCGCCGCGCTGGTGGCCCTATGTCCTGGCCCACCTGATCGCGGTCACAAGCTGGCTGGTGGCCCTGCAGAAGGCGCCGCGCCTGCCGGTGCGCGAGCGCACGCCGTTCGTGTTCGGGTTCGGAGTCACCATCTGGCTGGTGACGCTGTGCGCCACCGCCGCCGGGTTCGTCCTGCACGACTCCGTGCCGGCGCTGGTGTCGCTCGGTCTGGTGTTCCTCACCCCGCTCTATTTCTTCCTCATGATGGTGGCCGACCTGCGCCAGCGCGCCCGCGTGCTGGCCATGGCCTCCGGGGCCGCCATCGGCCCGCCGCTGCACCTGCTGACCCCCGAGTGGGGCCTGGTGCTGAGCGGCGTCGCGGCCGGGTCGATCGCGTTCGGGCTGGACCGCCTGATCGACGCCCGGGCGGCGCGCCGGGCGGACCGCGCCCCCGACGGGGAGGATCCGGGCGATGTCTGACGCCCTCGCCGCCATCCTGACCGGGGCCGCCGTCACCTATGGCTGGCGCTGGCTGGGCACGACGCTGGCGGGGCGGCTGCGCTCGGACAGCGCGTTCATGCGCTGGTGCGGCTGCGTGGCGCACGGGCTTCTGGCGGCGCTGATCGCGCGCATGGTGGTGCTGCCGGTCGGCCCCCTGGAGGGCACCCCCCTCGCCGCCCGCCTGGGCGGGGTGGCCGTGGCGCTGGTGGTGTTCTTCGCGCTGGGCCGGAACATCCTGCTGGCGGTCATGGCCGGCGCCGGCGCCCTGGTCGGCTGGGTCTGGCTGGGCTGGCCGTAACGGGTAAACCGGGCCTCTTCACGCCGCACCGGGGCGTGCCCATATCCCCGTGCATGACCTCGATCCGCCACACATCGCGCAACAGCGCCGAGGCCGAGACCCCCACGGGGACCGGCTTGACCACGTATTATAACGGGTCCTGCCCGATCTGCCGGACGGAGATCGAGCACTACCAGGGTGTGGACGACCGCAACGACGTCGGCCTCGGCTGGCATGACGTCAGCCAGGGCAGCGGCGGCCTGGCGATCTTCGGCATCGAGGGCGAGGCGGCCACCCGCCGCCTGTACGCCATTGACGGGAAAGGCCGCCTGCACGCCGGCGTGGATGCCTTCATCCAGGTCTGGCAGCGCCTGCCCGGATACCGCTGGCTGGGGCGTCTGGTGGCCCTGCCGGGCATCCGCCAGATCGCGGGCGGGATCTACGAAGGCGTGCTGGCCCCCCTGCTGTTCCGCTGGAACCGCTGGCGACGGCACCGCAGCCGATAGCCGACCGCAACAATACAAACATTCACTGTTGTATTTGACTTTTCTCGCACACTTATGTGTATTGCGAAGTGTCAAAGCTGCGGCCCGCCGTCGAGGCCGCCCCGTTCCTGCCAAGGAGGCTTTCCGTGCCCATCTCCTCGAAGCATCCCGAGACCCTGGCCGTCCACGCCGGTTTCCGCGCCGCGCCCGGCACCAACAGCGTGGCGGTCCCGATCCACCAGACCACGTCCTACCAGTTCGACAGCACGGAGCATGCCGCGAACCTGTTCGCCCTGAAGGAGCTGGGGAACATCTACTCGCGCATCATGAACCCGACGGCGGACGCCTTCGAACAGCGGGTGGCGGCCATGGAGGGCGGCGCGGCGGCCCTGGCGCTGGCGTCGGGACAGGCGGCCAGCACCTATTGCGTCCTGAACCTGTGCGAGGCCGGGGACAACTTCGTGACGTCCACCGATCTCTACGGCGGCACCTGGAACCTGTTCGCGAACACGATGCGACAGATGGGCATCGAGGCCCGCTTCGTCGATCCGACCGACCCGGAGGCGTTCCGCCGCGCCGTGGACGACCGCACCCGCCTGTTCTATGCCGAGACGCTGCCGAACCCGAAGCTGAACGTGTTCCCCATCGCCGAGGTCGCCGCCATCGGCCGCGAACTGGGCATTCCCCTGGTGGTGGACAACACCTCGGCGCCGGTGATCTGCAAGCCGCTGGACCTGGGTGCGGCCGTGGTCATGTACTCGGCCACCAAGTACATGGGCGGCCATGGCACCAGCATCGGCGGCGTGGTCGTGGACGGCGGCAACTTCGACTGGGAGGCCTGGGGCGACCGCTTCCCCACGCTGAACACACCCGACCAGAGCTACCATGGCGCGGTCTGGACCGAGGCCGTCAAGCCGCTGGGTCCGATCGCCTTCATCCTGCGCATGCGGGTCATCCTGTTGCGCGACATGGGCGCGGCCATCAGCCCCTTCAACGCCTTCCAGATCATCCAGGGCGTGGAGACGCTGCCGCTGCGCATGCGCCAACATTGCGAGAACGCCATCCTGGTCGCCCGCTTCCTGCGCGACCACCCCAAGGTCACCCGCGCCATTCATCCCAGCCTGCAGGACGGCGAGATGCGCCGCCGCGCCGACTCGGTGTTCAAGAGCGGCTACGGCGCCCTGGTCGGCTTCGAGCTGGAGGGCGGGGCCGAGGCCGGCCGGCGCTTCATCGAAGCGCTTGAGTTGTTCTATCACGTCGCCAACATCGGCGACGCGCGCAGTCTGGCCATCCATCCCGCGACCACGACGCACTCGCAATTGGCGCCGGAGGACCAGCTTGCATCCGGGGTCTCGCCGGGCTATGTCCGTCTGTCGATCGGGATCGAACATCCCGACGACATCATCGCGGACTTGAGTCAGGCATTGGAGAAGGTGTGAGCGGACTGACCGTCGTCAATGGCCTCGGGCGGTATCCGAGGACCCGGCCGCGGCGCCTGCGGGGCGCCGAGTGGTCGCGCAAACTGGTCGCGGAAACCCATCTGAGCACGTCGGACCTCGTCTGGCCCGTGTTCATCCTGGATGGCGAGGGCCAGCGGGAGCAGGTGGCCTCCATGCCGGGCGTGGAGCGCCTGAGCATCGACCTGCTGGTCGAGGCCGTCGGCGAGGCCGCCGCGCTCGGCATTCGGTCGGTGGCGCTGTTCCCGAAGACCGATCCGTCGCTGAAGACCTCGGACGGGCGCGAGGCGACCAACCCGGACAACCTGATGTGCCGGGCGACCCGCGCGCTCAAGGCCGCCCACCCCGAGGTGGGCCTGTTCTGCGACGTGGCCCTGGACCCGTACAACTGCGACGGGCATGACGGCATCGTGAAGGACGGCCGCATCCTGAACGACGAGACGGTGGCGGTGCTGCTCAAGCAGAGCCTGGTGCAGGCCGCCGCCGGCGCCGACGTGATCGCGCCCTCGGACATGATGGACGGCCGCATCGGATCCATCCGCGACGCCCTGGACGGCGCCGGGTTCGAGCACGTCCAGATCATGAGCTACGCCGCCAAGTACGCCTCGGCGTTTTATGGCCCGTTCCGCGATGCGGTCGGGTCCGGCGGCGCGCTGAAGGGTGACAAGAAGACCTATCAGATGGACCCGGCCAACACGGACGAGTCCTTGCGCGAGGTCGCCATGGACCTCGACGAGGGGGCCGACATGGTGATGGTCAAGCCCGGCATGCCCTATCTGGACATCGTGCGGCGCGTGAAGGAGACCTTCGCCGTGCCCACGCTCGTCTATCAGGTGAGCGGCGAATACGCGATGATGAAGGCCGCCGCCGACAACGGCTGGCTGGACAATGACGCGGCCGTGCTGGAAAGCCTGCTGGCGTTCAAGCGCGCCGGCGCCTGCGGCATCTTCACCTATGCCGCCGTGGAAGCCGCGCGTCTGATGCGGGGCTGCTGACGATCCGGGCGGCACCGGACCGGCGGCGTGGACACTGCCCTGAACAAACGGTGTTCCCCCCGCCCCCGGTGTCGCGGTACCCTGCGCGTGAGGCCGCCGCATCGGGAACGAAGGCGGCGGCCAGAGCGTTTTTGGTGAAACGCTGTCCCTCTGACCGGGTCGTCGGTCATGCGCATTGACGTCATGTTCGATACGGTGTGCCCGTGGTGCTTCGTGGGCAAGCGCCGTCTGACGCAGGCCCTGGCGCGCCGCCCGGGCGTGCCCCTGGACTTGCGCTACCATCCGTTCCTGCTCAATCCCGACATGCCGGTGGGCGGGATTGATCGCGCCGTCTATCTGGCCCGCAAGTTCGGCGGCACGCACCGCGCCCGCCGCGTGCTGGAGGCCGTGTCCATGGCCTCGCAGGGCACCGGGGCGCGCTTCAACTTCTCGGCCATCCGCCGCATGCCCAACTCCGTCGGCAGTCACCGCCTGCTGCGCGTCGCCACCGAGTGCGACCGCACGGACGAGACCCTGGACGCCATCTTCCGCGCCTTCTTCGAGGAGGGCCGCGACATCGGCGACCGGGCGGTGCTGGACGACATCGCGGAGTCGGTCGGCCTTCCCATGGCGCGCGTGCAGGCCGAGTTCGCCCGCCCCGACGGCTTCACCGACGTGCTGACCGCCAACGCCCGCGCCCACAGCATGGGCATCAACGGCGTGCCAAGCTTCGTGTTCAGCGGGTCCTATGCCGTGGCGGGCGCCCAGGAACCGGACGTGCTGCTGCGGCTGATCGACCTCGCGCTGGAAACCCAGGTGCGGGAGCCGGTCACGGTCAGCTAGCCGGGGCCTTCCCGTCCGCCGCCATGCGCTCGATGCCCGTCAGGGGGCCGAGATCGGCGATCAGGGCCGAGACCGACCGGCCCGTGACGGGGTGGCGCCAGTCCGGGGCCACATCGGCCAGCGGCAGCAGGACGAAGGCCCGCTCGGTCAGGCGGGGATGGGGCAACAGCGGAGCACCCTCGCGCAGCACCCGTCCTTCGACATCCAGCAGGTCCAGGTCCAGCGTCCGCGCGGCGTTGCGGGTGCCGTCGCGGCGGCGGCCGAACGCCGCTTCGACCGCATGCAGGCGCGCCAGCAGATCGGCGGGCGTCAGGTCCGGCGGCCCGGCCACCCGGGCCACGCCGTTGACGAACCACGGCTGGTCCGAGGGCGGCACCGGCGCGCTGCGATACCATGCCGAGCAGGCCACAACCCGGATCCCCTGCGCCGGCAGGGCCTCAAGGGCCGCCGTCACGGTCTCGCGGGGTGACCCGCCGGGCCCCGGAAGATTCGATCCCAGTGCGATCAGACTCATGGGTCCGGTCGTTGTCACACACGCACCTTTCCTGCTTGCACCACCCCGACAAACTTCATAGTGTCTCGCAAGCAGACTGGGGATTTCGCAACCCACCCTGCTGATCCTGCCGATATTTCGCAAGCATTGTAGGCAATGCTATTCCAGTAGCATTCAGATTCAAGGACAACCCCTATGATATTCTACCCCCAGGAGCGGATCGGCCTGTTCATCGACGGGTCGAACCTGTACGCCGCCGCGCGAGCCCTTGGTTTCGATATCGACTACAAGCGCCTTCTTGAGTTGTTTGCGGCCAAGGGTCGCCTCATCCGTGCCTTCTACTACACGGCGCTGGTGGAGGACCAGGAGTATTCTCCGATTCGCCCCTTGGTCGATTGGCTCGACTATAACGGTTACACCATGGTCACCAAACCGACCAAGGAGTTCACCGATGCCATGGGCCGCCTGAAGCGCAAGGGCAACATGGACATCGAACTGGCCATCGACGTCATGGAGATGGCCCCGCATCTGGACCATATCGTGCTGTTCTCGGGCGACGGCGACTTCCGCCGGCTGGTGGAGGCCGTGCAGCGCAAGGGCCTGCGCGTCACCGTGGTCAGCACCGTGAAATCCCAGCCGCCCATGGTCGCGGATGAACTGCGCCGGCAGGCGGACAACTTCCAGGAGCTTCTGGACCTGGAGCCCAGCATCAGCCGCAGTCAGGTTCAGCGGGAACCGCGCGAGCCGCGCGAACCCAGGGAGCCGCGCGAGTCCCGGGACAGCCGTGCCGCGCCCGCCGGCGCCGAGTCCGGGTCAACCATCAGCAGCCAGGACGTCGATACCACGCCCCGCTGACGGGGACCGGCATGGACTTCCCATCCGACACCAACCCCGCGGGGCCGGCGCAGCCGGCCCGCGACTGCCCGCTGTGCCCGCGTCTGGCCGCCTTTCGCGCGGCCAACGCGGCCGCGCATGCGGACTGGTTCAACGCGCCCGTGCCCTCGTTCGGGCCGGTGGACGCCCTCCTGCTCGTGGTCGGTCTGGCCCCCGGTCTGCGCGGCGCCAACCGGACCGGACGGCCCTTCACCGGCGATTTCGCGGGCGATCTGCTGTACGAGACCCTGGCGGCCCACGGCCTCGCAGACGGCACCTACGCCGCGCGGGTGGATGACGGCCTGCGCCTGACGGGTGCGCGGATCACCAACGCCGTGCGCTGCGTGCCGCCCGAGAACAAGCCGACCACACCGGAAGTCCGGGCGTGTCAGCCTTTTCTGGTGGGGGAGCTAGGCCAGTTGCCCAGCGTGCGCGTCATCCTGGCCCTGGGCAAGGTGGCGCACGACTCGGTGCTGCGCGCCCTCGGTCTGCGCCTGTCCACCCTGCCCTTCACACACGGCGCGATGCACCCGCTGCCGGACGGCCGCGTGCTCGCGGACAGCTACCACTGTTCGCGTTACAACCAGAACACCGGACGTCTGACCCCGGCGATGTTCCGGCAGGTGGTGGCGGCCTGCGCGGCCGCCGCCCGGGCGCAGGGCTAGGATCGGATCAGCGTTCGGGGTCGGGCAGCACGCGCTCGATGGCGTTGGTCAGGCGGCCGGCCTGCGGTCCCGTCACCGACGAGAACCAGTCCGCCACAGACCCGTCCGGGGCGATCAGGTACTTGTGGAAATTCCACTTCGGCGCCCCGACGAACCCGACTTCCTGTCGCACCCAGGTGTAGAACGGATGGGCCCCGCCGCCAACGACTCGTTCCTTGGCGGTCATGGGGAAGTTGATGTTGAAATTGACGGTGCAGAATTCCTTGATCTGCTCTTCGTCACCCGGCTCCTGGCTGCCGAAATCATTGGACGGCACGCCCAGAACCACAAGGCCCCGGTCACGATACTTTTCCCACACCGCCTGAAGCCCGTCGTACTGCTTGGTGAAACCGCAGCGGGACGCGGTGTTGACCACCAGCACGGCCTTGCCGGCGAACTGCTCCATGGGCAGGGGCTCGCCGTCGATGCTGGTGAAGGTGAAATCATGCGCCGACGGCGTGGCGGGCGATGCCGCGCCCGCCTGCTGCGGTGTGCCGGCGGACAGGCTGGCGGAGGCGACGGCGGCGGCGGCGAGGCTGCCCAGCCCCGAGCGGAAGAAACGGGCCATGGTGCGCGGCTCCCTGTTGGTGGTCCGAAGTGCCGACTCTACGGCGGCGACCACCGATCGGATTACCCCGACGGCCCCGCCGCTATCCCTTGTCGCGCAACAGGCGCTGCTTCTGGCGGTTCCAGTCGCGCTGCTTGACCGTCTCGCGCTTGTCCACGGTGCGCTTGCCCTGGCCCAGCCCGATCGACACCTTGGCCAGCCCGCGCGCGTTGAAGTACAGCGACAGCGGCACCAGGGTCATGCCCTTTCGGCTGACCGCGCCCAGCAGCTTCTGGATTTCGCGCTTGCGCATGAGCAGCTTGCGGGGCCGGCGCGTCTCGTGGCTGAAGTGCCGGGCGTTGCCGTATTCGGGAACATGCAGGTTGAACAGGTACAGCTCGTCGTCCTTGCCGCCCGCATAGGACTCCGACAGGTTGGCGCGGCCCTGCCGCAGCGATTTGACCTCGGTGCCCTGCAGCACGATCCCGGCCTCGAAGGTTTCCTGGATGGCGTAGTCGTGCCGGGCGCGCCGGTTCTCGGCCACGCGCCCGGTGGAGATCAGTCCGCCACCCTTTCTGTCTTTCGGTTTGGCCATGGTCGGGTCCATATGGGGCACGGCCCCGGGTCCGCGCAAGGGACCCGGGGACCGGCTCCGGGGCAGGAAAAAAACAGGATCAGGTCAACAACCCGGCCTGTTTCATGGCGGCCTCGACCACCACCCGGGAGGATTCCGCGACCGGCACCATGGGCAGGCGCGTCGCCGGAGAGCATTTCCCGAGAAGCGAGACGCCGACCTTCACCGGCCCCGGGCTGGTCTCGACGAACAGGGCGGCGTGCAGCGGCATCAGCCGGTCGCGCACATCGGTGAACGTGGCCATGTCGCCGTCCCGCCAGGCCTTGTGCAGTTGCGCGCACAGGGCCGGGGCCACGTTGGCCGTGACCGAGATGCAGCCGTGCCCGCCCTGGGCCAGGAACGCCGCAACCGTGGCGTCCTCGCCCGACAGCATGCTGAAATCCTTGCCGATGGCCAGCCGGGTCGCCAGCGGCCGGGCCAGATCGTTGGTCGCGTCCTTGACGCCGACGATGTTGGGCAGTTCGGCCAGCCGGGCCATGGTCTGCACCGTCATGTCCACGACGCAACGGCCGGGGATGTTGTAGATGACGATGGGCAGGTCCACGGCGTCGTGGATGGCCTTAAAGTGCTGGTACAGGCCTTCCTGGGTCGGCTTGTTGTAGTACGGGGTCACCACCAGCGCGGCATCGGCCCCGGCCGCCTTGGCGTGGCGGGAAAAGTCGATGGCCTCGTGGGTCGAGTTCGACCCGGTGCCCGCAATCACCGGCACGCGTTTGCCGGCCGCCTCGACGCACAGTTCCACCACCCGTTTGTGCTCGTCGTGGGTCAGCGTGGGCGATTCCCCGGTGGTGCCGACGGGAATCACACCCTCGGTCCCTTCGGAGATCTGCCAGTCCACGAAATCCTGATAGGCGCGCTCATCCACGGCGCCCGAGGCCGTGAAGGGCGTAACGAGGGCCGCCATAGACCCCTGGAACATGACCATGATCCGGTCTCTCTGTGTTTCGTCGGAGAAAAGGAAGACGGGGCCCCAAGCCGGTGGCGCCTGGGGCCGAACGGGTGGTCCCGCCACGGGACGAGGCGGTGCGCGACCGGACGGTCAACGGACCCCCGCGGCGGGACGCTTCCTTGTAACACACATGGGGGCATGGACAAGAGGCTGGCCCCGATCCGCATGAACCCGGTCAACTGTGTGACACCCGCGCCTGCCCCCTTGCTCTCGCGCTCCGGGGCCCTCAGGATGCGCGTGTCGGCCCCATCCGCCCCGGCCCCATCCCCTGTTTGTCGCCGATGCGGTCCGGTCGTTCGCCTGTCCCGGTCGTTTGAAGGAGCCGTGCCATGGTCCCGATCCTGACCCCGACCCTCGAACGCCCCGCACCCGGCCGCCTGCCTGCCTTCCTGGCGCTGGTGGTCGCGGCCCTGTGCGCGCTGATCGCCGCCATGCCGGTCCGGGCCGAGCCGATCCCGCGCGCCGGCGCCCTGGGCCAGGCGCTGGATGCGCTGGACGAGCGCGCATTCGATGTCGCCCTGGCCCATTCGGGCCGCCTGACCGATCCGGTGGCGCGCACCATCATCCAGTGGGCGGTGCTGAAGGAAGGGCTGGGCAGCTTCGAGACCATCGCGCAGTTCCTGCAAGCGCACCCGGACTGGCCGCACACCCACGCCCTGCGGCGGTCGGCCGAGCGCGCCATCACCGGCCACGAACCGCCCGCGCGGGTCGTCGCCTGGTTCGAGACCTATCCGCCCCTGACCACCGACGGCATGGTGGCCCACGCCCAGGCCCTGCGCGCCGCCGGACGCTCGGCCGAGTCCACCGAGGCGGCCCGCCGCGCGTGGGTGAACGGCCGTTTCTCGCGCCCCGAGGCGACCGCCTTCCTGCGCCGCTTCGAGAGCGTCATCCGGCCCCGGGACCACGAGGCCCGCCTGTCCGAACTGCTGTGGGACGAAGCGATCTCGGAGGCCGAGCGGCTGATCCCGCTGGTGGATCCCGGCCATCAGGCGTTGGCCCGGGCGCGCATCCGCCTGATGACCAACGCCGGCGGCGTGGACGCCGCCATCGACGCGGTTCCGTCCGGCCTGAGCGACGACCCGGGGTTGGTGTATGACCGGCTCGTGTGGCGCTGGGATCGGGACCTGTTCGAGCGCTCCGTGTCCCTGTTGACCCATCCGTCGGCCAACCAGGGGCGACCGCAAGCCTGGGACAGGCTGCGCGCGCGCATCGGCCGCGAGGCCCTGGAACGCGGCCACGTGTCCCGCGCCTACGCGATCTTCGCCAACCATGGCCAGGACAGCGGCATCGGCTTCGCCACGGGCGAGTGGATGGCCGGGTGGATCATGCTCCGCTTCCTGCGCGATCCGGCCCGCGCCCTGCCCCACTTCGAGACCATGCACGCCGGCGTGTCCTATCCGCAGAGCCTGTCCCGCGCGGCCTACTGGGCGGGGCGGGCGGCGGCCGCGGCGGGCCGGGTGGAGCCCGCGCGACGCTGGTACGAACAGGCCGCCGTCCACGCCGAGACCTTCTACGGCCAGCTCGCCATCGAGGCCCTGGGCGAGCGCCTCGCCGACCATCTGGAGACTCGGCCCACCATCACCGACGCCGACCGCGCCCGCTTTGCCACCGACGACCGGGTGCAGGCCCTGCGCCTGCTGACCGAGGCGGGCCGCACCGACTGGGCCTTGCCCTTCGCCCTCGCGCTCAACGACGAGGCCGCCACGCCCGGCTTCCGCGTGCTGGTGGCGGACGATCTCAGCGAGACCGACCGGCCCGATCTGGCCGTGTTCTTCGCCCGCCGCGCGGCCCTGGCCGGGACCATGCTGCCCGTGACGGGCTATCCGGTCCCGCCCGAGGTGCTCGCCACCCTGCGCCAGAGCCCCGGGACCGGGCCCCGGCCGGAACCGGCGCTCATGCTCTCGCTGATCCGGCAGGAAAGCAATTTCAACACCCAGGCCGTCAGCCGCGCCGGGGCGCGCGGGCTCATGCAACTGATGCCCCGCACCGCCCAGCACGTGGCCCAGACCCTGGGCGAGTCCTCGTCCAACATCCGCCTGACCACGGACCCGGCCCACAACGCGCGGCTGGGCACGGCCTACTTCGCCTCGCTGCTGGAGGACTTCCGGGGCTCCTATGTCCTGGCCATCGCGGGCTATAATGCGGGGCCGCACCGCTCCGTCCGATGGATGCGGGTAAACGGCGACCCCCGGCGCATGTCGCCCGAAGAGGTGGTGGACTGGATCGAGAAGATCCCGTTCTCGGAAACCCGCAACTACGTGCAGCGGGTGCTGGAGGGCACGCAGGTCTACCGCCACCGTCTGGGGGAGACGCCCGCCGCCGATGCGCTGAGTCGCGACCTGCAACGGTAAACGGTAGCGCCGCGCCGGTGCCCGCCCCGAAGGACCCGCCATCGTGTCTAAGACCGCTTCGTCCCCGCCCGTCACCGCCTGCCTGTTCGACGCCTACGGCACCCTGTTCGACGTCACGTCGGCCGCCCGCCACCTGCGGGAGGACATCGGTCCCTCGTGGGAGCGTCTGGCCGAGGTGTGGCGCATGCGCCAGATCGAATACACGTGGTTGCGCAGCCTGATCGGCCGCTATGCGGACTTCCGGACCGTCACCGCCGAGGCGCTGGACTTCGCCTTCGCCGCGCTCGGTCAGGTGCCGGCCCCGGGGCTGCCGGACCGCCTGATGGACCTTTACATGACGCTGGACGCCTATGACGAGGTGCCGACCGTGCTGGCCGCCCTGCGCGCGCGCGGCATCGGCACCGCGATCCTGTCCAACGGTTCGCCGGACATGCTGGCGTCGGCCATCGCCAGCGCGGGCATCGGGGGGCTGCTGGACGACGTGTTGTCGGTGGACGCCGTGGGCATCTACAAGCCGGCCCCGGCGGCCTATCAGCTCGGCTGCACGCGGTTCGGGGTGGCGGCGGACCGGCTGGCGTTCGTCTCGTCCAACGGATGGGACGTGGCGGGCGCGGCCTCGTTCGGGTTCCGCACCCTGTGGGTCAACCGGGCCAACGCCCCCGGCGAGCGCCTGCCGGGCGCGCCGATGGCGGAACTGGACAGCCTGGCCGACCTGCCCGATCTTCTGTCCGATCCCGGCCGGGTGTAAGCCCCGCCGCCGCTTGCCCGGAGACCCGCCGCCATGATCCGTCGCGCCCTCGCCGCCTTATCCCTGCTGGCCGGTCTGCCCGCCTGCACCGGCCTGCCCGAGGGTGTAGAACCCGTGCGCGGGTTCGAGCCCGAACGGTTCACCGGCACCTGGTACGAGATCATGCGCCTCGACCATCCCTTTGAAGAGGGCATGACCAACGTGCGGGCCACCTATCAGCTCCGCGACGACGGCACCGTGGCCGTGTTCAACCGGGCCTGGGACCCGGAGGTCTGCACCTGGGAAACCATCGAGGGCACCGCCCGCCTGCGCGAGGGGCCGGACGTGGGCAGCTTCGCCGTCACCCTGACGTCGCCGATCCCGGGCGGGCTGCACGTGCTGGCGCTGGACCGCGACGGCTATGACTGGGCGATGACGGGCGGGCCGACGCGCGGTTTCCTGTGGATCCTGTCGCGCACACCCACCATGGACCGGGAGACCCGCACCGCCCTGATGCGGCAGGCGCGCGACCTGGGCTATCCCGTCGAAGGGCTCATCCTGGTGGACCAGTCCGGTCCGAGGTGCCGGGACCGCTGATCCGCTCAGGACGCCAGCGCGGCGTCGTCCGCCTTGCCGGACGCTTCGGCGGACACCCCGGGCGCCCGCGCCGGCCGGCCCAGTTCGGCCGCCACGGCCTCGGGCGACACCGAGTCACCGCCGTCGGCGTCCGACTCCGTCGTCCGCGCCCGCGCGGGGCGCAGCCACACCGGCAGGAAGCGCCAGCCGCGCCGCGCCATCGCATTGGCCAGCGCGTTTTCGCCCGCCGCCGCGTCATCGCGGAACACCAGCCCCAGCCGATCCACAACCAGATCCGCCACGGCCGCGCCGATCCACATGAAGAACAGCGCGGTCCAGGCCGTCAGGGCGAACACCGCGCCGCCGGTCACCCCCGCGCCCACCGCACAGCCGCCGGCCAGCATGCCGCCGAAGCCCATGAAGGTGGCGCCGACGATGTAGCGGCGCATGGCATAGCCGCCCGTGAAGCCCTCCAGCTTCAGGTCGCGGCAGACCAGCGCAGCCAGGAACGCCCCCAGGAAAACGCCGGGCACCAGCCCGTTGTCGAAGTCCACGGCGGACCCGATGGGGCTGAGAAACAGCATGAGAGTATCCGCCGAAGGCCCTGTAAAGCTGAGGCTTGCCACCTGGACCGGATCCCACGCCTGATAGGACAGGCTGTAGGTGAACAGCCAGCCCACGGCGATCATGGCGCCCACGCCCAGACCGCCCGCCCAGGCCCAGGCGGACAGGTGGTTGCGCGCGGCGAAGTAGATCGCCACGCCCATCAGGCCGAGGGCGATCATCAGGCCGGCCTCGGCGTCCAGGCCGAGGACCGTCAGCGCATTGAGAACCGAGGGGGCATCCACCACCCAAAGCCCGGCCAGATCGTCGCGCACCGGCGCCAGCACGCCGCGCAGGGACGCCTGGGCCGTCACGGCGAAGATCAGGCCCGACAGCAGGGCGCGCAGGTTGCCGCTCGCCGACAGCACCAGCAGGCGGCTGGAACATCCCCGGGTCAGGATCATGCCCACGCCGAACATCAACCCGCCGATGATGGCGCCGGACAGGCTGCCGGCCGAGCCCAGTTGCCGGGACGCGGAGACATCCAGGATCTCCGCCTGGATCATCGCCTGGGTGCCCAGGACGGCGGCGGAGAAGGCGATCAGCCACAGCGCCATCTTGGGTCCGACCGAGCCGCGCGCGAACTCGATCACCGCCGCGCGCAGGCAGAACCGGCTGCGCTGGGCGAAGGCCCCGAACAGCATGCCGATCAGCAGCCCACCGCCAACGATGGTGCCCGAGTCGCCAAACATTTCAAGGAGGCCCGTCAGATCCATGGTCTCGCCCTCACCCCATCGCCGGTGGTCTCGGCCCCGCCGACAGAGGCTGGGGCACCGGCGCGGCGGCACGACACCCGTCCGCCCACACACACGGACGCCGCGCGCGGTGCCCGGCGCTCCTGAAGGCCCGGCATGCGGGCCCACCCGACAGGACTCCGACTCCGGAGAACGGGGGTGTCACGGTGCGTGCCTCCTCAGGAGGTCCTTCGCGCCCGTCGGGCGCTCAGGATGACGACGTCTCTCAAAAGGGAGGCATCCTGAGGGAGCGGAGCGACCGAGGGATCCCGAGAGGCGGGCTCGCCCCCATCCGTGTCACAGACCGGCCGTCCCGGTTCAGCGCCCTGGCCCGCCGCGCGGACCGATTGACGCCGCACAGTTTACGGCGCGGGCCTTTTGCCGCGCAAGACCAGTGGCCAACCGAAACGGTTCGGATGCCGCAGGGCTGGCATACGCCCAGATCCTAGGTCCTGGACGCCTGCGCGGCGATGAAGGACTCGAACTTGGCCGCCCGATCCTCGCTGATGTCGAGCCGAATGTGCGTCGTGCTCCCGGTATGCGCCACGATACTGCCGGCGCACCGCCCCACGTCGGGAATGGTGGTGGTGAACTCCTGGCCGCGCTCGCCCTCAAGGCGACGGTCGAGCGTGCCGACGCCGCTGATCGCCAGATCCTGCAGCAGGCACGTGGTCTTCTGCCCGCCCCGGAATTCGAGCGTGGCGCTGACATTGACCGTGTGCAGCATGTTGGCGCGCCGCTCCTCGGCGCTGCCGCTGCGCATGATCTTTTCCAGGGCGTCCTGCATCAGGCGCACCCGGTTGCGCACCTCTTCCGCCGACTCCTGCACGCTGCGGGCATGGCCGCCGGTCACATCGCTGCTGGCGCGGACCTCTTCGATGTTCTCCGAGGAAACCTGCGTGTTCTGCGCCGCCATCTGGGCGTTCTGGCTGATCTCGCCGGTGGCGGCGGTCTGCTCCTCCACCGCCGCCGAAACGGCCGTGGTGATCTCGTTGATCTCGTTGATGACCCGCGAGATGTCCCCGATGGCCGAGACGGCCTCTTCCGTCGCCTTCTGAATGGCGGCGATCTGGGTGCCGATGTCCTCGGTCGCCTTGGCCGTCTGGTTGGCGAGGGTCTTGACCTCGTTCGCCACCACCGCGAAGCCCTTGCCGGCCTCACCGGCGCGCGCGGCCTCGATGGTCGCATTCAGGGCCAGCAGGTTGGTCTGCTTGGCGATGTCGTTGATGAGATCGACCACCTCGCCGATCTCGTTGGCGGCGCGGTTGAGCCCCTGAATCCGTTCGTTCGTCGTCTCGGCCTGGGCCATGGCCTTGTGCGCGGTCTCGGCGGAGGACGACACCTGCCGGCTGATCTCGGAAATCGAGCTGGCCATTTCCTCGGCCGCGGCCGCCACGGCGTCCACGCTGCCGGCCGCCTCCCGCGAGGCCCCGGAGGCCGCGTCGGACTGCGATTCCGTCTGGGAGACGGACTGCGACATCTCCAGCGCCGCCCCATGCATGGCGTCGGCCTGGGTCTTGACGAGCGCAATGGCGCTGTTGACTTCCTCTTCCAGGGCATTGGTCAGGGCGAACATTTCCGCCTTGACCCGGCGGGCGTTGCGGCGGTGCATGACCTCCTGTTCCGCCGCCATTTCCTTCAGCTTGATCCCGTTGTCCTTGAACACCTGGACGGCGCCGGCCATCTCGCCGATCTCGTCCTTGCGCTGCAGACCCGGCACATCCACCGTCAGGTCGTTGTCGGCCAGCCGTTCCATGGTGTTGGTCATGGAGCGCAGCGGGCGGCTGAGCATGCGGCTGAGCATGAGCACGATCAGCGCCAGCACCACCAGGGCGGCGAGCGGGTTCACGATGAACTGCACCGCGCTGGACTGGGACTGCGTCACGTTCAACGCGGCGACCCGGTCATTGATCTCGCGCGTGAAGCCGGCGGACTCCGCCACGATCGCGTCGTGCTGCTCTTCCGCCCGCTCAGCCAGTTCGGCCAGTTCCCGCGCCTGCTTCTCCTCCAGGGTGGCCATGCGCTCGGCCGCGCTGCGCTCCAGCGCCACCAGACCGGCCCGCGAGATCGCCACTTCCAGCACCCCGCGCTGGGTTTCCTCCTGGCCGTGGCAGCCCTGGCATTCGATGTCGTTGGTCAGCACGGCATAGGAGAACAGCACCGGCTGGACCGTGCCTTCGTCGTCCTCGACCTCCCCCGGCAGGACCGCGTTGCCGCTGGTCGCGGCCAGCGCTTCCTCCAGCCCGGTCCGCCGTTCGTCGGGGATCGGGGTCGGGTTCTCGGTCGCGTGGGGCTGGAAGTAGTCCGTGCCCAGGGCGGCGTTGACATCGCGGATGGTGGAGTTGTCCGAGAACGCCTCGATCCCGTTCGTCCGCCACAGGTTGATGGACAGGACGTCGGGGTTTTCCGAAAGGTTGAACATGATGTCTTCGGCGGCCGCCGCCTCGCCGCTCATCATGGCCGCCCGGATCATGGTGGTCGCCGAGGCGGAGATGCCGGCGTGCTTGCCGGTGATGAAGCGCCGCTCCGCCATGGTCTCGGCGTCGGCCGTGATGACGGCGACCTGCTGTTCCGCTTCAAGGGCCCGATTTTCGATCGTCAAGGCCTCATCGACGATGGAGTCCGTGAAGGCGTCCTTCTCCCCGATGATGCGCTGGACGTCATTTTCCAGCTCTTGTGTTTCCGCCTGCACCAGGATCGAGTAGTAGTATACCAGCCCGATATTTATGATTGCGATGAGCGCGACGAGCGCGACAACCGTCGCGGTAATTTTCGCGTTGAGCGACTTCATAAACAGCATCGTCAACCATCCTGTTGCAGCGCCCGCAATCCTTGCGGCACCTTGGAAACAGAAGAGCTCGCAAAAAACACGGCAATTGAGGCAAAGACGCGCGGCCGTCTTAGGGCCGCGCCGTATTCCGAGCCGACCCGGCTGTGTTCCCGCGAGGGACCCTCTAACCTTCTATACTAGCACAAGAATTATGGGTGACAACATGGATCCGCCCGACCGCCTGCGGAACGGAACGCCCGCGTCACAGCGTATGCGCTCTCACGGAACGACCCGCACGCTTGAATACCCGAAGCGGTGAGTTGCGGCCAGACCAATCGGTGGGCATGATCGCCGCCCGCCTGCCCGAACCCGGGCCCCACCGGCCAGCCGCCGCCTGAAGATACGGACTCGCGCCCTCCATGCCTGCCCCTGATCGCCCGCCCGGCTCCCCGCTCTCCGTCGGCGTCCTCATCACCCTGGCGCGCGGCCCGGAGGCCGGCGGCCACGTGAAATGCTGGGAACGGTTTGCGGAGGCCGCGGCGGTCGCCGAGCCCCCCAGGATGGACCTGACCTTGTATACCATAGGGGCGAAGGACAGTATACGATCTCTGGCCCCGCACGTTCGCTTTCAGGCACTGCGGCCGACCCTCGGCACGGACCGGATTCCCTTGCTGGAACAAGGGGCGGGTCACACGGATCTGGCCCCCTATCATCGCAGGCTGGCCCGGTTGCTGCCCCGGCACGACGTGCTGCACGCCACGGACACCTTCACCTTCGGGGCCATGGCCCGGCATGTGGCGCGCAAACGAAACCTGGGACTGACCGCATCGGTCCACACCGACCTGCCGACCTTCACCAAGGTGTACTCGCGCGAGATCATGAGCCGGGTCACGGGCGCCGGCTGGCTCGGCCGGCGGGTGCTCGACGACCTGGACCTCCCCGGCCGGCTGGGCCGCAACGCCCACCGCAAGGTGACCCGCTTCCTCGCCGCCTGCGACCGGGTCCTGGTCTCCAAGGACGCCGACCGGGTGATGGCGGAAGCCGTGCGGCCGCCGGACCGGGTGAGCTGGCTGCGCCGGGGCATCGACACGACCCGGTTTCATCCCGCCCACCGGGACCGCGCGGCCCTGCACCGGGACCTGGGCGTGCCGACGAACCGCCCGCTGCTGCTGTTCGTGGGGCGGGCCGACGACAGCAAGCGCCTGATGACGCTGGCGCACGCCGCCCGGCGCCTGATCGACGCCGGTCACGCCCTGCATGTGCTGGTGGTGGGCGAGGGCAACCGCCGCGCCGACGTCCGCGCCCTGCTCGGGCCGGACCACGCCACCACACCCGGCGCCCTGCCGCAGGGGGCCCTGCCCCGCCTGTACGCCAGCGCCGATCTTTTCGTGTTTCCGTCGGAAAGCGAGGTGTCGCCCAACGTGGTGCTGGAGGCCCGCGCCTGCGGCCTGCCCGTGGTGCTCTCCGCCCGCGACGGCGGCGCCCGGTTCGTGCGCGAGGACGGCCGCGACGGCGTGCTGGTCTCCGATCCCGACCCGGCGGCCTGGGCGGCGGTGCTGGCCCCGCTGATGGCCGACCCCGCCGCCTGCCGGGCGATGGGCGCCCGCGCCCGCGCCGTGGTCGAGGAGACGATGCCCACCTGGGGGGATGTGCTGCGGGAGGACCTGCTGCCCGTCTGGCGGGCCGCCGCCCGGGAGCACGGCCGCGCATGACCCGCCGCGCCATCCTGTTGACGGGGCTGAAGGCCGCCGTCTCGCTGGGACTGCTGGGGGTGATCCTGGCCGGGCTGGACCTGGGGGCCCTGTGGGCCCGGCTCGACGGCGACGTGGCGCTGGCCGGTCTGGCCGCGCTGGCCCTGCTCCAGGTGCAGGCCCTGGGCGCCGCCGCGCGCTGGCGCCTCGTCCTGTCCGCCCACGACCGCCGGTTGCCGTTGCGCACCGCCTGGCGCAATACGCTGCTGGGATTGTTCGGCAATCAGGCCATGCCCTCCACCATCGGCGGCGATGCCCTGCGGTTGTGGAACGGCTGGCGGCTGGGCCTGCCGCTGGGGCTGGCCACCCGCACGCTGGTGGTGGACCGGGTGTTCAGCTTCCTCGGGCTGATCCTGCTGTGCGTCGCGGGGCTGCCCGTGCTGTGGACCCAGGCCGAGGACCCCCTGGTGGCGCGCGGCCTGCTCGCGCTGGTGCTGGGCGGACTGGGCTGCCTGCTCATCCTGCTCGGCCTGCGCCTGCTGCCGAACGCCATCGCGCGGCGCAAGGCGGCCGCCCCCCTTGTGGCGCTGTCGGACTCGGCGTGGCGCGTGCTGTCCCATCGCCGCGTGATGCCGCCGGTTCTGGGCCTGATGCTGCTGCCGCACCTGATCGACATCACGGTGGTGTGGCTCTACTGCCTCGCTCTGGGCACCGCCGCGCCGTGGTGGATGATCGCCCTGGTGTTCCCGCCCGCCATCCTGACCGCCGCCGTGCCGGTGTCCATCGCCGGCTGGGGCCTGCGCGAGGGCGCGCTTGTCCTGGGCTTCGGGATCGTCGGCCTGCCCGCCGAAACCGCCCTGGCCTGCTCGTTGCTGTACGGCGTCTCGGCCGTGGTCACCGGGCTGTTCGGCGGCGCGGTCTGGAGCCTGGGCGACCCGGACGGCCTCGCGGCCCTGGGCAAGGCGCGGCGGGAGGCGGCGCGCCTGTCCGATCAGGACGACACGCGGCCCTGAACCCTTGTCGTTCCGGCGCGGCAACCCATGTCGAAGGCCGGACCCACTGCGCCGCGATCCCACCCATGCCCCGCACCCGCCGCCGTCCGCGCCGCCGCGCGTCCCTGAGATCCCTGGTCCGCTGGCCCCTGGTGGCGCTGTCGGCCCTGGGCACCTCGGCCTGTGCCCTGGTGACGTCGCTGCCCGAGGCGACCACGCTGGACGCCCGGCTGGCCGCGTTCCCGACCGAGAACCTGCCCCTCGAACGGCCGGTCACGGTGCATTGGGACGCCCACCAGATCCCGTTCGTCGAGGCCGCCACGGATGCCGATGCCGCGTTCGTGCTGGGTCTGGTCCACGCCCATCTGCGGCTGGGCCAGATGGAAACCGCCCGCCGCCTGAGTCAGGGCCGGGTCGCGGAGATGGCCGGCCCGATCCCCTTCGTGCTCGACCTGGACCACTCCCTGCGCACGCTCGGCTTCGGCCGGGCCGCGCCGGACATCCTGGCCGCCATGCCCGAGGACAGCCGCCGCTGGCTGGAGCGCTTCACGGACGGCATCAACCACTACCTCAAGACCACAGAGACCCTGCCGCATGACTTCGCCGTGCTGGGCCTGGAACGCGAGCCCTGGCGGCCGGAAGAGATCCTCACCATCGGGCGGCTGGCCGGGACCGACATCAACTGGCTGAAGTGGGTCGGCCTGCTGAGTCAGCGCGACCGGCCGGACTTCGCCCGCGTGCTCGACCGCGAACTGGGCTACGGCCGCCTTGCCCCGACCAGCGCCGCCGCCGTCGGGCGGTCGGCCGCGCTCACCTCCGGCCAGGAGCGGGCGCTCGCCGTGCTGCTGGAAATCCTGGAGGGCTGGGGTCGGGGCTCCAACAGCCTGGCCGTGGCCGGCAGCCGCACCGCCTCCGGCGCGCCCATGATCGCCAACGACCCGCACCTGGGCGTCAGTCAGCCCAACCTGTGGCTGATCGCCGGCGTCAAGAGCCCCAGCCTGCACGTGGTCGGCCTGATGCCCGTCGCCCTGCCGCTGTTCGCCATCGGGCGCACGCCCGAGATCGCCTGGGGCGGCACCAACATGCGGGCCGCCTCCAGCGATCTGGTGGATGTCTCCGGGCTGCCGCCGGGCACGATCACGACCGAGACCTATGACATCCCGGTGCGCTACTGGTTCGACACCACGCGGACCAGCCGGGTGTCGCCGCACGGGCCGATCCTGTCGGACGCCCCCCTGCTGCCCTTCCGCCCGGACGAGACGGTCGCCCTGCGCTGGATCGGCCATACGCCCACCGACGAGATTTCCGCGCTGCTGAACGCCTCACGCGCCACCTCGCTGGAGGACTTCCGCGCCGCCCTGGAGCCGTTCGGCGTGTCGGCCCAGAACTTCGTGTACGCCGACCGCTCCGGCACCGTGGGCCTGGTCGCCGCGACCCGGATCCCGCGCCGGGACATCACCGCCCCCGAACGTCTGGTCCAGCCCGCCCGCGTCGTCAGCGACTGGTGGACCGACATCGCCACCACCGCGGACCTGCCCGTGATCGCCGACCCCCCGGATGGCTTCGTGGCCTCCGCCAACAATCCGCCGGGACCGAGTCCGTTCCCGCTCGGCTGGTTCTTCTCCAGCCCGGACCGGATCGAGCGACTGTCCGATCTGGTGCGCACGCGTGACGAGCCCTGGACCGTCGAGGCCCTGGCCCGGCTGCAGACGGACACCTTCAGCCTGAGCGCGCTGACCCTGCGCGACGACCTGGCCGCACGCCTGGACGGTGCGCTGACCGCCCATCCCCTGTGGGACCTGATCGCCGGGTGGGACGGCCGTTACGACGCCGACAGCCGGGGCGCGCTGGCCTTCCAGGCCTTTTTCGTGCCCTTCGCGACCCGCCTGTGGGAGGCGGCGGACCGCCCCGACGACTGGGACGGCGGCGACGGCAAGTGGCGCGTGCTGGAAGCGGTGCGGGCCGCCGACGACGCCACGCTTCGGGCCGCCGCAGAACACGCGCTCGCCGAGGCGGCGAAGCCTCTGGCCGAGTATCGGGTCTGGGGCGACATCCACCGCCTGCGCGTGGCCACCATCCTCGGCAACATCCCCGTCGTGGGCGGGCGCTACCGCTTCGGGGACTTCCCCACCGGCGGCAGCCAGGAAACCCTTCTCAAGTCCGCGCACGAGGAGACCGCTGCCCCGCACCGCGTCCGCTATGGCGCCCAGGCGCGGCACATCTCGGACATGGCGGACCCGGACGCCAACCACTTCGTGCTGCTGGGCGGACAGGACGGCTGGTTCAACAGCGCCACCCAGTTCGACCAGCTCGACCTGTGGCGCGCGGGAACCCTGGTCCAGGTGCCGCTGATGCCGGAGTCCGTGGCCGAAAACGCCTACGTCAGCCACACCCTCACCCCGGCCCGGTAGCCGCGATGGCCCTGGACGTCACGCCCGCCCTGCGGCTGTGGACCGGCCTGCGCCTGCGCGCCCTGGACCGGCAGGACGCGGCGGCCGACCAGCGGCGCACCCTGCTGGGGCTGGTGGACCGGGCCAGGGACACCCGGTTCGGCCGCGACCATGACTTCGCCGCCATCCGCTCGGTCGAGGACTTCCAGGCCCGCGTGCCCCTGCGCCGCTGGGAGGATATGTGGGAGTCCTACTGGCAGGCCGCCTTTCCGGTGCTGGAGGACATCTCCTGGCCGGGCCGGGTGCCCTATTTCGCGGTGACCAGCGGCACCACCGGCGGGCGGACCAAGCACATGCCCGTCACCCGCCCCCTGCTCGCCAACAACCGGGCCGCCGCCCGCGACCTGATGGGCTTCCACCTGCGTCGGCGGCCGGACAGCCGCGTCTGGGGCGGCCCGAACATGATGCTGGGCGGCTCCACGGACCTGACAGAATTGGCGCCCGGCGTGCGCTGCGGCGACATGTCCGGCATCGCGGCGGCCGAAATGCCCTGGTTCGCCCGGCCGCTGAACTATCCGCCGCCGGACATTGCCCTGATTCCCGACTGGCCGGAGAAGCTGGACCGTCTGACGGCCGATCTGCCCGGCCGAGACATCCGCCTGTTGTCGGGCACGCCGTCCTGGGTGCTGGTGCTGGCCGAGCGCCTGATGGAGGCCACCGGAGCCGGGACCTTGGGCGCCGTGTTCCCGAACCTGGAGGTGTTCGTTCACGGCGGGGTCTCGTTCGCGCCCTACCGGAGCCGGTTCAACGACCTGCTGGCCGGCAGCCGGGCGGAATGCGCCGAGGTCTATCCGGCCTCGGAAGGCTTCATCGCCGTGCAGGATCGCGGTCCCGGCGAGGGCCTGCGCATGATGGCCGATGCGGGTCTGTTCTTCGAGTTCGTGCCGGTCGAGGACCTGGACAGCCCCACGCCGCGCCGCCACTGGCTCGCCACCGCCGAGACGGGGCGGGCGTATGCCCTCGTCCTCAGCTCCTGCGGCGGGCAGTGGGGCTATGTGCTGGGCGACACGGTGCGGCTGCTGGAGACGGACCCGCCCCGCCTGCTGGTCACCGGCCGCACGAGTTGGAGCCTGTCCGCGTTCGGCGAACACCTGATCGCCGCCGAAGTGGAAGCCGCCGTGGCCCGGGCCTCGGCGGCGGCCGGCCTGGAGGCGACCGACTGGACCATGGGCGCGGTGGTGCCCGCGCGGTCGGGCGAGACCGGGCATCACCGCCTGTTGATCGAGTTCGCGGCCCCACCCGACGCCACCGCCCTGGACTCGTTCCGGGCCGCCTTCGACCGCGCCCTGTCGGCGGAGAACGAGGACTACGAAGCCCACCGCGTGGAGGGCCTGGACGCCCCCCGCGTCACCGTGCTGCCGCCGGGTCGCTTCGCCGCCTGGATGGCCGCGCGCGGCAAGGCCGGCGGCCAGCACAAGGTGCCCCGCCTGATCGGAGACACGGCTCAGTTCTCGGCCACGGTCCGCGACCTTGTCCAGGCCAGGGCAACGGGCTCAGGTTAACATGACGGCACGGTCCGCGCCGTCGGAGCACGGCGCTCGAGATCCATCGTCTCGCTGCGCTCACCCGGGATGACACACGAAAATGATAGGATGTCATCAACTCAGTTTGTGGCGGGTTCGGGCTGAGGCCGGAGGACCGCGTTTGCGATGGTGACGAGCTTTCTGGCAACGGCGAGGAGTGCGCCTTTTGGTGTCTTTTTGTTTCCGATAAGCCGTTCGTAGAAGGCCTTGAGGTCGGGGTTGTATCGCACGGCGGAGAGCGCGGCCATGAAGAGCTTGGATCGCAAGGCGC
>NZ_WIVE01000023.1 GCF_009601025.1 Roseospira navarrensis | reverse complement strand
AACGTGTCCCGATCCATGCCCGCCTCCCGCGTTCGGTATCCTTCATGATACCAAATCCGGGAATGCATAGCGAACGCTATTTGAGCCAACGAAAAAGACCGCACGACCCAGTTCGCCCGTCCTCGGGGCACCCTGACCGTACGGCCTTTATGCCTATGGTAGCGGAGGAGGGACTTGAACCCCCGACACGCGGATTATGATTCCGCTGCTCTAACCAACTGAGCTACTCCGCCCCGGGAGGACCGGCTTTATAAGGGGGGCTTGTGGCTGCTGTCAAGCGCGTCTGTGCGGGCGTAAGCCGCGCTGTTCCGGGCTGTCGGGCGGGTTTGCGCGGCGGGGGCTTGATCTTACGCGCGGCGGCCGGATCTGTTACCCAGGAGCCCATTGATCCGATCCCAGGAGTAAGACCCCCATGCCCCATGACGCCCAGGTGGATGCCCTGTTCTTCGACCGCGCCGGCCTTGATCGCGCGCGGGTCGGCCGGCTGGTGGACGACGCCCTGTCCGGCTGCGATGACGGGGCGCTGTTCCTGGAATACCGCCAGTCGGAGAGCTACGCCCTCGACGACGGCCGCATCCGCAGCGCCACCTTCGACACCGCTCAGGGCTTCGGCCTGCACGCCGAACAGGGCGAGACGGTCGGCTTCGCCCATGCCACGCTGCTGGACGATGAGGCGATCGCGCGCGCGGCGGAGACCGTGAAGGCGGTCCGCACGGGCGCGGGCGGCACGCTGGCGCTGCCGCCGCAGCGGACGAACCGCCACCTGTACACCGATGACAACCCCATCGACGGCCTGGGCATGGACCGCAAGGTGGCGATCCTGTCGGCCATCGATGCCTATGCCCGCGCCAAGGATCCCCGCATCGCCCAGGTGATGGCGAGCCTGACGGCCTCGTGGCAGGCGGTCTACATCCTGCGCCCCGGCGGCGAGGCGGTGGCGGACATCCGCCCCCTGGTGCGCATGAATGTGGCCGTGGTCACCAAGCAGGGCGAGCGCATGGAAAGCGGCAGCTACGGGTGCGGCGGGCGCATGGGCTACGACTCCTTCGTCACCGAGGAGCGCTGGCAGGCGGCCGTGGACGAGGCCCTGCGGCAGGCCCTGGTCAACCTGGAGAGCATCGACGCCCCCGCCGGCACCATGCCCGTTGTGCTGGGGGCGGGCTGGCCCGGCGTCATGCTGCACGAGGCCGTCGGCCACGGTCTGGAAGGCGACTTCAACCGCAAGAAGACCTCGGCCTTCTGCGGCCGGTTGGGCGAGCGGGTGGCGGCCCCCGGCGTGACCGTGGTGGACGACGGCACCTTGCCGGATCGGCGCGGCTCGCTGTCGGTGGATGACGAGGGCACGCCCAGCGGGCGCACGGTGCTGATCGAGGACGGCATCCTCAAGGGCTACATGCAGGACCGCATGAACGCGCGCCTGATGGGGGTCGCGCCCACCGGCAACGGGCGGCGGGAATCCCATGCCCACCCGGTGCTGCCGCGCATGACCAACACGACCATGGAGGCCGGCGACAAGGACCCGGAGGAGATCATCCGCTCCGTCAAGAAGGGCCTGTATGCCGTCAACTTCGGCGGCGGGCAGGTGGACATCACCTCGGGCAAGTTCGTGTTCTCCGCCTCCGAGGCGTATCTGATCGAGGACGGCAAGGTGGGTCCTGCCGTCAAGGGCGCGACCCTGATCGGCCACGGACCGGAAGCGCTGACCCGGGTCTCCATGATCGGCAACGATCTGGCGCTGGATCCCGGCATCGGCACCTGCGGCAAGGACGGCCAGGGCGTGCCGGTCGGCGTGGGCCAGCCCACATTGCTGCTGGACCAGCTCACCGTCGGCGGCACCAACGCGGCCTAGGCTCGGGGGAGGGCTTCGCGATGCCTGACCGGCCGACCCTGACGGACGCCCGGCTGGAGGTGGCCGGCCGGGTGGCCAGCCTGACCCTGGACCGGGACGACGTGCGCAACGCACTGACCGGCACGGCGCTGATCGACGACATCTGCGCCGTGGCGGACTGGGCCAACCGCGCCGAGGACGTGTCCGTCCTGGTCCTGACTGGGGCGGGCAAGGCGTTCTCCGCCGGCGGCAACATCAAGGACATGGCGGACCGCGCCGGCGACTTCGGCGGCGACGTGGCCACCGTGGCCGACAAGTACCGGCGCGGCATTCAGCGCATTCCGTTGGCGCTGGAGCGGCTTGAGGTGCCGCTGATCGCGGCCATCGACGGGCCGGCCATCGGCGCCGGGTTCGACCTGGCGTGCATGGCGGATATCCGCATCGCATCCACCCGCGCCCGCTTCGGCGAAACCTTCCTGACCCTGGGGATCATCCCCGGGGACGGCGGCGCGTGGCTGCTGCAGCGGCTGGTGGGCTACCAGCGGGCGGCCGAACTGACCCTGACCGGGCGTGTCATCGACGCCGACGAGGCGCTGTCCCTGGGTCTCGTGCTGGAGGTAACCACGCCGGAGGAACTGCCTGACCGGGTGTCCGCGCTGGCCGACCGGATCGCGGCCCAGCCGCCCAAGGCCCTGCGGCTGACCAAGCGACTGCTCAAAACCGCGCGGCGGATGGAGCTGCCGGACTTCCTGGACCTGTGCGCCTGCTTCCAGGGCCAATGCCACAACGAGCCGGAGCACACGGCCGCCGTCGAGGCCATGCTGGCCCGCATGGGGCGCTGACCCATCCCGGTCGCCGCCCTGCTCGCACACGATGAAAGAGAGGGCGTCGGATCACGCCCGCAGCATTGCGGCTTCCCGCTCCGCCTGTTCGCGGCGGGTTTCCAGGCCGGCGTGCCCGAACAACTGGGCGGCGTGCTGCAGCAGCTTGAGCGCCCGCTTGGGCGCGGCCCGCGCCTCCAGCCGGCCGGCCTCCAGCAGGGCTTCGGCCTCGCCGGCGAGATGGCCGCATTCCCCGCTCAGGCGCGCGGACAGGGTGAACGCCTGCCGCGCGTCCTCCAGCGCCCCCATGGCGGCCAGCACGCGGCCGATGGTCATGCGCGTCGTGGCTTCGTCCAGATGGTCGCCGTTCATGGCGTACAGGTCCGCCGCCCGTTCCAGGGCATCGTGCGCCGCATCCAGGCGTCCCGTCTCGCGCAGCACCTCGGCCATCGCGGACAGCGCCGTGGCTTCGTGAAGACCCCGACCGGCCTCGGCGTAGAGGCGGCGGGCGTGGCCCAGGCTTTCCAGCGCGCGGTCGCTGCGGCGCTCATCCAGGTCCAGGCGCCCGATCTGCATGTAGGCGCGGCCCTCCGCGCACAGGTTGCCGGCGCCCTGCGCCCGCTCCAGCGCGGCGTCCGCATGCTTGCGGGCCCGGCGGGTGTTGCCCTCCAGGTGGAAGGCCTCGGACGCCATGACCTCGGCGGCGGCCCGATCGCTGTCGTCGGCGTCGTCCGTGAACAGGGCCAGCGCCTCCAGCAGGGCATCGCGGGCGCGGGCGGTGTGGCCCTGCGCCAGTTCCAGTTCGCCGAGGCGGACCATCGCCGTGGCCTCGCCATCGCGGTCGCCCGCCTTGTGAAAGAAGACCCTGGCCCGACCGAACCCCTCCAAAGCCTGTTGGAATTCCGCCCGCATCACATGCCGTTCGGCTTCAAGCATGATCTGTTCGGCTTGGGGGATCGCAGTCATGGGGGCCCTCCCGCGTGTCCTCGGGGCACACCGTGTCCCGTCTGGTCCGAGTCCGTGCTCGGGGCTGGCGTCGTCGCATCGAACCGCTTTGATGATGACGACTTTCTGACATCACTGTAGAACGGAGGGCACGGCGGAACAACGAAAACCGGGCTGCCGCCCCGGGGCCCGGCGGGGCGCGGGCGGGGTCGGTCCGGCCGGATCGAGGGGCATGGATTGATGGCGTCTCCGCAACCCCTGAGCCTGCATGCCGAGGCGGTGCGGCCCGAGTGGCTGGACTACAACGGGCACATGAACCTCGCCTACTACAGCCTGGTCTGTGACCACGCCACCGATGCGGTCATGGACTGGCTGGACCTGGGGCGGGCCTACCGGGAGCGGACGGGTGGGTCCATCTTCGCCGTCGAGGCCCATTTGAGCTACGACCGCGAACTGATCGCCGGCGACGCCATGCGCGTGGAGAGCCTGCTGCTGGAGGGCGGCGCGCGCAAGCTGCGCCTGTTCCACCGTCTGCTGCACGATCCGAGCGGCGAGCAGGCGGCCACCAACGAGGTCCTGCTGTTGCACGTGGACCTGTCGAGCCGGCGGGTGGTGCCCTGGCCGGACGACGGCCTGGCGCGGATCAAGGCGCTGGAGGCGGCGCATGCGGCCCTGCCGCGTCCGCCCGAGGTCGGCCGCCGTGTGGGGGCGCCGCGATCCCGGTGAACCGCCCGGGCGGGCGGCGCGTACAGCCCCTTCCGTCGTGGCTCGTTTGGTTCTACGGTATCCGCATCATGTGCATCAGAGATTTCAGGGACATGCTGTCACTCAGTGTCCGGAGTTCGGGGCTGCCGCTGCTCGTGCTGGCGGCCCTGGCCGTGTTCGCCGGTCCCGCCGGGGCCGCCTGTACCGATGTGGCGCAGCCCGGCGTGGAATGGCGCCGCTGCTATCACGATGGGCGCAACCTGACCGGGGCCGACCTGTCGGGGGCCACGCTCCGGGACACCTCGTTCCAGCGGGCCAGGCTTGCCGGGGCCAACCTCACCAACGCCAACGGGTTCCGCACCCGCTTCGTCAGCGCCGACATGCAGGGCGCCGACCTGACCGGGGCCGAGATGAGCGAGGCCGATTTCACCAAGGCCGACCTCTCCGGGGCCATCCTGCGCGACGCCGATTTCCGGCGCGCGCGGTTCTTCCGCGCCATCCTGCGCGGGGCCGACCTGACCGGGGCCGACCTTGAGATGGCCGACCTGCTGCACGCCGATCTGTCCGGGGCCACCTGGATCGATGGCGAGCGCGTCTGCGGGGACGGATCCATCGGCCTGTGTGAGTAGAGGGCCCTCCTCGACCGGACAGGGCTGACCAGGGCTCGTCCGTGGAGATGTGGATACCCATTCTGAAAACATCCGCATGACTTCTCACATAAGAGACGGGTTCCTTTGGGTGTGATACATATGGTTGATTGAAATCGACCGAACCCAATCGATCCATGCTTTTCCCCACCTGACGAAATGGTGTAATTGTAGAGCGCACCGGAAACCATGCGGCTTTGATGCGTCCTCGTCTGTTCTCGGGCGCAACGGGGTGGGATCAGGGCAGAGGGGCGCCCTTGGTTGACCTGCGGTGGGCAGGCCGGCAGCGGGTGGTTCGGGCGGATATGCCGCGCCAGGGCCGCCGGGTTCGGGTTCGGGCCTGCCCCGCGACATGGATTAATGACGCGATATGATTGAATATTCTGAGACCATGAGCGAAGCGCAGGAAACTGCGCGCAAGGCCATGGACTCCATGCGGCAATACGGTGTCGTTCCCTCGCCGCAGAACTTCTTGGTGTGGTATTTGCACCATTCCCAGCGCATGCCGGATCTGAGCCGGGAGATTGACCGGCTGATCGCGCTCGGCTCGGATTTCAATCAGGTTCTGGTCCAGACCCTGCACGACCGCTTCATCTCGCAGACCGAGGAGCGCAAGGCGCTCGCCGCGGCGGGCACCCATATCGAGAACACGCTTGAACAGTTGATCGCCATGTTCAACCGGGCCAACAAGGGCACGGAGCATTACGGCCAGACGCTGAAGGGCCTGTCCGACAAGGTGGAAGGCGCGACCGGCGAGACCCTGCATGGCATCGTCGCGACCGTGGTGGCCGAGACGCAGAAGATGATCCGGCTCAACCAAAAGATGGGCACGGAATTGAGCCAGTCGTCGGAGGAAATCAGCAAGCTGCGCCAGGACCTGGACCGGGTCCGCTCGGAAGCGCGGACCGACGGCCTGACCGGCATTTCCAACCGCAAGGTGTTTGATACGGTGCTGCGCGAGGCGACCGAGGCGGCTGTCCGCAACTCCCAGCATCTGTGCCTGATGATGCTCGACATCGATCTGTTCAAGCGCTTCAACGACACCCACGGCCACCAGATGGGCGATCAGATCCTGAAGCTGGTGGCGCGCACCCTGCAGAACTGCGTCCGTTCGGAAGACACCGTGTCGCGCTACGGCGGCGAGGAGTTCGCGGCCATCCTGCCGGCGACGCCCCTGCAGGAAGCCGTTGCGGTGGCCGAGCGGATCCGCATGACCGTCGCCAACAAGCGCATCACCAACCGGCGCTCCGGCAAGGAGCTGGGGCGCATCACGCTGTCGATCGGCGTGGCCGAGTACGCCATCGGGGAATCGGTCAACGATCTGGTCCAGCGCGCCGACCGCGCCCTGTACATGGGCAAGCGCCTGGGGCGCAATCAGGTGGTCTCTCAGGCCGAACTCGACCACGCGCATCGTTGACGCCCGCCGTGGCCGGGTGACAGGCTGACTCGCCCCATCCGCCACCCGGACGCCCCCCTTTCATGCCCAGATCCCGCCCTCCGTCCGCGCCCCGCGTGCACCGTCTCGTCGGGCGGATCACGCGGCTGGTCGTGGCCCGCCTGCTGCGCATGGGGCCACGTGTGCTGGCCAACAACGCCGTGGTCATCACGTCGCTGCTGGCCCTGTGCGTGGGGGTCATGACCGGCGGCGGGATCATCCTGTTCCGCGAGGGCATCGCGGCCATGCATCAGGTCACTTACGGCAGCGATGTGCACTGGCTGGCCAGCACGGCCGAGGCGCTGCCCTGGTGGGCGCTGTTATGGCCGCCGGTCGTTGGCGGTCTGGTGGTCGGGGTGTGGCATCACTGGACCATGCCGACCGGCCGGACGGAGACGGTCTCTCACGTCATCGAGGCGTCGGTGCTGCGCGGCGGGCGCATGCCGCTGGGGCGCGGGCTCGCCTGCATCGTCGGGGCGATGCTCTCGCTCGGCTGCGGCGCCTCCGTCGGGCGTGAGGGCCCGGCGGTGCATCTGGGCGCCACGCTGGGGGCTTGGCTGGCCCAGATCTCGCGGTTCGGTCGGGGGGCGTCGCGCACCCTGCTGGGCTGCGGGGCGGCGGCGGCGGTGGCGGCTTCGTTCAATGCGCCCATCGCCGGCGCGCTGTTCGCGCACGAGGTGGTCGTGGGGCACTACGCGGCCCAGGCGTTCGTGCCCGTGGTGATCGCCAGCTTGACCGGCACGGTGGTGTCGCGGCTGTGGTTCGGGACCGCCCCGGCGTTCTCGCTGCCGGACGACCTGACGCTGGTCAGTTTTCTGGAGTTCCCGGCGTTCGCCCTGCTTGGGGTGATCTGCGGCCTGCTGGCGGCGGCGTTCATGGTCTCGCTGATCGTCACCGACCTGACGGCGCGGCGCTCGGGCGTTCCGGGGTGGCTGCGTCCGGCCCTGGCGGGCCTGGTCCTGGGGGTGATCGCGCTGGAGTTCCCGGAGGTGCTCGGTGTCGGCTACGAGATCACCAACCGCGCGCTGTCGGGCGATCTGGTGCTGGACGCGGCGGTGGCCATCGCGGCCGCGAAGATCGTGGCGACGGTGATCTGTCTGGGCTGGGGTTTCGGCGGCGGCGTGTTCTCGCCCTCGCTGGCCATTGGCGGCATCGTCGGATGCGCCTTCGGCATCGCGGCGACGGCGCTCGGGCCGGTCGGCCTGTCCTCGGGGCACGGCGCCTATGCGGTGGTGGGGATGGGCGCGGTGGCGGCGGCCGTCCTGGGCGCGCCCATCTCCACCTGCCTCATCATCTTCGAGTTGACGGCGAACTACGCGCTGACCGTGGCCGTGATGATGGCCGTGGTGGTGGCCACCACGCTGTCGCGCGGGCTGACCGGGCATACCTCTCTGTTCCATTGGCAACTCGCGCGCCGGGGCCTCGACCTGGACACCGACCGCCGCAGCCAGCTTTTGCGGGAAAAGCGGGTGCGGGACCTGGCCCGCGCCGATCCGCCCACCGTCGCGCCCGACGCGCCGCCGTGGGCGGTGGCGGCCGCGTTCCGGGACCACGGCGGGGAAAAGCTGTTCGTGGTGGACGGCGCGGGCGTGCTGCTGGGGACCATCGCGCTGACCGAGGCGATGGCCGTTCTGATGGATGACGAGGCGCGGACCCGACGCACCGCGCTGGACGTCGCCCTGTCGCGGCCGCCGGTGCTGGCCCAGGCGGAAACCCTTGAAGAGGCCCTGGCCCTGATGGACTCCGTCCAGGAAGCCCAGGTGGCGGTGGTGCGGGATCGGTCCTCCATGGTGCTGGTGGGCGTGGTTCATGAGCGCGACCTGCTGCGGGCCTACGCTGAGGCGCTCGGCCGCCTGCGCGCCGAGGAGCGCGGCGACCCTGACCGGGTGTGACGGCGGGTGCGGATCGGCTCCCATTTTTTGATTGCTTGTTCAAACAAAAAATGGGAGGGTCCCGCCCATGGGACGCCCCAGCCTGAAAGACCAGCGGCGGCTTGATCTGATCCGCGCCTGTATCCAGTCGATCCACGAGGATGGGCCGGAAGCGGCCAGCCTTGCCCGCATCGCGCGCCGTGCCGGCCTGACCGCCGGCATCGTCGGGCACTACTTCGGCGACAAGGCGGAGCTGATCGAGGCCACCATGCGCCACATCGGGCGCGGCCTGGGGGCGGAGACCGCGCGCCGTCTGGCCGAGGCCGCCACCCCGCTGGATCGGTTGCACGCGGTCATCGACGCCAACCTGGGGCCGGAGCAGTTCCGGACCGACACCAGCGCCGTCTGGCTGGCGTTCTGGAGCTGGCTGAATCACAGCCCGCGTCTGGCGCGGCTACAGCGCATCAACAGCGCGCGGCTGCACAGCAATCTAAGGTATCCGCTGCGGGCGCTGCTGCCCGACGATCCCGAGGCCGTGACGCGCATCGCTCTGGGCCTGTCCACGATCATCGACGGCCTGTGGCTCCGCGCCGCGCTCGATCACGGCGGCATCGACCCCGCCGAAACCCGGGCGCTGGCCGTCCATTATCTCCATGCCGCTCTCAAGGAGGCCGAGGCTTCGCCATGACCGACCCGCTTCCCGATCCCCGCCCGCTGGTCATCGGCGGCGCGCTGCGCGACGCCACCTCGGGCGAGACCTTCGAGACCCTTGAACCGTTCTCCGGCGCGGTCATCGCCCGCGTCCAGGTGGCCAGCGCCGCCGATGTGGACGCGGCGGTCGCCGCCGCCGCCGAAGGACAACGCGCCTGGGCCGCCCTGTCCGGGGCGGCGCGGGGGGCCGTTCTGGCCCGCGCGGCCGATCTGATCCGCGCCCGCCGGGACGAGATCGCCCGCCTGGAAAGCCTGGACGGCGGCAAGCCCATTCAGGAGACCCCGGACGCCGACGTGGACTCCGGCGCCGACTGCCTGGCCTATTTCGCCGCGCTGGCGCCCACCATTGGCGGAGAGTCCCAGGATCTCGGGGGGCTTGGGGGCGGCCCCTGGTTCTACACCCGGCGCGAGCCGCTGGGCGTGGTGGGCGGCATCGGGGCCTGGAACTACCCGTTCCAGATCGCCTGCTGGAAGACCGCGCCCGCTCTCGCCGCCGGCAATGCGATGATCTTCAAGCCGGCCGAACAGACGCCCCTGTCGGCCTATATCCTGGCCGAGGTGCTGGCCGAGGCCGGCGTGCCGCCGGGCGTGTTCAACATCGTCCAGGGCGATGCCCGCGTGGGGCGGATGCTGACCGCGCACCCCGGCATCGCCAAGATCTCGTTCACCGGCGAGGTGAACACCGGCAAGGCCGTGATGGCCGACAGCGCCGCCACCCTGAAGACGCTGACCCTGGAACTGGGCGGCAAGTCCCCGCTGCTGGTGTTCGAGGACGCGGACCTGGACGATGCGGTTTCGGCGGCGATCCTGGCCAACTTCTATACCCAGGGGCAGATCTGCACCAACGGCACCCGCGTGTTCGTGCACCGGGACGTGCTGGATGCCTTCCTGTCCCGCCTGCTGCCGCGCGCCGAGGCGATCCGGCTGGGCAATCCCCTGGACCCCGAGACCCAGATGGGGCCGCTGATCTCGCCGGACCATCATGCCTCCGTGCTGGCCCACATCGACCGGGCCGTGGCGGACGGGGCGACCCTGCTGACCGGCGGCGGCCCGCCCACCGATCCGGCGCTGGCCGGCAAGCCGTTCGTCCGCCCGACCGTGTTCCTGGCCCATGACGACGCGCTGCCGCTCTGCCGCGAGGAGATCTTCGGCCCGGTCATGACCGTGCTGCCCTTCGCCGCGGAGGACGAGGCCCTGGCCCGCGCCAACGCCCTGCCGGTCGGACTGGCCGGCGGCGTCATGACCCGCGACCTGACCCGCGCCCACCGCGTGGCGGCCCGCCTGGAGGCCGGGGTCGTATGGATCAACACCTACAACGTCACCCCGATCGAGATGCCCTTCGGCGGCGTCAAGCAGTCCGGCCTGGGGCGCGAGAACGGCCGCGCCGCGCTGGAGCACGTCACCCGGATCAAGAGCGTCTATGTGGAACCCGGACCCGTGGAGGCCCCCTACTGATGGCAACGCCCGACCTGAAACCCAGCTATGACTACATCATCGTGGGGGCCGGCTCGGCGGGGTGCGTGCTGGCCCGCCGCCTGACCGAGGATCCGGATGTCTCCGTGCTGCTGATCGAGGCCGGCAAGCGCGACTGGAGCCTGTACATCCACATGCCCGCGACGTTCGCCTGGCCGCTGAAGACCGACACCTACAACTGGGCGTACAAGACCGAGCCCGAACCCCATGTGAACAACCGCCGCATGTACCAGCCGCGCGGCAAGGTGTGGGGCGGGTCCAGCTCGGTGAACGGCATGGTCTACATCCGGGGCCACGCCCTGGATTATGACCGCTGGGCGGAGGAGACCGGCGATCCGACCTGGGACTATGCCCACTGCCTGCCGTACTTCAAGGCGTGCGAGGACTTCCCGCAGGTCGGCCCGAACCCCTATCACGGGGTGGGCGGCCCGCTGAAAGTGACGCGCGGTACGCGCTGGACGCCGCTCTACGACGCCTTCATCGAGGCCGGCGTGCAGGCGGGCTACCGCCGCACCGACGACCTGAACGGCGAGAGCCAGGAGGGCTTCGGTCCCATGGACATGACGGTCGGCAAGGGCCGCCGGTCCTCGACCGCCGTGGGCTACCTGCGGCCGGCGCTGAAGCGGCCCAATCTGACGTTCGTGGACCGCACCCTTGTGGGGCGCGTCACGATGGAGAACGGCCGCGCCACCGGCGTGGTGCTCAAGGGACCGTCGGGCGAGCACGCGCCGCGCGCCGAACGCGAGGTGATCCTGTCCGGCGGGGCCTTCAACTCGCCGCATCTGCTGATGCTGTCGGGCATCGGCGATCCCGACGACCTGCGCGGCCACGGCATCGACGCGGTGGCGCCGCTGAAGGGTGTGGGGGCCAACCTGCAGGACCACCCCGAGGTCTATGTTCAGTACAAGTGCAAGACCAAACAGACGCTCTACGGCGTGCTCAAGCCCTGGAACCAAGCGTCCATCGGCCTGGAGTGGCTGACCAAGGGCACCGGCCCGGGGGCGACCAACCACTTCGAGGCCGGCGGCTTCATCCGCTCCGAACCCGGCGTGAAACACCCGAACCTGCAATACCACTTCCTGCCGGTGGCGGCCGCCTATGACGGCAGCGGCATGCAGTCCGTCCACGGCTATCAGGCCCACATCGGCCCGATGCGGCCGGAAAGCCGGGGCTGGGTCAAGCTGCGCTCCGCCGATCCCCGCGACAAGGCCCGGGTGCTGTTCAACTACTTCTCGACCGAGCGCGACCGCCGCGAGATGCGCGAATCCATCAAGCTGACGCGCGAGATCATGAACCAGTCCGCGTTCGCGCCCTTCAACGACGGCGAACTGGCGCCGGGGCCGGATGTGCGGACGGACGCCGAGATCGATGCGTGGGTGCGCGATCTTGTGGAAAGCGCGTATCATCCCTCCTGCACCTGCGCCATGGGGCCGGAGAGCGACCCGATGGCGGTCGTCTCCCCAGAGGGACGGGTGCACGGCGTGGACGGCTTGCGGGTCGTCGATGCCTCCATCATGCCCAGCGTCGTCTCGGGCAACCTGAACGCACCGACGATCATGCTGGCGGAGAAGCTGGCCGACGTGATCCGGGGCCGGGATCCGCTGCCGCCGCAGGCCGCGCCGGTCTCGCTGGTCGAGGGCTGGGAGACCCGGCAACGGTAACCGGCCGGGAGAACCGGCCGGCATCGCGACGCCGGCCCATCACGAAACATCGACGAACCAAGAGGGAGACAGCCATGACCCCCATCAGGACCACTCTTGCCGGCGCGGCCGCGCTGGGCGCGATGGCCGCCACCCCGGCGCTGGCCGAGGTGTCCGAGTCCTGCCGGTCCGTGAGTCTGGCCGAAGTGGGTTGGACCGACATCCAGGCCACCACGGGCGTGGCGACGACGGTGCTCGATGCGCTCGGCTACAGCACGGACGTGAACGTGACGAGCGTGCCGATCACCTTCGTCGGCCTGGAACAGGGCGACATCGACGTGTTCCTGGGCCTTTGGATGCCCTCCATGGCCGGCATGGTGACCGAGCGCCTGGAGAACGGCAGCGTCGAGCAGATCCGCGCCAACCTGCAAGGCGCGAAGTACACCCTGGTGGTGCCCCAGTACGCGGCCGATGCGGGGGTCACCGATATGGCCGACCTGGACGCCCACAAGGACAAGTTCGGCGGCAAGATCTACGGCATCGAGTCCGGCAACGACGGCAACCTGCTGATCCAGGACATGATCGACGCCGATGCCTTCGGCCTGGGCGACTGGGATCTGGTGGAAAGCTCCGAGGCCGGCATGCTGCTGCAGGCGGCCGGGGCGTTCGAGTCCGGCGAGTGGATCGCCTTCCTGGGCTGGGCGCCGCACCCGATGAACACCAAGATGGATCTGGTCTACCTGACCGGCGGCGACGATTACTTCGGGCCCAACCAGGGCGGCGCGACCGTGTACACGCTGACCCGCGCCGGGCTGTCGGAGGACTGCCCCAATCTGGGGTCCTTCCTGAACAACCTGGAATTCTCCGTCGAGATGGAGAACATCCTCATGGCCGCCATTCTGGACCACGGGGAATCCGCCGGGTCCGCCGCCACCAAGTTCCTGAAGGCCAACCCGGGCCTGCTGGATGCGTGGCTGGACGGCGTGACAACCGTCGAGGGCGAACCCGGCCTGCCGGCGGTCAAGGCCGAACTCGGGGTGGAGTGATCCCGACCCATCCGACCGGCCATGCAAGCGAGGGGCGTCCCGACGGGGCGCCCCTTCGCCGTTGTGAGGCGGGTCTGTCTTCGAGCCACAAGGCCGGGCGGGCGTTGGACTCCCGCCAGGACCCCGTTCATCCCTTTCGCATGGAGAAACGGTCCGGACGGGGCTGCAACCCCGTCCGTGCGGCGTGAGGATCACACCCCGCCGCCGCTCGCGCCGTCGCCGCCCTCGGAGACGGGCGCGCCGGCCGCCGCGTACAGGTCGGCGATGGCCCGGGCCACGTCGGTTTCGGCATCCAATAGCGCCTGACGGGTGTCGAGCAGGGTCCGTTCGGCATCCAGCACGTCCAGGAACCCCACCAGCCCCTGCGCATACAGGTCGCGGGCCTGCGCCACGGCGGCTTCGCTGGCGGCGGCGGCGGCCCGCAGATCGGCCGCGCGCTCGCGGGCGGCTTCGAGCGCGGCCAGGGCGGTTTCCACCTCCGCCACCGCATCCAGCAGGGTGGCCCGGTAGACGATCAGCGCCTCCTGGGCGCGGGCCTCGGCGGCGGCGATCTCCGCCCGCCGGGCACCGCCGTCGAACAGCGGAATGTCCAGGCTCGCGGCCAGGGTGCCGATCACCGAGCGCACCACGTCGCCGGTCCCGAGCCCGGCCGTGGACAGGCTGAGCGTGCCCGGCAGGGACAGGCGGGGATAGAGCGCGGCCTCCGCCACCCCGATCGCGGCGGTCGCGCGCGCAAGGTCCGCCTCGGCCGCCCGCACGTCCGGCCGGGCCCGCAGCAGGTCGCGCGGCAGCCCGATGTCCGGCCCACCCGCGAAGGCGGGCAGGGCGGCGGGTGCCGTTTCCGCCGCGTTGACCGTCTGCATGCCGCCCGTCAGCACGCCCAGCGCCGCCGTGGCCTCCGCCATGCCGGCCCGCAGCGGGCCGCGCCGCGCCCGGGTCGAGGCCACCTGTGCTTCGGCGCGGCTGACATCCAGGGCGGCGGCGAGCCCGGCGGCGTAGCGCCGCCGCACCAGCCCCAGCGTTTGGGCCTGCAGGTCCATCGAGGCCGTGACAAGGTCCAGGCTGGCCCGGTCGCGGGCGAGATCCAGATAGCGGCGCACCACGTCGGCGGCGACCTGTCGGCGCAGGTCGTCGCGCAGCAGGGCGCGGCGGCGGGCTTCGGCCTCGGCCGCCTCGACGGCGCGGCGCTGGCCGCCGAACAGGTCCGGCGTCCAGCCGAAGGACAGCCCGGCGTCGGCCGACCCGGAGAGGGTGTCTTCGTCCCGTGACGGATCGCGGGCCAGCGCGGCGTCGGCCCCGGCGCCGGCGTTGGCATCCAGCGAGGGAGACAGGGCGGCGTCTTCGGCCCCGACCTGGGCGCGGGCCTCCTTCAGGCGGGCGCGGGCGGCGGCGATATCCAGGTTGCCGGCGAGCGCCCGAGCCACGAGCGCGTTCAGGGCCGGATCGCCGAAGCCGCGCCACCAGCGGGCATGGTCCGCCGCCCCCGCCGGCAGGGCGAGCGGGGTCCGGTAGGCCGCCGGGGTCTCCAGCGCGGGGGCCTCGTAGTCCGGCCCGACGGTGGCGAGGCAGCCGGTCAGCAGCAGGGCGGCGGGCAGGGTGAGCCAGGGGGTGGGTCTCATTCGGGCCGGACCTCCTCGCCGCGATCGGGGATGGTGGCGGCGTGGGCCAGCTCGGTCTCCAGGCGCGCGCCCTCGGCCGCGCGGGGCTTCACCAGCCGGGCGAGGCCCAGATAGGCGAGCGGCGTCAGGTACAACGTGATGACCGCCGCCAGTCCCAGGCCGCCGAACACCACCCAGCCGATGGCGCTACGGGCCTCGGCCCCCGGGCCGGTGCTCAGGATCAAGGGCAGCCCGCCCAGCACGGTGGACACCATGGTCATGACGATGGGCCGCAGCCGCACCGACGCCGCCGTGGTTACCGCGTCGCGCACCGACAGGCCCCGGTCGCGCAACTGGTCGGCGAACTCCACCAGCAGGATGCCGTTCTTGGCCATCAGGCCGATGAGCATGACGAACCCGATCTGGGAATAGATGTTGAGCGAGGTGCCGGTCAGGGACAGGGCCATGACGGCGGCGGCGAGCCCGAACGGCACCGTGGTCATGACCACCAGGGCGGAGACGACGCTCTCGAACTGGGCCGACAGCACCAGGAACACGACCAGCAGGGCCAGGGCATAGGTCAGGGCGACATCGCGGCCGGTCTCCTCCAGCGCCTCCGCCTCGCCCACGGGAATCAGTTCCACGTCGGCGGGCAGCACGTCGTCCGCCAGGGCGCGGATCTCGGCCAGCGCATCGGCGAGGGGAACGCCCGGCGCAATCGCGGCATCCATGTCGATGGAGCGGCGCTGTCCGCGTCGGTCCAGCTCGGCCGGCACGCCCTCTTCCCGCAGGTCGATCAGGCCGGACAGGGGGATCAGGGCGCCGCTCTCGGCGCGCACATGCAGGTTGGCGAGATCGCCCGGGTCGTTAATGGCCCCCGTGCGGGACTCCAGCACGATGGGGATCGACTCGTCGTTCAGGCTCAGATCGGCGATGGTGGTGCCGTCGATCATGGCGCGCAGGGTGTCGGCCAGCGCATCGAGGGGGATGCCCAGGTCGGAGGCGGCCCGTCGGTCGAGCCGGATCGACAGTTCGGGCTGGGTCGGCTGGTAGGAGATGTCCGGGTCCGACAGCGTCTCGGCCCGATCCTCGATGGCGGCGGCGAGCGCCTTCGCGGCCTCGTACAGGTCGCCGTAGTCGTTGCCGATCAGGGCCACGTCCAGACCGCCGCGCTGGCCGCGCAGGCCCAGCGAGTTGGACCCGAAGACTCCGGCCCGCACGCCGGTCAGGTCGGACAGCGGCCCCCGCAGGTCGCTCATGATGGCCTGCTGGCTGCGGGTGCGCTCCGACCAGGGGGCGAGGGGGGCGATCACGAACACTCTGTTCGGGTCCCAGCGGCCCACGATGGTCAGGGCGTCGCGGATCTCGCCGGACTCGATGAACGGGGCCAGGATGGCCTCGATCCGGTCCGCCTGCCGGGCGGTATAGGACAGGTTGGCTCCGTCCGGCCCGCTGGCGGAGATGAACAGCACGCCCCGGTCTTCGGTGGGCATCAACCGGCGGTCCAGGTCCTGGTAGAGCACCCAGCCCAGCCCCCCGAACACCGCCACCAGCGCGAGAACGGGCAGGGGGGCGGCCAGCACCCAGCCCAGGGTGCGCTCGTACAGGTGGGCCAAGGCGCGGCCCGGCCGCGCCAGCAGGCGGCGACCCTGGCCGGGTTTGGCGTCCGGCAGGCGGGCGGCCAGCGCGGGCACCAGCGACAGCGCCACGAACGACGAGATGGCGACCGCGATGGCGAGGACGTAGCCGAACTCCTCGAATAGCCGGCCGGTCATGCCGGGCAGGAACGAGATCGGCACGAACACGGACACCAGCGTGGCCGTCGTCGCCACCACGGCGAAGAACACCTGACGCGTGCCCAGCACGGCGGCGGCGCGCCGGCCCAGCCCCTGGGCCTTGCGGCGCTGCACGTTCTCCAGCACGACAATGGAATCGTCCACGATCATCCCGGTCGCCAGCACCAGCGCGAGCAGGGTCAGGATGTTGATGGAGAACCCCAGCAGCCAGATGGCCGAGACCGTGCCCACCAGCGCGATGGGGATGCTGACGGCCGGGATCAGGGTGGTCCGGAACGAGCCCATGAACACCCACAACGTCAGGACCACGATGGCCACGGCCAGGGCGAGGGTCGTCAGCACCTCCCGCACCGAGCCCTTGATGAACACCGCGTCGTCCGACGTCACCTGGATCGATACGGTGTCCATGCGGGCGTTCAGCCGCTCCACCGCCGCCCGCACCCCGTCCGAAATGGCGATGGTGTTGGACCGGGCCTGCCGGATGATGCCCAGGCCGATCACCTGCCGGCCGTTGAGCCGGAAGACGCTGGTGGCTTCCTCCGGCCCGAACCACACCTCGGCCACATTGCCGACGCGCACGCCGTCCCGGATGACCAGGGCTTCGATGTCGCCGGGACTCGTCACCCGGGCGTCGGCGCGCACGATCAGGTCCATGTCGGCGGACCTGAAGCTGCCGGCGGGCACATCCAGGGGGGCCGTGCGCAGCACCGCCGCCACATCGGTGACGGACAGGCCGTGCGCGGCCAGCCGCAGGGGATCGACCACCACGCGCAATTCGCGCGCCCGGTCGCCGTAGACGGACACGTCCGCCACCCCCGGCACGGACACCAGGGCGGGCACCACATCGGTTTCGACCACGCGGGTCAGCGCCGCTTCGCCCAACATGTCGCTGGACACGGCGAGCCGCAGGACCGGCTGCGCGTCGGCATCGGCCTTGACCACCGTGACGCGCTCCACGCCCTCCGGCACCTGGCGCTCCACCCGGCTGACGGCCTCCCGGACGTCGGCGGCGGCCGCCTCCAGATCCGCCCCGGGTTGGAACTCGGCGCGGATGCGGAAGTTGCCCTCCTCGCTGGAGGAGCGCAGGGCGCGCAGCCCGGACACCCGGGCCACTGCGGCCTCGACCACCGAGGTCACCTCGGCGTCCATGGTCTCCGGCGCGGCGCCGGGGAACTCGCCGTTGACCGAGACGATGGGCCGGTCCACGTCGGGCAGTTCCCGGACCTCCACGCCCAGGATGGCGGCGATCCCGGCCACGGCGATGAGCAGGTTGAGCACCAGCACCAGCAGCGGGCGGCGGATCGCCAGCGAGGGCAGGTCGGCGCGGGTGGCGGCAGCGTCCGGGGGCGGGGTCATGGCGGGCGTCCGGCGCTAGCTGCCGGGAGCGGCGGCGGCCGCCCGTGGCGGGTCGGCCAGGGTGACGGCGATGCCGGGGCGCATGCGCTGGATGCCCTCGACCACCACCGGCTCGCCGTCCTCCAGATTGCCTTCGACCAGGGTCACCCCCTCCTGGCGCTGCACGATGCGGACCGGCTCCCGGTCCGCCGTGCCGCCGCGCACCACCCAGACGAAGGGGCCTTCGGCGCCCCATTGCACGGCGATTTCCGGCACGCGGGGGCGGGCGGGCCCGGTCAGGTCCAGGGCGACGGCGAAGCTCATGCCCGGCCGCAGGCGGTCGTCCGCGTTGCCGACCCGGGCGCGCAGGGGAACCGTGCGGGTGGCCGGATCCACGCGGCTGCCGATGTCCACCAGCCGGCCGGTCAGGGGCGTCTTGTCGGGACCCCACGGCGTGACTTCCACCGGCTGGTCCACCGAGACCCGGCCCAGCACCGTTTCCGGCAGGGTGAAGCGCACCAGCAGGGCGCGGCGGTCGTCCAGGGTGGTGATGGGTTGGTCCGGGGTCACGCGGTCGCCCACGTCCACGTCGGACAGGCCCACATGCCCGACGAAGGGCGCGGTCACGGTCCGGTCGGCAAGGGCCACCTCGGCTTCGCGCCGGGCGATGCGGGCGGCCTCCAGGGCGGTCCGGGCCTCGTCCACGGTGGAGTCCGGCACGGCGCCCCGTCCCGCCGTCTGGTAGCGCTTCAGCAGGGTCTCGGCTTCGTCCACGCGGGCTTCGGCCAGGTCGAGCGCCAGCCGCTCCCGCCGCGCGTCCAGCTCCAGCAGGACGTCGCCGGCCGCCACGTGCTGGTCGGCCCGGAAGCGCAGGGCCACGACCTCGCCCGCCGCCGCCGGATGCAGGGTGGCCGAGCGGATCGCGGCGCCGGTGCCCACGGCGTCCAGGCGCGTGGTCTCGGGCGCGAGCACCACCGGCTCGACCACCACGCGGGGGCCGGCCGCCGCCCGCCCCATGCCGGACGGGCGGCCGTCGCCGCCAGCCGTTCCCGAGGGACCGGCGGTCTGGTAGGCGAGGGCGGCGCCGCCCAGAACAGCGGCGGCCACGACGGCTTGCAACGCGATGTGCATTCCTCAGGTCCCAATCCCCAGGTCCCGATATGATTCGGCCCGGTCCCGGTGAGGTGTCTGCGGGCCGGGCGACAGGAGCGGTGTGACGCCCGGAGGACCCTGCGGCGTGATGGCGGGACGACCTGCCGCATCGGTGTCTCGTCCCTGAAAGATAGGGGGTCGATCCGGTCGGGTCGAGGGCCGGACCATCGACCGCCTCTCGCACGATATTGTAGTATTCGCAAGACAAACATCGGCACGGATGAGGTGTCGCTTCAAAAACCGCCGCATCCAGGCGTCCCTGGGGTGGAATTCATCCGGCTTCGTGGCATTGTATGGGCGCATGGTCCCAGGTGTTTGGCGGCGCGGGTTGGCGCGATGATGACGGCGGGTCGGCGCGTCGGCCGGGGTCGTTTTTGTGGGGTTCGACGACGGTCTGGAACACCGCCCGTGCCGCCCTGTCCGCCCCTGCGATGCCGCGGCAAAGCATGCCGTGGCACGCGGTCCCCGCCGGTCCAGGCGAGACGGACGGGATGAAATCTGACCGGCACGGTGTCTTGCGAAGCGCCGCGTTCGTCCGTCCGGTTTGCTTATGCCTTTGTTTACGGGTTCGGTTTACGACCACTGCGGGCCTCGGGAGAGGGGATACCGGCGGCGCATACCTGACCAGGACGGTGGGCCGATTCGCCGGGCGTTCCCGACCTGGAGCATATGGACCAACGGGTCGGGTCAACCGCCCGGTTCCGATCCGCGAAAACACGATGATGACCGCCAACAGCACAGCCCTCCCACGCGAGGCCCGTTCATGACCGTGACCGATCACACCGCGAAGGACCCCTACCCGGGCGCGATCGGCGAGGATGAGTCGGGCCGGCGCGGGCGGTCTCTCCGGTTCAAGCTTCTGGCGAGAATCGTCCCCGTTCTGTTCCTGGTCCTCCTGTCCCTGTTCGCGGTGCTGGAGTGGCGGACGTACCAGGAGGCGAACGAAGACCTGCGCCAGCGCCTTGACACGTTGGTGAAAACCGCGGCCCCGGTCCTGGCCAGTCCGCTCTGGCACTACGATGACGCGCAAGTCAACCTGCTGGTCCGCGCCATGGGGCAGCATCCGGACATGCTGGCCATGCGGGTGCTGGGATCCCATCAGGAGACATGGACGGCGATTGGCGATGTGGACGGGCTCGACCCAGCGGACCCGCTGTATCGGGCCGTGCCCATCCTGTTCAAGCATCGGGGGACGTTCTCCGATATCGGAACGCTTCAGGTCGTGTTCGATGATCGCCGGGTGATCGAGGCCGTGCAGCGCGCCTTCGTGACGGACCTCATCAGCACCATGGTCAGCCTGCTGGCGCTCATCATCCTGGTGGAGATCACGACCCGACGTCTGATCTTCGCGCCGCTGGAGCGCCTGCACCGGGCGATGGTGATGACCTTCGGACCCGGCAAGATCCGGTTCGTGCCGCAGACCTCCGATGACGAACTCGGCGAGCTCACGAGCGCCTTCAATGCGATGGAAATGCGCCGGGTGGCCCTGGAGCGGGTGCGCACACGCCTGATCGACCTCGGCATCCGCATGGGCGCGGAGCGCAATCCCGAACAGCTTCTGGAAACCATCCTGAACGCGGCGACCGAGCTTTGCCACGCGGACGGCGGGACGCTCCACCTGCTGGATGAGGAAAAAGACCGCCTGGAGTTCGCCGTCCTGAGCATCAACAGTCTGGGCGTCCGGCTCGATCGGTTCGACGACAACGCATCGCTGTTCCCATCGCTGCCGTTGCATCATCCGGACGGCGCGCCCAATCACGGCAAGCTGTCCTGCCACGTCGCTTTGACGGGTGCGGTCGTCAGTCTGGAAGATGCCTACGACGTCAAGGCCTTCGAGTTCCGGAACACGCGCGCGTTTGACGCGGCCTACGGCTATCGCACCAAGTCCGTCGTGGTCCTGCCCCTGCGCAATCGAAGGGGGGATGTCATCGGTGTCCTGAAGCTCATCAACGCCCGGGACTCGCAGACCGGCCAGGCCGTCCCCTTCCATTCGGACGACATTTCCATCGCCGAATCACTCTCGGCCCAGGCCGGGATCGCGCTGGAAAACCAGATGCTGCTGGATGCGCAGCGGCGGCTATTGAACTCGTTCATCGAGGTGATCGCCAGCGCCATCGACGCCAAGTCGCCCTACACCGGCGGGCACTGCTCGCGCGTTCCGGAACTCACCCGGATGCTCACCGAGGCGGCCTGTGCCGATACCGATCGGTTCGGGGATTTCGACCTGACCGAGGACGAGTGGTACGAACTGCACATCGCAAGCTGGCTGCACGACTGCGGCAAGGTCACCAGCCCGGAATACGTGGTGGACAAGGCCACCAAGCTGGAAACCATCTACAACCGCATTCACGAGATCCGGACCCGCTTCGAGGTGCTGTGGCGGGATGCCGAGATCGCCGAATGCCGCGCGCTGCTGGCCGGGGCCGATCCGGCGGCGGCGGCCGCGACCCGGGAGCGGACCCAGGCCGACCTGTTGGAAGAGTTCGCTTTCGTCGCCGCCTGCAACGTGGGCAGCGAGTTCCTCGACGACGCGAGCATCGAGCGCCTGCGGCGGATCGGCGCGCGTCCGTGGACGCGCCATTTCGACGACCGGCTGGGGTTGTCCCACGGCGAGTCCGACCGCATCGATGGGATTCCCGGCCGGCCGCTACCCGCCGAGGAACGGCTGCTGGACGACAAGCCGGAACACATCGTGCCCTGGCCCAACAACACGCCGCCGATCCGCGAGAACGATCCGCGCGGCTTCACGCTGATCGCGCCGGAGGTCCAGTTCAATTATGGCGAGTTGCACAATCTATCGGTCCGGCGCGGCACGCTGACCGAAGAGGAGCGGTTCCGCGTCAACGACCACATCGTGCAGACCATCATCATGCTGGAAAGCCTGCCGCTGCCCCGTCATCTGCGGCGGGTGCCGGAATACGCCGGCGGCCATCACGAAAAGATGGACGGCACCGGCTATCCAAGGGGCCTCAAGGCCGGCACCATGTCGATCCCGGCGCGGATCATGGCCATCGCGGACGTGTTCGAGGCCCTGACCGCCGCCGACCGACCCTACAAGAAGCCCAAGACCGTCTCGGAGGCGCTGGCCATCATGCAGACCATGCGCGACGAGAACCACATCGACCCCGACCTGTTCGACCTGTTCCTGCGCTCGGGCGTCTGGCGGGACTACGCTGATCGGTTCCTGCTGCCGCACCAGGTCGACATCATGACCGAGGCCCGCGCCGAGTCTCGCTAGCGGGGCGCCGGTTCAGGACCGGGGCGGCGCGGGGGTGGGCCGGGGGCGCGCTTGATGCGCGCGGCAAGACCGACCCGAGGTCTGAGCGCACATCGGACCGCTTTTTTGGGTCATCAAGGATTTCCGGGGCACCGGAGGGTTCAGCACGGCGAGATGTTCCGCGCGGTCCTGGCACTCTCTCTGGCATTGCGTGTCAAGCCCTAACCCCCTCCCGTCCTCCCCCATGAATGGGGGAGGACTCCCGGTCCACCACACGCCTGCCGGACTCCCTCCCCATGGAATGGGGAGGGTTGGGGAGGGTTGGGGAGGGTGGGGAGGGGTTGTCTCGGGTGGTCGCGACGGTCAGCAACCACCCGCCCCCGGTTTTCCGTGAAGACCTTTTTTTCGCGAAGACCGCCCCCTTCTGATTCGTGGGATGGACTGAACCCGCCTTTGTGGCATGGTAACCTGAGGCGAGCCCAAAGGACGCAGGGCCGTGCGTGGCTGAGGACGTGATGCGATGCCGACCGGATGTCAGGCTTCCGCTGACCGCTCACCGTTCGGGGAGCAGACCGCCGGCCCCTCGGATCGGACGGGGCGCGTCCGCGTCGCGCGCCGCGCCGGAGCGCTGCTGACCCTGATGATCGCACTGTGGCCCGCCGTCGTGCTGGCGCAGACCCGGAGCGCATCGCCCGGTGACCCGGTCGCCGAGCCCCTGACCCTGCTGGTGTTCGAGCGGCCGCCGTACTACCTCCCCGACGGCACGGGCGGCTTCACCGGCCTGGTCGCCGGGCCCGTCGCCGAGGCGATGGCGCGCGCCGGCATCCCCGTTCGCTGGAAGACCCTGCAGCCGAATGGTCATCTCAGGACCGTGGCCACCGACAGCGGACCCGTGTGCGCCGTCGGCTGGTACCGTTCAGAGCGGCGGGAGCACCTCGGTCTGTTCAGCGACCCGATCTACCGCGAACCGTCCCAGGTCGTGCTGGCCCGGACCGACAACGACCGCGTCCTGTCGCAGGAGTCCCTGCAGGACCTGTTCGCGGATTCGGGGGTCCGGCTCGGCACCAAGTTGGGATACTCCTACGGCCCGCGCATCGACGGCATGATCGAGACCCTGCGGCCGCCCCAGTCCACGGTGTCGCAGGACGACACCGGGCTGGTCCGGATGCTGCTGGGGCGGCGGTTCGACTACATGCTGACCGGGCGCGCGGAGGCGGAAGACCTGATCGACCGCTTCGGCGCGGCGGGCCAGGACCTGATCGCGCTCACGTTCGAGGACAGCCCGCAGGGCAACGCCCGCCATCTGGTCTGCAGCCGCTCCGTCGGCGCGGACACCATGGCCCGTTTCAATGCCGCGCTCGCCGACATCGGCCGGGGGACCCCATGACCCCCGCCATGGCTTATGGCCTGCCCGAGCACGCAGGCGCGCACTCTCTTCGGACCCGGTTGCTGGCCATCTACGTGCCGGTCCTTGTGGTGCTGTCGGTGGGTCTGTTCGCCGTGCTGGAGTGGCGCGCCCACAGTCAGGCCATGGCCGCGCTGGAGCAGCGCATGGAAACCTTCGTCGCCACCAGCGCGCCGGTCCTGGCGACCCCCATGTGGGCGTTTGACGATTCGCTGGTGCGCTCGCTGGTCTCGGTGATGGGCCAGCACCCGGACCTGGCGGCGATCCGGGTCCGCGATCCGTCCGGGCGGGTGGTCGCCGCCGCCGGCGCCATGGCGGCGCTGGAGTCGTCCGGCGGGCGCTTCGTGCGCGAGGCGCCGCTCATCAAGCAGGAGATCGACGGGGCGACCACCGTCGGCACCATGGCCCTGGCCTTCGATGAAAGCCGCGTGCTGGCGGCGCTGTGGCGCAGTCTGGCGACGGATGCAATCATCATCGCGGTGGTGATGGGCGCGCTGGTGGTGCTGGTGTCCGTGACCACCGGACGGCTGATCTTCCGGCCGCTGTCCCACCTGCACCGGGCATTGACCGCCGAGGTCGCCCCCGGTGAGGTGCGGCATGTGTCCGAACCCGCGTCGGACGAACTGGGCGAGGTGATCGCGGCGTTCAACGCCCTGGAAAACCGCCGGGCCGCGCTGGAGGAGTCGCGCACGCGGCTCATCACCATGGGCATTCAATTGGGGGCCGAGCGCAATCCCCGCCGGCTGGTGGAATCCGTGCTGCAGGTGGCCAGTGACCTGTGCCATGCGGACGGCGGAACGGTCTATCTGCTCGATCGCGATGCCGGCCAGTTGGAGTTCGCCATCGTCCTGAACCGCAGCCTGAAGATCCATCTGGGCGGTGAGGGCGGGCCGGACATCCCGTTTGCGCCGCTGCCGCTGCACGGGCCGGACGGGCGACCCAACAGCGCCAACGTGGCCGTGCACGCGGCGCTGACGGGGCAGGTGGTCAACGTGCCCGACGTCTACGACAACACGGCGTTCGATTTCGCGGGGCCGCGCGCCTTCGACGCCACCCACGGCTATCGGACCACGTCGCTGCTGGCCGTGCCGCTGAGCGACCGACAGGGCGAGATCATCGGCGTGCTGCAGCTCATCAACGCCAGCGATGCCGAACGGACCACCGTGAAGGCGTTCGACGGCCCCACCGAGTCCATCGCCCGCGCCCTGGCCGCCCAGGCCGGCGTGGCGCTGGAGAACCAGCTTCTGCTGGAAGCGCAGCGCCGCTTGCTCGACTCCTTCATCGAGCTGATGGCCGGGGCCATCGACGCCAAGTCGCCCTATACCGGCGGGCACTGCTCGCGCGTGCCGGACCTGACTCGCATGCTGACAGAGGCGGCCTGTGCCGACACGGACCGATTCCAGGCTTTCGACCTGACCGAGGACGAGTGGTACGAACTGCACATCGCAAGCTGGCTGCATGACTGCGGCAAGGTCACCAGCCCCGAATACGTGGTGGACAAGGCCACCAAGCTGGAAACCATCTACAACCGCATTCACGAGATCCGCACCCGGTTCGAGGTGCTGTGGCGGGACGCCCGGATCGAAGAGCTGCTGGCGGTGCAGGACGGGGCCGATCCGGCGGCGGCGGCCGAGACCCGGGAGCGGACCCAGGCCGATCTGGTGGAGGACTTCGCCTTCGTCGCCACCTGCAACGTCGGCGGCGAGTTCCTCGACGACGCGAGCATCGAGCGCCTGCGGCGGATCGGCGCGCGTCCGTGGACGCGCCATTTCGACGATCGGCTGGGCCTGTCCGTGGCGGAGGCGGAGCGGCTGCGCGCCTTCCCCGCGCCGCCGCTGCCGGTGGAGGACCGCCTGCTGTCCGACAAGCCGGAACAGGTCGTGCCCTGGCCGGACAACACCCCGCCGATCCGCGAGAACGATCCGCGCGGCTTCACGCTGCTGGCGCCCCGGCACCAGTTCAACCTGGGCGAACTGTACAATCTGTCGATCCGGCGCGGCACGCTGACCGAGGAGGAACGCTTCAAGGTCAACGACCACATCGTGCAGACCATCATCATGCTGGAAAGCCTGCCGCTGCCGCCGCACCTCCGCCGGGTGCCGGAATACGCCGGCGGCCATCACGAGAAGATGGACGGCACCGGGTATCCGCGCGGCCTGAAGGCCGGAACGATGTCGATCCCGGCGCGGATCATGGCCATCGCCGATGTGTTCGAGGCCCTGACCGCCGCCGACCGGCCGTACAAGAAGCCCAAAACGGTCTCCGAGGCGCTGCGGATCATGAGTTTCATGCGCAACGACAACCATATCGACCCCGATCTGTTCGACCTGTTCCTGCGCTCCGGCGTGTGGCGGGACTACGCTCATCGGTTCCTGGACCCCGAGCAGATCGACGCCGTGGACATCGCGGCCTATCAGCGGGCGTCGTAGCCGACCGGCCGACCCAGCGGGAGCCGAACGGACATGCGGCAGCGGACACGAAAGGACGGCGACGGGACCACCCGGGCCGGGGTCAGGTCCCGGGGTCGGCGCGGCGGGCGCCTGCTGCGGCGCTCGGCGCTGGTGGCCCTGCGTCTGCGCCGCCTGCACATCCCGCTGGTGGTCAACCTGTTCACCATCATGGCGGCCCTGACGGTCGCGGTCGTGCTGGCGCTCAGTCTGTTCACCGCCTGGCAGGGCCGCGCGGTGGCCGAGGCGACCGGCCGGGCGCTGTCGCGGGAGTTGACCGCCAAGGTGGCCCACCGCATCGAGACTCTGTTCTCGCCGGCCGCCGCGCTCACCACGCTCTCGTCGTCGCTGCCCGACATCGCCCAGCCGCCGGACCTGCTGGTCCATCCCATGGGGTGGTTCCTGATGCGGGCGCTGGAGACGTATCCGACGCTGTATTCCGGGTTCATCGGGTTCGACGACGGGCGGTTCTATCAGATCATCGCCGTGCCCGACCGGCCCCGCTCGGCCGAGGAGGAGGCGCGCCGCGCCACCGCCGTCCGCCTGACCCACGGCGCGCCGCCCGACACCCGGTTCATCCACCGGGCCGTCGTGCAGGGCGCGGGGGTGGGGGAGCGCATCCAGGTCTGGACGTTCCTTGACCGGGACCGCGTGCTGCTGGGCTCACAGGTGCAGGCGACGGCGGCCTATGACCCCACGGTCCGGCCCTGGTACCGCCTGGCCCGGGGTCAGGGCGGCACGGTGATGACCGACATCTACACCTTCCACAGTCTGGGCCTGCCCGGCGTCACCCTGGCGCGGGCGTTCGACGGCGATGTGCCGGGCGTGTTCGGGATCGACCTGACGCTGGCCTCGATCGCGGACTTCGTCGCCGCGCAGACCCTGTCGCCGAACGGGCGTCTGCTGGTGGGGACGGCGGACGGGCAGGTGATCGCCTATCGGGGGCCGGACGGGCTGCGCACCGGGGCCGAGTCCGTGCGCGGGCAGCCGCTGCGGCTGGAGGACCTGCGCGATCCCTCGATCATCCGCGCGATGTTCGCCCCGGCTGCCGGGGGCGATGTCCAGGTGGTGCCCCGGATCGACAGCGGCGAACCGATCCTGGTGCGGCGGCTGCGCGTCTCCATGCCGGTGGCCCGGGATATCGTGGTGGCGATGGCCGCGCCGCTGTCGGACTACACCGGGCCGGTGGACACGATGGTGCGCAATAGTCTGCTCTTCGCCCTGCTGGTGGCGCTGGTGGGGATTCCGGCCACCTGGGTCGTGGCCCGGCGCATGTCCGGGGCCCTGGCGGTGTTGGCCGAGGACGCCGGGCGCATCCGCACCCTGGACCTGGACCGCGAGGTGCGCGTGCGCACCATCGTGCGCGAGATCCATGATCTCGCCATCGCTCAGCGGACCATGAAGGAATCGCTGCGCACGTTCGGGCTGTACGTCCCCCGCGATCTGGTGCGGCGCATCATGGCGTCGGGCGGCTCGGCCGCGCCGGGCGGGCAGCGGCGCGAACTGTCTCTGCTGTTCACCGACATCGAGGGCTTCACCACCCTTTCGGAGCGCACGCCGGCCGAGGACCTGATGGTGCGGACCTCGGCGTACTTCGAGGAGATCACCGCCGCCGTGAACGCCCAGGCCGGGATCGTGGACAAGTTCATCGGCGACGCCGTCATGGCCCTGTGGAACGCGCCGGAGCCGGTCGCGGATCATGTGGTTCGGGCCTGCCTCGCCGCGCTGGACGCGCACCAGCGGGTCACGCGGTTCAATGCCGGGTTGGCGGACCGGGGCCTGCCGCCGTTCCCCACCCGCTTCGGGCTGCATGTGGGCGAGGCGGTCGTGGGCAACGTCGGATCATCCACGCGTATGGACTATTCGGCCATCGGCGCGGCGGTCAACATGGCGTCGCGGATCGAGGGTCTGAACAAGGTCTACGGGACGCGCATCCTGGTGTCGGAGGCGGTGGCCGAGCGCGTCGCCGGCCGCTTCGTGCTGCGCGAGATGGACCGGGTCCAGCCCAAGGGGGCGCTCCAGGCCGTGCGGGTGTTCGACCTGGTCGGCGCGCATCCGGAGCACGCGACCGTCCTCGGTGCGGCCGATGCGGTGGTGGCGGGGCCGGAGGCGCTGTCCTTCGCCACCCGCTGGAACGCGGCGCAGGACCTGCTGCGCCGCCAGCGCGACTGGGCCGGGGCCGCAGACGCCTTCGCTGTGCTGGCCCAGGCGCGTCCGGACGATCCGGCGGCGGCGCAGATGCAGGCGCTGGCGGCGCGGCTGGCCTCGGACCCGGACGCCGCCCGTGAGTGGTCCGACATCCGCCGCATGGAGGCTAAGTGATGGTCGGTCGTCGCTCCATCCTCCGGCTGGGCCTTGCCGGGGCCGCCGCCGCCCTTGGGGCCGGCCGGGCCGGCGCGCAGAGTGGCGGCGCGCCCGTGCCGGGCGCCGTGCTGGACGACCTGGAGCGGATGCAGGCCGACCCGCCGCTTCAGGGCGTCCAGCTACGGGTGTGGACCACGGAGACCGGCGCGGACCGGCTTGCGGTGATCCGCTACCTTCTGGATGTGCAGGCCACCCTGGCCGGGGAACCGCAGATCGTGTTCGAGACGGTGCGGGAAACCGAGCTGGTGGACCGGATGCGGCGCACGCACGCACCGGCCAGCCGCGTGCCGGTGCCGCATGTGGTCAACACCGGCGCGGACGGGCTGATGGCGCTGGATGCGCTTGGCCTGCTCAGTCCGGCGGAGGCTGGGCGTGTGCTGGATGATCTGGGCCACGGCCGGATACTGGCCGGAGCCCTGGCGGCGGTGCGCCGGGCCGACGGGCGGCCGGCCGCGCTGCCGTTCCACGGCTGGCCGCAGATGATCTGGACCCGCGCCGACTGGCTGCGCGACGAGCTGGACCGGGAGCCGCCGCGCACCGTGGACGAACTGCGGCGGGCGGCGCACGGGCTGCACGACCCGGCGCAGGGGCGGCGGGGCGTGATCCTGGGCACGGCCGGCGATTTCTACACCCAGCAGTGTTTCCTGATGATCGCTCGGGCCTTCGGGGCCGCGATCCTGGCCCCTCCGTCCAGTCCCGAGGACATCCATCCGGTGCTGGCGCTGGACACCCGCACGATGATCGCTGCGCTGGAGGCGTATGCCGACCTCGCCCGGGCCGCCGGGCCGGGCCGGCTGACCTGGCGGGCGCGGGATTACTACCTGCAGGGCAAGGCGGGGATGCTGTTCTATTCCACCTTCCTGATGGACGATCTCGCGATTCCGTCGGTCGCGCGGAACTCGCTGACCGATGGGCATTTCCCGGATCTGGCGGGGGCCGCGTTCGATCCCCGCCTGGTGCATGAGACCGCGCCCGTCGGAACCCTGACGGCGGGCGGGGGCCGGGGGGCGGGCCCGGCGGGTGCGGTGGGGGCCTTCACCTCGATCAACGGGCTCGGTCTGACGGGCGCCGGCGGTCCGGGGGAACGGGCCGCCGCGCGTCGGCTGGCGCGCTTTCTGTTCCGGCCGGATGCCTATGTCTCGTGGCTGCACATGGCGCCCGGCGGCATGATTCCCGTGGTGCGGGGCGTTCTGGAGTCCGACGCCTTTCTTCGCGACCGCCTGGGCGTGTTCCAGGCCTTCGGGCGCGAGACGGTGCGCCGGTTCGGCGAGGCGCTGACGGTGCCGTCCACGTTCTCGACCGTCGGTGTCGGCGGGACCGCCCATGCCGACCCGCGCGCCGCGCTGCTGTACGCGGACGGCGTGGTCGGGCGCATGGTGGTGCGGGTGCTCGACGGGGACGACAGCCCCGCGACGGCCGCGCGCCGGGCCCAGATGGACGCGCTCGGTGTGCTCAAACAGCGCCAGGGGCGCTAGCACCCTCATCCCACGCGGTGTCCGCCACGGCCTGCCGGTCGGTGGCGACACCCGGTAGCGTGAACGTGAACGTGGAGCCCGTCTCGCCGTCCGACTCCACCGTCAGGTCGCCGCCATGGCGATCCACGATGCGCTTGCACAGGGCCAGCCCGATGCCCGTCCCCTCGAACTCGGCCGGCCCGTGCAGCCGCTGGAACACGCCGAAGATGCGACCGTGATACTGCGGTGCGATGCCGATGCCGTTGTCCGTGACCGCCACGCGCCAGCGGGGGCCTTCCGCGTGAACCTGGATGCGGACCTCGGGCGGGATGCCGGGCCGGGTGTACTTCAGGGCGTTGGCGATCAGGTTCTGGAACAGGGTCGTGACCTGCGAGGGGTCCACGGTGACCGTCGGCCGGGTCTCGGGCAGGATCACCCGCGCCCCGCTCTCGGCGATCGGTCCGCGCAGGAGGGCGAGGGCGTTCTCCACCACGCGCTCCAACGCGACCGGCTCCATCTGCTGGCCCTGCGTCGTGACCCGCGAAAAGTCCAGCAGGCCGTGGATCTGCTGGCTCAGACGCTTGGCGCCCTCGATGGAATAGGTGATGAACTCGGTCGCGTCGGCATCGAGCGAGCCGCCGTAACGCTGGCGCAGCAGGCCGAGGAAGCTGGAGATGGTCCGCAGCGGGGCCTGCAGGTCATGCGAGGCGGCGTAGGCGAACTGCTCCAGGTCCTCGTTGGAGCGGCGCAGGTCCTGGTTCATGGCTTCCAGGCGCCGGGTGCGCTCCGCCACCGCCTGTTCCAGGCGGGCGTGGCTGGTGCGCAGCACGGCCAGCCGCTGGGTGTCGCTGCGGTGCTTCAGCCACAGGGCCAGCGCCAGACCCAGCAGCAGCACGGTGATGGTGGCGGCGCCGATGGCCTCCCGCAAGAGGGTCTGGGGGACCCGGAAGAAGTCCAGGATCTGGGCCTCCGGCGTGGACAGGCCGATGGTCCAGGTGTCGTCGTGCACCCGCACGGACGTCCAGGCGGCGAACTCGCGGCCCTTCTCGGGCAGCCAGACATACCAGGTGGTGCCGGTGCTGGCGGTCTCCACGCCCTCGATCAGGGCGTCATAGTGGCGAGCGCCGTGTTCGACCTGCATGGCGAAGATCTCGGCCATGCTCTTGCCCAAATACTGTCGCGGAAAGTCTTCGCTTTCGTCAAAGATCACATAGCCCTGGTTGTAGATCCAGGCGTCGCCGTCCTTGCCGAGCTGGATGGGGTCGATGAACTGGCGGAAGACCTCCTGCTCGGCGTCGTGGACGGACAGGCCATCGACGTCGATCCGGTGCGTCATCCAGGCTTCTGTCGCCCGGGCGGCGCCATCGACGATCTCGGCCTCCAGCGCCAGCCAGGAGTCCAGGGCCACGGCGCGCCGGTGCATGTGGCGGTCATGCACGTGCAGCCAAAGCCCGGCGAGCAGACCGACCAGCAGGATGGCAAGCCCCAGCGCCAAGCCCCGGACGCGCCGCGGCGACCGGGCTCCTGCCGCCTCTTCCGCGCCCGGTTGCGTCATCGTTCGCCGTTCATCCCGTGCCCCCGTCGGTGCCGTGCCCCCGGCTTCGCAAGACCGCCCGATCCATGGTTGCGAGCCTGTCAGCACCTCCACTATGCCCGCGCGGTTCTGGCGAAACAAGACGACTCGGGACTCGCGTCACAGGTTCGGATGGGGCTCCGCGACATCGGCCTGAAGGCCGGGCAGCGTGAAGATGAAGGTGGAGCCGCCGGTCCCGTCCGAGTCCACGGTCAGTTCGCCGCCGTGGCGATCCACGATGCGCTTGCACACGGCCAGCCCGATGCCCGTGCCCTCGAACTCGGCCGGCCCGTGCAGCCGCTGGAACACCCCGAAGATGCGGCCGTGATACTCGGGCGCGATGCCGATGCCGTTGTCCGCGACCGCCACCCGCCAGCGGGGGCCCTCGGGGGTCACGCTGATACGGACCTCGGGGGGCGTGTCGGGCCTGGCGTACTTCAGGGCGTTGGCGATCAGATTCTGGAACACGAGCGCCAACTGGTCGGCGTCGGCGATCACCGTGGGCAGGGTCTCGGGCCGTTCGATGCGCGCCCCGGTGTCCGCGATCGGCCCGCGCAGGTGGGCGAGGGCCACCGACACCGGGCGATCCAGCGCAACCGGCGTCATGGACTGCGGGGTGGTCGTGATGCGGGAGAAGTCCAGGAGGCCGTGGACCTGTTGGCTCAGCCGCTTGGCCCCCTCGATGGAATAGTCGATGAACTCGGCGGCGTCGGCGTCGAGCGAGGCGCCGTAGCGCTGTCGCAGCAGCCCCAGGAAGCTGGAGATGGTTCGCAGCGGCGCCTGGAGATCGTGCGAGGCGGCGTAGGCGAACTGCTCCAGGTCCTCGTTGGAGCGGCGCAGCCGGTCCTCCATGGCCTTGCGGCTGGTGATGTCCTCCTTGACCGCGAGCAGGCCGCAGAACTGGTTCCGGTCGTCGAAAATGGGACCGATGGAGACGGACTCCCAGAGCGGCGAACCGTCCCGGCGTCGGTTGGCCACTTCGCCGGACCATGTGGCGCCCGCGCGCACCCTCTCCAGAATATCGTCCGGCGGGCGGGTGCCGCCTTGCATGTCCTCCGTCTGGCAGAACAGGACCGGACGGCCGAGGACCTCGTCCATGGCATAGCCCGTGACCCGGCAGAAGTGGCGGTTGGCGTATTCGATGCGGCCGTCCGCGTCGGCGATCACGATGCTGGCGGGGCTCTGCTCGACGGCCTGCGAGAGCTTCTTCAGGCGCGCCTCGCGGTCCTTGCGCTCGGTGATGTCGATCGCGATGTTGCCCGTGCCGGCCAGACGTCCCGCGCGGTCGAAGATGGGGCTCTTGCGGGTCAGGACCGTGCGCACCGTCCCGTTGGGATGCACGACGGGTTCCTCGCGTTCGATGACGCTGCCCCGGGGCAGCGACTGCGCCTTGCGGTCGTCCACCATGTAGGTGCGCACCGGCTCGGACTCGGGGGAGACGCCGAAGATCTCGGCGTCGGTCTTGCCCAGCATGTCGGCGATGCTGGTGTTGCCGCTGGCGCGCACGAAGGCCTGGTTGGTGGCGACGACCCGCAGGTCCAGGTCCTTGACCACGAAAATGTCGTCGCTGTGATCGACCACCGTGGCCAGGGCGTCGCGGATGGTCTCGTCGCGCTTGCGGTCGGTGATGTCGTGCAGGAACCCGTGCCAGAGCACCGAGCCGTCGGCTTCCCGTTCGGGAACGGCTCGGGCCGCGATCCAGGTTTCGGGCCGATCCGGGCGGCGCAGGCGGTAGTCCAGCGCCCAGGGGGCGAGGGACCGGAACGACTGCTCCATCGACTCCCGCAGGCGCGGCAGATCCTCCGGGTGGACCGTGTTGAAGGCCACGCGGGCATCGCGGCGGATCGCCTCGGTCGGGACGCCGAAGATCTCCTGCATGCCCTGGCTGACATAGGGATAGCTGCCGGTGCCGTCCGGGCCCCGCCGGTACTGGAAGAACACGCCCGGCGCGGTGCGGGCGATCTTGTCCAGGCGCGCCTGAAGCTCGCACTCCGCCGTGACATCGTAGTTGACGCCGACCATCACCGGGGCCCCGTCGCCCGGTGCGGTCCGGCGTTCCGCCAGGGACCGGACGTGCCGCACGGTCCCGTCGGGTCGGCGGATGCGGAACACCGTGTCGAAGGTGGCGCCATCGTGCCGGGTCCGCTCGGTGGCTTCGAGCAGCCGGGCCAGGTCCTCCGGGTGGACCCGGTCGCTCCAGTCCTCCGCCCGGCCCTGGAATGTGTCCGGGTCCACGCCGTAAAGCGCGAACATGCTCGGGTTCCAGATGAGCGCGCCCGTCCGCAGGTTCCATTCCCAGATCCCGATGTCGGCCGCCCGGATGGCCCGGGTCAGGCGACAGTCCGGGCAGGCGCCGTTCCGTTCAGAGGTGGCGCGGGGGGATATCTCCGTCAGGGTCAGGATCATCCGGGCCGACGGATCGGTGCCGTCGGCGAGCGGTGTCAGGCTGATGGTCCCGAGGGTCGGGCCGTGCTCGGGCTGGTCCGGACGCCACAAGGGCCGCTCGGTCAGGACCAGCGGCGTCCCGTCCGCGAGGCTGCGGCGGACCTTGTCCGTGGTGTGGGGGTCGGCCAACATCTCGTCCACGGACCGGCCCGCCCAGGTCGCGCCGGAACGTCCGCGCCGCCGCGCCAGGGCCTCGTTGCCCCAGACCACCGTGCCGTCGCGGTCCAGGCAGGCCATGGGAACGGGGGAGCGCCCGAAGAGCCGGTCGAGGCTCGGCGTGTCCAGGGTCGTGTCCTGGCGGAGCCGCGCGCGATCCTCCGGGGGCCGGCTTGCCGCCTCGCCCTCGGGGGACGCTTCTTCTTTTTCGCGTTCACCCATCTGCCCTGCTCCCGGCGGCCCCGGTTTCCGTCGCGGGCCGCGCCGAACGGGTCCGGCTCCGGGCGGATCGGGTGCACGCCGGTTTGTCCCCGCACCGTCCGTCAGTCCAGCGGACCCGCGGGCCCGTTCAAACCGCAATGCTCATACGAGTGAGCAGGCCAGTCAATATAACGAGAGACGCATACAGGGCTCCGAACTCGGATGACAGGGGGTCATGGGTCGTGTCACCCCCCGAGATCCTTCGCCGCCGATGGCGGCTCAATCATCATAGGGATCGCCCTCCATCATGGTGCCGGAGAGGCTCTTCGGATCCGTCACGTCGCCGACCCCTTGGTCGCCTTGGTGTCTTGGTGGTCAATCCTATTGCCGGAGACGGCCGCTCCGGTTCAGAAAATGTGTCAACGTGATAGCCCCCGACAGGGGAGGGCCGTTCGGGCTGCACCCGACGAAAGGTCCAGGGACGCCCCATCGCGCCAATTTTCCGTGATGACCCAAAAAAAACGGAAACCGGGGGCGCCGCCCCCGGACCCGTATGACCATCCGGCCTGTGAACACGGTCCTTGGCCGGACGGACCAAGGTTGCCGCCAGGGCCGAACCCCACGATCAGTCCTTCATGCTGTCGACCTGCTTCTCGGCCTCTTCCTTGGCGATGCCATACCGTTCCTGGATCTTGCCGACCAGGATGTCGCGGTCGCCCTTGACCTCCGCCAAGTCGTCGTCGGTGAGCTTGCCCCACTGCTTGCGGACATTGCCCTTGAACTGGGTCCAGTTGCCTTTGAGTTCGTCCTTGTTCATGACTCGTCTCCTGTTCTGATCACAGGCGAGGGGTTCCGGACGGCATGGGCTGGTCCCACCGCCGAACGCCCTCGCATTCTGTGTGAACAACGAAACGACCCGGGTTCGCGTTCCCGGCGGAGATGGCGTTGCGTCGGCCCGATCCCCATGGTCGGCCGAGGGCGCGGGAGGCGCCGGGCCTCTACTCGACCGTCACGAAGTCGATGTCCGGCAGGGCGGCGTCCGCGCCGTCCGCCAGAATGGCCGCCGCCACCTTGCGCCAGGTCTTGATGTCCTGATGCACGCGGCCGTCGGCCCCGAACAGGTCCGCCGCGACCTGATCGAGCGCCGCGACCCCCTGACCGTGGAGGGCCTGGACGTCCGCATGATCCGGCTCCAGGCGCGCGGCCTCGGTCGCCGCCGACAGCAGCAGGATGCGGGCCCGCTCCCAGCCGGTCACCGGCACCTGGCCCTCAGCCACCACATCCCGCAGCGCGGACCAGTCGGCGGCGGCGCCAGCGAGCAGGGACGCGCGGTCGGGCTCGCCGGGAACCAGGGCGGCCTCGTGCCGCAGCCGGGCGCGGATGTAGCGAAAGCCGGGATCGGCCAGACCGGCGTTCTCGGCCGCCGCCACGGCGGCGTCCAGCGCCCCCAGGGCGATCCGGCGCAGGGTGCGCAGTTCCTCCATGGTCGGCTTGCGCCGGAACAGGGCGCCGTCCGGCTGGCGCGGGCGCTCGTACGCCTGAAAGGCGGCCACGTAGTGCCGCATGGCGGTCAGCGCGCCCGGCGAGACGGTGCTTGCCACATGCTGTCCCACGGGGGTCACGCCCAGGCCCTCCCAGTCGAGGGCGAAGCCGGCCAGCGGCGTATGCGGTCCAGGCGTGCAGGCGTCGTCCGACCCCACCGTCAGCCAGAACTGATCGGACGGCGCGGCCCGGTCCGGGCTGGCGCGCATGATGCTGCTCGCCAGGCTGTAGGCCTTGCAGATGGTCCGCCCGAAGCCGCGCGTCGCGTCGCTGGCGTCCGCGTCGCCGTGGTCGGCGAGCATGGCGAGCGCCCGTTCGGTGTCCAGACCGCCGGCCGAGACGGCCTCGGACAGCAGCCCGTCCGCGCGGCGCATCCGGGCCCGGGTTTCCTGCCACTTGCCCACGGTCTTGGTGAAGTGGGCATCGCCCAGGAAGTCGTGCCGTTCGCGCAGGGCCTCGGCCAGGAAGTGATTGGTCTGCACCAGCCGGTCGCTCGCGGCGCTGGGCTCGACACGATGGACGTAGGTGTCGGCGAAGGGGCGGCCGGGGCCGACCCGGGTCTCCTCGCTGCCGTTCAACTCGATGCGAAGGGCCTGACCGGAGGGCGCGTGGCTGACCACGATGGTCCAGGAGGCGAAGTGCCGCCGGTCGCGGGCGATGTCCACCGCCTCGTCCAGGGTGCGCGCCTCGCGCAGGATGCGCTGCTGCACGTAGGGCGCCACATCATGGCGGCCCCGCCCGTCGCCGACCGTGAAATTGACCGTGGACATCTGGTGCAGCGAGACCGCGATCCCGGCCTCGTTCATGCCGTTGATGCCGCCCGGATAGATCAGGCCGGCCGTGCCGGCGGCGGCGTAGCGCAGATAGGCCGGGTTCGCGGGGCGTTCGTCGATCAGGCTGAGCACCGGATGCCGGTTCCAACTGAAAAAGGCGCCGTCGAAGTTGCGCGCGTGCAGGCCGCGCCCGTCGGCGGTCAGGTCGGGCGCGGCCCACAGGCCGGTGCATCCCATGCCGGCCCGACGCCGTCCCGGGCCGGGTCCACGGTCGAGCCACTCGGTCAGCGGCACGTCGTCGAACGCGCCGCCCGCCCCGGCATCGGCGTAGGACCGGCCCCAAGCCGTGGTCATCCACGCCTGCGTGACGTAGTTCCGCCAGTGCGCGTAGGCTTCGCTCCGGGAGCGGTAAGACCGCAGGTGCTCGAACCCGGTTGCGATGTTGCCGGTGTCGATGGCGACACAGGCATGCTCGACGGCGGTGGCATCGAACAGCGGCGCGGTGAGGCCGGCGAAGCAGCCGCGCGCCAGCGCTTCCACGCCGCGCCGGAAGTCGTCACTGCACGACTGCAGGACGTCCCGGCTGAGGCGGTTGAAAAATGCGCCCTGGATGCGGTCCACGGTGCCGGTACCGAGGCCCTGGCTCGCGTCCACATCGTGGCTGATGGTGGCGAGGATTTCCGGAAACACCCCGTCCTCGATCCGGGCCGCGAGCAGAAGGCCGTGATCGAAGCAGATGTCGGGAAAGGCGCCGCGCTGGCGGAGCACGGACAGGCGGCGGCCTTCCACCTCCCAGACATCAAGGCGGCTGTCGGCGCGGCACCCGTCCGGTGTCGGCACCGTTTCCACATGGCGCAAGGGCATGAGACCTCCCAGAAAACGGTGCGTCGGGATCGTGAGGTAAGGTGGGGTGGGGACGGCGGGGACTAGCCGACCCTGTAGGTCTGTTTGCGGCCGGTGATGGGAGTGCGGCCGTCGATGCGGTCGTCCTCGCTGCCGGCCAGCACGGCCAGCACGTCGCGCCGGACCACCGCGTTGTTGCGGTAGTACTGGTGGCCGGTCGGGTCGGTGCCCCAGTCCACGGCGGCGGCGCAGTTGATGTTGATGAACTTGGGCGGCAGGGGGTCCAGGTCGCGCGGCCCGGAGGCCCCCAGGCGGTCCGGGTTCATCTTGGTCCAGTCGCTGACCACGAGGGCCAGATCCTGCGCGTTGTAGTAGGTGGTGACCCGCCGGGCCAGACCCTCCAGCGGGGCCAGCTTGGCGTCGGTGGTCAGGGCGTCGTTGTCGGCGTCGGCGGCCATCAACAGCACCTCGTCGAACAGCCGGGGCAACTGGTCGCCGACGAAGGCCCGCATGCCCTGCACCGCGTGCCGCAGGGCGAAGTTGCCCATCGAGTGCGCCATCAGGTGGACGCGCTGGCCGCAGAACTGCGCGCGTTGCAGATCGCGGACGAAATCGGCGGCCTTCAGGATGCCGCGCCCCATGGCGGTGCCGCTGGCCTCGGCGTCCTTGCGGTCGGAGCGGTAGGACTTGACCGGCGTCTTGCGGCCGTCCGACGGCCATGTGAACACGACCCAGTTCATGGGCTTGCCGTTGGCGCCGTACCAGCGCTTCAGCTCGGCGGTGCGGCGCAGGGCCTCGCGGAAGGTGAAGTCGAAGCCGTGGACGTACACCATGGTGTCGCGCTCGTGCTTGGCCATCTTGTGCCACAGATGCTCGAACACGGCCCGGCTGCCCAGGACCTGACGGGACGGCGGCCGGTTGGACAGCCGCTCGGTCGCGGTGGCCACGGTGATCTCGCCGTCTGGGTCCTCCGGCACCTCGGCCCAGCCGAAGCGCAGTTCGTCCAGGCCCTCGGGGCTGAACGTGGCGCCGAAGTCGGTGGGGTTCTGCTTGCGATTGGGATTGCGGTTGGTCGCGAAAAAGACGGCCGTCATATGATCGCCCCCCTTCGTCAGGGCCGGCCGGGAGACCCCCCACGCCCGCCCCTCCGTGATCCAGCCTGCATGATAGTGGAGGTCCGCCACGTCTGCCAAGACCGCTGGCGGGGTGCCGGCTCATGGACACGGGACTGTACGTGCCCGGATTTGCAAGGGGTTTAAGGCCCGTGCTCAAGATCCTTCAGCCGCTTCGCGGCTTCAGGATGACATCCTGTAATTCAAGGTTGTCATCCCGAGCGAGCGAAGCGAGACGAGGGATCTCGGGAGGCGTCCTTTGACGGCGCCGAAACGATCGTCGTTGCTGCGGACTCGCGTCAAGACCGCTGGCGGGGCTGCGACCCGGACGCCGAAGCGGGTTCAGCCCTCGGCCAGACGCGCCTTGACCGCCAGGAGATCGCGCCAGGCCAGCCGCTTCGCCTCCGCATTGCGCAGCAGGTAGGCGGGGTGGAACGTGGGCATGGCGGGCACGTCCGGGGCGTCTCCGGGCGTGCGGTGTGTGCGCCAGTGGCCGCGCAGGCGGGTGATGCCCTCGGTCGTGCCGATCAGCGTGGACGCCGCCAGCCCGCCGACCAGCAGCAGCGCCCGGGGCGCGATCAGGGCCACGTGGCGTTCGATAAAGGGGGTGCAGGTGGCCACCTCGGCCGGCGTCGGCTTGCGGTTTCCCGGCGGGCGCCATGGCACCACGTTGGTGATGTAGGCGGTGCTGCGGTCGAACCCGATGGAGGCCAGCATCTCGTCCAGCAGGCGGCCGGAGACACCGCAGAACGGCCGGCCCTGCCGGTCCTCGTCGGCGCCCGGGGCTTCGCCGACGACCATCAGGGCGGCATCGGCCGCCCCCTCGCCGAACACGGTGGTCGTGGCGGTCACCTTCAGGGCGCAGCCGTCGAAGGCTTCCAGCGCCGCGCGCAGGGCGTCGAGGGTCTCCGCACGGCCCGCCACGGCGGCGGCGCTCTCGCGGGCGGCCGCGGCGGCCGGCGCGGCGGGGTCGGCGGCGCTGCCCTCGGCGGCGCGGGGCACGGCCGGGGGGGGGTGGGGAGGCGTGCGCGGGCGGGGCGCGTCCCGTGGCTGCGCACGGGCGGCGGCGGCCCGCGCGGCATCGGCCGCGAAGCGGTCCACCGGCGTCTCGCCGACGCACTCGTCCACACCGGCCACCTCGTACCAGCGCAGCACGGCCAGGTCGTCCAGGGGCGCGAAGGGGGCCGGGGTGTCGGTCACGGCGGCGACGACCTTCTGGAAATCAAGCTAGAAATCAAGGTTCGCATAGTGCGGCGCGGGGCGCAGGCCCGGTTCCTGATCGGCCAGCAGCGAGCGGAAGCACGGCCGGCATTTCAGCAGCATGTACCATTCCTTGGCGGCCGGGTGGTCCTCCCATGGCACGTCGCCAGCGTAATCCACCAAAGACAGGTGGGCGCCCGCCATCAGGTCCGCCAGGGTCGGACGGGGGCCTGTCAGGAAGCGGTTCGACTGCGTCAGCCAGGCGATGTAGTCGAGATGGATATGGATGTTGGTCCGGCCCGCCCGCAGCGCCCGCGAATCGGGCGCGCCACCGCCCATGATCCGGTTGAGCAGCTTTTCCCCCGCCAGCGGCTCCGTGACGTCGCGGCGGAACACCTCGCCGAACCAGGCGGTCAGGCGGCGCACCTCGGCGCGGGACAGGGGATCCGCGCCCAGCAGCGGCGGGTCCGTGTGGACCTCGTCCAGGTATTCCCCGACCGCATAGGCCCCGGCGACCACGGACCCGTCGGGCTCCATCAGCACAGGCACCTCGCCCGAAGGGTTGAGCGCCAGGAAGGATTCGTCGCGCTGCCAGGGCGTGACCACCCGCAGTTCCGCGTCCAGGCCCTTCTCGCCGAGAACCAGTCGGGCGAGTCGGGCGCCCGGATACAGCCAGTGATGATACAGTGTGCGCATGCGCGGGAGTGTACGAAGCACACGGGCCGGTGACCAGCGGGTTTCGGCGGATCGTCGCTCAGCCCGACGCCGAGCCGGGCAGGCGCAGGCGTGTGCGGGGCAGGTGGGCCACCGCTTCCGTGCCCTGTCCAAGGGTGCTGCGCAGCGTCAGCGCGCCGCCGTGCGCCTCGACCAGACCCGAAGCCACGGCGAGTCCCAGGCCGACCCCCTCGTCCGAGGAAATCCCGCTGGGTCTGTCGCGCTCGAACGGTTTCATGATGACCGCCAGCCGGTCCTGGGGAATGCCCGGACCGTTGTCCTGGACATAGAGATCGAGGCCGTCGGGGCCCTCGCGCAGGCCGACCCGGACCCAGCCGCCGCGCTGGGTGAACTTGATGGCGTTGGTCACAAGATTGAGCAGCACCTGCGCGAGCCGCCGGCGATCCGCCACCAGACGCGGCACCGGAACCGGCAGGGCATCCACCGACAGATCAATGGCGCGGCTGCGGGCGCGGACCTCCATCATCTGCACCAGATCGTACAGCAGCGCCTCGGGATCCACGATGTCCTCGCACAGGATCAGCCGGTGCGCGGACAGGGCGCTCAGGTCCAGGATCTCGTCCACGATGCCCAGCAGGTACCGCCCGCTTTGATGGATGTCCCGGGCGTAGTCGGCATAGACCGCCGGCATCCCGGCGCCGAGCGCATCCTCGTGCATGATCTCGGAAAAGCCGATCACGGCGTTCAGGGGCGTGCGGATCTCGTGGCTCATGTTGGCCACGAACTCGTCCTTGCGGCGATCGGCGGCCTCGGCCGCGACCATGGCCGTTTCGAGCGCGGTGGCCATGCGTCCCATATGCCGGGTGCCCAGCAGAACGATGACCGCGACCACCAGCGAGGCGCTGCCCCAAAGCCACGCCTGCTGAATCGTGCTTGCGAACAGCACATTCCGGTCGAGCCCCACGGCCAGCACCAGGGGCAGGGACTCCAGGACGCTGTAGCGCACCAGCCGCACCGTGCCATCCACGGGCGAGGTGCCCCAGTAGGTCCCGGAGGGTGCGGTTCGAACATGCGCCCGGATCAGGGCGGCATCGCCGAGGGGGGCTCCCATCGGCACGGCGTCGGCGGGCCATCGGGCCTGCACCGTCCCGTCGGTGCCGGTCAGCAGGATGGCCATGCCGGGAAAGTTCTGCCCAAGGTCCGCGAACAGATCGTTGAGGTAGGCAATTGAAATCGAGGCCACGAGCACGCCGGTCAGCGTGCCGTCCGCCGCGCGGAGGGCATGGGAGACGGGAAACGCCCAGTCGCCGTCCACCCGACTGCGGATCGGACGGGACACGACGGTGTCCCGCGTCGGGTCAATCAAAAGCTGTTTGAAGTACTCCCGATCGCTGACATCAAGCCCGATGGCGGAGTGCCCGGGTCGGCTGTCCGCCACCACGACGCCGTCCGGATTGAGCAGGATCAGCGCCCGTACGAAGGGCAGCGGCGAGGCGATCGGTTCGAGGTCACGGGACACCGGCCCCGGCACGCCCGTGGTCCAGAGCCGCTGATGTCCCAGGATCGCCAGGGTGTCGTCCATGGTGCCCAGGGTCGCGGCCAGATGCTGGGACAGGGCCATCTGCACGGATTCGAGCGTCCGCCGCCCGGCATCCCGCTCGGCGCGCCACGCCTGCAGCACACCGACACCGCCAAAGGCCAGGGAAGCGGCAACACCAAAGACAGCGGCCACGCGCACCAGAGGGCGGACGCCGCGGGCCAGAATGCCGCGTTCCGGTCGAGGTCGTCGTTCCGAAGCATGGGCCGCGGGTGAGCCGCCGTCTCGAATCATACCGAAAACAACCTCTGCGCAATTCCGCGCAAACTTATCACGCCTTCGGAATGTGCGGAACAGGGAACCGGCTATTGCCCGATGAGTGCGCTGGGCCTTTCGTCGCGATCGCAATCGGCCCATCTTGTCCGGACACGGACGGGACGCGCCATGTGTCGCCACTGTTGGAGCAGGGAGGCCGGGACTCATGCTATCCGAAACACGGGGCCCTTCCGGGGCCGACCGCTTTCCCATCGCCCATCCCGGCCGCCACTGGGTGGCGCTGGAGGACGGCCGCGTGGAATGCCTCATCTGCCCGCGTCACTGCCGCGTGCCGGAGGGACAGCGCGGGCTGTGCTTCGTGCGCGGCGTGCAGGACGGGGCAATGGTGCTGACGACCTACGGCCGGTCGTCCGGGTTCTGCGTCGATCCCATCGAGAAGAAGCCGCTCAACCACTTTCTGCCGGGGACCCCGGTGCTGTCCTTCGGCACCGCCGGGTGCAACCTGACCTGCAAGTTCTGTCAGAACTGGGAGATCAGCAAGGCGCGGGCATGGGAGCGCCTGAACGCCAACGCGCCGCCGGCCCGCATCGTGGCGGCGGCCGAGGATCTGGGCTGCCGGTCGGTGGCGTTCACCTACAACGATCCGGTCATCTTCCTGGAATACGCCGCCGATACGGCCCGGCTCTGCCGCGAGCGGGACCTGAAGGCCGTGGCGGTCACCGCCGGGTACATCACGCCCGAGGCCCGCGCCGACTTCTTCCGTCATATGGACGCCGCCAACGTGGACTTGAAGGCCTTCACCGAGGGCTTCTATCACCAGCTCTCCACCGCCCATCTGGCGCCGGTCCTGGACACCCTGCGCTATCTGGTGCACGAGACGGACGTCTGGGTGGAGATCACGACCCTGCTGATTCCCACGAAGAACGACAGCGACACCGAACTGAAGGCCCTGAGCGACTGGATCGCCGAAACCCTCGGGCCGGACGTGCCGCTGCACTTCTCGGCGTTCCACCCCGACCACAAGATGCGCGACCTGCCCCCGACCCCGCCGGCCACGCTGCGCCGGGCGCGCGAGATTGCCCGGGCGGCCGGACTGCATCACGTCTACACCGGCAACGTGCACGACGCGGACGGCGGCAGCACCTATTGCGCCGGTTGCGGCACGCGGGTGATCGAGCGGGACTGGTACGAGCTGGGGGCATGGCGCCTGGACGACACGGGGCATTGCCTGTCGTGCGGCACCCGTCTGGCCGGCGTGTTCGAGGGGCCGCCCGGCACGTGGGGCCGACGCCGCCAGCCCGTCCGGCTTTAACCGTCCGGCGCCACGAGCGCGGCCCGGGCGAGACGGGTCATGGCGTGCCGATAGTCCGCCTGCGACCAGCCGCACGGGCCCGTCAGATGCGCCCAGTTGGGCACCGAAAGCAGGGTCCACAGCAGGTCGGTGGCCGCCTCGGGTGACAGCCCGGGGGCCAGATCGCCGTCCCGGGCGAGCGCATCCACTGCCGCCGCGCAGCCCTCGCGCACCGCCGCCATGCGATCGGCCCAGGCCCGCCGGGCCTCGGCGTCCGCCTCCTGCATCGCCATCAGGGCGCGGGCCACGCCCTGGATCTCGGGGATGTAGGCCCCCCACGCCTCGACGAAGGCATCCAGCCGGGCGCGGCCGGTCTCAGCCGTTCGGCTGGGGACCAGACGGGCATCGATATCCTTGACCGCGTCGATATGCCGGGTCGTGGCGATCAGCAGATCCGCCCGATTGGGAAAGTGCATGTACAGCGCCTGACGGCTGATCCCGGCGGCGCGGGCGATGTCGGCCATTCGGGCGGGGCCGTCGCGGGATTCCAGCAGGCCCCAGGCGGCGTCGAGAATCCGAGTGCGGGTGTCGGTCTTTTCGCTTGACATGATGTAAAGATCACCGCTATGGACACAGTGTCAAGTTTACACCGTGTCAAGCGGCCCGTCGCGGCCCCGAGAATGGAACGCATCATGACCCAGACCCACGCCCACACCCCGTCATCCGAGCCCCGCGCCGTTCTCGTGGTCGGCGCCACCGGCCGCGTCGGCCGCCAGACCGTCGCCCGCCTGCTGGACGCGGGCCACCGCGTCACGGCCTTCGCCCGCCAGCCGGAGACCCTGGACCAGCAGCATCCGCGCCTGTCCCGCATCGCCGGCGACGCCCGCGACCCGGCGGCCGTCGGCGCCGCCATGCCCGGCCACGACGCGGTTGTGGTCACGCTGGGCGCGGGGGCGTCCCGCACCAGCGACGTGCGCTCGCGCGGGACCGCCGCCGTCATCGCGGCCATGACGGCCCACGGTGTGCCCCGACTCGTCTGCCAGTCCACGCTCGGGGCGCATGAGAGCCGGGGCAACCTGAACTTCCTGTGGAAGCGGATCCTGTTCGGGCTGCTGCTGCGTCCGGTGCTGCTGGAGCATCAGCGGCAGGAAGATCTGGTGCGCGCCAGCGGCCTGGACTGGACCATCGTGCGGCCCAGCGCCTTCACGGACGGACCGGCGATCGGCGGGTTCCGCGAGAATTTCGCGCCGGATGAACGCCGCCTGACCCTGAAGATCGCGGTGGCGGACATCGCGGCGTTTCTGGTGCGCCAGGTGTCGGACCCGCGCTATCGTCACCGTGCCGTTGGCATCTCGCATTGACCGGCCCGGCTCCCCCCCACCAGGACCAACAGGACCCCCGCCCGATGACCGACGAGACCCTCACCATCCGGCGGGCCGAGTCCCGCGACCTTGACGCCATCATCCGGCTGCTGGCCGATGATGCGCTGGGGCAGGCGCGCGAAACGGTGGCTCCGCCCCTGCCCGAGGCGTATCGCGCGGCCTTCGCGGCCATCGACCGGGACCCCCATCAGCATCTGGTCGTGGCCGAGCGGGACGGGGTGGTGGTCGGGACGCTCCAGATCACCCTGATCCCGGGCCTGTCGCACCGGGGGACGTGGCGCGGCCAGATCGAGGCCGTGCGCATCGCCCGCGACCTGCGGGGCGCGGGCCTGGGGCGGCGGCTGATGGACTGGGCCGTCGCGCACTGCCGGGACCAGGGGTGCCGGCTGGTGCAACTGACCTCCGACGCCACCCGGACCGACGCCCATCGGTTCTACGAGTCCCTGGGGTTCCGGCCCACCCATGTCGGCTTCAAGCAGCCGATGTGATCCGAACGGGCGCGAAAACGGAAAAAGGCAGGTCCTGGTGGGGACCTGCCTTTTCCTGAAGTGGCGGAGGGCCAGGGAGTCGAACCCTGTCACCCGGTTTCCCAGGTGTACGGATTAGCAATCCGCTGCATTACCGTCCTGCCCGCCCTCCGTGGGCGCGCCCGCCGGGGCGTGACGGAGCGGTTGGCGCCGCTCCATGTGACGGGCGTTTTACACGGCTCCCCCGCCGGGCGTCAACGCCAGCCGCGCGGGGATGTTTCGCCGCGACCCCCGCGATCTGGAGTCCGGGCGTGCGCCTGTCAACCCGGGGCGACCCCAAGGCGCTCATGGCCGGCCTGCAACGCCCGCGCCAGCAGGCGGAAATCGGACTCCCGCGCCGCCCCCGGCCGCCACGCCAGAACCAGCGTGCGCGCCGTTCCCGTGGCGTCCAGCTCTCGGATCACCACGCCGCCTTCCGGCAGAACCTCGCGGGCCACGGCCATGCGCGGCAACAGGGTGAGCCCCAGGCCCGCCGCCACCATCTGGGTGAGCATGACCAGGCTCGTGGCCTGGAACGCCTCGTTGGAGCGCGAGCGCGACAGGTGGCACGCCGCCAGCGCGTGGTCGCGCAGACAGTGGCCGTCCTCCAGCATGAGCAGCGGCTGATCCGTCAGGTCCGATTCGTGCACCCGGTCCTGTTCGGCGAGCGGATGGTCGGCGGGCAGGGCCAGGACCACGTCCTCCTCGCCGAACGGGGTGGAGATCATGCCGCGCAGGTCAAAGGGCGTGGCGACCACGATGGCATCCAGCCGTCCGGTGGCCAGCGCCTCCAGCAGCGCGTCGGTCAGATCCTCCCGCAGGTAGAGCCGCAGGTCGGGATAGTCCCGCCGCAAGCCGGGCAGCACGCCGGGCATCAGGTAGGGGCCGATGGTCGGTATCACCCCCAGCCGCAACAGGCCGCTCAGGGGCGCGGCGCGGGCGGCGGCCGCGTCCACCAGGGCTTCGGTGTCGGCCAGCACGCGGGTGGCCCGGGCGACGATCTCTTCCCCCACCGGCGTCATGACCACGCGGCGGCGGGTCTGGCGCTCGATCAGGGTGACGCCGAGCAGGGACTCCAACTCGCGAATCCCGGCGGAAAGGGTGGACTGGGTGACGTGGCAGCGCTCCGCCGCCTGACCGAAGTGCAGCGTTTCGGCGACGGTCACGAGGTAGAGCAACTGACGGGGCGTGGGCAGCGCGCGCATGGACAGGGCCGGTCTCGGGGCGGAGGAGGATACCTTGCCCCACTCTAGCACGCCGCGCCGTCAGAACAGCAGGCCGGCGAGCCCGGCGCCGGCCAGCACCACCAGCCAGGGCGGCAGCCTCCAGATCTGCAGCGCCAGGAAGGCCGCCAGCCCCAGGGCGACGTGTTCGGGCGCGGCGACGGCTCCCGTCAGCACCGGATCGTAGAACGCGGCCAGCAGCAGCCCGACGACCGCTGCGTTGATCCCGGTCAGGGCGGCGCGGGCGGTGGGGGACTGCCGCAGCGCGCCCCAGAAGGGCAGGGCGCCGAACAGCAGCAGGGCGGCGGGCACGAAGATCGCCACCGTGGCCAGCAGGGCGAGCCCCAGGCTCGCCGGCACGGTCCCGCCGGCGGCCGCGCCCAGGTAGGACGACAGTGTGAACAGCGGCCCCGGCACCGCCTGCGCGAGGCCGTAGCCAGCAAGGAAGCTCTCCCGGTCCACGAGGCCGGTCGGCACCACTTCGGCCTGCAGCAGCGGCAGCACCACATGCCCGCCGCCGAACACCAGCGATCCCGCGCGCACCATGCCGTCGGCGAGCCGCACCGCGTCCGCCTGGGTGGCCAGGGCCAGCACGGGCAGCAGCAGCAGCAGCGCGGCCAGCGTGCCCAGGCAGAGCAGCCCCGTGCGTCGGCTGATCCCGATATGCAGGGGATCGGCGGACTCGGTCGGCGTGCCACGGAACAGCACCCAGCCCGCCAGGGCCCCGACGGCGATCGGCAGCACCTGACCGAGCACCAGCGGCAGCCCGGCCAGCGGCCAGACCACCACCAGCGCCGCCGAGGCCAGGGCCAGGGTGGCGCGCGGCCGGTCCGGCGCGAGGGACTTCGCCATGCCCCAGACGGCCTGAGCGACCACGGCGGCGGCCACGATCTTCAGCCCGCGCAGCCAGCCGGTCTCGCCGCCGGGGTCCAGGGCCGCCACACCCAGCGCCGCCAGCGCCAGCGCCAGCGCCGACGGCAGCGTGAACCCGGCCCACGCGGCCAGCGCACCCGGCAGGCCCGCCCGGTGCAGGCCCAGGCCCAGCCCCACCTGACTGCTCGCCGGCCCCGGCAGGAACTGGCATAGCGCGACAAGATCGGCATAGGCCGCATCGGTCAGCCATTTCCGGCGCTCCACCAGTTCGGCCCGGAAATAGCCGAGGTGCGCCACCGGCCCGCCGAAGCTGGTCAGACCGAGGCGCAGGAAGACCAGAAAGACGGTCCAGGCCGAGGCATCGGGCGCGGCGGTGGCGGCGGGCGGTCGGCTCTCAGCGGGCTCGGCCATGGCGGGCGCGCTCCTGGTCGGGGTGGTGTCGGCCGCTCAGCAAACCGGGACGGGGCGGGTCCGACAAGTGAAGTCCGAATGAAAGGCTCGACATTTCGCGCCCGCGAAATATTATGGCGCGCACCTGACCGCATCGGTCACGAAATGGACCGACTCCGCCGGGGTCTGCCCTTGCTCGTGTGCCGGAAACGCGGTACCAAAAACCAACTGCCTCACTCAAGCGCTATGCGCGAAGGGCCCCGCAAAACAAAACCTCAAAGGGATTGCGCGGGGCCCGATTTTCGATCCAACGGATGAGAGGACGGTCATGGCTCGCAAGAAGATCGCTCTGGTTGGCGCCGGCAACATTGGCGGCACCCTGGCGCATCTCGTCGCCCTGAAGGAACTGGGCGATGTGGTGCTGTTCGACATTGCCGAAGGCGTGCCCCAGGGCAAGGCGCTGGACATCGCCCAGTCCAACCCCGTCGAGGGTGTGGACGCCACCATGGCCGGCGGCAACGACTACAGCGTGATCGCCGGCGCCGATGTCGTGATCGTGACCGCCGGCGTGCCGCGCAAGCCCGGCATGTCCCGCGACGATCTGATCGGCACCAACGCCAAGGTCATGGCCGCCGTCGGCGAGGGCATCAAGACGCACTGCCCGGACGCCTTCGTCATCTGCATCACCAACCCGCTGGACGCCATGGTCTGGGTGCTGCGCGAGCTGTCGGGCCTGCCCCACACCAAGGTCGTCGGCATGGCCGGCGTGCTGGACAGCGCGCGCTTCCGCACCTTCCTGGCGGAAGAGTTCGACGTCTCCGTGCAGGACGTCTCGGCCTTCGTGCTGGGCGGCCACGGCGACACCATGGTGCCGCTGACCCGCTACTCCACGGTGGCCGGCATCCCGCTGCCGGATCTGGTCAAGATGGGCTGGACCACCCAGGAGAAGCTGGACGAGATCGTCACCCGCACCCGCAACGGCGGCGCCGAGATCGTCGGCCTGCTGAAGACCGGCTCGGCGTTCTATGCCCCGGCGGCCTCGGCGATCGCCATGGCCGAGGCCTACCTGAAGGACCAGAAGCGCGTGCTGCCCTGCGCGGCCTGGTGCGACGGCGTGTTCGGCCTGGACGGTCTGTACGTGGGCGTGCCCGTAGTGATCGGCGCGAACGGCGTGGAAAAGGTCGTCGAGATCGAGATGAACGCCGACGAGCAGGCGATGTTCGACACGTCCGTCGAGGCCGTGCGCGGGCTCGTCGCCGCGTCGCGCGAACTGATGCCGAAGTAATCGGCTTTTTGGTCAGGAACGGGGAATCCACCCATGAACATTCATGAGTATCAGGCCAAGCAGGTGCTGGCGAAATTCGGCGTGCCGGTGCTGAAGGGCGGCGTGGCCTACACGCCTGAAGAGGCCGAGCAGGTCGCGCGCAACCTCGAAGGGCCGGTCTTTGTGGTCAAGAGCCAGATCCACGCCGGCGGCCGCGGCAAGGGCAAGTTCAAGGAGTCCGAGGCCGGCGAGGCGGGCGGCGTGCGCGTCGTCAAGTCGGTGGACGCGGTGCGCGAGAACGCCTCGCAGATGCTGGGCAACACGCTGGTCACGCACCAGTCCGGCCCCGAGGGCAAGCAGGTCAAGCGCGTCTATATCGAGGCCGGCTGCGACATCAAGCGCGAGCTGTACCTGTCCATGCTGGTGGACCGCGCGACCAGCCGCGTGACCATCATGGCCTCGACCGAAGGCGGAGTGGAGATCGAAGAGGTCGCCGCCAAGACCCCCGAGAAGATCATCCTGCAGGACATCGACCCGGCCACCGGCATCATGCCGTTCCACTGCCGCAAGGTGGCGTTCGGGCTGGGCCTTGAGGGCGCTCAGGTGAAGAGCGCGACCAAGATGCTGATGGCGCTGTACAAGGCGTTCCAGGAGACCGACGCCTCCATGCTGGAGATCAACCCGCTGGTGGTCACCGGCGACGGCGAGGTGATCCCGCTCGACGCCAAGATGAACTTCGATTCCAACGCGCTGTACCGGCGGCCCGACATCTCCGAGATGCGCGACGAGGACGAGGAAGACCCGGCCGAGCTGGAGGCGCAGAAGCACGACCTCAACTACATCAAGCTGGACGGCGCCATCGGGTGCATGGTCAACGGCGCGGGCCTGGCCATGGCGACCATGGACATCATCAAGCTGTACGGCGCCGAGCCGGCCAACTTCCTCGACGTGGGCGGCGGCGCCACCAAGGAGCGCGTGACCACCGCGTTCAAGATCATCCTGTCCGACCCGAACGTGGAAGGCATCCTCATCAACATCTTCGGCGGCATCATGCGCTGTGACGTCATCGCCGAAGGTGTGATCGCGGCCGCCAAGGAGGTCAGCCTCAACGTGCCCCTGGTGGTGCGCCTGGAGGGCACCAACGTGGAACTGGGCAAGAAAATCATGGCGGACTCGGGGCTTCCGATCATCGCCGCCGACAACCTTGCAGACGCCGCCGACAAGGTGGTCAAGGCCGTGAAGGAGGCGCAGTAATGGCGGTTCTCGTCAACAAGGACACCAAGGTCATCTGCCAGGGCTTCACCGGCAGCCAGGGGACCTTCCACTCGGAACAGGCCGTCGCCTACGGGACCAAGATGGTCGGCGGCGTGACCCCGGGCAAGGGCGGCACCAAGCACCTGGACCTGCCGGTGTTCGACACCGTCGCCGAGGCCAAGGACAAGACGGACTGCAACGCCTCGGTGATCTACGTGCCGCCGCCGTTCGCCGCCGATGCCATCCTGGAGGCCGTGGATGCCGAGCTTGACCTGGTGGTCTGCATCACCGAGGGCATTCCCGTCCTGGACATGGTCAAGGTCAAGCGCGCCCTGGTGAACTCGAAGACCCGCCTGGTCGGGCCCAACTGCCCCGGCGTCATCACCCCGGACGAGTGCAAGATCGGCATCATGCCGGGCCACATCCACAAGCGCGGCAAGATCGGCGTGGTCTCGCGCTCCGGCACGCTGACCTACGAGGCGGTGGCGCAGACCACGGCCACCGGCCTGGGCCAGACCACCTGCATCGGCATCGGCGGTGACCCGGTCAACGGCACCAACTTCATCGACTGCCTGGACATGTTCCTGGGCGACGACGAGACCGAGGGCATGATCATGATCGGCGAGATTGGCGGCTCGGCCGAGGAAGAGGCCGCCGAGTTCATCGCCAAGTCCAAGGTCAAGAAGCCGATGGTGGGCTTCATCGCGGGCCGCACCGCGCCTCCGGGCAAGCGCATGGGCCATGCCGGCGCCATCATCAGCGGCGGCAAGGGTACGGCGGACGCCAAGATGGAGGCCATGCGCTCGGCCGGCATCCTGGTTGCCGACAGCCCGGCCGCCCTGGGCGAGACCATGCTGAAGGCGATGAAGGGCTGACTTTTGTTTATCGGCCATGAAACGGACTCGTCCGTTTCATGGCCTCCGCCGCTTCCGATACGTCATGACGTGTCGGAAGCGGTAAGGTGCGAGGCGGGTCGCTGTCAGGATACGCGAACGGGGGTCGGGCGTCATGCCCGGCCCCCGTCGTCGTTCCGGGCCGATCCGCCTTGTCCCTTGATGGTCTCCAGCGCCGCCAGCGCGCGCGTGCGGGCCGCCTTGTGGTCCACGATGGGCGCGGGATAGGTCTCGCCCAGGCGCACGCCGGCCGCGCGCAGGACCGCGCCGGAGGCCTCCCACGGCTTGTGCAGCACGCGGTCCGGCAGGCCGGCCAGTTCCGGCACCCAGCGCCGGACGTAGCGGCCGTCGGCGTCGAACTTCTCCCCCTGAAGCACCGGATTGAACACCCGGAAATAGGGCGCGGCATCGGCCCCGCAGCCGGCGACCCACTGCCATGAGCACGGATTGTTGGCCGGGCAGGCATCCACCAGCGTGTCCCAGAACCAGCGCTCGCCGGCGCGCCAGTCGACCAGCAGATCCTTGACCAGGAACGAGCCCACGATCATGCGCGCCCGGTTGTGCATCCAGCCGGTGTGCCAGAGCTGGCGCAGGGCGGCATCCACGACGGGATAGCCGGTGCGGCCCTGTTCCCAGGCGCGCAGGCCCTCCGGATCGTCCCGCCAGGGGAACTGCGCGAACGCGCCCTGCAACGGCACCTCGTGCATGGCCGGGTGCTGGTGAAGCAGGTGGTGGCAGAACTCGCGCCAGCCCACCTCGCGCAGAAAGGACTCCGCGCCGGGATCGTGCGGCCGGTCGCGCACGGCATGCCAGATGGTGCGCGGCCCCACCTCGCCGAAGCGCAGGTAGGGCGACAGACCGGAGGTGGCGTCCCGACCCAGCGCGTTGCGGCCCTCGGCGTAGCCAGAAGCCGGGCCGTCCAGGAAGCCCTCCAGCACGGCGCGGCCCGCCTCTTCGCCCGGCACCCAGGTGGCGCGCAGGCCGCCGGCCCAGTCCGGCCGCGTGGGCAGCAGGCCCCAGTCGCCGAGCGCATCGCTCTCCGGCCAGGCGTCGTGGGCCGGGAGGTGGTCGGGCGCGGGCTGAGGGCGCGGCGGCGGGTCCAGCGTCTGAAGGTGCTTCCAGAACGGCGTGAACACCCGGAACGGCTGGCCCTGACGGTTGACGACGGTTTCCGGCTCGTACAACAGCGCGCCGCCGAACCGGCGCGGGGTCAGGCCCTGAGCCTTCAGCGCATCGGCCAGGGCGGTTTCGTCCGTGCCCGCCATGCGCGTCCAGAGCACCGTGTCGGCCCCGGTCTCCCGGGCCACGTCCGCCAGCACCGCCGTGACCGGCCCCCGCCGCAGGACGAGACGGGACCCCAGGGCCTCCAGGTCGCGGGCCAGCGCACCCAGCGAACCGTGCAGCCACCACCGGGCCGCCCCGCCCAGGGGGCGGGCGTCGGGCGCCTCGCCGTCCAGGATGTACACCGGCACCACCGGGCGCCCGGTGGCGACGGCGGCGGACAGGGCAGGGTGATCGGATAGCCGCAGATCACGGCGGAACCAGAGCAGCACGGGCGCGGGCATGAGAGGGTCCATCACTTCGGGGAGCAAACCAGGACAATACGGCGCGCAGCAGCACCTGGATCGTGAAGGCCATACTCGCCCCCAAAAACGCAAGCGGTTTCCACCATGCGAAAACGCCCGTTCGCAGCGCATGGGCGGTCCCATATGTCGGGCCAGCCGCGACCGCGCGGCGCGAACACCCAAACAACCCGTAAAGGAGGTGGCCCATGTCGGCCTATGTGAACAGGGGGGACCTGCGCGTCGCGAAGGTGCTGGACCGCTTCGTGACGGAGGAGGTGCTGCCCGGGCTCGGCCTGGACGCGGACCACCTGTGGACATCGCTGGCCCGCATCCTGGAGGACCTGACGCCGCGCAACCGCGCCCTGCTGGAGGAGCGCGCGCGCCTGCAAACGCGCATCGACGACTGGCACCGGGACCGGGCCGGCCGGCCGCACGACGCGACGGCGTACAGGGCGTTCCTGAAGGAGATCGGATACCTGAAGCCGGATCCGAAGCCGGAGGACGCCCGGGTGACCACAGAGCACGTGGACCCGGAAATCGCCCATGTGGCCGGGCCTCAGCTCGTGGTGCCGGTGATGAACGCGCGCTTCGCCCTGAACGCCGCCAACGCCCGCTGGGGCAGCCTGTACGACGCGCTCTACGGCACCGACGCGCTGCCCGAGGCACCGGCGGCCTCGGGCGGCGGGTACGATCCCGTGCGCGGCGCGGCGGTGATCGCCGAAGCCCGCCGCCGCCTGGACGCGGCGGTGCCGCTGGCCCGGGGCTCCCATGCCGACGCCACCGCCTATGCCGTCCGGGACGGCGCGCTGGCCGTGACCCTGGCGGACGGCGCCACGACCGGGTGTGCGGACCCGGATGCCCTGGTCGGCTACACCGGCGATGCGGCCGCGCCCGGCAGTGTCCTCCTGCGCCGGCACGGCCTGCACATCGAGATCGTGCTGGACCGCAGCCACCCCATCGGGTCCACCGATGCCGCCGGCGTGGCCGACGTGATCCTGGAATCCGCCGTCACCACCATTCAGGACTGCGAGGACAGCATCGCCGCCGTGGACGCCGAGGACAAGGTGGCCGCCTACCGCAACTGGCTGGGGCTGATGACGGGCACGCTCTCGGCCTCGTTCCAAAAGGGGGGGCAGACCCTGGAGCGCCGCCTGAACCCGGACCGGGTGTTCACCCGCGCCGACGGGTCGGGCGAGATCACGCTGCCCGGCCGCGCGCTCATGCTGGTGCGCAACGTGGGCCACCTGATGACCAGCGACGCGGTGCTGTTGCCGGATGGGTCGGAGGCGCCGGAAGGCATCCTGGATGCCCTGTTCACCAGCCTGATCGCGCTGCACGACCTGAAGCGCACGGGCACGGTGTGCAACAGCCGCATGGGCTCGGTCTACATCGTCAAGCCGAAGATGCATGGCCCGGACGAGGTCGCCTTCGCCGACACCCTGTTCGCCCGCGTCGAGGAGGCGCTGGGCCTGGAGCGCAACACCCTGAAGATGGGCATCATGGACGAGGAGCGGCGGACCACCGTGAACCTGCCGGCCTGCATCGCGGCGGCGCGGGCGCGCGTGGTGTTCATCAACACCGGCTTCCTGGACCGCACCGGCGATGAAATCCATACGTCGATGGAGGCGGGCCCCATGATCCGCAAGGCGGACATGAAGGCGACGGCCTGGATCCAGGCCTACGAGGACCGCAACGTGGATGTGGGCCTTGCCCTGGGCCTGCCCGGCCGCGCCCAGATTGGCAAGGGCATGTGGGCCATGCCGGACCGCATGGGCGACATGCTGGCGGCCAAGATCGGCCACCCCATGGCGGGCGCGAACACCGCCTGGGTGCCGTCGCCCACCGCCGCCACGCTGCACGCGCTGCATTATCACGCCGTGGATGTGATGGCGCGTCAGGCCGAGGTGTCCACGCGGCCGCGCGCCCCCTTGGACGACATCCTGACGATCCCCCTGGCGGGTGGCGTGAACTGGTCGGAGGCGGAAATCCGCCAGGAGCTGGAGAACAACTGCCAGGGCATCCTGGGCTATGTGGTGCGCTGGATCGACCAGGGCATCGGCTGTTCCAAGGTGCCGGACATCAACGACATCGGCCTGATGGAGGACCGCGCGACCCTGCGCATCTCCAGCCAGCACATCGCCAACTGGCTGCACCACGGGGTGTGTTCGCACGATCAGGTCATGGAGGTCATGCGCCGCATGGCCGCCGTGGTGGACCGCCAGAACGCGGGCGATCCGGACTACCGCCCGATGGCCGAGGACTTCGACGGCAGCGTGGCGTTCCAGGCCGCCTGCGATCTGGTATTCGAGGGCACCCGCCAGCCCAGCGGCTATACCGAACCCGTCCTGCACCGCCGCCGCCGCGAGGCCAAGGCCCGCTATGCCGCCTCGACCGTCTGAGCAACCAAGAGGATGATCTCCATGTTTGAACACGCCCTGTCCCTGTCGGTGGCCGACGCCATCGCCGATGCCACCCTGGAGAAGGGCCGCGCCGAGGGCTTCCAGCCGCTGACCGTCGCGGTGCTGGACGATGGCGGCCGCCTGAAGGTGCTGAAGCGCGCCGACGGCTCCAGCGTGCTGCGGCCGGAGATCGCCATGGGCAAGGCCTTCGGCGCTCTCTCCCTGGGCATGGGCGGCCGCGAACTGGCGCGCCGCTCGCAGAAGATGCCCGGGTTCATGAACGCGCTGTCCGATCTGGCCGGCGGTCTGGCCGTGCCCGTGCCGGGCGGCGTGCTGGTGAAATCGGCCGAGGGCCGCATCCTGGGCGCGGTCGGCGTCACCGGCGACCTGTCGGACAACGACGAGATCTGCGCCGTCCACGCCATCCAGGCGGCGGGACTGGTGGCCGACACGGGCGATCCCGCGTAGGGCACGACCCCGTAGGGCGGGTTCGCGCTGAAGGCGCAACCCGCCGGAGGCGGGGCCGTGGCTGGCGGATTGCCCCGCGTGGCGAAACGACTCCACCCTACGCGAGCCCCTTTCAGCACCATAAGCCTGCTCTCCTCCCCCCGCCGGGGGGAGGTTGGGAGGGGGGGCGCGGTGATATGCGCACGCGTGGCGGCTTCCGCGTCAACCCCACCCCGACCCTCCCCTATCCAGGGGAGGGAGTCTGATCCGCGCCGACCACCGGGACATACAGCATCTCGGGCACGGGCGTGCTGCCGTGGCGGTGTCTCTCTGCCTCCCGAGATCCCTCGCCGCCGTTGGCGGCTCGGGATGACAAGAACAATGGGTCGCCTCCGCCCTACGCGCTCCGCCCGTCCAGGAACGCCGCGACCCGGGGCAGGGCGCGCAGGCCGTCCATGTCGGCGTCGGTGGGCAACTGGGGGCGGTCGCGCTCGGCGTTGACCATGCACAGGAAGCCCATGGGCGCGTCGCCCTCGGTGCGGAACTGGTGCCAGGTCATGGGCGGGATGGAGACCAGATCCATGGCCTCGACGCGCCGAACCTCCTCGCCCACGAGGCACAGGGCGGCGCCGGTCAGGATCATGACGCCGTGGGCGTGCTCGTGCCGCTCCAGGGTCGTATGCCCGCCGGGGGCGACCTCGAAATAGCGTAACTCGCCGGCCAGCCAGGGTTCGGAGAACAGGATCTGCCGGGAGACGGCCTTGAAGGGGGCTTCGCCCTCCTCCTTGTAGGCCATGAGGTCCACCGCCTCCCACCGCTGGGGCGCGGTCTGGCGGCGCACGTGTGGCGTCGGCGCGCGGGGCGTGTCGTCTCGCATGGGTCGGACCCTTCCCTATTCGGCGACGGCGGCAGCGGAGGCGGCCGGGGCCTGGGTGCTGAGCGCCGCCACATGGTCCTGGAACGCGCGGGTCTCCTCGACCAGCGTGTCCTTGGCCAGCAGCAGGCCGCCGCCGATCAACAGCATGACATCGCGCCCGTAGCACGCGATCATCTCCGGCACCCGGTCCAGGGTCATGCCGCCGGCCGGCACCGGCATGGCCGGCTTCAGGCCGTCCCACGGGCGGGTGGCGCGCTGCCCAAGCTCCATGCACAGCTCGCGCGTGAAGGCGAAGCGACCGCCATGGTTGGTGTAGACCAGCGCGTCCCCGCCCAGCAGGCGGAACAGCGTGCCGTGCAGGAAGCGGGGATCGATGCGGGATGCGCCCGTCATGGTCGGGTGCGTGAAGAACGCCATGTCCGGGTTCTCGCGCACCAGCGTCTGCATGGCCGGGAACCCGCAGATCATCGGCTGAATCATCAGGCAGTCCAGGCCCTCGTCGCGGGCGATGCGGGCCTGATCGCGCAACTGGTCGAGGCCGCCGGTCAGGCTGGGGATGTAGCGGGTGTAGCCGCCGGTCTCCTCGCGCGCCTTGCGCACGGCGGCGGCGACGGCGGGCATCCGCTCGGCATAGGGCGCATAGCGCTGGTTGGCGAGGCCGTGATCGTCCTTGATGAAGTCCAGACCGCCCAGCGCGAAGCGATAGGCCAGATCGGCCAGCCCCGGCACCGGCAGGCCCTGCGGCTTCAGCGCCGAGCAGGTCAGGGCGCGGTCGGGCGCGTTGACGCGGGCGCGCAGCCCGGCGATGCCGTGGCGGGGGCCGCCGAACGTCTCCAGGATCTCCGGCGGAAACGCGGCATCCGCCAGCACGGTGTCCGGCTGGATCGAGGTGTTGCCGTAGATCATGTTGATGAGCTGGCCGGCGTCGTCACCGACGGTCTCGGCCGCGAGACCGATGGTGACCCGGTACAGGCCGGGCGACATCTCCTCGATGTCCTGCACCTGGCCCACGATCTCGTCCATTACGCGCGGGTCGGTGATGGCGGGCAGCGGCATTTCCACCGACTGCTCGACGGCGATGCCCTGGGCGCGGGACTCGATGGTGTCGGCGTCGGCGGTGACGTGATAGGTGCAGACGATGCGGCGGGTCATGCCGGGGCTCCGGTCTTTGCTCAGCGGGAACGAGGGTGCGGCCCTTCATATACAGCCGGCGCCCGCCCGCGCAAGGACGCCGGCGCCCGAAGCAGGGCAACGGGTTCAGGTTACCATGACGGCCTGTTCCGCGCCGCCTGAGCAGGCCTCTCGAGATCCCTCGTCTCGCTTCGCTCACTCGGGATGACACACTAAAATTATAGGATGTCATCAACTCAGTTTGTGGCGGGTTCGGGCTGAGGCCGGAGGACCGCGTTTGCGATGGTGACGAGCTTTCTGGCAACGGCGAGGAGTGCGCCTTTTGGTGTCTTTTTGTTTCCGATAAGCCGTTCGTAGAAGGCCTTGAGGTCGGGGTTGTATCGCACGGCGGAGAGCGCGGCCATGAAGAGCTTGGATCGCAAGGCGC
>NZ_WIVE01000022.1 GCF_009601025.1 Roseospira navarrensis | reverse complement strand
GGGGAGGGCGCGGCCGGCGCGGCCGCCCGGACCGGCGGCGGCGCGGCGGCCGCCCCGGCGCTGTCGTCCTCCAGGGTTTCCACGGTCACGTCATAGACCGTGCCCTCCACGGTGATGCGCAGCTTTTTCATGCGGTGGTCCCCCTAGCGAGCTTGGGATTGCGCGGCGTTCAGGGCCGGGAGCGCGCGGCCCCAGTCCCCTTGGCGGCGATGAGAGTTGAAGGTCTGAAGGCGGGCCTGGTTGCTCCACTCGTTCGTGGGAACAACCGGCGCCCGGACCTGAACGATTCGGTAGGGGCGGTCCATGGTTGCCGCCGTCGCGGCCGCGATGGCCGCCAGATGATGCGCCGGAATGCCGCTGGAGACGCTCGGCCCCGGGCTGGCGGGGGCCGTGGCGACCGAGGCGGCAGCGGCGGCGGCGTCGCGCTTGCGGGCCTCGGCGGCCTGCTGGCGGACCTCGATGGTGCGGAAGCCGTAGCCGACGATGGAGCAGGACGCCCAGAGCATGCACAGCACCGCCAGCACCACGATGATGCCGATCGTAAGGATCTCAAGCCCCGCGAGCATGTGCGCCTCCTTGGGTGGTGTCTCGCCGCGAACCGGCGGGCAGGACCGCCGGCCATCCCGGCCCCGGTCCGGACTGAACGGGCGAGCGCCGACGACGGAGCCGGGGCTCGCGTCGTGGGCGCCCGGTCCGCGCTTACAGTGGAATGTTGCCGTGCTTCTTCGGCGGGCGGGTCTCGCGCTTGCTCAGCAGCGTGCGCAGCGCCAGCGACACGCGGCCCCGCGTCTCGGACGGCTTGATGACGTCGTGCACGAACAGCTTGCCAGCCGAAATGTACGGCGAGGCGAAGTGGGCGCGGTACTCGTCCGCCAGTTCGCGGGAGCGCGTCACCCGGTCGTCCGCCTTTTCCAGATCGCCCCGGTAGAGGATGTTGACCGCGCCCTCGGCCCCCATGACCGCGATTTCCGCCGTCGGCCAGGCGAACACGAGGTCGGCGCCCATGTCCCGGCTGCACATGGCCAGGAAAGCGCCGCCGTAGGCCTTGCGCATGATGATGGTGATCTTCGGCACGGTGGTTGCGCCATAGGCGAACAGCATCTTCGCGCCGTGGCGGATGATGCCGCCGCGTTCCTGACGCACGCCCGGCAGGAAGCCCGGCACGTCCACCAGGTTCACGATGGGAATGCCGAAGGCGTTGCAGAACCGGATGAAGCGCGACCCCTTGTCCGAGGCGTCGATGTCCAGGCAGCCCGCCATTTCCTTCGGCTGGTTGGCGATGAACCCCACCACGATGCCGCTGATCCGGCCGAAGCCGACCACGATGTTCTTGGCGAAGTCGCGCTGGACCTCCATGAACGTGCCCGGATCGACCAGACGGTTGATGACGTCCTTGACGTCGAACGGGATCTTGCTGGTGTCCGGCAGGATGTCGTCCATGCCGGGGTCGTCGGTCAGGTCCACCGTCTCGGAGATGTCGTGCGGCGGCTCGCTCATGTTGTTGGCCGGCAGGTACGACAGCAGCCGGCGGACGATCTCCACCGCGTCGGCCTCGCTGTCGGCGACGAAGTGGATGTTGCCGGAGACCGAGGCGTGCACGTCGGCGCTGCCGATCTCGTCCTTGCTGGTGGCCTGCCCGGTGACGCCGCGAATCACCTCCGGGCCGCAGATGAACATCTCGGAGCCGCCGCGGATCATGATGATGAAATCCATCAGCGCGGGCGAGTAGGCCGCGCCGCCGGCGCAGGGTCCGGCGATCACCGCGATCTGAGGGACCACGCCAGACAGACGGACGTTGCGGTTGAACACCTGACCGTAGCCGGACAGGGCCATGACGCCTTCCTGGATGCGCGCGCCTCCAGAGTCGTTGAAGCCGACCACCGGCACACCACAGCGCTCGGCGTGGTCCATGATGAGCCCCAGCTTTTCGGCGTGCATGGAGCCCAGCGAGCCGCCGGCGACCGTGAAGTCCTGGCTGAAGGCGGCGACCGGACGGCCATCGACGAATCCGACGCCCGTGACCACCGCATCGCCGGGCAGGTCCTTGCCCTCCATGCCGAACTGGCGGCTCTCGTGCTGGGCGTGCAGCCCGAATTCCTGGAATGTGCCTTCGGCGAACATGGCGTTCAGCCGCTCACGGGCGCTCCAGAGGCCCTTGGCGTGGCGGGCTTCGATCTTCTTGGCCCCGCCCCCGACGATATTGGATTTTCGGCGGCGCTCCAGTTCCTCGACGGCCTGCTTGGAAATCGGCATGACGGTCCCCTTCGATTTGCGGCGCGGCAGTATAAGCAACAACGTGGGGGGCGCGTCCACCGCCATCGTGCCATAAAATTTTATGGAGTGAGTCGGCCCCAACGAGCCGGTGTTCGGGAAGGGCGCTGACGGCGGAGGCTACGCGGACGGCGGATTGAGCAGGACACTGTCCAGATGGGCTTCGATCTGGGCGGTCATGGCGGCATCGAACTCTGTAATCAGGCGTTCGACCAGCCCGAACCAGACGCTGTCGCGTTCGTTGATGGTGGCGTTCTCGGCCAGGGTCTGACTCCGCCACACCTTGGCGGTGGCGGCGGCCAGCGCGATGCCGGTCAGGTCGTCCACGACCTCGATCGTCGCTTCGAGCTGGGCATGGTAGCTTTCCGCCTGCTCGTTCTGCAGCAGTCCGCTGATGCCCCGCTCGACAGTGAGCTTCTTCTCCACCACGCTGGCGTCATGCACGGTGAAGCGCACGATGGCGTCACCCTCGCCGTTGGCCTGGAGACGGTCCTCCGCCCAGTGTCCGGCGGCCCGGTCGGGCGGCAGCGGCATCTGGTGTTCCACGTTCGGCGGGCGGTTCGGCCGGCTGTACTCCGAGCGCACCTCCACCCGCCGCGCGCGGAACAGGAACGGTGGTTTGTGAGAGAACCGCAGCGCGGGGAAGCGGGGGGCGCGCGGCGGATCGGTGCACCCCGTCAGGGCGGCCGTCAGGACGAGCGCGGTCCCGCCCATCCCGGCAAGCATGCATCGTCGCGACAGGCCATGACGATGGCCGGCCTGTCCGGGGTGGTCCTGCATCGGGTGTTCGCGCGGCGCCATCGGTCGTTCACCCAGCGGAGGGGTCAATCGGACTCCGGCCCGTCCGGGGCGTTCCGGTCACTGGCCAGGGCGTCGAGATCGGTATCATCGAAGGTATAATGGGCCGCGCAGAATTGGCAAGACGCGGTCACGTGGCCATCCTCCTGCTTCATGGCGTCCAGTTCGGCGCGCGGAAACCGGCGCAGCGCGGACTCGATCTTCTCGCGCGAACACCGGCACCCGAACCGCAGGGGCCGGGTCTCGCCCGGGACCAGATCCTCGCCGTGGAACAGGCGGTGGACGATCCGATCCGGTGACAGCGCCGGGCTCAGCAGTTCGTCGGGTCCCAGCGTGCGCAGCAGGACATCCGCCGTCTCCCACGAATCCGCTGCGTCCGAGCCGTCGCGACCGCCGGCCTCGGGCGGCATCCGCTGGACCAGAAGGCAGCCCGCCTGCCAGCCGGCGCCGGGCGCGGCCGCCGGGTCCCGGCGCGCGGCCGACAGCACCAGAGTCGGCAACTGCTCGGACTGGCGGAAGTAATGCTCCACCGCCTGCGCCAGCGTGGTCCCTGTCAGGTCGGTGATGCCCTGGTAGCGCTCGGTGCGCGGCCCCTGGTCTACGGTGAAGGCCATGTGCCCGCGTCCCAGCAGCGCGGTCATCGGGGCGTCCCCGTCCGGCGCGTCCTTCAGCAGGTTGTCCAGGCGCTCCTGATCGACGCGGGCGACCGCGCGCACGTCGCCGGTGCTGGTGACGTCGGCCATGAGGGTCGGAACGGCCCCGTCCGAACTGGTCTGCAGCGTGAACACGCCCTCGTATTTCAGGCCGCCGGCCAAAGCGGCGGCCAGCACCGTGGTTTCGGCCAGCAGGGCCTGGACCGCCGGGGGATGGTCGTGCCGCCCCAGCAGGTCGTCCAGGGCCCCTCCCAGCCGCACCAGGCGGCCGCGCATCAGGCCCCGCGCCAGGTGGAAGCCGTACAGGCTGTCGTCCCAGGGGGTCGGGTCGCTCGCGTTCAAGACATGCTCCCGCGTCGGCTCTTCAGGTCGTCAGGGGGGCGTCGGGCGATCGGGTCGGCCGGGTCAGCCCAGCAGGCTCCAGGCCAGGACACCCTTCTGCGCGTGCAGGCGGTTCTCGGCCTCGTCCCAGACCACGGAGCGGGGTCCGTCGATGACCCCGTCCGTCACCTCCTCGCCCCGGTGCGCCGGCAGGCAGTGCATGAACACCGCATCCGGTTTGGCCCGCGACATCAGGTCCTCGTTCACCTGATAGGGGCGCAGCAGGTTGTGACGGTTGGCCGCGTCCTTGTCACCCATGGACACCCAGGTGTCCGTCACCACGCAGTCCGCCCCGCTCGCCAGTTGCTCGGGGTCCGCCCCCTCGACGATGCGGCCGCCGTTGGCCAGCGCCCAGTCCACCACGGTCCGGTCGGCGCGCAGCACGTCGGGCGAGGCCACGCGCATCTCGAATCCGAACCGCGCCGCCGCCTTGATCCAGGACTGCGCGACGTTGTTGCCGTCGCCGCTCCAGGTCACGACGCGGTTGCGCAGGTCGGCGCCCTTGTGTTCGCGCAGGGTCATCACATCCGCCATGAGCTGGCAGGGATGGGCCGCGTCGGTCAGGCCGTTGATGACCGGCACGGTGGCGTGCTTCGCCATCTCCGCCAGTTTCTCCGGCGCGCTGGTGCGGATCATGATGGCGTCGGCGTAGCGCGACAGCACGCGGGCGGTGTCGGCGATGGTCTCGCCCCGGCCGAGTTGGCTCTTGTCGCCCTCCAGCACGATCACGTCGCCGCCGAGCTGGCGCATGGCCACTTCGAACGACACCCGCGTGCGGGTCGAGTTCTTTTCGAAGATCAGCACCAGGGTGCGGCCGGCGAGCGGACGGTCCGTGCCCAGCGCGGCCGCGTTGCCGTCGCGCTTGATGGCGTCCGACAGGTCCAGGATGCGGTGCAGGGTCGCGGCGTCGATCTGGTCCAGATCCAGGAAATGACGGGGGGTCCCGCTGGCCCGGCTGGCGCCGGACGTGGGGGGCGGGCTCTGCTTGTTCATGTCAGTTCGCCAGGGTTGCGCAGGCGGCCCGCAGTTTCTCGATCGCGGCATCCACCTCGGTGGTGTCGATGATGAGCGGCGGCAGCAGCCGCGCCACGTTGTCGGACGCCGGAACCAGCAACAGGCCCTGGTCGCGGCAGGCGGCGATCAGATCGCCGTTGGGGACCGCACAGATCAGCCCCCGCATCAGCCCCAGGCCACGGGTCCCGGCCAGGACCGAGGGATAGTCCGCCACCAGCCTGTCGAGCGCGGTCCCCAGCGTCTCGCCCACGCGGGAGACCCGCTCCAGGAATCCGGGCGACAGCACCTCGTCCAGCACGGCCTGGGCCACGGCCATGGCCAGGGGGTTGCCGCCGAAGGTGGTGCCGTGACTGCCGGGTGTGAAGGCGCGCGCGCACCGCTCCGTGGCCAGCACGGCGCCGACCGGGAAGCCGCCGCCCAGTCCCTTGGCGGCGGTCAGGATGTCCGGCGTGATGCCGGCGTGTTCATAGGCGAACAGGGTGCCGGTGCGCCCGATGCCGGTCTGGACCTCGTCCAGGATCAGCAGCAGGCCGTACTCGTCGCACATGTCCCGCAGGCCGCGCAGGTAGCCCTCGGGCGCCGGGCGAATGCCGCCCTCGCCCTGGACGGGTTCGACGAACACGGCGCAGGTCTGCGCGCCGATCGCGTTGCGGGCCTCGTTCATGTTGCCGAAGGCGACCCGGTCAAAGGCGTCCATGGGCGTGCCGAAGCCGTCCAGGTGCTTCGGGTTGCCGCCGGCGGCGATGGAGGCGAAGGAGCGGCCGTGGAAGGCGCCGCCCGCGACCACGAAGCGGTCGCGTTCCGGCTGCCCGGCGTCGTGGAACACCTTGCGGGCCATCTTCAGGGCGGCCTCGTTGGCCTCCAGCCCGGTCGAGCAGAAGTACACGGAGTCCGCGAAGCTGTGCGCCACCAGGGTTTCGGCGACCTGCTCCTGACCCGGCACGCGGTACAGGTTCGAGGTATGCCACAGCTTGCCGGCCTGCGCCTGCAGCGCGGCCACCAGGCGCGGATGGGCATGGCCCAGCGCGTTCACGGCGATGCCGGCGCCGAAGTCCAGGTAGCGGCGGCCGTCGCGCGCGGTCAGCCACGCGCCCTGGCCGTGCTCAAAGGCGATGTCCGCCCGCGCGTAGTTCTCCATCAAGGCCGGCATGGTCATGGTGGCCCGTCCCGACTGCGGCGCCTCGGCCGGCAAGGGCCGGGGCTCCAAAATCAACGGGCCGCGCGCTTCGCGGCGCACGGCCCAGGAAAAGCGGGAGTGTGCCGCTCCGGCTCCGGCTTGTCAACGCGCCTGCGCAGGACAATTCGCAGGCGGAACAACGGGGTGCGGGGCGGTTCTGAGACCGGCCGACGGAAAGGTTCATCCTTTCCGTCGGCCGCCCGGCCCGACTGGGCCGGCGCCGCGAAGCGGCGGAGCCGCGCGCCCCAAAGGGGCGCTGCGGCGACAAAAACAAAGACTCATCGTGACAGGTCGTCGCAGCGACCATGTGTCGGAGGAGTCATCCTCATCGTCGGCTGGTATGTGACCCTATTGCGGCGCCCGCAGGATCACGTTGCGGTGGTGCGGCCGGAAGCGGGTCATGTAGGTGGGCAACACGGCCTCCGCCGCCGTGGGCTCGATGCCCAGCGCTTCGAAGCCGGGCAGGGCGCCCGACACGATGTTGTCGGTCTCCAGCAACTTGACCTGATCCGGGGTGATGAGCGGCTTCGGCATGAACTGCAGGACCGACGCCTGCACCTTCGCCACCCAGAACGGCACCGGCACGACGCGGGTGTGCCGCTCGGCCTGCTCGACGACCAGTTCCATGATCTCGCGCATGGTGTAGGCGCGGGGGCCGCCCAGCTCGAAGGTCTGGCCCTGCAGGTCCTCGCGAGTCATGCAGGCCATCGCGGCCTCGGCCACGTCGCCCACATAGACCGGCTGGAAGCGCGGCCCGCCGGAGCCGCCCAGGTCGATGGCCCGGTTGCCCTCGGCGTCGCGGGTCATGCGGAAGCCGTCCTTCACATAATAGGGCAGCACCGGCGACAGCCGCGTCATGGCCCCGAACATGTTGAAGAACGCATCATGCTGGCCGAACACCACCGACGGCCGCAGCACGCTGGCGCTCGGAATATGCCGGCGCACGGCGGCCTCGCCCTGCGCCTTGGTGCGGGCGTACTTGGCGGCGCTGGTCTCGTCCGCCCCAAGGGCCGACATCTGCACGAAGCGGGTCACGCCCGCCGCCGCCGACAGCCGCGCGATGCGCTCCGGCGCGTCCACGTGCATGGCCTGGAAGGTGCGCCGGCCGCTCTCGTACAGAATGCCGATCAGGTTGACGACGGCGTCCGCGCCCTCGACCGCCCGGGCCACGGCGGCCTCGTCGTTGACGTTCACCTTCATGGGGGCGATCTGGCCCAGGTCACCCAGCGGCTTCAGAAAGGCGGCCTTGATCGGGTCGCGCACGGCCACGCGCACCCGCACGCCCTCGCTGGCCAGCCGCTGCACGATCTGCCGGCCGATGAATCCGCTGCCGCCGAAAACCGTCACCAGTCGCAGTGCCATCACGGCCTCCCTTGTCCTGTGCCTGCGCGTCGGGCGCGCTTCTGTTATATAGGATGCCCCTCTGTACGCCGCTGCCCCCGTCGTGGATCGCGCAGCCGACGCCGGGGGGACTTTAGCGAGCGGCGGCGAGAGGGAAAACCGTTCAGTGCGCCCCGCCGCCCTGTGACCCGATCGACACCCCCAGGAAGCCCGACCGTGCCCGAAACAGAGCCCAGGCCCGATGATGCCGGACCGGCCCGCAAGGCCGCGATCCTGGAGAAGGCCGCCGCGTTGGGCCTGGATGCGGCCGCCGTCACCCGCGCGTGGCTGCCGGAGGACACGCGTCGGAACCTGGATCTGTTCCTGGACGAGGGTCGCCACGGGTCCATGGCCTGGATGGAGACGACGCGGGAGCGCCGCCGCGACCCGCGCGGGCTGTGGCCGGAGGCGGTGTCCATCCTCACGCTGGGGCTGAACTACGGGCCGGGTCCGGTCGATCCGCTGGCGCTTCTGGATCATCCGGACCGGGGCGCCGTCACGGTCTACGCCCGAAACCGGGACTATCACGATGTCCTGAAGTCGCGGGCCAAGGCCCTGGCGCGCCATATTCACGGGACCTTCGGCGCGGATGTGAAGGTGTTCGTGGACACCGCCCCGGTGATGGAAAAGCCGTTGGCGGGCCGCGCCGGCCTGGGCTGGACCGGCAAGCACACCAACCTTGTCTCGCGCCGGTTCGGGTCCTGGCTGTTCCTGGCCGAGGTGTTCACCACCCTGGACGTGCCGCCCGACGATCCGCACCCCGACCTGTGCGGCTCGTGTCACCGTTGCCTGTCCGCCTGTCCAACGGGGGCCATCCGGCCGGATGCACCCTACCGCATCGACGCCCGGCTGTGCGTCAGCTATCTGACCATCGAGCACAAGGGACCGATCCCCCGCGCGCTGCGGCCCATGATGGGCAACCGGATCTACGGCTGCGACGACTGCCTGGCCGTCTGCCCCTGGAATCGCTTCGCCACCCGCACGCCGCATGACGGGCTCATGGCGCGGGCGGAACTGACCGCGCCCCGGCTGGCCGATCTGGCGGCGCTGGACGACGCGGGCTTCCGGGCCGTGTTCTCGGGCTCGCCGATCAAGCGGATCGGCCGCGACCGCTTCGTGCGCAATGTGCTGATCGCCATCGGCAACAGCGGACGGGCGGACCTTCTGCCGACCGCCGGGGGGCTGCTGGACGATCCGTCGCCGCTGGTGCGCGGCGCGGCGGTCTGGGCCGTGCGCCGTCTGGCGCCGGACGCGGCGACGGCCGAGGCCCTGCTGGCGCCGCTGCGGGACGACGAGGCCGATCCAGACGTGCGCAGCGAGTTGGACGGACCGCCATAGTCGGTGTAATCCGGACGGATTCGGTATCCTTTCGGGGGGCGTCCGGTCCGCCGGCATTCATTCCAACGCCCGTTTGGCGGGCACGGCCCGGGCGTCGTATCATCCCCGGCTTGGCTGGGCGCTTGGCTCGCCGACCGGGTCGGGCGAGGGCCGGCCCTGGCGGAACGGAAGGGTGTGGACGGTGACACGGACGGTGGAAGAGCTGCATGCCGAGATCGCGGACCTGCGCGCGCGCCTGGAGGACCGGGAGCAGGCGTTGGCGTCCTACCGCGACCAGCGCTATGCCCTGGAATCCGCCCTGGAGGACCTGGCCACCCACCAGGAGGAGTTGCGGGCTCAGAACGAGGAGCTGCGCGCGGCCCGGCAGTTCAACGAAGCCATGGTCGCCCGCTATGCCGCGCTGTTCGAGGGCGCGCCGGTGGGCTACTGCATCATCTCCGATCGGCGCGCCATCGTCACCGCGAACCGCGGCGCCGCCCGCCTGTTCGAAGCGGCGGTCTCCGACGTGGAACAGAAACCCGTTCACCTCTTCATCCATCCGGACTCCCACGCCACGCTGACCCGCCATCTGGACAAGGTGCTGGCGGGCCAGCCGGCCACCGACGAAATCCGCGTCATGGGGCGCGAAGGGCGTGAGGTGGACTGCCTGATCCAGAGCCGTCCCAACGCCGGCCTGGAGCAACCCGACGGCGGGGGCGATGCCGGGGGGGCCTGGGAGTCGGAAGCGGTCGTGCGGCGCGCGGGCGATCCGGAAGTGGTCCGTTCGTGCCTGACCACCTTCAACGACATCTCCCAGCGCAAGCAGGCGGAACGCGCGCTGGCCGACAGCGAAGTGAAGTTCCGCAACATCTTCACCCTGGCGCCCTTTGGCATGATGACGCTGTCCCAGGACGGCCGCGTTATGGAAACCAACGAGGCCGTGCAGCGCATGCTCGGGCTGTCCGCGCTGGAACTGCGGGGCATGACCTATCGCGACCTGCTGGCGCCCGACACCACCGCCACCGAGGCCTATCGCCTGTCCGAGGGCCAGCCGCGCCCCGGCTGGGTGGAGGTGTTCGAGCGCGAGTTGCGCGGCCGGGGCGACCGCCGCCTGATGACCCGGGTCACGTTCGCCATCATGCCCTCCGACGACGGCTTCGGCGTGCAAGGGCTGGTCATCATCGAGGACATGACCGAGCGCCGCGAACTGGAGACCCGCTTCCAGCACGCCGCCAAGCTGACGCTGCTGGGGGAGATGTCGGCCAGCCTCGCCCACGAGATCAGCCAGCCGCTCAACATCATCCGCCTGAAGGCCGAGGGCGCCCTGGAGCGGATCAAACGCCAGGGCTTCGACCCCGAGCGGGCGGAGCGCGGGTTCGCCGCCATCGACGAGCAGGTGGTGCGGCTGTTCGAGGTGATCTCGTACATGCAGGGCCTCAGCCGCCGCGACACCGGCGCCATCAAGCCGTTCCGGATCTCCCGCGCCATCCACGCGGCCCGCACCCTCGTGGACAAGCAGTTCCGCGACGACAACATCGTGCTGGAGGTGGACGACCGCCTGGAGGGGATCGAGGCCCTTGGCCGTCAGCATCAGCTTGAACAGGTCCTGGTCAACATCCTGCGCAATGCCCGCGACGCGCTGTTGTCCGCCGAGGGGCAACGGCTGCTGAACGGCGAGACGCCCCGCGTCCGTGTCACGGCGATGCCGCTGGAGGACGGCGACCGGCTGAGCATCGTGCTCCTGAACAATGGCCCGTGCGTGTCCGAAGAGGTGCGCAGCCGCATGTTCGATCCGTTCTTCACGACCAAGTCGGGGGACCAGGGCACCGGGCTCGGCCTGTCGATCAGCCTCGCCTTCATCAACGAGATGGGCGGAACCCTCGGAGTCGCCAACACGGACGAGGGTCTTGCCTTCCAGTTGGTGCTGCCGCGCGTCCGCCAGACGCTGCGCGTGGCCCAGGGGCATATCGCCGCCCAGGTTCAGGCGGCCGACGGGCCGGGGGATGCCCAGGCTCCCCCGGAAGGTCAGCGGCCCCATGTGCTAGTGGTGGACGACGAGGAAGAGGCGGCCCGCGAGATCGCCGCCTTCCTGGAGGCCGTCGGGTATCGCGTGACGGTGGCGCTGAACGGGCAACAGGCGCTGGAAATCCACGTCACCGACCCCGCCCGGGCGGTCATCACCGACCTGCGCATGCCGGAACGCGACGGGCACTGGCTGATCGACCGCCTGCGGGCGGGCGGCCAGACGGTGTTCATCGTCATCATCACCGGCCAGGCGGCCCGCTCCACCAAGGAACTGGAGCGGCTGCGCCAGCGGGCGGACGCCCTGCTGCGCAAGCCGGCGTCCCTGCGCGAGATCATGAAGCACCTGCAGGCCGGCGTTCCGGAAGCCGAGGCCGCCCGGCGCTCGGCGGAATAGGCCGTCCCCGCTCCCCAGAACCGGCTCACTCTTATCGGCCCCGCTTGTCCGGGCGGGGGTGGGCTTCTATGTACGGGGCATCCCCCGAACCCTTCCGATCCGAACGGACCTGCGCATGACCGCCCCGACCACCCAGGACATCCGCGTCACCGGCGCCCGCGAGCACAATCTTCAGGGCATCGACGTCACGTTGCCGCGCGACAAGCTGGTGGTGGTCACCGGGCTGTCCGGCTCCGGCAAGTCCTCGCTGGCGTTCGATACGATCTATGCCGAGGGTCAGCGGCGTTACGTGGAATCCCTGTCGGCCTATGCCCGCCAGTTCCTGGAACTGATGCAGAAGCCGGACGTGGAGTCCATCGAGGGGCTGTCGCCGGCCATCTCCATCGAGCAGAAGACCACCAGCCGCAACCCGCGCTCGACGGTCGGCACGGTCACCGAGATTCACGATTACATGCGCCTGTTGTGGGCGCGGGTGGGCATTCCCCATTCCCCGGCCACCGGCCTGCCGATCGAGAGTCAGACCGTCAGCCAGATGGTGGACGCGATCGTCGCGATGGGCGAGGGGACGCGCCTGTATCTGCTGGCCCCTGTGGTGCGCGGCCGCAAGGGCGAGTACCGCAAGGAGATGGCCGAGTTCCAGAAGCGCGGCTTCCAGCGCGTCAAGGTGGACGGCACGGTCTACGATCTGGGCGAGGTGCCGGCGCTGAACAAGAAGGTGAAGCACGACATCTCCGTGGTCGTGGACCGGGTGATCGTCAAGCCGGGCCTGGAAAGCCGGCTCGCCGACTCGGTCGAGACCGCGCTCGGCCTGTCCGACGGCCTGTTGATCGCCGAGGATGCCTCTTCGGGTGAGGAAACCGTGTTCTCGGCCAAGTTCGCCTGCCCGGTGTCCGGCTTCACCATCGAGGAAATCGAGCCGCGCCTGTTCTCGTTCAACAACCCGTTCGGGGCCTGCCCGGCCTGCGACGGTCTGGGGGTCAAGCTGCACTTCGACCCCGATCTGGTGGTGCCCAACCCGGACAAGACCCTGCGCGGCGGCGCCATCCTGCCCTGGTCGTCGATGGGCGCGCCGTCGCCCTACTATGCCCAGGCGCTGGAGAGTGTGGCGGCCCACTTCGGGGCCGACATGGACACGCCCTGGTCCGACCTGCCCGACGCGGCGCGCCACGCCATTCTGCACGGGTCGGGGGACGAGGTGGTCTCGCTGCGCTTCGACGACGGCAGCCGCACCTACCGGACCGAAAAGCCGTTCGAGGGCGTGATTCCCAACATCGCCCGGCGCTGGCGCGAAACCGACTCCCAGAACATCCGTGACGACCTGTCGCGCTTCCAGGCGTCGCACCCGTGCGAGGCCTGCGGCGGGGCGCGCCTGAAGCCGGAGGCGCTGGCCGTCAAGGTGGACGGGCGGCATATCGCCGAGGTCTCGGACCTGTCCATCGCCGGCGCTCTCGCGTGGTTCGAGGGGCTTGAGGACCGTCTGCGGCCCAAGGACCAGGAGATCGCCCGGCGCATTCTGCGCGAGATCAACGAGCGCCTGGGGTTCCTCACCAGTGTGGGTCTGACCTATCTGACGCTCTCGCGCACCTCGGGCACGCTGTCGGGCGGCGAAAGCCAGCGCATCCGGCTGGCCAGCCAGATCGGCTCGGGCCTGACGGGCGTGCTGTACGTGCTGGACGAGCCCTCCATCGGCCTGCACCAGCGCGACAACGACCGCCTGTTGGCCACGCTGCGGCGGCTACGCGACCTGGGCAACACCGTCATCGTGGTCGAGCACGACGAGGACGCCATCCGCGCCGCCGACCATCTGGTGGACATGGGGCCTGGGGCGGGTGTGCACGGCGGCAAGGTGGTGGCCGAAGGCACGCCGGACGAGGTGATGGCCAACCCCGCCAGCCTGACCGGGCAGTACCTGACCGGGCGCCGCGCGGTGCCGGTGCCGGCCGCGCGCCGCAAGGGCAACGGCAAGGCGCTGCGCGTCGAGGGCGCGCGCGGCAACAACCTTCAGGATCTGTCGGTGGACATCCCGCTGGGCACGTTCACCTGTGTCACGGGGGTGTCCGGCGGCGGCAAGTCCACCCTGGTGATCGAGACGCTCTACAAGGCCCTGGCGCGCCAACTGCACGGCGCGCGCGATCTGGCCGGGCCTCATGACGCCATCCGGGGCGTGGAGCACATCGACAAGATCGTGGACATCGACCAGTCGCCCATCGGCCGCACGCCCCGGTCGAACCCCGCCACCTACACCGGGGCCTTCACGCCCATCCGGGACTGGTTCGCCAACCTGCCGGACGCCAAGGCGCGCGGCTACAAGCCCGGGCGGTTCTCGTTCAACGTCAAGGGTGGGCGCTGCGAGGCCTGTCAGGGCGACGGCGTCCTGAAGATCGAGATGCACTTCCTGCCGGACGTCTACGTGACCTGCGACGTCTGCAAGGGCAAGCGCTACAACCGCGAGACGCTGGAGGTGCTGTTCCGGGGCAAGTCCATCGCCGATGTGCTGGACATGACGGTCGAGGAGGCGGCCGAGGCGTTCAAGGCCGTGCCGGTGATCCGCGACAAGATGGAGCTGCTGCAGAAGGTCGGGCTGGGCTATATCCATCTGGGCCAGCAGGCCACGACCCTGTCGGGCGGCGAAGCCCAGCGCGTCAAGCTGGCCAAGGAGCTGTCGCGCCGCGCCACCGGGCGGACGCTGTATATCCTGGATGAGCCGACCACCGGCCTGCATTTCGAGGACGTGCGCAAGCTGCTGGAGGTGCTGCACCACATCGTCGATCAGGGCAACACGGTGCTGGTGATCGAACACAACCTGGAGGTCATCAAGACTGCCGACCATATCATCGACCTGGGGCCGGAGGGCGGCTCGGGCGGCGGCCGTCTGATCGCGGAAGGCACGCCGGAAGAGGTCGCCGCCACCCACGAGAGCTTCACGGGGCAGTACCTCAAGGGTCACCTGTTCGAAGCGGCGGCGCGGCAAAGAAAACCGGCGTAAAGACGGACGGTCGCCTCATGGATACGCCCGCCCCCGAAACCGACACCGAAACCGACACCGAACGCCACGCCCGCTATCTGGCCACCCTGCGGGCGGTGGTCCGAAAGACGCTGGCGGGAACGGGGGCGCGGGCGGTGCTGTTCGGCTCGCATGCCACCGGGACAGCCCATCGGGGCAGCGACGTGGATATCGCCATCGACGCGCCGCCGGACCTGCCACGCCGGGTGATCGGCGATGTGCGGGAGGCTCTGGAGAAGACCACCGTGCCCTGGACCTGTGACGTGCAGGATCTCCGCGATGCCTCTCCTGCCTTCCGCGATCGCGTGCTGGGGGAGGGGATCCTTTGGACAGACTGACGGAACGGCTGGAGGTGGCCGGCAAGGCGCAGGCGACTCTGTTCGCGGCCCTTGAAAACGGTACCCTGCCACCGACGGAACGTCGGGACGTGTGCATCCTGCGTTTCGTCTATTCGTTCGAGGCCACCTGGAAGGCGGCGCAGGCCGTCCTGCGCGAACGCCACGGCCTCTTTGCCAACAGTCCTCGCGCTGCCATCCGATCCTGCGTCGATGTCAGGATCCTGGACGAAGCGACCGCCGAGGCGGCACTGTCCATGGTCGAGGACCGCAATTTGGCGGCGCACACGTACAATGAGGAGTTGGCGGACAAACTCTTCGGCCGCATGACCGGCCATGCCGGCGCGTTGAAGGCCTGGCTGGCAGGATTGCGCACCGAGGCCGGCGCCTGACGCCCTTGCCCCGCCTTACCGCCCCACCGGCCTCACCCGGTCGCAGGTCCACAGCACGGCGTCGGTCCACCAGGCCTCAAGGCGGTCCTGGCTCAGGCCCCAGCGGGCCTTCACGGCCACGAAGGCGGCGGTATAGGCGCACCAGCGGTCGGGCGGCCAGGGCAGCCAGGACAGCGGGTCGCCGTCGGCCTTGGAGCGGTTGGCGCTGGCCCCGGTGGCGACCAGGGTCAGGGGCGAGGACAGATCGTTCGCATAGGCGCGGCGGCGGCCCTCCGTCCAGGTATCGGCCCCCGAGCGGTGGGCCTCGGCCAGCGGCACCAGATGGTCGATGTCCAAGCGGGATGGATCGGTGAAGACCGCGCCGCTGTAGGGGTCGATCCAGCGCCCGGCGATCACCCGGCACCCCCGGTCGTTCAGGCGGACGGGACTCAGGCTGTCGCGAATCAGGACCTCCTGGCGAGTGTCCCGGCAGTCGCCGTCGGCATCGATCCAGTGATCGTACAGCGCCCGGTCGTAGGGCTGCGCCACCGGATAGAACACCTCGGCCTGGCGCAGACCCCACAGGCCGCCCCCCAGAGCGGCCAGCACGAGCAGCAGACGGACCCCGCGCATCCACCGCAAGGGGCGGAGGCGCGGGGCCGCTCGGGATCGGGTTCGGGTCCGTGTGCGGCTCAAGAGGCCGTCACTTCGGCACCTGGCCCAGCACGCCCTGCACGAACCAGTCCATGGACAGCAGGGCCGCGTCGTCGGGCACCTCGCCCTCGGCGACGACCACCTGGCCCACCTGATCCATCAGCGGACCGGCCAGCGGGTGCAGCTCGCCGGCCTCGATGGCCTTGCGGGCGTCCTCGGCGGCGTCCACCACCTCCGGCGGCAGGATCGGGTTGTAGTCGGAGATCGCGACCATGCCGCTGTCCAGGCCGCCCCAGGTGTCGGTGCTCTCCCAGGTGCCGTCCATCACGGCGCGGGTGCGGTCGATGTAATAGCCGTGCCAGTCATCCACGATGGCCGTCAGGTGCGCATTGGGCCCGAACTGGCTCATGTCGCTGGCCTGCCCGAAGGCATAGATGCCCTTTTCCTCGGCCACCTGCACCGGGGCCGGGCTGTCGGTGTGCTGGGTCAGCACGTCGGCGCCCTGCGCGAACAGGGTCTCGGCGGCCTCGCGCTCCTTGCCCGGGTCGTACCAGGAGTTGACCCAGATGACCTTCACGTTGGCCTCGGGGTTGACCGAGCGCAGGCCCTGGGTGAAGGCGTTGATGCCCCGGACCACCTCCGGAATCGGCACGGAGGCGATGTAGCCGATGGTGTTGGTCTCGGTCATCATGCCGGCGATGATGCCGATCACGTAGCGCCCCTCGTAGAACCGCGCGGCGTAGGTGGCGACGTTGTCGGCGCGCTTGTAGCCGGTGGCGTGCTCGAACATCACGTCCGGGAACTTGCGGGCGGTCTTGATCGTCGAGTTCATGAACCCGAACGAGGTGGCGAAGATCAGGTCGTGGCCCCCGGCGGCGAGCTGGTTCAGCACGCGCTCGGCGTCGGCGCCCTCGGGCACGCTCTCGACATAGGTGGTCTCGACCGCGTCGCCGAATTCGGCCTCGATGGCCTGTCGGCCCTGGTCGTGCTGGTAGGACCAGCCGAAGTCGCCCACGGGGCCCACATAGATGAACCCGACCTTGAGCGGATCATCGGCCGCGCGGGCGGGCGAGACGAGCGCGGAGGAGGCGAGGGTCGCGAGGCCGACACCGGCGGCGACGGTGGCCGTCAGCGCGCGGCGGGTCAGGATTCCGGCGGGGTTCCGCATGGGGCTCTCCGTGAATGGTGGCGGATTTCGGCGCGACCCGTTTATACTCCGCCCGTCACCCTTCCGACAACGCGGGAGCACCCGAATGTCCATTTTCCTGGGGCGCGTTTTCGCCCACGGATCCCGCCGGGGCGCTCTGGCGGCGCTGGTGCTTGGGCTTGTGCTCGGGGTCGGTCTGATGGCGGCCGGTCCGGCGCTGGCAGCCGGCGGGGGCGGCGGCCACGGCAAGTCCGCCGCCGAGGCCGGCGACCGTCCGGACAAGGAAACCGTGCTGCCGCGGTCCGAGGCGGACCAGGTGGGCGGGTCCTACATGCAGTTGGATGCCCTGTGGCTGCCCGTGACGCAGGGGCAGCGGTTCCGCTATCAGGCCGTCACCGCGCGGTTGGTGCCGCTGCCGGACAAGCGCGTGCCGGCCTGCATGAAGGCGCCGTGGGCGCGCGAGGCCATTCTGTTCGAACTGAACGAAACGCCGCTGACCCTGGACGATGTCAACCACCTGGACGCCCGCAAGCAGGTCGTGGCGCGCCTGCTGAAGCGGGTGCACGCCCATCTTGGCGTGGTCGTCTACGAGGAGGTCCAGTTGGTGTCCGGCTTGCACGAGCCGGGATTGGCCGAGCGGACCCTTGCCTTCATGTGTCGCTGACCCGCGGGGTGTCGGCACCGCCCCGGTCGTCCGTGATTCGCAGGGCGAGCGGGTAGAACCGGATGCCGTGGTCGTCCTGGACCGTGTCCGTCAGGGGCTCGAAGCCGGCGCGCAGGTAGAAGCGCCGGGCGTAGGGGGTGGCGCGGACGCGGACCTGCCGGGTCTCCGGTTCCAGCGCCAGCAGGCGGGCGAGGCCGCAGCGCAGCAGTCGCCGCCCCAGACCGCGCCCCTGGTGGTCGCCGCGCACGTAAAGCAGGGTCAGGTAGCCGTCCCGATGCAGTTCACACAGGCCCAGGATCGCGCCGTCCCGCTCGGCCAGGTGCGTGACGTTGCCCGCGTCCAGCCGCCGGCGCAGGGCGTCGGGCGCGACGAAGTCGCGGAAGGTGGCGTGGCCCTCGTCGGTGTTGTCCACGGCGTTGAACGCCTCGTACTGGGCCACCAGGAAGTCGCGGGCGGGCACGGCCTCGGCCGGTGTCATGGGCCGCAGCAGCACGCCGGTGCGGGTCACGGTCCAGAACGCGGCCCGTCCGGCCGCGCCGGTCCCTGGATGCGAGCGCGGGGCCTCCGGCGGCGGGCGGCCGGGCGTGCGCGGGACCGGGACTGTGGGCGGAGCGAGCGACATGGGGCCGTCACGAACCGGCGGGGCAGGGCAGGGCGGCGGTCGAGGGCGGAGCGCGTCAGCCGTCTCGGACACAATACTGAACGGCCCACTTTAAGAAAACCTTTCAATCGCTTGTGGAAGAGCGGCCGACGACAGGTCAATCGGTGTGTCGGCCGGTCCCAGACTCCTCCCGACAGAAGGTCCCGTCCGTGACTCGTGCGTCCGTTTCCCTGTCCGCCCTGACGGGCCGCCTCATCCGCGCCCACACCGCCCAGGCCCGCCGGCGTCCGTTATTGGTGGCGTTCGGCTGGGTCGGCCTCGCCTGCCTGATCGCCGCGATCTGGATCGACCGGCCGCTGGCCCTGATGCTGAAGGCGCAGGTGCAGGGCGACTGGAAGGGGTTCTGGTCCATCGCCACCGATGTGGGCGAGGGCCTGATCTGGTACCTGCTGGCGGTGGTCATGCTGGTGCGCTGCCAGATGGGCATGACGGCCACGGTGATGGACGACGTCTGGACCCGCTGGCGCGACGAGGCCCGCGTCTGGCTGGTCTATCTGGCCGCGCTGGCGGGCACCGGGCTGCTGGTGACCCTCATCAAGCACGGCGTGGGGCGGCTGCGCCCGGTCTGGCTGTTCCGAGAGGACCTGTACGGCGTGGCGCCGCTGTCGTTCCAGTCCGCCGCCAACAGCTTTCCGTCCGGGCACTCCCAGACCATCTGGGTGGTCATGGCCCTGCTGGCGATGATCTACCCGCGCCACTGGCCCACGTTCGTCGCGGTCGGCGTGATGGTGGCCGCGAGCCGCCTGTTCGTGACGGTGCACTACCTGTCGGACGTGCTGATGGGCAGCTTCATCGGCATCGCCGGGGCCGTGCTGGCGGCCCGCTGGGCGGCGCGGCGCGGCTGGTCGCTGAGGCTGGGGGCGCCCCGGTGATGGGGGATGGGCCTCACCGGATCTCGCTGATCCGCCGCTTGAACCAGTCCACGAACCGGCGGTGGTCCCAGTCCATGTAGCCCATGTGGCGGGCCAGTTCGCGGCCCTCGTGGTCCAGAATCACGGTCGTCGGCAGCCCGGAGACCTTCAGCGCCCCGGCCAGCGCGCTGCCGGGGTCGTGATAGAGCGCCAGGGTCTCCACCCCGGTCTGGCGATAGAATCCGCGCAGCGTGTCCATGGAGGCTTGGTCCACCGACACGGCCACCACCTCGAATCGGGGTCCGCCCAGGGTGGCCTGCAGACGGTCCAGCGCCGGCATCTCGCGGACGCAGGGGCCGCACCAGGTGGCCCAGAAATTCAGCACAACCACCTTGCCGCGGAAGGCGTCCAGCGTCACAGTGTCGCCGCGCTGGTTCCGGAAGGGCGCGCCCTGCACGGGCGCGGCCGCGGCCGACAGGGTCAGGGGCGATCCGCCCCCGCCGCCCTCCGACGAACCGGGCATGGGCATCCCGAGCAGCCGGGGCGCGACCGCGGTGCCGCCGATGGCGGCTAGGCCGATGACGAAAACGGCGAGGGCGACCAGCGGCCCACTGCGCGTGCTGTTGCGGCTCATGGCTTTCCAGGTGGACAGGCTTCAGGAATGGACGAGACCACGGCGACCTCCGACGAACACCAGACGGCCCGCAGCAGCATGTGGGGCGGCCGCTTTTCGGGCGGCCCGGCGGCGATCATGGAGCAGATCAACGCCTCCATCGATTTCGACCGCCGCCTGTACCGGCAGGACATCGCGGGCTCGAAGGCCCATTGCCGGATGCTGATCGAGACGGGCATCATCGACCGCGCCGACGGCGAGGCCATTCTGAACGGTCTGGATCAGGTGCTGCAAGAGATCGTCGAGGGGCGCTTCGTCTTCAAGACCGCGCTGGAGGATATCCACATGAACGTGGAGTCCCGCCTGCGCGAGATCATCGGCCCGGCCGCCGGGCGGCTGCACACCGCGCGGTCGCGCAACGATCAGGTGGCGACCGACTTCCGGCTGTGGACCCGGGATGCCATCGACGATCTGGATCGGGCGGCCGCCGCGCTGCAACAGGCGCTGATCGCGCAGGCGGAGGCGCACGCCGACGCCGTCATGCCCGGCTTCACGCATCTGCAGAGCGCCCAGCCGGTGACCTTCGGGCATCACATGCTGGCCTATGTGGAGATGCTGGGCCGCGACCGGGGCCGCCTGCGCGACGCCCGCGCGCGTCTGAACGAATGTCCGCTGGGCTCGGCGGCGCTGGCCGGCACCGGATTTCCCATCGACCGGGCCATGACCGCCGCCGCCCTGGGCTTCGACCGGCCCACCGCCAACAGCCTGGATGCGGTCTCGGACCGGGATTTCGCCATCGAGCTTCTCGCCGCCGCCAGCCTGTGCGTCATGCACCTCTCGCGGCTGGCCGAGGAAATGGTGATCTGGACCAGCGCCCAGTTCGGGTTCGTGCGGCTGTCCGACGGGTTCTCCACCGGCAGTTCGATCATGCCGCAGAAGCGCAATCCGGACGCCGCCGAGTTGATCCGCGCCAAGACGGGCCGGGTCTATGGCAATCTGACGGGCCTGCTGACCGTGATGAAGGGCCTGCCGCTGGCGTATTCCAAGGACATGCAGGAGGACAAGGAGCCGGTGTTCGAGACCGTGGACACCCTGATGCTCTGCCTCGCCGCCATGACGGGGATGGTGTCCGAGATGACCGTGAACCGCGACCGGCTGGCGGCGGCGGCGGGGGCCGGGTTCTCCACCGCCACGGATATCGCCGACTGGCTGGTGCGCGCGCTGGGGATGCCGTTCCGCGACGCGCACCATGTGACCGGGGCCATCGTCAGGCTGGCGGAGGATCGGGGCGTGGGCCTGGAGGATCTCTCCCTGGCCGACCTGCAGTCCGTCGAGCCGCGCATCACGGCCGGTCTGCGTCTGGATCCGACGGGGTCCGCCGCCAGCCGCGCCAGCCAGGGCGGCACGGCGCCGGACCGGGTGCGCGCGGCCTGTTCCGACGCCCGCGCCCGGTTCCTGACGCCGGAGGCGGGGCCGTGAGGGGCGCGGGGCGTCTGGCGTTCGGGCTCGCCCTCGGGCTGTCGCTGGCCCTCGTGACCGGCTGCGGCCGCAAGGCGCCGAACCTGCCGCCGGAGGGCAGCACCTACCCGCGCGTCTATCCGACCCCCCGGGTCCTGGACGAGCCTCGCCCGGAGGAAGGACGCCCCCGCTCGTCCATCATTGACCCGCGCAGCGTGGACCGCACGCAACCCGTTTATTAGCGCCACAGACCGGGTTGCCCGCCCGAGGCCTGGAGTCCCATGCACCATTTCTCGTACATTGATGGCCGCCTGCACGCCGAGTCCGTGCCCCTCGACCGCATCGCCGCCGAGGTCGGCACGCCGTGCTACGTCTATTCCACGGCCACCCTGACCCGTCACTACCGCGCGTTCGCCGATGCCTTCGCGGGGCTGGGGGCCTCCATCTGCTACGCCATGAAGGCGAACGGCAACCGCGCCGTGCTGCGCCTGCTGACCGGCATGGGGTCGGGCGTGGATGTGGTCTCGGGCGGCGAAATGGCGCTGGCGCTGGCCGCCGGGGCGCCGGCGGGGCGCATCGTGTTCTCGGGCGTCGGCAAGACCGAGGATGAGATTGCCGCGGCCCTGCAGGCCGGGGTTCATCAGCTCAACGTGGAGAGCGAACCGGAGCTGGACGCCATCGACACCGTCGCCCGCCGCATGGGTGTGAAGGCTCCGGTGGCGATCCGGGTCAATCCGGATGTGGATGCCGCCACCCACGCCAAGATCACCACGGGCAAGGCGGAGAACAAGTTCGGCATCGAGTGGACCAGCGCCCGACAGGTGTTCCGGCGCGCGATGACCCTGGAAGGCATCGCGGTCAAGGGGGCGGCGATCCACATCGGCTCGCAGATTCTGGACCTGGGGCCGTTCGAGGCCGCCTTCCTGAAGGTGCGCGACCTGGTGGCGATGCTGCGCGCCGACGGCGTGACGGTGGAGCGGCTGGACCTGGGCGGGGGGCTGGGCGTGCCCTACCACCAGGGCGACGAAAGTCCGCCGCCGCCGGCCGCCTATGCCGAGGTGGTGCGGCGCACCCTGGGCGACCTTGGCTGTGCCTTGACCATCGAGCCCGGGCGCGCCATCGCCGGCAATGCGGGCGTGCTGGTCTCGCGCGTGATCTACCGCAAGGACGGCATCACGCGCACCTTCGCAGTGGTGGATGCGGCGATGAACGACCTGATGCGCCCGGCCCTGTACGACGCCTGGCATGACATCTGGCCGGTGGTGGAACCGCCCGCGCACGCCGAGCGCCCGCTCGTGGATGTGGTCGGCCCGGTGTGCGAGACCACGGACACCTTCGCCCGCGACCGCGCGCTTCCTCCCGTGGCGCCGGGGGACCTGATCGCCTTCATGACCGCCGGTGCGTACGGGGCGGTGATGGCGAACCAGTACAACGGCCGCCCCCTGGTGCCCGAGGTGCTGGTGGACGGCGACCGCTTCCACGTGGTGCGCCGCCGCCCCCGCCTGGAGGATCTGGCCGCGCTGGAGGACCTGCCGCCCTGGCTGGCGGACTGATCGGGCCGAGCCCGCGCGTTTTGCCCGCCGGTTGGCGGCGCCCTCCCGGTTGGGCATACTGGGAACCCGGGACCGGGCCGGTCGCACGGCCACCGCGGGTGCGGTGCGCCTTGGGGGAGGGCGAGGCGTGGCTGACGTCAAGGTGGGCAACATCGTCGAGTTCGGCGGCAACGTGACGACCCTTCTTTCCATCAAGCCCGGCGCCGAACGGGACATGGAAAAGGCGCTGGGCTACGCCGAAGGCCGCCTGTCCAAAGGGTACTTCGTCCTGTTGCTGCGCCAGTTGCCCGCGCACGACGACTTCAAGCTGGCCGGCTATTCCTATTTCTCCGGCGGGCGCATCGGCAAGCCGCGCATGGTCGCCGAGAAGGACACCCTGCGCGAGCACCTGCAGGAAAAGGTGCTGCGCGAACACGGCCTGGACGGGGTTCTGCACCGCAAGCGGATCGCGCGCGAAGGCATGTCGGTGACAGGGCGTCACCGCATCGCCAAGGTGCTGCCGGTGATCCGGCACGATTCCTCCAAGCCGCCGGCCCAGCAGTATCCGGTGGGCGGCGGGGTGCCCCAGTTCGAACTGACCCGGCCGCGCAAGTTTCTGGTCGCGCTGGAGGTCACGGCCGACGGAACCGCCATCGCCCGGGACTTCGAGGTCAACGTCAAGACCGGCGGCTACGAGGCCCGGCGACGGCTGCGCGTCTACATGGAAAACGCGTGATCCCGTCGGCACGTGAGACCTCGGTTGACGGCCCGTGCCGGCAGGGCTGGTGTCGAAAGGCGGATGGGGGAAACCGCCTCCGCCCTTGGGATACCTCCAGGTGCATCAGGGGCGGATCCGGCTTGCATTCCGGCCGGTTTGGGCGTTTTCTGAACCCGGAATGGCCCTGGTCCGCGCCGGGGCCGTGGGGGGCGGCCCGGGCAGGCCGGCGCCCCGGGTGTCACTCGGCGGATGCGGTCTCCGCCGCCGCCGAGGGTTCAACGCCGAGCAAGGGACTGATGCCGCCATGACCTTCGTTCTTCTCCTTCTCTTCGCCGCATGCTGGCTGTTCGTCCTGTGGCGGTTCTATCAGGCTGCCGAGTACTTCTCGGAGCGCAGCCTGCAGCGCGCCCTGGAGGCCCGCCAGCAGCAGGACCCGTCGTAACCGGGCCTCGCTGCATTCCCGGATCAACAGGGGTGGTGCCGTCCCGATGTGTCCTTGAGGACATGCCGGGATAAGACTTCGTGTGTCCGCACGAGCCTCATCCGCAGTGACACCCCTTCAGGGCGCCGCGTTCCACCGTGAACCGGCGCCCTTTCTGTATGGGCTGGTGCCGCGCGGCGGGAGAGCCACACTCACCCGCCGCCGCGATTGATGAGCCCCTGGCCATCTCTTCAGGATATGGGAAACAGCGGCTCCGATTCGGGCGATTAAGAATCGCTCTTGTCTTCGCGAGTCGCCCTGTGCTTTACTTGTCTTCGGTGAAGACCAGCCCGGAGCACGGAAAAGGTTCCGTGCATAGCGCGGCGCCGGGACTGTGGGCCACGGTCGGTGACGCCCCTTCGTGGGGTGCCGCCGGCTATTCACACTTCGAGGGGCAGGTCAACCCGGTTGAAGGGGGACCGGCCAGTCGATCGGAGAGGCGCGGGCGCGGCCCGACGTAGGCTCAAGGAGCAGGTCATGAGCTTTCTGCGACGCGTGTTGGGGGGTGTGGGCAGCAGTCTGGCGGCACGCGCCGGCGTGCAGGTGGGCGACCGATACCTGAAGACGGACGGACAGTTCCAGTCCATGTGGACCGTCCGCCAGATCGTGCACTTCAAGGGCATCCCGCCCCATGCCCGGCTGGTGCCGGACCAGGAAGCGCAGTCCGGCTACCGCACCATCTCGGTCACGGCCCTGGAAGACCCGGAGTTCTATCGCCGCCTCGCGGGCTCCCGGTCGGCCGCCGCCGCCGAGTAGGGCGGGTCCGGCCGGCCGGCGCGAACCCGGAGGCCCGGCATCAGAACGTAATCACGCTGCGGATCGACTTGCCCTCGTGCATCAGGTCGAAGGCGTCGTTGATGCGCTCCAGCGGCATGACGTGGGTAATCAGGGGATCGATCTCGATCCGGCCCTTCATGTACCAGTCCACGATTTTTGGCACGTCGGTGCGGCCCCTGGCGCCACCGAACGCCGTGCCCTGCCATTTGCGGCCGGTGACAAGCTGGAAGGGGCGCGTCGAGATCTCCTGGCCCGCCCCGGCGACCCCGATGATGGTGGAGACCCCCCAGCCCTTGTGGCAGCACTCCAGGGCGGCGCGCATGACGTTCACGTTGCCGATGCACTCGAAGCTGTAGTCCGCGCCGCCGCCGGTCAGCTCGACCAGATGCGCGACCAGATCGCCGTCGATCTCGTTCGGGTTGACGAAGTGCGTCATGCCGAAGCGCGCGGCCATCTCGCGGCGGGCCGGGTTGATGTCCACGCCCACGATCATGTCCGCGCCCACCATGCGGGCGCCCTGGATCACGTTCAGGCCGATGCCGCCGAGGCCGAACACGACCACGTTCGCCCCGGGCTCCACATGCGCGGTGTAGAGCACGGCCCCCACGCCGGTGGTGACCCCGCAGCCGACGTAACAGACCTTGTCGAAGGGCGCGTCCGGGTCGATCTTCGCCAGCGAGATTTCCGGCAGCACCGTGTGATTGGCGAAGGTCGAGCAGCCCATGTAGTGGTGCAGCATGCGGCCGTTCAGCGAGAACCGGCTGGTGCCGTCGGGCATCAGGCCCTTGCCCTGGGTGGCGCGGATGGCCTGGCACAGGTTGGTCTTGCCGCTCAGGCAGTACTCGCACTGACGGCATTCGGGGGTGTACAGCGGGATCACATGGTCCCCGGGCTGGACCGAGGTCACCCCGGCCCCCACCTCCAGCACCACGCCCGCGCCCTCGTGGCCCAGGATGGTGGGGAACAGGCCCTCCGGATCGGCCCCGGACAGGGTGAAGGCGTCGGTGTGGCACACCCCGGTGGCCTTGATCTCCACCAGCACCTCGCCGGCTTTGGGGCCGTCCAGGTCCACCTCCTCGATGACCAGCGGCTTGCCGGCCTCCATCGCGACCGCGGCGCGCGTCTTCATGGCGTCGATCCTCCCCTGGGCTGCCGGCTGTTTCTTTCCCGAGTTCGATGGTCGGGCATGGCCCGATCATGCGATCCATGGCGCCGGGACGCAATGGAGGCGGGCCCCGCCGTGGCCGATTTTCGCGCTCACGGCCGCCAGCGCTCGAACAGCGCCCGGAAGACGTCGGCCGCCGGCCCGCCGCCGCCGAGATCGTCCATGGGACGCCCCCGGTCGTCGCCGATCCATACGCCGGCCACGGCGGTCCGCCCGGCCCTGTCCTCGACGAAGCCCACGAACCAGGCGTCCCGGTTGTCCTGGGTGGTGCCGGTCTTGCCGTAGGCGGTCAGGCCGCGCCCCGGGTCGGGCTGGGCGGCGCGCCCGGTGCCCCCGGTGACCACGCGGCGGAGCATGCTCCGCATGGCGCGCACATGGGCGGGGGCGACCACGGTGGGCGGATCGCCCTCGCGCAGGCGGGCGTAGACCACGCCGCCGTCGCGCGCCGTCACCCGGGCGACACCGTGGGGAAAGGCGGGATGACCGCCGTTGACGAAGGGCGCATAGGCCGCCGTCATGTCCAGCGGCGAGACCTCCACCGTGCCCAACGCCATGGAGGGATCGGCGCGATCCACCCCGGTCAGGCCGAGCCGGCGCGCCAGCCCGGCCACGCGGTCGCGCCCGGCCTGCTCGGCGATCCGCACGGCCACGGTGTTGATGGAGTGCGCCAGCGCCTCGGTCAGGGTCACCGGCCCCCGGTAGCGGCCGTCGTAGTTGCGCGGGGACCAGCCCCGGATCGTCACCGGCGCGTCGTCGATGCGGCTGTCCGGGGTCAGGCCCGCTTCCAGGCCGGCCAGCCAGACGATGGGCTTGAAGGCGGACCCGGGCTGGCGGCGGGCCTGGGCGGCGCGGTTGAACTGGCTGTCCCGGTAGCGCCGCCCGCCGACCATGGCCAGCACCGCGCCGTCCCGGTCCAGGACCACTACGGCGCCCTGGGTCGCGCCGCGCCCGCGCACGGCGGGATCGTCCAGCACGCCGGCGAGCGCGGCCTCGGCGGCGGCCTGGGCGGCGGGGTCCAGGGTGGTCTCCACCACCACGTCGCGGTCGAACACGCCCACATAGCCATCCAGCCGGCTCAGGACCCAGTCCGCGAAGTAGCGGCTGTCCGGCCCCGTGCCCTGCGCCAGCGCCAGGGATGGCCGGCCCTCGGCGGCGATCCGCTGGGCCTCGGCCCGGGTGAACACGCCGGTCTGGACCAGATTGCCCAGCACCTCCAGGGCGCGGTCGTGGGCGCGGTCCGGGCTGGCGGCGGGATTGTAGCGCGACGGCGCCTTCATCAGGCCGGCCAGGACGGCGGCCTGATAGGCCGTCACGCGTCGCACGGGCCGCTGGAAGTAGCGCCGGGCGGCCGCGTCCATGCCGTAGATGCCCGCGCCCAGATAGACCCGGTTCAGGTACAGGCCGAGGATCTGGTCCTTGGTAAAGGTGCTCTCCAGCCACAACGCCAGCAGGGCTTCCTGGACCTTGCGGCGCAGGGTCCTGTCCGGGGTCAGGAACAGGGTCTTGGCCACCTGCTGGGTGATGGTGCTGCCGCCCTGGACCACCTGACCCTCGCGCAGGTTCGCCACCAGGGCGCGGGCCACGCCGACGGGATCGACGCCCCAGTGATGACGGAAGCGGCGGTCCTCGGTGGCGAGCACGGCCTGCACCAGGATCGGCGGCACGGTGTCCACGCTGACGGGGTCGCCGTAGACCTCGCCCGAGACGGCCAGCGGGGTGCCGTCCACGGCCTGGATGGTGATGCCGGCGGGGCGGGTGCGGGCGGTGGCGGCCTGGATGTCCGGCAGGTCGTAGGCATAGAACGCCACCACGGCGGCCAGGGCGACGGTGGACCAGATGGCGACGACCAGGGACCACTTGAGCGCCACCCAGGCCAGGGCGAGGCGGGGCCGCGCGGGGCCCCGGCCCCGGCCTCGGCGGCCGGGCGCCGCGGCGCGCCGCCGTCCCGCCGGCTTGGCTCGGGGAGCCTTGCGGGGGGCGGCGGTCGCTTTCGGGGAGGAGGCGGGCTTCGCGCGGGACGGTCTCGCGGGCGCGCCCTTGCCGCTGGATTGGGCGCCGGGTTTGGCGGCGGCCTTCTTGGGAGCCGCCTTCGGGGGGCCGGTCTTGGCGGTCTTGGTGGTCTTGGCGGTCCGGGTGGAGCGGGTGGGGCTGGAACCGGAGGATCCGCCGCGACGGCTGGCCGCGCCCGTGCCGGTCGAACGTGGTCTGGATCCGCCGCCGCCCTTGCGGCCGCCCGTGGTCTTGCTCATCTGAACGACTCTATGCTGGTCATACGGCTTGGGGTGGGCCGACTCGCGACAATAGTCTGTGACAATGCCCAACCCCTTCGATACAGTCCGCTGGGGCAGCCGGTCTTGCGCCGCGGTCACGCGGCGACCGAACACCATTCTTAAAGGGGCCATTCGCGATGGGCGAACACGATTCCCTTGCCACCATTCTTCCGCCGGACCTGCTCGCGCGCGTCAAGGCTCTCGCGGAGCGGACGGACCGTCCGATCGAGGCGTGCGTGCGTCAGGCCGTTCAGGACTATTGCGAGACCTGGGAGGCATACCACGAGACCGTGGACGGGATCCTGTCGGATCGCGACAAGCCCCGCAGTCTGCGCATCGTGAACGAGTGACCCCCCGCGATCGGTCGGGGCCCCCGGGCCGGGTCGGGGCCTTGATCCTTCCAACAGGCTGCATTCCGCACTAGTGTAGGCGCACGTCCCTTCGGATCGGCGGCGCCAGCATCTGGCGCGCCCCGGTTTCCCGCACGCACGAGGCCCGTGTCCAATCCATGTCCATCGGAACCCGCATCTTCAGCCGTCTCAACGGTCGCCGCGTGGGCAGCGATCCTTTCGGCAATGTGTACTACGAGGAGCGCCGTCCCCCCAAGACGCGCCGGCCCAAGCGCTGGGTCATGTTCAAGGGGCTGCCCGAATCGTCGAAGGTCCCGCCCGAATGGCACGCGTGGCTTCACCACACCGTGGACGCGCCGCTGACGGCGTCGCAGCGGCCCTGGACGAAACCTCACGTTCCCAACCTGTCGGGCACGCCGGGGGCCTATGTGCCGACGGGCGACGAACGCCGGGGCGGCGCCCGCCAGCCGGCGAGTGGGGACTACCAGGCATGGACCCCGGGCGGGTGAGCCAGCGGGCGAGGAAAGGGCAGCCATGAGCATCGAGCCACGGCGCGAACTGATGGTCGGGTCGGCCGTTCTGGCGGCGGCCGTGCTCGTGTTCGCCTACAGTTCGTCGGGCATCGGGGATCAGGGGACCGGGCCGCTGTCGGCCGACGGCTCCTATGAGCTGAAGGCCCGCTTCGGGCAGGCCGACGGGATCCGGGCGGGCACCGCCGTGCGCATGGCGGGCATCGATGTGGGCGAGGTGGTGAGCATGAGCCTGGATTCCTACTACCGGGCGGTGGTCACCTTCCGAATCGCCGCGTCCGTCGAACTGCCCGAGGATTCCGCCGCCATGATCCAGACCGATGGTCTGATGGGCGGCAAATTCGTGGAACTGGAACCGGGCGGGGCGCTGGACGTGCTGGAGCCCGGCGGCTGGTTCGACTATACGCAGGATTCGGTCATCATTGAGGATCTGCTCGGCAAGATCGTCGCCCGCGCCAAGCAGGAACGCGGGCTCGATCCCAACGAGCCGGTCGGGTACTGAGGCGCGGAGGATCCATGAACCGCAATCCCCTGGAAACCATCCTGGGCGCTCTGGTGCTGTTGGTGGCCGCCGTGTTCCTGGTGTTCGCCTACACCACCGCCGATCTGCGTCAGGTCCAGGGCTATCCCGTCCGCGCCAGCTTCACCAAGGTGGGCGGCCTGACCGTGGGCGGCGAGGTCCGTCTGGCCGGCATCCAGGTGGGATCGGTCACCGGCCAGCGCCTGGACCCCCAGACCTTCGAGGCCGTCGTGGACATGACCGTGCTGGAGAGCGTGCAGCTTCCCGTGGATACCCGCGCGGTCATCACCAGCGATGGTCTGTTGGGCGGCAGCTACATCAAGCTGATCCCGGGCAACGAGGCGGACACGCTGCAGCCCGGCGACTCGCTGCAATACACCCAGGACTACCAGTCCCTTGAGGACCTGGTGGGCGAGATCATCTTCCTCGCCACCCAGCCCGCCGGCGGCGGCGGAGGCGGCTGATCCTCCACCACGCCGCGCCGGCCCGCGCGGTCACTCGTTCCGCAGGTAGGGCGCCGCCTGTCCACCCAACGCCCGCCATGTGCCCAGGTAGCCCGCCGCCAGCGTGACCAGCACGCAGGCGACCAGCGTGGTGAGCACCACGCCCGGCAGGAAGGTCCAGCCGCCGTCCATCACGAACACGATGACGCCCCAGGCCGCCAGTGTGCCGACGCCGGCGGCGATCAGGCCTGTGGCCAGCCCAAGCAGGCCGTATTCCAGCAGGTAGCCCCGCAGCAGGTCGCCGCGCGTCGCGCCCACCACCTTCAACACCACGGCCTCGTAGACCCGGCGGCCGTGCCCGGCGGCGAATGCGCCCGCCAGCACCAGCGCGCCAGCCACCAGGGTAACGGCGGCCGTCGCCGTGATCGCCCGCGCGGCGGTGTCCAGAATGCCGCGCACGGTCTCCAGCGCGCCCTTGACCCGGATCGCCGAGACGTTGGGGAAGGCGTCGGTCACCGCGCGTTCCAGCGCGGTTTCCTGGGACTCGTCCACCCGCACGGTCGCGATCCAGGTGCGCGGCGCGCCCTCCAGCGCACCCGGCGAGACCATGAAGGTGAAGTTGATGCGCAGGGATCCCCAGTCCACGCGGCGCGTGTTCGCGAGCGTGCCCGTGATCTCCCGGCCCAGGATGTTGACGGTCATGCTGTCGCCGATGTCCAGGCCGAAGCCGGTCGCCAGTTCCTCGGTCAGCGAGAACAGCGGCGGCCCGTCGTAGTCGGCGGCCCACCACTCTCCGCGCACGATCTCGGCGTTGTCGGGCGGCGCGTCGCCGGTGGTAAAGCCCCGGTCGCCTCGCAGCGCCCAGCGGGTGTCGGGATGCACCTCGGCCTCGGCGGTGGGCACGCCGTCCAGCGCGGTGATCCGGCCCCGGACCATATCGGCATAGGCGGTGCGGCCCACGCCTTCGGCGTCGGCCAGGATGCCCCGGAACTGCTCCACCTGATAGGGCTGGATGTCGATGAAGAAGAACGAGGGGGCTTCGGCCGGCAACCGCTCGTCGATCTGGCGGTTCAGGTTGCCCTGGATCAGGGCGACGATGACCAGCACCGACAGCCCCAGGCCCAGCGACAGCACCACCGAACTCGTGGCGGTGCCCGGCCGGTGCAGGTTGGCCAGGGCCAGGCGCAGGCCGGGGCGGCCGCGTGCCAGCGGTCCCGACCGCCGCGCCAGCGCCTGCACGCCGCCGGCGGCGAGCGCGAACAGGCCCATGGCGACGGCGGCCCCGGTGACGAACACCAGCGCGAACTGCCGGTCCACCGCGCTGAGCACCGTCACGGCCACCAGCGCCGCCAGCGCGGTCCCGATCAGCAGCAGATAGTGCCGCCGGGGCCAGCCGCCCGGGTCCGCCAGGGCGCCCTTGAAGATGGCCAGCGCCGGGATGTCCCGCGCCCGGGCCAGCGGCCAGACGGCGAACACCAGCGCGACCAGCGCGCCGCTCGCCAGCGCCAGCAGCGCCGGTTCGGCATACAGGGCGACACGCGCCCGAACCGGCAGCCAGTCGCCGGCCACCGCCTGGGCCAGGAAGGGCGCGGACACGCCGGCGATGACGCCGATGGCCACGCCCAGCAGCGCCAGCAACCCGATCTGGATGAAGTAGACGCGGAAGATGGTCCCGGCGGGGGCCCCCAGGCACTTCAGCGTGGCAATGGTGGTCATCCGGCCCTGGAGGTAGGCCCGCGTGGCGTTGGCCACGCCGATGCCGCCCACCAGAAGGGAGGTCAGCCCCACCAATGTGAGATAGAGCGTCAGGTTCTCCAGGAAGCCGGTCAGCCCGGGCGCGGCCTGATCGGTGCCCCGAATGCGCCACCCCGCGTCCGGGAAGGTCGTTTGCAGGACGGCGCGGATGGCCGCCGGCGTGGTGCCCTGGTCCGCGCGCAGCCGGGTCTCGTACTCGACCAGGCTGCCCGGCTGGATCAGCTCGGTGGCCGGCAGGGCATCGGCGTGGATCATCAGCCGGGGGCCGAGCGAAAATAGGCTGGCGACCCGATCCGGCTCGCGGGCGATGGCGGCGCGAACCTCCAGGGTGGCCTCGCCCAGCCGGATGCGGTCGCCCACGGCCAGCCCCAGCCGCGACAACAGATTGGGATCGGCGACGGCCCCCCAGGTGCCGTCCCGGCGCGCCAGCGCGACCGCCAGGGCGCCGCCGTCCTCAAGGTCCATCTGGCCGTAGAGCGGATAGGCGTCGTCCACCGCCTTCAACTCCACCAGCGCCCGGTCGCCGTCGCCCGTGGGCGCGATGGCCATGGCGCGCATGTCCACGGTGTTCGAGACCGAGGCCATCTCCCGCATCATGTTCAACTGGTCGGCGTCGGGCGGGCGGTAGCGCCGCTCCACCTCCAGGTCCCCGCCCAGAAGGGCCTGGGCGTCGGCCTCCAGGCCCTCCTGGATGGCGCGGTTCATGGAGCCGGCGGCGGCGATGGCGAACACGCCCAGGGCCAGACAGGCCACCAGCACGCGGAAGCCGGACAGGCCGCCGCGCATTTCGCGCAGGGCCAGCCGCAGCGAGAGGGGCAGCGAATGGGACAGGGCGCGGGCGGTCATGCGGCCTCCCGGGTGGCGCGATCCTCGGTGATGGCGCCGTCCTGGATGCGGATGACCCGGTCGCAGCGCCCGGCCAGCGCCAGATCGTGGGTGATGAGCATCAGGGTCGTCTTCTGCTCGTCGTGCAGGCGGAACAGCAGGTCCATGACCAGGGCGCCGGTCTCGCCGTCCAGGTTGCCGGTGGGCTCGTCCGCCAGCAAAAGGCGGGGGCCGGGCGCGAAGGCGCGGGCGAGCGCAACACGCTGCTGCTCGCCGCCGGACAGTTGGCCCGGATAGTGCCCCAGGCGATGGCCCAGCCCGACCGCTTCCAACTGCGCCCGGGCCACGTCGAACGCGTCCTTGCGGCCGGCGAACTCCAGCGGCACGGCCACGTTTTCCTCGGCGGTCATGGTCGGGATCAGGTGGAAGCCCTGGAACACCACCCCCACATGATCGCGCCGGAAGCGGGCCAGGGCGTCCTCGTCCAGGGTGCCCAGGTCCTGACCCGCCACCGTGACCGACCCCGCCGTGGGCCGCTGCAGGCCGGCGGTGACCATCAGCAGGCTGGACTTGCCCGCGCCGGACGGCCCGACAAGCCCGACGGCGGCGCCCTGGGGCACCTCCAGATCCACGCCGCGCAGGATGTTGACCGCGTCCGCCGGACCCGTCAGGGTCAGGTCGAGGTCGCGCAGGCGAATGGTCGGCGGGGCCGTCTGGGAGTCTGTCATGGTTTTTGCTAACCCTTGGAAAACGCGAAATCGGCGGCGGTGGGCGGCGGTCGCGCCCGCCCGGCCTCAGCGCACACATGGGCATCCGGGCCGCCGGTTGAAAGCCGTCATGGCCGTCATGGCCGTCGTGCTGACCGTGGGTGTTGGGGCGGCCGCCCCGGCGGCCGGGGCGGAGGCGCTGCGGCTCCTGGTCCTGGGCGACAGCCTGACCGCCGGCTACAACCTGCCGCAGGACAAGGCGTTCCCCGTCCAACTGGAAGAGGCGCTGGGGGATGCGGGCCACGAGGTGACCGTTCTCAACGCCGGGGTCTCGGGCGACACCACGGCGGGCGGTCGGGCGCGCCTGGACTGGGTGCTGGCGGAGGAGCCGGACGCGGCCATCGTGGCCCTGGGCGGCAACGACGGCCTGCGCGGGCTCGACCCGGCGCAGACGCGCGAGCACCTGACCGCCATCGTGCGGCGCCTGAAGTCCGAAGAGGTCCAGGTCATGATCGCCGGCATGCTGGCCCCGCCGAACCTGGGCCGCGACTACGGCGAGGCCTTCAATACCGTCTTCCCCGAGGTCGCTGAGCGCACCGGCGTGCTGTTCTACCCCTTCTTCCTGGAAGGCGTGGCGGCCGATCCGGCCCTCAACCAGTCGGACGGCATCCACCCCACCGCCGAGGGGGTGTCCGTGATGGTGGAGAACATCCTCCCCAAGGTCGAACGGCTGCTGGAAAAGGCGGACCCATGCGGCTGTTCCTCGGACTAGCGCCGCCGCCGGACCTGCGCGCCGAACTCGCGGCCCTGGCCATCGGGCTGCCGGGCGCCCGCTGGGTGGAGGCCGACAACCTGCACCTGACTCTGCGCTTCCTGGGCGAGGTGGACCCGGCCCGGGGGGAGGACCTGGACGGGGCGTTGCGCACCCTGAAGGCGGCCCCCGCACCCGTGCGCTTGCAAGGCATCGGCACCTTCGGGCAGGGCCGCAAGGTCCACACGCTGTGGGTCGGGGCCGCGCGCGATCCGGCCCTGATGCACCTGCACGGCCGCGTCGAGGCCGCCGCTCAGCGCGCCGGTTTTCCGGCGGAAGGCCGCAAGTTCACCCCCCACGTCACCCTGGCCCGCCTTCGCCATCCCGACTCGGCCCGCCTGGAAGGGTTCATCGCCGCCCACAACGACCGAGCCTTTCCGCCCTTCACGGCCGACGCGGTCGTGCTGTACCGCAGCCACCTGACCCGCGATGGTGCGCACTATGAAATGCTGGAGGCCTACGGGCTCTAGCCATGCCCGACTCGCAACCCCGACTCCAGGGGGAAGGGCGCAGCGTTCGGGATCAGGGGCGTTTGCCGCGGACGAGGCGGTCTGGTCGAGTCCGACCACGTGAATGGGTGGTCTACTCTTTTTGGTTTTATATCGCGGATGGATTTTGATATTCGTGTCTTCAAGCCGGGCCTGGCATGATCTTGCCCCCTACCGGAACGAACCACCCGTTAAGGCTGGTCGGGTGCCGCTCAAGGGGATAAAAGGCTTGGCAGGGGACGCCGTGATGCCCCCGGAACTGGTCTCGCGGAAGAGAAGCCATACGTGCGCCTGCCCCGTGCCCATATCGCCTACGCGCATGACATCGTCATGTCCGCCGTCGCCTTCGTGGTCTCGTTGTGGCTGCGCCTGGGCGATGGGCTGCTGAACCACGACGACCCGCAACAGCTTCTGGTCATCGGCGTGGTGTTCGTGGCGGTGGCGGCCATCGCGCTCCGGACGCAGGGCCTGTACCGGGGCGTCTGGCGCTATGCCTCGGTCAACGATCTGATCGCGATCATCCGGGCGGTCAGCCTGACCGTGCTGATGTTCATGGTCATCGTGTTCCTGATGTACCGGCTGGAGCCCCTGCCGCGCTCGTTCTTCGTCATCATCTGGTTCGTCATGCCGGCCCTGCTGGGCGGGCCGCGGTTCGTCTACCGCACCATGAAGGACCGGCGCTTCGAGCGGATTCTGGAGCAGGAGCGACCCGACCGGACGCGAGTTCTGCTGGCCGGCGCCGGGGACGAGGCGGAACTGTTCATCCGCGCCCTGCAGAACCGCTCGCACGCGAGCTACGAGGTCGTCGGCCTGTTGTCGGACAAGACCAAGCGCGTGGGCCTCAGCATCCACGGCAAGATCGTATTGGGCCGGCTGCAGGACCTGGAGAAGGTGTGTGCCGAACTGGGGGCGCGCAAACCCGAACATCTGGTGCTGACCCGAGACTTCGACCGAGACACCGCCCTGGCCCTGATGAAGGGCGTCGAGGCCTGCGGCATCACCATGGTGCGGATTCCGCGTCTGGTGGACTTCCGGGATGGTCACGCCGAGGACGTGCTGAACGTGCGCGCCGTCGCCATTGAGGACCTGCTGGGCCGCGAGCAGCGCACCCTGGACCGCGACAGCATGCGCCGGCTGGTCGGCGGGCGCCGCGTTCTGGTCACCGGGGCGGGGGGCAGCATCGGCTCGGAACTGACGCGGCAGATCGCGGCCCTGGGGCCTGCCCATCTGGTGCTGGCCGATGTCAGCGAATACGCCCTCTATTCCATCGACCAGGAGATGCAGGATCGCGCGCCCGATCTGTCGCGCTTGTCCCTGATCGTGGATGTCCGCGACCGGGGGCGGATCGATCAGGTGTTCGCGGCCGAACGGCCCGATCTGGTCTTCCACGCCGCCGCGCTCAAGCATGTGCCGATCGTGGAAGAGCAGCCGCTGGAAGGCGTCAAGACCAACATCCTGGGCACCCGCAACGTGGCCGACGCCTGCCGCCGCCACGGCGTGGCGGCCATGGTGATGATCTCGACCGACAAGGCCGTGAATCCGACCAACGTCATGGGCGCCACGAAGCGAGTGGCCGAGCAGTACTGTCAGGCGCTGGACCTGCTCGGCACGGGCGGGGCGCAGGGACCGCGCTTCATGTCGGTCCGCTTTGGCAACGTGCTGGGCTCGACCGGGTCCGTCGTGCCGCTGTTCCAGCGCCAGTTGGAGAAGGGCGGTCCCCTGACCGTGACCCATCCCGAGGTCAGCCGCTATTTCATGACCATCGCCGAGGCGGTGGAACTGGTGCTCCAGGCCGCCGCCCTGGGCGAGGATCAGGCGTCCTATCGGGGCCATGTCTTCGTGCTGGACATGGGCAAGCCGATCCGTATCGCCGATCTGGCGCGCAACATGATCCGGCTGTCGGGGCGGCGCGTGGACGAGGACGTGAGCATCGTCTACACCGGGTTGCGGCCGGGCGAGAAGCTGTACGAAGAGGTCTTCCATGGCGGCGAACCGCTGGTGGATACCGGCCGCGACGGCATTCTGGTGGCCAGCCCCCGGCGCGTGGATGATGCCCGCCTGAAGGCGTCGCTGGAAAAGCTGGCCCTGCTGTCCGCCCAGGGCGACGAGCCCGACGCCCTTGGGGTTCTGCGGGAGCTGGTGGAGGACTACCAGCCGCGCCGTGACGACTGCCCGGCGATGATGGCGGGCGCTCACGGCAGCGAGGATACGGTCAGCGTGGGATAGGCCCGGGGCGGCCGTGGCCCGGCGGCGGGTGGTGCGGCGGCTGTCGGGGCCTCGAACGCTCCATCGGCGGCGCCCTTGTCTCCGCTCTCGCTTCTGCCTACCTTTCGTCGCCGGACCGCGACCGCGCGTCCCCGACCGGAGCCTTCGCCATGTCCTCCCTGAACGGCCGCCGCATTCTGCTGATCGTCTCGGGCGGGATCGCCGCCTACAAGGCGCTGGAGCTTGTCCGCCGCCTGCGTGAGCGCGGCGCCGCCGTGCGCGCCGTCATGACCGGGTCCGCGCACCAGTTCGTCACCCCCCTGTCCCTGTCGGCGCTGACCGAGGACAAGGTCTACACCGACCTGTTCTCGCTGACCGACGAGGCGGAGATGGGGCACATCCAGCTCTCGCGGGACGCCGACCTGCTGGTGGTGGCGCCGGCGACCGCCAACATCCTGGCCCGCATGGCCCACGGGCTGGCGGACGATCTGGCCTCGACGGTGCTGCTGGCGACCGACACGCCGGTGCTGGTCGCGCCCGCCATGAATGTTCGCATGTGGGAGCATCCCGCGACCCGCGCGAACATGGACCTGCTGCGGACGCGCGGGATCGCGGTGGTCGGCCCGGACTCGGGCGATATGGCCTGCGGCGAATACGGGCCGGGCCGCATGGCGGAGCCGGCCGCCATCCTGGAGGCCATCGAACGCGCCCTGACGGGACCGGACCAGCCGCTGAAGGGCCGCCGCGCCCTGGTCACCAGCGGACCGACGCACGAGCCCATCGACCCGGTGCGCTACATCGCCAACCGCAGCTCCGGCAAGCAGGGCCACGCCATCGCGGCGGCCCTGGCCGCGTTGGGGGCCGAGGTCACGCTGGTGACGGGGCCGGTCACGCTGCCCGATCCGCCGGGGGTGCGGGCGATGCATGTGGAGAGCGCCCGGGACATGCTGGCCGCCTGCCGCGAGACCCTGCCCGTGGATGTGGTGGTCTGCGCCGCCGCCGTGGCGGACTGGCGGGTCGCGGACGCGGCCGACCAGAAGCTCAAGAAGGGGTCGGGAGGGGACGCGCTGGCCCTGTCCCTCACCGAGAACCCGGATATTCTCGCCACGCTGTCCCAGGCGGGCGAGGGCCGGCCGGGGCTCGTGGTGGGTTTCGCCGCCGAGACGGAACAGGTGGTCGAGCACGCCCGCGCCAAGCGCGACCGCAAGGGCTGCGACTGGATCCTGGCCAACGACGTGAGTGCCGCCACGGGCACCTTCGGGGGCGATGCCAACACCGTGCACCTCATCACGGCGGACGGCGTGGAGTCCTGGCCGGCGCAGTCCAAGGCGGAGGTGGGTCGGGGCCTTGCCGCCCGCATCGCCGACGCCCTGGGGCCGGCGGCATGACCGGCTCCCTGAGCGTTCCCATCCGCCGTCTGCCGGGCGCCGAGGATCTGGACCTGCCGGCCTATGCCACGGCGGGTGCGGCGGGCCTGGATCTGCTGGCTGCGGTCGCGGAGGATGTGGTTCTGACCCCCGGGGCCTTCGCCACCATCCCCACCGGCATCGCCCTTGCCCTGCCGGCCACGCACGAAGCCCAGGTTCGGCCGCGCTCCGGACTGGCGGCGCGGCACGGGGTCACGGTGCTGAACGCGCCCGGCACCATCGACGCGGACTATCGCGGCGAGGTGGGCGTGATCCTGGTCAACCACGGTCCGGAGGCCGTGACGGTGAGCCGGGGCATGCGCGTCGCCCAACTTGTCGTCGCGCCGGTCACGCGGGTGGCCTGGGAGCCGGTGGAGATCCTGCCCGACAGCCCGCGCGGGTCCGGCGGCTTCGGCTCCACGGGCACGGGCCGGACGCCGAGGTCGGATCCGCTTTAGGCCGCCCAGGGGCAATAGGTCTCCAGGAACAGGCCGCAGATGAACGCCACCAGCGCCTTGTCCACGTGGCGCGGGTGGCCGTCGTCGCCGCCGAAGCCGCTGAGGCCCAGGGCGGGCGCGATCTGGGTGACGATCTCGTAGCTGGGGAAGTAGGTGAACCCGGGCTCCTCCTCGCCGGCCAGGGCGACGGCGTAGCGCACGATGGATTTGGACACGGCGTTCGCTTCGAACACGCTGAACGCGGAGGCCGTGCCCTCCAGCGGCACGGGCGACACCGTGATGAAGATGCGCACGGCCGGATTGAGCGCCCTCAGCGCCCGAACCCCCTGCACGATCCGGTCCGCCACATGCTCCGGCGTGCTGAAGCGCGACAGGCGGCCGGACCGGCGTTGCTCGCCGTCGATGGGGCGGGTCTCGGCGAACCCCAGGGTGAGAATGACGCAGGGGGTGCCTGTCCGGATCAGTCGGGCCGTATCCTGACGGGCGGCGAGCGCCGCGAACTGGGCCTCGGCCGGGTTTTCCTCCGCCAGCGCGACATGGTGGCTGGCGATGCCCCGGTCCTGAAAGGCCGTGTGGATGTTGCGCGCGAAACAGGTGCCGAGCACCACGAAAGTCGCGTCTTCGGGGATCGGGTCGGGCGCTTGCCCGTGACCGTCTGCGTCCAGGCCGAGCGCCGCCGTCAGATAGGTTCGGGAGTTGGTCTGCTGGCGGGCGCGGGGATACAGCGTGCTGCGCGCCCGCCGGACTTTTTTCGCGTAGTGGCGGACCTGCTCCAGCGTGTCCGACCCCAGGCCCGCGCCCTCCAGCGTCTGGCGCGTGGGGGTGTCCGCGTCCTCCAGACACCAGGCCCAGTGTTCGGCCAGCCGTTCCAGAAGGTCATGCCGGGGATCGTGGACCTGCGCGAGAAAGATGAACAGTTGGGCCAGCGCCCAATGATACGTCCCGTCGTTCTCTCGGCTGCCCATGATGAGGGACAGCAGCGCCATCAGGTCCGTGTTGTAGAACGCGCGCGACCCTTCTGTGGCCCCCTTGGCGATGGCCGGTCCGGCCGTGGCCAGATCGAGCGTCTCCCGGGAGCGCGCCTCGGTTTCGCCGTCCAGGACAGGGGGGAAGCAGAGATCGGCGATCTGCTGTTTCAGGGTGGCCTTGGTGATGGGGGGCATGACGGCCGCTTGTGCTGGGATCGGTGCGCGCAGGTGTTTCCCTAAGGCGCAGGCTCACGCCTGCCGGCAAACTATCGTCCTGAGCCTGTCTGCGCAACGATCGGTAGGGGAGGCGCCCCCCGATCACGCCTGATCCTCTGCGAGTTGCGCTTCCAGCGCCGCCACGTCCTCGGCGTCCAGCACGGCCAGGGCCACCGAGGGCGCGAATCCCTTGCGGGCCAGCGCCGCCATGTCGCGCTGGCGGTGCTCGGCGCGGGCGGCGGCGCACGACCGATAGGGACCCAGCCGCTTGCGTCGGGCGAGGGTCGCGGCGGCCGCAAGGTCCGGATCGGGGGCGTGCTCCTCCAGGGCCTCCAGCGCGGTGTCCACCGTGTCGCGGTCCACGCCGTCGGCGCGCAGACGCGCGGCGATGGCCCGGCGCGAGTCGCCCCGGCGGAACAGGGCGCCGGCCTTGGTCTCGGCGTGTTTCGCGTCGTCCAGCAGGCCGAGGCGCTCGAACTTCTCCACGATGGCGTCGATCCACGCGGCCGCCGCCGCCCGGTCCACGTCCGGGTGGATGCGGGCCGAGCGCTCCACCCGCCGCCACAGGACCCGACGCAGGCGCTCCGAACTGGCCGAGAACCGTTGCAGGTAGAACACGGCCGCGTTCTCAAGCGATGGGGCCGAGACCTTCCGCGGCGCGCGCGGGCGCCGGTTCGGGTCCTCCGCCGGGCGCTCCGGATCGGAGGGGCGCCGTTTCTTCTCTTGCCGTGACCGCATGACGGCCCAGATAGCACGCAGGGCCCGGGCCGGACCATGACCAACCGTCATCGTCGCATCCCTTGCGCCGACGGCCCGCCGGGCCTAAACAGCCGACATGCCCCAAAATGTTTACAGGAGCCTCTCCGTGCGCGATGGCGCCAAGATCGACCGTGACACCCTTCCGCCGCCGCGCCACATCGGCGCGGTCAACTGGCGCGGCACCTGGGAGCTGTACCTCAAGGAGGTGCGCCGCTTCCTGAAGGTCTACATGCAGACCATCATGGCGCCCATCGTCACCACCCTCATCTTCCTGGCGATCTTCGTTCTGGCCCTGGGGCGGGACGTGGCCCAGCACGTGCCGGGCATCTCGTTCATGGAGTTCCTGGCGCCGGGCCTCATCATGATGGCGATGGTCCAGAACGCCTTCGCCAACACCTCGTCGTCGGTCATCATCTCCAAGGTCCAGGGCAACATCGTGGACGTGCTGATGCCGCCGCTGTCAGGTGGGGAGATCCTGGCCGCCTATGCCCTTGGCGGGATCAGCCGTGGCCTGGTGGTCGGCGTGGCCGTGCTGGTCGCCATGGCGTTCTTCGTGACCATCCACGTGCACAACGTGGGTTTCATCCTGTTCCACGCCATCGGGGCGTCCATGATGCTGTCGCTGCTGGGCATCATCGCGGGCATCTGGGCGGACAAGTTCGACCACATGGCGGCCGTGACCAACTTCATCGTCACCCCGCTGTCGTTCCTGTCGGGCACGTTCTATTCGATCGACCGGCTGCCCGAGAACATGCAGATCGTGGCTCACATCAACCCGTTCTTCTATATGATCGACGGCTTCCGCTACGGCTTCATCGGGCATGACGACGCGTTGCCCATGGTCGGGCTGGTGGTGGTTGGGCTGACCAACGCCCTGCTGCTGGCCGTGGGCTATGGGATGCTGCGGTCGGGCTACAAGCTCAAGGCCTGACGTCGAGAGAAGGCCGAGGGGGGCCGCGCCGTGCTGCCGTTTCCGATGATCGATCCCATCGCGTTCGAGCTGGGACCGCTGGCGATCCGCTGGTATGCCCTGGCCTATATCGCCGGCCTGCTGCTGGGCTGGTGGTACGTCCGCCGGCTGGGCCAGGCGCCGCCGGCCGTGCTGCCCGGCGAGCGCGCCGACGACTTCCTGGTCTGGGCCACCCTGGGCGTGGTGCTGGGCGGGCGGCTTGGCTACGTGCTGTTCTACAATCCCGGCTATTACCTGTCGCACCCGCTGGAAGTCGCCATGGTCTGGCAGGGCGGCATGTCCTTCCACGGCGGATTTCTGGGGGTGATCGCGGCCGTCATCCTGTTCGGCCGCCGCCATCGCATTCCGATTCTCTCCATGGGCGACATCATCGCCTGCGCGGCGCCCGTGGGCCTGTTCTTCGGGCGGCTGGCGAACTTCGTGAACGCCGAGCTGTACGGCCGCCCGGCCCCGGACCTGCCGTGGTCCATGGTGTTCCCGACCGATCCCCTGGGTCTGCCGCGCCACCCCAGCCAGCTCTACGAGGCCGCGCTGGAGGGGCTGCTGCTGTTCGTCATCCTGGCGGTGCTGTGGCGGGTGCCGGCGGTCCGCTTCCGGCCGGGCAGCCTGATCGGCGTGTTCATGATCGGCTACGGGGTTTCCCGTGTTCTGGTCGAGTTCGCGCGCGAGCCCGATCCCCAGCTCGGCCATCTGTTCGGCCTCGCGACCATGGGACAGATCCTGTCGGTGCCGATGATCCTGGCCGGCATCGGGTTCCTGGCCCATGCGTGGCGGCAGCCGCGCCGGGACCCCGCATGACCGACGGCACGCTGGACGCGCGCCTGCGGGCGCGGATCGCGGCCGAGGGGCCGCTGCCGGTCGAGACCGTCATGGCCGAGGCCAACGCCGCCTATTACGCGCGCGGCCCGGCCATCGGCGCGGCCGGGGATTTCGTCACGGCGCCCGAAATCAGTCAGGTGTTCGGCGAGATCATCGGCCTGTGGCTGGCCGTGGTCTGGCAGATGATGGGCAGGCCGCCCCGCGTGATCCTGGTCGAGTGCGGCCCGGGGCGCGGCACCCTGATGGCGGATGCCCTGCGCGCGCTGGCGCCCGTGCCGGCGTTCCGCGCCGCCCTGGAGGTCCACGTCGTCGAGACCAGTCCCACCCTGCGCGAGACCCAGCGGGCGACCCTGGGCGACGCGGTTGCCGCCTGGCACGACACCCTGGCGACGGTGCCGGACGACGCCCCCCTGTTCCTGGTCGGCAACGAGTTCCTGGACGCCCTGCCGGTGCGCCAGTACGTGCGGGCGGCTGGGCGCTGGCACCTGCGGCGCGTCGGGCTGGACGGGGCCGGGGCGCTCGCCTTCGTGACCGGAGAGCCCGCCCCGGCCGACGACCTCCATCCCCGGTTGCGGGACGGCGCGCCCGATGGCGCCCCCGATGGCGCGATCGCCGAGGTCTGCCCGACGGCGCGCGAGTTCGTGTCGGATCTCGGTCGGCGCATCGTCCATCAGGGCGGGGTCGGGCTGCTCATCGACTACGGTCATCCGCGATCCGGCTGCGGGGAGACCCTGCAGGCCGTGCGCGGGCACCGATATCATCCCGTTCTGCGGGATCTTGGCACGGCGGATCTGACAACCCATGTGGATTTTGAGGCATTGAGTCGATCAGTCGCGGCGTTCGGCGCGGCCGCCCACGGACCAGTTGAACAAGGGGTGTGGCTGCGCGCGCTGGGCGCGGAGGCTCGGGCGGCCATGCTGCGCCAGGGGGGCTCGCCCGAACAGGATGCGGAGATTCAACGTGCGGTTCGCCGCTTGATCGATCCGGAAGAAATGGGCAGGTTGTTTAGGGCCTTTGCCGTAACGGGGACGGAATCGGACGTCCTGCCAGGGTTCGAGGGGATGTGAAGCATGATCACCGTATCCGCGTTGAATGCCCTGAGCCGGGTCCGTCATGCCTATTTCACCCGGGGCGGTGGGCAGTCGCAGGGGGTGTACGCGACCAACAACTGCGGCTTTTCGTCCCAGGACGATCCGGCGATCGTTCAGCGCAACCGGCTGCGCTCCGTTGAGCGAATGGAGATGCCGCCCGAAACCCTGGTGACGGTCGCCCAGCAGCACACGACAGAGGTCCTGGTCGCCGATGGGCCGTGGCCCCAGGACAAGCTGCCGGTGGCGGACGGGATCGTGACCACCAAGCCCCGGCTGGTGCTGGGCGTGCTGACGGCCGATTGCGCGCCCGTGCTGATGGCCGATGGCAAGGCCGGCGTGGTGGCCGCCATTCATGCCGGCTGGCGCGGCGCGCTGAACGGCATCCTGGCGAATGGTGTGGCGCGCATGGTGGACCTGGGCGCGCGTCCGGATCGCATCGTGGCCGGGATCGGCCCGTGCATCGGCCAGCGGTCCTATGAGGTGGGGCCGGAGTTCCCCGGCATGTTCATGGAGCAGGACGAGGACAACGGCGTCTTTTTCGCGGCCGCCCGCCGCGAGGGGCACTTCATGTTCGACCTGCCCGGGTTCGTCGCCAAGCAGCTCGCCCGCGCCGGGGTGCGGGAGATCATGCCCACCCCCTGCGACACCTGCCGCGAGGAGGCCCGTTTCTTCTCCAACCGCCGGGCCACCCTGCGCGGCGAGCCCGATTACGGCCGTCAGTTGTCGGCCATCGCGCTGGAGCGCTGAGGGGGCGACGCATGCGGCGGGTCTCGCCGGGACCGGGTCCCCTGCTGCCCTGGGCGGCCGGGGCGTTGGCCCTGGTTCTTGTTCTGGCGGGCTGCGGGTTGCCGCAGCCGTTCCGCCACACGGCCTATGCGCCGGATTCCAACCCGCTCGTCAGCCTGAGGGCCGGCGCCGGCGTGACGGTGCTGCCGGTGGCCGGCGCGCCGCCGCCCCTGGACCGTCTGATTGCCGAGGATCTGGCGGCGCGCCTGCGGGCGCGCGAGATCCCCGCCGTGGAGCGGGACGCGCCGACGGCCGACACGGCCGGGCTGCGTCTCGCCGGCTGGCTGCAGGAGGTGCTGCCGGAGCCGGGGGCGGATGGTGCCGGCTCGCTCATGCGGGTGACGGTGCTGTGGAACCTGACGGCCTCGGACGGCACGGTGCTCGACCAGACGCGGCAGACCCTGCGGATTCCGTCCCGGGACTGGGCCGCGATGGATGCGCCCGTGGCCGCGCGGGTGGCGGCCGACGCCAGTGCGTCCGTGGCCGCCCTGGTGCTGGGCGAGGCCGCGGGGCCGTCCCGTCCGGCTGGTCCGACCGGCGTGGCCTCCCGGGCCCCGGCGCCGCCGTCCCCTTCCGCCGAACCGGCGCCGCCGCCGCAGGCGCCCGCCGGGACCGAAGCCGCGCCGACGCCCCCGCCGCAGCGCCCCCCGCAGAGGGAGGAGCCGCCGGCCGCCCCGTCCGTCTCCGCGCTGGTGATGGCCCCGCCGGAGGTCACCCGCGCCCCCGGCGACGGCAAGCAGGCGCTGGAGGCCGCGCTCACCCGGCTGTTCCGGTTCAACGGCGTGACCATCGCGGAAGGGCCGGCGGACGACCGTCTCCGCGTCCGGGGCGCGGTGGAGGTGCTGCCCTCGACCCTGGCCGGGCAGGAGCGGGTTTCCATCGTGTGGGACCTGCTGGATGTGGACGGCGAGAGCCTGGGGCGCATCAACCAGGAGAACCTGATTCCCAAGGGCGCGCTGGATGGGGCCTGGGGCGAGACGGCGGCCCTGATCGCCGAGGGCGCGGCCATGGGGGTGGGCGAGATTCTGGTGCGCAAGGGGCTGGTGACGCCGCCGCAACGGTGATGGGCGTGACTCCGCAATGAGGGCGTCGGGACCCATTCAACAGGTTTCCGGTTCCCCGGGGCTCATCCCGGTGTGACATAACCGTGAATGCCGTGTTGTCGGTGCAGGACCCGGTTGTTATAGTCCGCCCGCCTGGCGGCGGGGGGCGCCCCGGCCGTCACGGCCCGCGACGGGAACCGCCGGGTCCGGATCCTGGTTGCGGACATCGCTGCGCCCGCTGTCGCCCGCCCATCGCCTCCAGGGACACCGCCCCATGAAACTTGTGGCCTGCAACGGCAACCGCCCGCTTGCCGAAGCCATCGCCGCCTATCTCAACCTTGAATTGACAGATGCCTCCGTGCGCCGCTTTTCGGACATGGAAGTCTTCGTGGAAATCCACGAGAACGTCCGCGGCGAGGACGTGTTCGTCATTCAGCCCACCTCCTATCCCGCGAACGACAACCTGATGGAACTGCTGGTGACGCTGGACGCGCTGCGCCGCAGTTCCGCGCGCCGCATCACCGCCGTGATTCCCTATTTCGGGTACGCCCGACAGGATCGCAAGACCTCGCCGCGCACGCCGATCACCGCCAAGCTGGTGGCCAACGTGATCGCCGTCGCCGGGGCCAGCCGGGTGGTGACGCTGGACCTGCACTCCGGACAGATCCAGGGCTTCTTCGATATCCCGCTGGACAACCTGTTCTGCGTGCCGGTGTTCGCCAAGGACATCCAGGACCGCTATCCGGACGAACGCCCCATCGTGGTCTCGCCGGACGTGGGCGGCGTGGTCCGCGCCCGGGGTCTGGCCAGCCGGATCGAGGCCGATCTGGCCATCATCGACAAGCGTCGCGAACGTGCGGGCGTGTCCGAGGTGATGAACATCATCGGTGACGTGCGCGGCCGCCTGTGCATCCTGATGGACGACATCGTGGACTCGGCCGGCACCCTGTGCAATGCGGCGGTGGCCCTGAAGCAGGCCGGCGCGACCGGCGTCAGCGCCTATGTCAGCCACGGCGTGCTGTCGGGCGGCGCGGTTGCGCGCGTCACCTCGTCGCCGCTGGACAGTCTGGTCATCACCGACAGCATTCAGGCGACCGAGGCCATGCGCCTGGCCAAGAACGTCCGCCAGATCACCATCGCGCCCCTGATGGCCGAGGCGATCCAGCGCATCAGCGACGAGCGGTCCGTCTCCAGCCTGTTCGATTGATCGCCGGGCGCGTCGCGCCCGAAGGGTCTCGGGCCGGGGTGAGCAACTGCCGGCCCGGAATCACGTGGCTTCATCACGTGCCCTCATCACGTGGCCTCATCACGTGGCCTCGCGAGATCCTCACCGCGTGTTGCGGCGCAGGATGACGCGAAAGACGCGGCGAGAGTCGGACCCTCTCACCGCCGGTCTCAGCCGCGCCCCATGAAGGGCATGGTCGTGGCCATGATGGTCATGAACGGGATGTTCGCATCCAGCGGCAGGTCGGCCATCTGCACCACCGCGCGGGCCACATGCGCCACATCCATGACCGGCTCCGGCTTCAGGCTGCCGTCCGCCTGCGGCACGCCCTTGGTCATGGCCGCGGTCATGTCGGTGGCGGCGTTGCCGATGTCGATCTGACCGCAGGCGATGCCGTAGGGGCGGCCGTCCAAGGCGATGCTGCGCGTCAGCCCGGTGATGGCGTGCTTCGAGGCCGTGTAGGGCGCCGAGCCCGGGCGCGGCGCATGGGCGGAGATGGACCCGTTGTTGATGATGCGCCCGCCGCGCGGGTCCTGGCGCTTCATCAGCCGGAACGCCCCATGCGCACACAGAAACGCCCCGGTCAGGTTCACGTCGATGGCGTGACGCCAGTGTTCGACGGTCAGGTCTCCGAACTCGGTGGACGAGACGAACGTCCCGGCGTTGTTGAACAGCACGTCCAGCCGCCCGAACGTCGCCTCGATGGTCTCGAACAGTCTGGCGACCGCCGCGGCGTCGGTGACGTCGCAGGGGACCACAGGCAGGTCCGCGCCGTGGGACCGCGCGCGCGTCTCCTCGAGTGTTTCGGGGGTGCGGCCGCACAGGGCCACGCGGTAGCCGGCCTCGCCGAGGGCGAGGGCGACCGCGCGTCCGATTCCCGAGCCCGCGCCGGTCACCAGTGCCGTTCTTGTCATGGGGAGACGTCTCCTTCCAGGGTCCGATCGCGCCCGGTGTCGGGGTGATCCAAAGGTTCGGTCAGAAAGCCGTGGACGATGTGCACCAGCTCCATGCGGCGCCGGTCGAGCATGGACCAGTGCCCGGCCCGGCCCAGCACGACCAGCCGCCGGACGGGCGTGCCCGACAGCACCGCGAACAGGCCCCGGGCCTGGTCCGGCGGAGTCTCCCGGTCCCACTCGCCCACCACCAGAAGGCAGGGCGCGCGAATGGCGCCGGGGTCGTAGGGCACGTCGCCGATGCACCAGGTATCCAGCGAATCCTGGATGGTGCCGTTGGGCGCGCGGATCGCGGGCGGGGTCCGGGTCCGGGCCACCGGGTCGCTGTCCAGCACGGCCTGTTCCCAGCGCTCCAGCCAGTCCGGCGACACCAGCGCGGCGCGTTCGGCCTCCGGTGTCCCGTTCAGCCGTCGCCGACGCATGTCCGCCACCGGAACCCAGCGGTAGGCGCCGATGCTCGTGGCCCCCGGGGCGATGATCGGCGGATGCTCGTGGAACCACTGCGGCCCCACCAGCACCAGCCGCGAGACCAGGGCCGGGGCCTGCGTCGCCAGGGCGGCGCAGACGGCGGCGCCCCAGGACCAGCCCAGCAGGGTCACGCGCTCGTGGCCGGTCTCGGCGCGGATGGCCGCGACGGCGGCGGCGACGGCGGCCACGGCCTCGGGCGTGCGGGTCACGGGGGGGAAGGCGCTGGGCGGGCGGTCCATCTCCGGCGGCCGGTCGGAGCGTCCGTAGCCCGGCAGATCGACCGCATAGGCGGGCGTGCCGCGCCGGGCCAGGGCCTGCAGCCAGGACAGGCCGTCCAGCGACAGGTCGAAGGTGGCGTGCCCGGGGAACGTCGAGCCGTGCACGCACAGCAGCGGCGGCCGTCCCGTGCCTGCTGGCGCGTCGGCGGGGCGCTCGCCACACAGGTAGACGGTCCGCCCGCCGTACCCCGCGACGGGCACATGACGGTCCGTCCGCACCAGCGCGGGGCCGGCGGCGGTCGTGTCGTCTCGCTCCCCCTGCGTCATGGCGTCAGGGCCGGGGCGGCGCGGCGCCCTGTCCGCGCCGAGTCGGGCCGCGGCTGGGGCATAGTCGGGTCCTCCCTCATGGCGGAGCCGTTCTCGGGCGCGGTCACCTATCAGGGCAACCGGAAAGCCGTTCCATCAGGTGCAGGTTTGCACTAGATTGCCGGGCCCCCGGGCGCGATTCCGGCCCATCAGGACGCGGAGGACACCATGAGTGACGAGGCCCAACGGACCGGCGAGACCGACGTGGGCGGCATTGCCGCCGAACAGCTTCGCTCGTTTATTGAACGCATCGAAAACCTTGAGGAGGAAAAAAGCAACCTCCAGAACGACATCAAGGATGTGTACGCCGAGGCCAAATCTACCGGGTTCGATACCAAGATCATGCGCCAGATCGTGCGCCTGCGCAAAATGGACCGGGACGATCTGGCCGAGCAGGACGAGCTGCTCGACCTGTACCGCCGGGCCGTGAACGTCTGAGGGCCGCCCCATGACCGGCGATCGGCAGGCCCCGGGGCCTGGAGGGTGGATCGAGCGTCTGGGCCGTCTGGTGGAGGGCCCGCGATTCCAGCGTGTCATCATCACGCTGATCGTGCTGAACGGCATCTCGCTGGGGCTGGAGACGAGCAAGGCGGTGATGGCGGCCGTCGGGCCGGCGCTGCTGGCCTTCGACAAGGCCGTCCTGGCCGTGTTCGTGGTCGAGATCGGCGGCAAGCTGCTGTATCGGCGCGGGTCGTTCTTCCGCAACGGCTGGAACGTGTTCGATTTCGTGATCGTCGGAATCGCGCTGATTCCGGCGTCCGGGCCGCTGGCCGTGCTGCGTGCCCTGCGCATCCTGCGCGTGCTGCGGCTGCTGTCCGTGGTGCCGCAGATGCGCCGCGTGGTGGGGGCGCTGCTGGCGGCGATTCCCGGCCTGATGTCGGTCGGGGCGATCATCCTGCTGGTGTTCTACGTGGGCGCCGTGCTGTCCACCAAGCTGTTCGGCGACACCTTCCCGGACTGGTTCGGCACCATCGGCGCGTCCATGTACACGCTGTTCCAGGTCATGACCCTGGAAAGCTGGTCCATGGGCATCGTCCGGCCGGTGATGGACGCCTATCCGTATTCCTGGCTGTTCTTCGTGCCGTTCATCGTCGCCACCAGCTTCGCGATTCTGAACCTGTTCATCGGCATCATCGTGGATGCCATGCAGGTCGTGCACCAGCGCGAGCAGGACGAGGCCGATGCGGCCGCCGAGCTGGCCGGCACCTATGCGCCGGACAAGCAGACGGAACTGATCCTGGCAGAGGTCCGGGAGTTGCGGGCGGAGGTCTCGGCGCTGCGCGCGGCGGTCTCCGATCCGCGGGCCGCGGGCGAGGGGTAATCCCGGCCGAGGAAAAGGATGAACCTGTCCGTCGGCCGGTCTCAGACACCAACAAGCCCAGGGCGGTTCAGGGTTCAGGGGGAAACCGCGAGGACTCCCCCTCCTCGACTGGATCGGACCCGGGCGCCTCTTGGCAAGCGGCCGGGCGAGGGGCACACTCCGCGCCATGTCCAAACCTCACCCTTCGCGCGATGCGTTCCTGGACCGCCTGCTGGCCGGATTCGGTCCGCTCGGATCGCTGGAACCCGAGGCGCGCCGCCTGCTTGAGGGCGGTGTGCGCCCGGCCCACATCCCGGCAGGTGCGGTCGTGTTCCGCGACGGCGACCGCTGCGAGTCCTTCAGTCTGGTCCTGGCCGGGCGCGTGCGGGTGCAGAAGGTGTCGGAAGGCGGCCGCCAGATCGTGCTCTACCGCGTGGAGCCGGGCCAGACCTGCGTGCTCACGACCAACGCGCTGCTGGCCGCGCTGCCCTATGGGGCCGAGGGCATCGCCGAGACCGATGTGAGCGCCGGCGTGCTGCCCGCCGGGGTGTTCCAGGGCCTGGTGGCCACCTCGGCCGTGTTCCGCCGGTTCGTGTTCTCCGCCTACGCCACGCGGATCGGGGACCTGTTGCTGCTGATCGACGAGGTCGCTTTCGGCCGCATCGACGCGCGACTTGCACAGGTGCTCTTGACCCGCGCCGACGCTTCCGGGATCGTTGTGGCGACCCATCAGGATCTGGCGATCGAGCTGGGCACCGCCCGCGAGGTCATCAGCCGCCAGATCAAGGACTTCGAGCGCCGCGGATGGGTCTCCGCCGCGCGCGGTCAGGTGATGGTGACGGACCGCGCGGCGCTGGACGGTGTGCGCGGGCGGGCGTGAGCAGAACACTCCGGACCACGGTGCGCGCGGGGGGGTACCCGCGGACGGGTCCGATCAGGGAGAGCGATCATGTTCGATTTCGAGAAGAATGTCGGCTTTTACGACAGCATGGCGCGGATCTTTTTCGGCGTGTTCCTGATTTCCTTTGCCATCTTCGGGGGGCCCCATATGGCTGTGGGCTGGCTCGGCATCATTCCGCTGGTCTCCGGTCTGATGGGCAAGTGCCCCATGTACCGGCTGCTGGGCGTTGATACCCGCAAGTACGGGTGATTCGGCCGCGCGTTCGAGTCTTGATCGTCCAGGCTGCGACGAGGCCCCTTCGTCGCAGCCTGTTTTCTTGCGCGGTCGGGACCGATCACCCCGACAGCCGGGCGAGCGCGCGCACGATGGCGCGCCGGATGCCCGGCTCCATGGCCGCGTGGCCGGCGTCCGGCACCATGTCCAGGCGGCTGCCCGGCCAGGCCTGATGCAGCGCCTGGGCCGTGACCGGCGGGCAGACCATGTCGTAGCGGCCCTGGATCAGGGTTGCCGGCAGGTGGGCGATTCGCCCCACGTCCCGCAGAAGCTGCGCCTCGTCCATGAAGCCGTGGTGCATCATGTAGTGCGCTTCCATGCGGGCCAGCGGCAGACAGGCGGCGGCGGAGTTCTCGCCCAGACGCGGCACCAGCCGCGAGCAGGATTCCTCGTACCGGCTCCAGGCGACGGCCGCCGGCCCGTGCACGGACGGGTGGGGATCGCACAGGCGGCGGTAATAGCTCTCCAGCGGGCTGGCCCGTTCCTCTTCGGGCAAAAAGTCCAGGAACGCGGCCCGGGCCTCGGGGAAGAACACGCCCATGCCGTTCAGGAACCAGTCCACCTCCTGGGCGCGGAACAGGAAGATGCCGCGCAGCACAAAGCCCAGGCAGTGTTCCGGGTGGGCCTGTCCGTAGGCCAGGGCCAGGGTGCTGCCCCACGAGCCGCCGACCACGTGCCAGCGCGCGATGCCCAGATGCTCGCGCAGGCGTTCGATGTCGGCCACCAGATGCCATGTGGTGTTGGCGGTGATGTCCGCCCGGGGCGCGGACCGACCGCAGCCGCGCTGGTCGAACAGCACGGCCCGATGGCGGGTCGGGTTGAAGAATCGGCGATAGGACGGCGCGATTCCGGCGCCGGGGCCGCCGTGCAGGAACAGCACGGGGACGCCGTCAGGGGCGCCGCACTGCTCCCAGTACAGCGAGTGACCGTCCCCCACGTCCAGAACGCCGGACTCGAAGGGGTCGATGGGCGGATGCAGATCGGTCAGGTCCGCGTGGCTGGTGGCGGCGTGGGCACTCACGATCGTCCCCGTGCGGTCTGAAAGGTCAGGTTCATGATTACGACGGGCGCGTCCCTCAAGACCACTGTTTTCCGGCCGGATCAGTGGTGAAAAGGGCGCGCGCCGCCGCCAGGTCGGAGGGCTGGTCGATATCCCGGATCACCGCCGGGTCGTCCACCACCACCTGCCGCAGGCGGCCGGCGTGCTGCAGGATCAGGTCCCGGCCGCCCCGGTCGCCGGTCAGGGCGGCGAGCGCCGAACGGTAGTCCGCCCCCCACAGCACCGGGTGCCCCGCGTGTCCGTCATGCATGGGCCGCAGGATCGCCGACGCGGGGTCCAGGTCTGCGCTCAGGGCGGCGCGCATGGCGTGGACGGTGTCGGCCTGCAGTCCCGGCATGTCGCCCAGGGCGATCAGAATGCCGTCCACATCCGCCGGCAGGGCCGCCACCCCCGCGGCGATGGAGCGGCCCATCCCGTCGGAGAAGTCCGGGTTGTAGACGCCCGAGAACCCCAGACCGTCGAGCGCCGCCGTGACCTTGGCGGCATCCCGGCCCGTCACCACCACGCGCGGCGCGTCGGCCGGCAGGGCGGCCCGAAAGGGCAGGGCCGCGCGGCGGACCACCGGCATGCCCTCCAGGTCGCACAACAGCTTGTTCGGGCCGCCCATGCGCCGTCCGAGTCCGGCGGCCAGCAGCACCACGGCGAGGCGCCGTCCAGGGTCTTGCGGCGGCGTGCTCATGGGCCCGGGCCTGCGTGCGCCGCATCCAGGATGGCCCGCAGCCCCTCCCGATACCCCGGGTACCGCAGACGCACGCCCAGACGAGTCTTGAGGCGGTCGTTCCGCACACGCCGGGTGTCGGCATAGAAGCTGCGCGCCATGGGCGACAGGTCCGCGTCTTCGAGCGGCACTTCCGGCGGCGGCTCCACGCCGAGCAGGGCGCAGGCCTCGGCAATCACGTCCTGCGGGGGGGCCGGCTCGTCATCGGCACAGTTATAGATCGCGCCCGGATACGGCCGGGCCATGGCGGCTCGCAGCACCTCGGCGATGTCGTCCACGTGGATGCGGCACACCACATGCCCGGGTTTCACCACCCGGTGGGCGCGGCCGGCCCGCACGCTGTCCAGGGCGCTGCGGCCGGGGCCGTAGATGCCCGCCAGCCGGAATACCTCGACCGGGCGACCCTGATCGCGCCACAGGTTGAACCAGTGCTGTTCCGCCTCCAGCCGCCGGATGGAGCGCGCCTGGGTGGGGCGGGTCGGACTGTCCTCGTCCACCCAGGCGCCGTCCGCATCGCCGTAGACGCCGGTGGTGGACAGGTACCCGATCCAGCCCAGCCCGTCGGCGGCGGCGAGATCATCGCCCATCGCCCGCAACACGGGGTCGCCCCGATCGTCCGGCGGAATGGACACCAGAACGTGCGAGAACCGCCGCAGGGTGCTCGGGGGCAGGGGGCGCTCTCCGTCGAACACCAGCCCCTCAAACCCGTCGTCCTCCAGGGCGGCGGCGCCGGCTTCGGTGCGGGCCGTGCCGGCGACATGCCAACCCTCGGCGCGCAGGGCACGCGCCAGGCGATGGGCGGTATAGCCGAGGCCGAGACAGAGGAGGGCGGGGGCAGGGGGAGAGGACATGAGACGGGATCCGACGGGTTGCGGTGAAGAGTTCGCTGTTGCGTTACATAAGAGCCATGACCGCCCGTGACGAGGGGGGAGGCCCGGGCGTACCCTGCGCTGCGCCGCGCCATTCCCTGTCTCGCTGCCCGAAAGGGACCGCTATCATGAGTCCGCGCCTTGCTTCCGCCTGTCCTGCTCTGCTCGCCGCCGTGCTGCTCGCCGGACCCGTGGCCGCCGAGACGCTGCCGGTCGAGGACCCGCAGGCCGCTTATGCGCGCTGCATGGAGATGACCCGCGACCGGCCCCGCGATGCCTTCGGCGCGGCCGTGGCCTGGGAGGGTCTGGGCGGCGGCGAGGCGGCCCGGCACTGCGCGGCCGTGGCGCTGTTCGCGCTGGGTGAATACGCCGAGGCCGCCGCGCGCCTGGAGATCCTGGCCGAGGAAAGCCGCCAGCCGCTGCCGTTGCGGCTTGAGGTCCTGGCGCAGGCCGGGGCGGGCTGGCTGCGGGCCGGGCGGCCGGGCCGGGCCGAGGCCGCGCTGGGCACCGCCATCCGCCTCGCCGAGACGCCGGTGGAGGGCGTGCCCTCGGCGCTGCCGGACCTGCTCATCGACCGGGCCACGGCGCGCGCCGATCAGGGTCGGGATTCGGCGGCGGCCGACGATCTGGACCGGGCGCTGTCGTTGCGGCCGAACGATGCCGAGGCGCTGGCGCTGCGGGCCTCTACGTTGCGGCGCCTGGGCGCGCTGGCGGCGGCGCGCGCGGATGCCGAGGCCGCGCTGGCGCGCGACCCGACCCATCCGGGCGCGCTGCTGGAGCGGGGGAACATCCACCGGCTGGCGGGCGAGGCGTCGGCGGCGCGCGCGGCCTGGATGCGCCTTCTGGAGACCGCGCCGGACAGTCCGGAGGCCGCCGCCGCGCGCGAGAACCTCGCCCGCCTGGACGTGCAGGGGACGGATCAGTAGGGGGCGATGGAGATCACCCCTGCGGCTCCGCCGGGGCCTCGCGCACATGGACGATGCCGAGGGCGGCGCCGCTGGCGTCCTGCAGAATCGCGATCCGGTAGGGACCCACGTCGAATGGCGGGCGCAACACGGTGCCGCCGGCCGCCTGTACCGCGTCCATGGCCGCGTCCACATCGGGCACGGCGATGTGGGAGAACCAGTGCGGCGGAATGCCGTCGAAGGCTTCGCCCTCCATCCGGAACAGGCCGGCCACCGGCTCGTTGCCCAGGTGGGCCACCCAATAATCCGAACTGAAGGGCGAGGCGACGAAGGTCCAGCCGAAGAGCCGGCTGTAGAAGTCCTTGGCGGCCTCGACGTCGCGGGTCATCAATTCGGTCCAGCAGAACCGATGGACCGGCGTCGCCTCTGTCGGGGTCGGATCGGACATGATGGGGCCTCTGTGGGAGTCGCGTTGAGGGGGGGGCGGTCAGGACTCGGCCGGCGCTGCCCGGCGCCGCAGTCCCCGGGGTTGCAGTCGCCGGCGGGCCGACAGGCGGTCCATGGCGCCGGTCCAGGACTTGCTTTCCAGGATCATCAGGCAGCTTTCCAGCCGGCCCTTGAAGCGGCGCTGGTGGATGTCCGAGGCAGGATCGGCCAGCCCCGCCATCAGTGCGCCGTGCAGGTCCATCAGGCGCAGGTACGCCGCGATCAGCCGGAAGGCCACCGCCCGGTCCCGGGCCACGGTCTGGTCCGCGGTGCCGAAATAGGCGGTCAGGAAGGCCACGACCTCTTCGGCATTCAGGCCCGCGCGGGCCGCCAGCCCGGCCAGCTCGAACGCCGGATCGCCCATGCAGGACGACCGCCAGTCCACGAACACCACCCGGCTGCCGGTATCGACGCAGGCTTCCGTGGCCTGGGCATTGAGGCAGGGGACGGGCTCCACCGGGTCCGCCGCCAGGGCATCCCGGCACTGGCCGGTGATGTCGGTGACCATGCGCAGGGTGCCCAGCGGCATGCCCACGGCGGTGTCCCGCGTCCAGTCGGTGTCCAGGTCCAGCGCCGTGAAGGGGTCCCCGTCGCCCTCGAACACCACGCCGCTGCGGTGCAGGCGGCGCAGGCTGCGGGCGAACCGGGTGAGCACGCCCGGATCGGCGTGCAGCGCGTTGGCGTCCACCGTGGCGCCCGGCCAGGCGGGCCGGACCCACAGGCCGTCCGCCGGATCGAACTGGAGCGTGGGCGGCGCCAGCCCCAGAGGGGCGCCGCGGGCCAGGTTGGTCCCCTCGCGCGGCGGGCCGGCCGGATCGTCCGGGCCGCCCAGCGGGACCAGCCCGATGGGGCGCCGACGGGAGCGCCCGGCCGTCCACTCGGGCGGCAGACGGACAGCGAGCGGCTCCTCCGCCCCGGCCACCGAAACCGTGCAGTCCGGGCCGGTGGCGGCGCTCAGGTGGGGGGTGACCGTCAGCGCGGCGGGGTCCAGGCCACGCAGCGCCTCCACGCGCGCCAACAGCAGATCCGTCAGGGCGGCGGTGCGATCGTCGGGGGCGGCGGATCCGGTCATTCGGCGGCCCTCCCCGCCAGCGCGGCGGCCCGGTAGCGCCCCAGGGCGGCGGCCGTCCGGTGCATCGGCGTGGCCCAATCCCCGGGCACGGGCTGGCGCGCCAGGGTGACGGCCGGATACCAGACCGAGCGGGGACCTTCCAGGCCCCAGCGCCAGTCGGCGGCGTGGGCGAGGACAACGATGCTCGGCACGGCCATCGCGCCCGCCAGATGGGCCACCAGTCCGTCGATGGTCACCACGGCGTCCATGGCGGCGATGCGGGCGGCGAGGGCGTCCATGTCGTCGGGGTCGGAGGGCGACGTTTCGCCGGGGCCGTCCTCGTTCGGTGCGTCGTCGCGGAAGGCGTCGCCCTCGTCGGCGGCGGTCAGCACGTCGATTCCCGCAAGGGCGGTGAACCGCTCCATGTCCGCGCCCGAGCCGTCGGGCCGCAGGGGGACGAACCGCACGCCGGGCACCGAGGCCAGCGGCGCCCACGCCTCGACCGGGATCAGGCGGTCCGGCCGGGGCCGGGCGGACTGCGGCGCCCAGCACAGACCCACCAGGATGGTGCGGGCGTCGGCCTCGGCGAGATAGGAGGCGCGCAGGGCCATGGCCCACGCGTCATCTGCGGCCAGGGTGGGGGCCGCCGTCACACCGGCGCCCGGATCCGGCCCGATCAGGCGGGCCAGGCTGCCCACGGGCGCCTGGGCGCCGATGGCCGGATCGTGAAGGGCCGGGTCGGGCGGGTCGGCCGCCGCGACCACGGTGGCGTCCGGCTCGGCCCTTGCGACCAGCGGCATCAGTCGGGGGTCCACCTCGAGCACCGGGACGCCGCCCGCCCGTCGCACGGCGGCCGGGGCCAGACGCAGGCCCATCACTTCGTCGATCAGCCCGGTGCGCTCCGAGCGGATCAGCAGTCGGCGCGCCTCCAGCATGTCGCCTGTCCAGGCCGGGGCCGGCACGCCGATTTCGGGGCGCAGCGGGACCCCGGGCCTGGCCTCGTAGGCGGCCCAGCCCTCGGCCCAGTCGCCGCGCTTGAGCAGGCCGTGGGCCAGGGCCAGACGCGCGCGCCGGGTCTCGGGGCCGTCGGGATCGGCGGCTTCGGCCACGGCGACGGCCCGTCGGGCGTGGGCCATGGCGGGATCGAGCTGGTTGCGGCTCTCCAGGACCCGGGCGATCCGGTCGTGCGCCCAGGCGAGGGCGGGATCTCGGATGAGGGCGCCGTGGCACGCCGCCAGAGCCCGGTCCGTGTCGCCGGCATGGTCGGCGACACGGGCCAGGGTCTGCCAGGAGGACGGGGCGCCCGGTGCGGCGGCGATCGCCCGTTCGCTCAGGGCGGCCGCCTCGTCCAGGCGGTCCCGGTCTTCCAGCAACACGGCCCAGAGCGCCAGCAGCGGCCCATGGTCGGTGTCGGCGAGTCGGTCGCGGACCGCTTCGATGGCGGCCAGGGCCGCGCCGTCGTCGCCGGCCGCTCGCCGCGCGACCCCATGAGCGTGCAGGACGGGCGGATCGGCCGGGCGGTGCTCCAGAAGGGCGTCGAGCAGGGCGGTGGCCTGCATCGTCTCGCCCCGCGTGCGCAGGAATTCGGCGGCCTCCAGGGCGAGGGCCGTCCGGTCGTCGTCCGGCGGTCCGGGGGCGTGGACGGCCAGCCGGCCGGCGTCGCGCACCAGCGCCAGGGCGGTTTCGGGGCGACCGTGGGCGTCCGCGTCGCGGGCGCGGTCCATCAGGTCGTGCGGATCCTGCCCGCCCGTGATCTCCACCAGCGGTCCGGTGTCCGCAGGTCCCGGCGCCGGAGCGGCCGGAGCCGCCACCGCCTCGGCCGCCTCGCCGTCCGGGAACACCGCGCGCAGGCGGTGCCGCAGGGCGGCGGCGGCGGCCGGATCGCCGGCGGACTCCGCAACGCGCGCCTGATCCTCCAGCGGGGGCCGCGTGACGCTCGCCGGCAGCCCCAGCATCCAGCCGTCCGACTGCGCGGGTGTCAGCGCGACCAGCGCGGCCATGGCGCGACGCCACGCCGACAGCGCGCCCGGCGCATCGCCCCGCGTCTCCAGCGTGCGCGCCAGCCCGATGGCCGCGCCCACCGCCATGGGCGTCCGGCCGAGGGCGTCCCGGAACGCCGCCTCCGCCTGCTCCAGGGCGCCGGCCCCCAGGCAGGCGCCCCCCAGGGCGATGGTGGCCGCCGTATCGTCCGCGCCCAGCAGGTCGCAGGCCGGAGCCAGCCAGCGCCGCGCCTCGTCGGTGTCGTTCAGACGCAGGGCCGCGAGCCCGATCAGCCGCATCACCTGGCCCTTGTCCGGTCCGTCGGGCATGCGGTCCGCCACCACGCCCAGGGCGAGCACCGCTTCGTCCTGTCCGGCCCGGAACAGGGTTCGGGCGCGGGCCACGGACTCCGCGGATGGATCAGGAACCGGGTCGGATGTCGCCTCTTGCGTCCGGTGTGCGTCGGGCATGTCGCCGTGTCCTCACCCCTCTCTGCGCCCCAACAAAAACACGGGAACATTCCCGCGCCGGTGTCAAGAGTCCTTCACCCAACCAATGCAGGCATCGCGGCACACTTTCCGTTAGGCTCAAATAGCGTTCGCTATGCATTCCCGGATTTGGTATCATGAAGGATACCGAACGCGGGAGGCGGGCATGGATCGGGACACGTT
>NZ_WIVE01000021.1 GCF_009601025.1 Roseospira navarrensis | reverse complement strand
CTCCTGGGCATCGCCACCACCAAAGGCCCAATCTCCTACGATATGTTGATCGCGCCGGAAGCAAAGGGATAAGCCTTAACTGATGAACACCCGGCTCAAGTTCCTCAATAATTGATTTGAATTCTTTGCAGACAAGAAATGAACCAAATCCACCAATTACATCATTCAGTTTTCTCTTGGGCCCTCCAATTCTAATTCTAGTCGGCATGTGCTCCGCCTCAAGGGCGCGTCCTTGACTGTAGCAGGTCTCGGTTAGCGGGACTCCGCCATCGGGTGACATGTCAACAGGCTTAACCTTCTTTCGGTCGCCATCGAGCGCCTCAATGCTGTAACTGTGTGTCTCGTTTGAGTCTTCGTGGAGAATGAACACCATTGCCCGATCCCTTGTGCTTGGCACCTCGGTTCAGGAAGTGGTACCGCATTCGACACATCGGGACTTGTCGGATGCAGTCGGCCCGACTGGGCCAGCGCAGCGGTGCCGCATATGGCGGCTTGCGCCGGTGACGCGAAGCCGCCCTACGGGGCGCTTCCTACGCCCCCATCACCCCCGGCAGCCAGCCCTCGTGCGCCTCGCGCAGGGCGGAGAGCGGCACGGACGCATCGCCAAGCGTGATCGTGGCGGCGGCGCCCGCGCCGCCCGTCGTGCCGATGCGCCGCGCCAGCGGGCCCAGGTCGGCCAGCACCGCCTCGACCTGATCGGCCGGGACGGTCACCACATAGCGGCCCTGGTCCTCGCCGAACAGGGCGGCCGGCGTCTCCGCCAGCCCCTCCAGCGTCGCGCCGAGGTCCCCGGCGAGCGCCATTTCGCTCACCGCCACCAGCAGCCCGCCGTCCGAGACGTCGTGGCACGCACTCACCCGCCCGGCCTCGATCAGGTCGCGCACGGCATCGCCCACGGCGCGTTCGTGCTCCAGGTCCACCGGCGGCGGCGCGCCCACTTCCCGGTTGCACAGTTCGCGCAGGTACAGGCTCTGGCCCAGCCAGCCGCCGCCCTCGCGCGGCACGGTGGTTTCGCCGACGACCAGGATCGCCTCGCCCGGCGCCTTGAAGGCCACGGTCGCCATGCGGTCCAGGGACGCGATCACCCCCACCCCGCCGATGGTGGGCGTGGGCGGGATGGCGCGGCCCTCGGTCTCGTTGTAGAGGCTGACGTTGCCCGACACGACGGGGAAGTCCAGCACCCGGCAGGCCTCGGCCAGACCCTGGCAGGCGCCGACGAACTGGCCCATGATCTCGGGCTTTTCCGGGTTGCCGAAGTTCATGTTGTCGGTGACGGCCAGCGGCCGCGCGCCGACGGCGGTCAGGTTGCGCCACGCCTCGGCCACCGCCTGACGGCCGCCCATGACGGGATCGGCGCGCACGTAGCGCGGCGTGCAGTCGGTGGTCATGGCGAGCCCCCGATCCGTGCCGTGGATGCGCACCACGGCCGCGTCGCCGCCGGGGCGCTGCACGGTGTCGCCCATGACCATGTGGTCGTACTGCTCCCAGATCCAGCGCCGGCTGGCCAGATCCGGCGAGCCCATCAGGGTCGGCAGGGCCTCGGTCCAGGGCACCTCGGGCACCACGGCGGCATCCACCACCGCCTGGGTCGGTGTGGGCGTCCAGGGGCGGTCGTACTCGGGCGCGGCCTCGGCCAGCGGATCAATGGGCAGGTCGGCCACGGTGTCGCCGTGCCACGTCAGCACCATGCGGCCGGTGTCGGTCAGGTGGCCGATGACGGCGAAGTCCAGGTCCCACTTGCGGAAGATGGCCTCGGCCAGGGGCTCCTTGCCCGGCTCCAGCACCATCAGCATGCGTTCCTGGCTTTCCGAGAGCATGAGCTCGTAGGGCGTCATGCCCGCTTCGCGCATGGGCACGCGGTCCAGCGCCAGGGCCACGCCCAGCCCGCCCTTGGAGGCCATCTCGAACGACGACGAGGTCAGCCCGGCCGCCCCCATGTCCTGGATCGCCACGATGGCGTCGGTGGCCATCAGCTCCTGGCAGGCCTCGATCAGCAGCTTTTCGGTGAACGGGTCCCCGACCTGGACGGTGGGGCGCTTTTCCTCGGACTCGGCAGTGAACTCGGCCGAAGCCATGGTGGCCCCGTGGATGCCGTCGCGGCCGGTTTTGGAGCCCACGTAGACCACCGGGTTCCCGACCCCGCTCGCCTTGGAATAGAAGATGCGGTCGGCGGGGGCGATGCCCACGGTCATGGCGTTGACCAGGATGTTGCCGTTGTAGTCGGGGTGGAAGTTCACCTCGCCGCCCACGGTGGGCACGCCCACGCAATTGCCGTAACCGCCGATGCCCGCGACCACGCCGGAGATCAGGTGGCGCGTCTTGGGGTGGTCTGGGGCGCCGAAGCGCAGCGCGTTCAGGTTGGCGACCGGGCGGGCGCCCATGGTGAACACATCGCGCAGGATACCGCCGACGCCGGTTGCCGCGCCCTGATAGGGCTCGATGAAGCTGGGGTGGTTGTGGCTCTCCATCTTGAAGACGGCGGTCAGGCCGTCGCCGATGTCCACCACGCCCGCGTTCTCGCCCGGGCCCTGGATCACCCAGGGCGCGGATGTGGGCAGCGTCTTCAGCCACTTCTTGGAGGACTTGTAGGAGCAGTGCTCCGACCACATGACCGAGAAGATACCCAGCTCGGTCAGGTTGGGTTCGCGGCCGAGGATCTCCAGCACGCGGTCGTATTCGTCCGGGCTCAGGCCGTGTTCGGCGACGATCTCGGGGGTGATCTCGGTCACGACAGCGCCTCCAGCAGCGAGGCGAACAGGGGCTGGCCGTCGGTGCCCCCCAGGCGGGGGTCGGCCAGGCGTTCGGGGTGGGGCATCAGGCCCAGCACGTTCCGCTCCTCTGAGAGAATGCCGGCGATGTTGTCCAGCGAGCCGTTGGGGTTGGCCTCGTCCGTGGTCTTGCCGCCAGCGTCGCAGTAGCGGAAGACGACGCGGTCCTCGTCCTCCAGCATGCACTGGGTCGGCAGGTCGGCGACGTAGTTGCCGTCGTGATGGGCGATGGGGATGCGGATCACCTGACCCGGGCCGTAGTGGCTGGTGAAGATCGTGTCCGTGGTCTCGACCCGCAGATACACGTCCTTGCACAGGAAGCGCAGGTCGCGGTTGCGCATCAGCGCGCCGGGCAGCAGGCCGGTCTCGCACAGCACCTGGAAGCCGTTGCAGATGCCCAGGACGGCGACGCTCCGGTCCGCCGCGCGGCGCACCGCCGGCATGACGGCGGCGCGGGCGGCCATGGCGCCGCAGCGCAGGTAGTCGCCGTAGGAGAACCCGCCCGGGATCACGATCAGATCCAGGTCCTCGGGCAGGGCAGAGTCCCCATGCCAGTGCATCAGGGGGGCGTGGCCGGTGGTGCGCTCCAGGCTGACGGCCACATCGCGGTCGCAGTTGGAGCCGGGGAAGACGATGACGGCGGACTTCACGGGTGGGGCTCTCGCAGGCAAGGGCGGATCGAAGGGGGCGTGATGAATGGCCGCTGTATACCCGCAATTCGCCGCCGTGTCGCCCCCCTCCGGACGGTCACTCCACCGTGATCGGGCGGGTGGCCAGGACCGCCTGGTTGGCGACGTCCACATACCGCAGTTCATAGGCCCCGGGCGTGCCCGGCAGGGTCAGGGCGACCCCGTCGCCCTCGTCCGTGCGCACGCTGGCCGCCCCAAGCCACTGGAACGGCCCCTGATCGGGCGCGGCGACGGCAATGCGATCCTGCGCCCCGCCCGGGCCGGTCCACCGCACCTGGATGGTCGCGCCCGGCGCGGCCGTGTCCGGCGCGGTCAGCGAGGCGGCGACGGAGATCACCGACACCTCGGCGCGGCCCAGGATCGCGCCCGTCTCGCCCAGCCGATAGCGCAGGGTATAGGTCCCGGCGTCGTCGGGCGCCGTGAATCGGGCGCTGTCGCCCCGGTCGGCGCGAGTCTGCTCCAGCGGCGCGGCGTCGGGTGCCGCACCGGCCGGCACCATCTCCACCCGGTCGTTCCGGCGGCCCGGTCCCTGCCAGGACAGATCCAGCGCCGCCCCGGTCACCACCTCGCCCGGGGCCGTGATGGTGGCGGACAGCGGCACGACCTCCAGCGGCGTGCGGCCCAGGACGCGGCGGCCCTCGTTCAGGACGTAGCGGAGTTCATACAGCCCGGGTTCGCTGGGAGCCTCCACCTGCGCCTCCTGATCGCGGCTGCTGGCGCGCTTGTAGGGGCCGATCTCGTCCTCGGGCGCGCCCATGGGCACGATGGTGACATAGTCGCCGGCATCCACGGTCGGGTCCCACGAGACGGGGACGCGAGAGCCCGCCGGCGCGGTCTCGGGGGCCGTCAGGGTCACGGCGGCGCTGGTCAGTTCCAGCGGGGCGCGGCCCATGACGCGCCGGCCCTCGTTCAGCACATAGCGGATCTCATAGAGGCCCGGCTCGGCCGGAGCCTGAACCGCGACCTCCTGGTTGTGGTCGCTGGCGCGCTTGTAGTTCCCGATCTCGTCTTCGGGCGCGCCCATGGGCACGATGGTCACGTAGTCGCCGGCATCCACGGTCGGGTCCCACGAGACGGGCACGCGCGACCCGGCCGGCGCGGTCTCGGGCGCGGTCAGGGTCACGGCGGCGTTGGTCAGTTCCAGCGGCGCGCGGCCCATCACGCGCCGGCCCTCGTTCAGCACATAGCGGATCTCATAGAGGCCCGGCTCGGCCGGAGCCTGAACCGCAACCTGGTGGTTGCGGTCGCTGGCGCGCTTGTAGTTCCCGATCTCGTCTTCGGGCGCGCCCATGGGCACGATGGTCACATAGTCGCCGGCATCCACGGTCGGGTCCCACGAGACGGGCACGCGCGAGCCCGCCGGTGCGGTCGCGGGCGCGGTCAGGGTCACGGCGGCCCGGGTCAGTTCCAGCGGCGCGCGGCCCAGCACCTGGCGGCCGTCCTGCGCCACATAGCGGACCTCGTACAGGCCCGGCTCGGCCGGAGCCTGAACCGCGACCTCCTGGTTGCGGTCGCTGGCGCGCTTGTAGTTGCCCACCTCGTCGTCCGGGGTGCCCATCGGGACGATGGTCACATAGTCGCGTGCATCCACCGTCGGGTCCCACGAGACGGGCACACGGGACCCCGCCGGCGCGGTCGCGGGCGCGGTCAGGGTGACCTGGGGCGCGGCCGGTTCGGGCTCCGGCGCCGGTTCGGGGGCGGGTGTCGGCGCGGGGGCGGCCGTCACCTCGACCAGCGCATCCTTCAGCGAGCCGGCGTCGTCGGCGGTGCGGAAGGTGCCGCCGGTGTTTTCCGCCAGACAGCGCAACTGGGCCTGATCCTCCGACGCGTTGACGTCGAAGCCGATGACATGGGCGATGAAGTCGATGCCGGCGGCCTCCAGCGCATTGGCCACGGCGCAGGGGTCGCGGTCGCAGGTCTCGCGGCCGTCGGAGATCAGCACCACCGTGGCCGCGTTCTCCTCGTAGCGCAGGGCCTCGGCGGCGCGGCGCACGGCATCGGACAGAGGGGTCTTGCCCTTGGGGTTCAGGCCCTCGACGGCGGCGCGGATGGCGTCGCGGTTGCCCGTGCCGGCGGGCACCAGTTCCTCGATGTCGCTGCAGTCGCCCTTGCGGTTGTGGCCATAGGCCCACAGGCCGAGGGTCTGGTCTTCGGGCAGCGTGCCCAGAAGCTCGCCCACCACCTCGCGCGCCACCGTGATCTTGTGGCCGCCCGCGATCTGCTGCCACATGGACCCGGAGGCATCCAGCACCAGCACGGTGCGGGCCGGCTCGGCGGCGCTCTGGGCGCGGGCCGCGCCGGGGGACGCCATGGGGGCAAGGCCCGTGGCGAAGAGCGCGGTGAGGCCGACCGCCAGCGCGGCACGGCCGAGACGACCCGGCACGGTCATGGGGACCCCTCCCTTCTCCGAGGACATGCAATTGCGTCCAGGGCGCAAGCGTGCGGGAGGGGGACGGCGGGTGTCAAGGCGAGGGGGAGGACGGCGCGGGCGCCCGTCAGGCGTCCAGGTCGATCCGGTACGTTTCGATCACGGTGTTCGCCAGCAACTTGCGGCACATGTCGTCCACGCGCGCCCGGACGGCCTCCGGGTCGCCGGCGACGTCATCCGCCAGATCCAGCTCGATCACCTTGCCCTGGCGGGCCTCGTTGACGCCGTCGAAGCCCAGCGCCTGCAGCGCGTGGGCGATGGCCTTGCCCTGGGGGTCGAGCACGCCGGGCTTGAGCGTGACATGAACGCGCGCCTTCACGGGGCGGATCCTCCAATGTGTGCGGGCAATCTCTGCGAGCGATGGGAACGGGTGGGCGGCGGCCCTACTGCAGCACCGACGGACCCTGCATGTCGCGGGGGCCGCCCTCGGGCAGGATGCCGAGTCGCCGGGCCACCTCCTGATAGGCTTCCTCGACCCCGTCCATGTCGCGGCGGAAGCGGTCCTTGTCCAGGCGCTCGTTGGTCTTGACGTCCCACAGGCGGCAGTTGTCGGGGCTGATCTCGTCGGCCAGCACAAGGTGCATCTCGTCGGTCTGGTCGTCGTAGACGCGGCCGAACTCCAGCTTGAAGTCCACCAGCTTCAGGCCGATGCCCAGGAACAGGCCCGACAGGTAGTCGTTGACCCGCAGGGCGAGGCTCATCATCTCGTCCAGGTCCTGGATGGCGGCCCAGCCGAAGGCGGTGATGTGCTCCTCGGTCACCATGGGATCGCCCAGCTCGTCGCTCTTGTAGTAATACTCGACGATGGAGCGGGGCAGCACGGTGCCGTCCTGGATGCCGAAGCGCTTGGCCAGCGAACCGGCGGCGATGTTGCGGACCACCACTTCGATGGGGATGATCTCGACCTCGCGCACCAACTGTTCGCGCATGTTCAGCCGGCGGATGAAGTGGGTCGGCACGCCGATTTCCTGAAGCCGCTGCATCAGGTATTCGCTGATGCGGTTGTTCAGCACCCCCTTGCCGGTGATGGTTCCCTTCTTCTGATTGTTGAAGGCGGTCGCGTCGTCCTTGAAGTACTGGACCAGCGTGCCGGGTTCGGGGCCCTCGAACAGGACCTTTGCCTTGCCTTCATAGAGTTGTCTGCGTCGGGCCATCGGCTTCGTCTTAGGGGGGTTGATCCGCGTGCGGGACCGGGAATGACGGAACGCGCCCGCCACCCGGGGTGGCGCGCGACGGCAGCACCATAGCGCGGGCGGGCTCCGGGTGAAAGGTGCATTGTGCGGCGCGCGGGCGCGGTCTCATACCAGAGGCGGGTGAGTGTGACTCACCCGCCGATCGGCACCGGCGCCGGGACGCCCCACCCGAACATGGAATAGCGTCCGGTCACCAGATGACCGCCCGCCTCCGTGTCCACGACGGCGCTCCAGCCCCCGTGGGCGATGTCGAGATCGGTGACGGCCGCGCCCCGGACATCCGGAGCCGCGACGGTCACGGCGGCGCGGGCGGTCTGCCGGACGGCCCCGCTCAGGGTCGCCATGCCGTGCCCGATCCAGGCGGCCCAGGCGGTCAGGACGAACAGCGCCGCAGCGGCGAGCGGGCTGCGCATGGTCCCCAAGTCCCCCTCAGGAGGTCTCCGATGCGGCGGCCTCGGCGGTGGCGCGGGCCGGGGCGTCGTCCGACGGATCGGGGGCGGCGACACCCTCCGGCGCGGCCGCCGTCCGCGCGGGCTTCCTGCGCTTCTTCTTGCCGGCCACCTCGTCGGGCGCGGGCACCGTGCCGGCGACCGGGTCCGGCGGCACGCCGCGCGGGCCCTCATCGGGGCCGTGGTAGTCCGTCACCCCCTGGGCGAGAGCGAAACAGGCCAGGCGGACGGTCTTGGGGATGTCGATGGAGTCGCCGTCGCGCTCCCCCTTCTCGTAGTACTGCACCATCCGCCGCTTCAGGCCCAGGGCCTCGGCGGCCTCCTTCTGGGACATCCGCATGATGCCCTTGCGCCAGTGCTTGAAGTCCTTGGGTTTCAAGAGGCCGCCCTTCTGCCAGTCGAGCCCGCGCCGGTCCCGCCGTGCCCGGGGCGTCCCGACGGCCGCAGAGACGCGGCGTGACGCGGCGTGACGCGGCGTGACGCGACGTCACACGGTCACGTGACGGTAACACAGGGCGGGGATCGGGGCCATTGTCTCCAGCCGGCGGCGGGGGGCGGGACACGGGGGCCGGTTTTCCTTCGAAGGGAGGGGCCCGACTGCGCCTTTCGATAGCCGTGTGTCAACAATGGATGACACCCGGATGCGCCCCTGTCCAAAGGGCCTGACTTTGCTAGACTGGGTTCGTCAGTGAGATACGGCCTCGTGGCGTCGACCGGAACCGGGTCAAATGCTTCGGTCGCGCATCCAAGAGCGTATCGCGGTGGCCCCGATGGTGGTTGGACCGGGACGGGGGCCTTGCCACAAGGTCCCCGGCTCCTGCCCCTCAGGGGGCAGGGTCCTCTGCATCCCTTACCTGGACAGACTGCGCGGGCGTTCCGATGTGTCGGAACGCCCGTTTTTTTGGTGCGCCCCGTGCCGTCCAGAGGGGGGCTGTCCAAAGAAAAGGGCGGGACCCGGTCTCCCGGATCCCGCCCCGATCCCGTGGTCATGCGGAATGACCGTGGGTCTGGCCCCGCTCGGGCTTACTCAGCCGCGGCGCGGGCTTCTTCCAGCCAGCCGTTCCAGGTCTCCTGGTGACCGGCGATCCAGGCATCGGCGTGACGCTTGATGTCTTCCTCGCTGTCCTCGCCATCGCGCATCTTCAGGTTCTGCGCGCTGATGTCGTTGGCCGAGACCTGCATGATCGAGAACAGCTTGGCGGCCGCCGGGTTGGCTTCGGCCCAGTCGCGGTTCGCGACGATATACTGGCTGTTGGCCTGGAAGCCGTAGTTGGCGCCGTTCGGCAGCGAGGTGTCCACGTCCTCGCGGGCCCCCGGCAGCGACGAGAACGGCACCTGCAGCCAGACCACGTCCTCGCCCGGCACCAGCACGCCGGAGACCCAGTACGGGGTCCAGGTGTAGTAGAATACCGACTCGCCCTGCTCATAGCGGGTGATGGTGTCGGCGATCAGGGCCGAGTAGGAGCCCTGGTTGTGGGTCACCGTTTCGCGAAGCTCATAGGCATCCATGTGATGCTCGATGACCTTCTCGCAGCCCCAGCCCGGCGTGCAGCCGGTCAGGTTGGCCTTGCCGTCGCCGTTGGTGTCGAACAGCTTGGCGATCTCCGGGTCCGTGAACTGGCCCACGTTGGTGATGCCGTGTTCGTCGGCGGTCTTCTTGTCGATCAGGTAGCCCTGCAGGGCGCCCGGGGAATACGTGCCCTCGCGGTACAGCTTCTCCTCGCCGCCGGCTTCGGCGAAGAAGTCGGTGTGCAGCGGGAACCAGCCGTCGGCGAGGAAGGTGCCGTCGCCGTTGCCGAGCGCCACGTAGGCGGTGGCGTATTCCAGTTCCTTGATGTCCTCGACCTCGTAGCCGAGCTCCTCCAGGGCCTTCATGACCAGGACGGTCTGGAAGGTTTCCTCGGCGATGGAGGACTTCAGCGGCGTCACCGTGACGCCGTCGCCCGGCATGTGGTTGTCGGCCAGGGCGGTGCCAGCCATCAGGGCGGTGGACAGGCCGGCGGCGACGGCCAGGCCGCGCACACTCAGGCGGGACGAAAGATGAGTCATGGGAACGGTCTCCTGTTCTATAGCAATGGTTTGTCTTGCGGGGAGGGGGCGGCCGCCGTGTGGTCGGCGGGGCCAGCGCCCCGGTGCGCCTCCGGCCGATGTCGGTCCCCGGCCGGGGGCGCGGATGGGGGGAGCGGGGGCGCGGGTCCCGTGTCCCCGCGGCCCCTCTGACTTAAGCCGCCGTGTTCTTGCGCCGGGCCAGGGTGCGCCGGGCGAGACCGACCGGGCCGGTCTCGTGCCAGGCCATGTTGTCGCGGTCGCGCTTGGAGACGCCCAGCGCCTGGGTCATGCGGTCCAGGATGATGGCCAGCAGCACGATGCCCAGGCCGCCGACCGTGGCCAGCCCCATGTCGAGGCGGCCGATGCCGCGCAGCACCATCTGACCCAGGCCTTCCACCGCGATCATGGAGGCGATCACGACCATGGACAGCGCCAGCATCAGGGTCTGGTTGACGCCCGCCATGATGGTCGGCATGGCGAGCGGAAGCTGCACCTTGAACAGCAACTGCCGCTTGGAGGCGCCGAAGCTCTTGGCGGCCTCGATCAAGTCGCCCGGGACCTGCCGGATGCCCAGATTGGTCAGGCGGATCACCGGCGGCAGGGCGAAGATGATGGTGACCACCACGCCCGGCACATTGCCGATGCCGAACAGCATGACGATGGGCACCAGATAGACGAAGGCCGGCGTGGTCTGCATGGCGTCCAGGATCGGTCGCACCACCTGGACGGCCCGGTCGCTGCGGGCCAGCCAGATGCCCATGGGCAGACCGATGATGATACAGAACACCACCGAGGTGATGACCAGGGCCAGCGTCACCATGGTCTGATCCCAGGCGCCGATCAGGCCCACGAACAGCAGCGAGAGCAGCGTGCCCAGGCCCAGGCGCCAGCCGGCCGCCTGCCACGCCAGCAGCGCGATCAGCACCAGCATGATCGGGGCGGGCACCGAGGTCAGCATGGCCTCGATGGAACTCAGGACGTAGTCCACCGGCAGACGGATCGACTGGAACACCCAGCGGTATTCGCTGACCACGAAGTCCAGGAACGTCTCCACCCAGCCTTCCAGCGGGATCACGGCATCCTGGAACGGATGGAGAATGTTGAAGGCGGCATCGGGTTCGGCCGGGGCGGCCTGGCTCAGCCAGTCCGTACCCGTGCTGTCCCCTCCGCCCGGGGCGGGCGCGGCGCCGCCGCCGCCCCACGGGTCGCTGGCCGCGCCGCCGCCGCCCTGATCGGGGGTGGCGGAGCCCGCGCCCCCGCTGGCCCACGGGTCGGCGCTGCCGCTGTCCTGGGCCACGACTGTTTCCGTCATCTGCTTAGCCATTCTCGGCGCCCTCCCGGTTCAATGCTTCCAGCAAGAGGGCGCGCGAGACGACACCCTTGTAGACCCCGGCCTCGTCCAGAACGGGCAGGCCGCAGGGGGCCTGCGCCACCAGACCGATGATCTCGCCGATGCTGGTGTCGGCCCGGATCGGTTCGACGCCGGGCAGAAACGCGTTGTGCAGGTCCGGATGGGGCGTATGGGACTCCGCCTCCAGCGAGGCCACCGACACCACGCCGTGATAGCGCTGGCGCCTGTCCACCACATAGGCGAAGTCGCGCCCGGCCCGGCCGATGCGCTGCAGGGCGGCGCGCACGGTGCCATCGCGCTCGACCATGATGACATCCTGCTTCACGGCCACGTCGCCGGCGGTCAGCACGTTGCTGACGTTCACGCCCCGGAAGAACGACTTCACGTAGTCGTCGGCCGGGTTGTTCAGGATCTCGTCCGGCGTGCCCACCTGCACGACGCGGCCGCCTTCCATGATGGCGATGCGGTCGCCGATGCGCATGGCCTCGTCCAGGTCGTGCGAGATGAACACGATGGTGCGCTTCTGCTCTTCCTGCAGGGCCACCAGTTCGTCCTGCATCTCGCTGCGGATCAAGGGGTCGAGGGCGCTGAACGCCTCGTCCATCAGCATGATCGACGGATCGTTGGCCAGCGCGCGGGCCAGACCCACGCGCTGCTGCATGCCGCCGGACAGCTCGTTGGGGTAGCTCTGCGCGTTGGCGGCGAGCCCGACCTGTTCCAGGGCGGTCATGGCGCGCTGTTCGCGCTCGGCCGTGACGACCCCCGACAGTTCCAGACCGAAGGCCGTGTTCTGCAGCACCGTCAGGTGCGGCATCAGCGCGAAGGACTGGAACACCATGCTGATGTACTTGCGGCGGAACTCGGTCAGTTCACGCGTCTTCATCTTCGCGATGTCGCTGCCGTCCACGATGATCTCGCCCGCCGTCGGGTCGATCAGCCGGTTCAGCATGCGCACCAGCGTGGACTTGCCCGAGCCGGACAGGCCCATGACGACGAAGATTTCGCCCTCGCGCACGGTGAAGCTGGCATCCACCACGCCCAGCGTCATGCCGGTGCGATCGAAGATCGCGGCCTTGTCCAGGCCTTGTCGGTACAGGTCCATGGCCTGATCCGGATGGTCGCCGAACACCTTGAACAGGTTCCGGACGACCAGCTTGTCTGTCTTGCTCAAAGGCTCTGCCCCTTATCTTGTGGCGTTCTTGGCACGGTGGCCCTCCGTCTGAACGCCCCCCCCCGAACGTCCGCGAGCCCATCCGGTCGCCTCGACCACGCGCGGGGCCCGAGGGGACGACACCAGGACGACCCGATCAATATTCCTGAAACGTTCTGATTGACTGTGAAAACCCTAGACGGGCCGGGGGCGAGAGTCAACCGGGGTTCCGGGCCGAGGGGCCTGAACTGGGGCAGAAAAACGCAGGCAATAGCACGGCGAAAGAACTTTTTTACTACTGAATGCCACTTTTGCTATTCGATCCGGCGCCATTCATTACAAGGCATGTCTCAATATAATGTTCATGGGTGCCGTTTATTTTCTGGTTACATAGTCGGTCGCTCGGACTTTCGGTTGCCGCAAGTTCGCCGAAATGCTCACGGGTCGCCCGCAGGTAAAACGCCCGGCCCGCATAGATCGCCCGGGGGAATGGACCCGTCGGTGGCGACGGCGCGCGCCGCCCAATGCGCGGCCAGGTCCAGGATGGGGGCGATCCGGTCGCCGCCGGCCTCGGTCAGACCGTGCAACAGGCCGGCGGCGAAGACGTCCCCGGCCCCCGTGGTGTCCACCACGCGGGCCACCGGCGCGGCCGGTCCGGTGACCTCGGCCCCGTCGGGACCGAAAGCGGTCGCGCCCGCCGCGCCCCGCGTGACCACCACCCAGCGCAGGGCCGCGCCGGCCCGGGCGCGCGCGGACGCCCACGGGGCGGCCGGATCGAGCGCCGAGGGCTCGCTCTCCGAGGTCACCCAGACGGTGGCCGGCCAGGACGCCATCGACGCCGGCGGGGCATGGGCCACCACCGGCACGCCCCGCGCCGTCAGTCCCGCCATCAGCGGCACCAGCGCCGACGAGGCCGCCTTGACCAGCAGGCCGGCCACGCGGCCGTCATCGGCGGGCGGCGGGTCCAGGTCGGCGGTCGAGACGGTGCGCCGCGCGATCAGCGTGCGCTCGCCGTCGGGGTCGATCAGGATCAGGGGGCGGCTGGTGGCGCGGCCCGGCAGCCGCCGCAGGCCGGAGACGTCCAGGCCCTCCGCCCCGCAGGCCGCCACCATCGCCGCGCCGGTGGCATCGTCGCCGACGCAGGCGTGCAGCGTGACCGCGTGCCCGGCGCGCGCCAGCGCCACCGCGCCGTTGGCGCCGCCGCCGCCCAGGCGCTCGCCGCCCGGCCGTCCGGCGATGTGCGCGCCGGGCCAGGGCGGCGCATCCAGATGCACCACCTCGTCCGCGTTGACGTTGCCGATGACCCACAGACGCGCCATGCCCTACCAGGGGTCCAGTTCGGAGTCCCAGTACAGATAGTCGCGCCAGCTTTCATGCAGGTAGTTCGGCGGAAAGGCTCGGCCGACCTCCTGCAGCGCGAAGTGGTCCGGCGCGCGGGGCGGCGTCTTCAGCGGCATGGAGGCGGCGCGCGGCGTCCGGTTGGCCTTGCGCAGATTGCAGGCGCTGCAGGCGGTGACGACGTTGGTCCAGGTGGTGCGCCCACCCCACGAGCGCGGCACCACATGATCGAACGTCAGGTCATGCGTGGGGAAGCGCTGGCCGCAATACTGGCAGGTGAAGCGGTCGCGCAGGAACACGTTGAAGCGCGTGAAGGCGGGCATGCGGGCCGTCTTCACGAACTGCTTCAGCGAGATCACGCTGGGCAGGCGGATTTCCAGGCTGGGCGAGTGGATGACGCGGTCGTATTCGCAGACCACGTTGACGCGGTCGAGGAAGACGGCCTTGATCGCCTCCTGCCAGGGGACGAGCGACAGCGGGAAATAGCTGAGCGGACGATAGTCCGCGTTCAGGACCAGGGCAGGGGCATGGGGCGGCACCGACTCCACGACGCAGGGTCCTCCGGCTGGATGGCCGGCCGCCCGAAATCCGTCCCCGTCGCTGGTCCCCTTCTCGTCGTGGGGCCGATGCACGCCGCCGGACGCAGCCGGAGAGGGGCAGGTTCGGTCACGACCGCACCATTGCGGACTAGATGTAGACCGTTTACAGCAGTCCCGGACAAAAAACCATCACGATTTCATGACAGTTTCCCCATGGCCCTCACGGACTCTTGCGGATCTGGCGCCGATGCCCCCCCGGGCGAGCGCATCACCCGCTTTGCGCCCAGCCCCACCGGCCTGCTGCATCTGGGGCACGCCCACTCGGCCCTGTTCGCGGCCCGCCTGGCGGCGGCGGGGCCGGGCGGGCGATTCCTGGTGCGGATCGAGGACATCGACGCCGGCCGCTGCCGCCCCGAATACGAGGCCGCGATCCTGGAGGACCTGGCTTGGCTCGGCCTGACCTGGGAGACGCCGGTCCGGCGCCAGTCCGGGCACATGGACCACTATGCCGCCGCGCTCGATCGATTGCGGGCGGCGGGGCTGCTCTATCCCTGCTTCTGCACGCGCAAGGACATTCAGGCCGAGATCGCGGCCAGTCCCTCGGCGCCGCACGGCCCGGACGGGCCGCTGTACCCCGGCACCTGCCGCGCCCTGGACCCGGCTGACGTGGCCGACCGCCTGGCGGCGGGCGCGCCCCACGCCCTGCGCCTGGACATGGCGGCCGCGCTGGCCCGCGTGGGCGGCCCGCTGTCGTGGCACGACGCGGCGGCGGGCCCACAGGCGGCCCGGCCCGCCCTGTTCGGCGACGTGGTCCTGGCCCGCAAGGACATCCCCACCAGCTATCATCTGGCCGTCACGCTGGACGACGCGGCCCAGGGGATCACCCTGGTGACGCGCGGCCGGGATCTGTTCGAGGCCACGCACGTCCATCGCCTGCTGCAGGCGCTGCTGACCCTGCCGACGCCGGCCTATCACCACCATGGCCTGCTGACCGACGAGGCGGGCCGTCGTCTCGCCAAGCGCGACAATGCCCGCGCCCTGCGCACCCTGCGCGAGTCCGGCGTCAGCCCGGCCGAGGCGCGCGCTCTGGCGGGGCATCCGGACGCCTTCTAGCCCGGATCGCCACTCCAACGCTGCGGAATGGCCCGGGAACCCTTTGCCGGGCCGTGCGTCGATCCCTATATCATGCACCAAGCGGACCTCCGGGCGGCGGCTCTGCGCCGCCTCCATCACACCGGCCTTCCTTCCACAATGGTGGGGATCATGTCTCACTGGACACTCGACGATATCCCTTGGGATGCGTTCGATCCGTCGCGCGTGGACCCCGAGTTGACGCGGATCATCAAGGCGGCGGCGCTGACCGAACGCAACAGCGGACACTACTCCAAGTACCTGTGCAACGTCTTCCGGGACGACCCCGAGTTCTGCGCCAAGGCCGAAACCTGGGCGGAAGAGGAGGTGCGGCACGGCGATGCGCTCGGCCGGTGGGCGGAGCTGGCCGACCCCGATTTCGATTTCGAGGACGCCTTCGGGCGCTTCGTGAACGGCTACGTGATCCCGACCGAGGTCGAGGCCTCCATTCGCGGCTCCCGCAGCGGGGAGATGGTCGCCCGCTGCATCGTCGAGACCGGCACATCAAGCTTCTATTCCGCCCTGCGCGATGCGGTGGACGAGCCCGTGCTGAAAGAGATCTGTCGGCGCATCGCCGGGGACGAGTTCCGGCACTACAAGCTGTTCTACAGCACCCTGAAGCGCTACCTGGACCGCGAGAACATCTCGCGCCGGCGGCGGTTCCTGGTGGCCGTCTCCCGGATGCAGGAGAGCGAGGACGACGAGCTGGCCTTCGCCTACCACTGCGCCAACACGCCGGACCGGCCCTATGACCGCGCCGCCAGCAGCCGGGCCTATGCCGCGCGGGCCTTCCGGCACTACCGCTCGGGCCATATCGACCGGGGCAGCGCCATGGTGCTGAAGGCGGCCGGGCTGGCGCCGCACGGGCGGCTCGGCCGGCTGTTCGCCGGCGCGCTGTGGCGCTATCTGCGGTTCCGGCTGCGGCGTCTGGACGGCGAGATCCCCACCGCCAACGACACCGGGGCGCGTTCGGCCGCGGCTTAGTCCGAGCACCGATGTCCGAGCACTGATGCCCGGATCAGTGCCGGGTTTCGGCAAACGGGGAGTCCGCGGGGCCGGTCGGGTGCTCGTCGTGCGCGGCCTGCGAGATCAGCCGCTGTTCCAGGCGGTGCAGCAGGATCATCTGCCGCTGGTCGCTGAGGAGGAACCGGAACGCCACATGATCGTCCGCCACGCGGGCGACCCGCGCGGCGAACCGGCCCAGCGAGCGCACATAGATCACGGCCTCGTCACCCACCATCGGATGCAGCGACGTTTCGGCCGCCAGACCGGATCCCGACACGTTGCGCAACGGGCACTGCACATCGAACTGCGTTTCCAGGATCAACGTGGCGGTGTCGAACAACTGCCAGCGCGGGAACGCCCGGCGGTCATCGACCTGCACCGGGGATATACCGCGTTCGGAAGAGCCCTCCATCTCAGCCTCCTGTTCGGTCGTTTTGGTGTTGCCCAGGCCCCCTGGGGAATACTTGAGCATCAGAGTGCACCGTTCGGGCACTGGTGTACAGCGGATCGGCGATGCCGCTGCAGGTGGATGGCCCGCCCCGGGGCGGACGGGCGCGGGAGTCCGGCGGTTTCCGTGCTAATGGGACGTTAACTCTTTGCGGGGCATTCTGTTGCCGATCGTGCCGCGCAAAGAGGCGGCCCCCGGGCGGCCCCCGGGCGGCTATGGTGGAGCGTTCCGGCACGCCACCGAGTCGGCGCGTGATGCGCGCATTTTCCTTCCCACTGTCGCCAGGACGGGACTCCGGACATGGCCAGCGAGCCCAGCACCAAGGATCGCAAGCAGGCGGTCTACAACGTCCCGGTGGAAATCGCCGTGGTCCTCGGCAAGGCCAACCTGCGGGTCAACCAGCTTCTGAAGCTGGGGCGCGGCGCCGTGGTCGAACTGGAGCGCAAGACCAGCGAGCCGGTGGAGATCTTCGCCAACGACATCCTGGTGGCGCGCGGCGAAGTGGTCATTACCGAGGGCGACAAGATCGGCGTCACCCTGACCGAGCTGGTCAAGAGCTACAACCAGTTCCGCTGACCCGGCGGCCCCCTTCCCTCGTGACGGCCGCGCCCGAACCCCACCCGTCCGCGCTGGACCGCGTGGTCATGGCGATCCACGCCCTGCCCGCGCTGCGGGCGGCGGGACCCGCGCGCGTCGTGGTCGGCCTCGCCGGACCGCCGGCGGCGGGCAAGTCCACGCTGGCGGCGGCCCTGGTGGCGCGCCTGAACGCCGCGCCCGAGGGTCCGGCCGCGCCGGCGACCCTGCTCCCCATGGACGGTTTCCACCTGGACAACGCGGTGCTGCGGGCGCGCGGGCTGCTGGCCCGCAAGGGCGCGCCTCAGACCTTCGACGCCGACGGGCTGCTCCACCTGCTGCGGCGGGCGCGGGCGCCCGGGGGCGGCGTGGTGCATCCGGTGTTCGACCGGGCGCGCGATCTGGCCGTGGCGGGCGCCGGGGTCATCGATCCGGCCGTCCGGGTGGTGGTGGTGGAGGGCAACTATCTGCTGCTCGACCGGCCGCCCTGGCGGGACCTGCGGGCGCTGATGGACCTGACGGTGATGCTGCGGGCGGACCCGGATGTGCTGCGCGCGCGTCTGCTGGCGCGCTGGCGGGGCCACGGCCTCGCGCCGGAGGCCGCGCGCCGCCGGGCGGAGGACAACGACCTGCCCAACGCCCGCACGGAGATCGCCGACAGCGCCCCGGCGGACCTGGAGGTGGCGGACTAGTCCCGCCAGAAGCGGGGCACGAACAGCACCAGCACCGTGAACAGCTCCAGCCGGCCGAGCAGCATCCCGGCCGACAGCAGCCACTTGGCGGAATCCGGCAGGGTGGAGAAGTTGCCCGCCGGTCCGATCACGTCGCCCAGCCCCGGCCCCACGTTCGAAATCGCCGTGGCCGCGCCCGAGACCGCCGTCACGTAGTCGAGGCCCGTCATGCCCAGCAGCATGGCCAGGAAGGTGACCGACAGGGCGTACATGAAAAAGAACGCCATGACGGCCTCGGCCACGCCCTCCTGGATCGGCTTCTTGTTGTAGTGCGGGATGAACACGCCGTGAGGCTGCAACAGGCGGCGCAACTGGATCGCGGCCATCGCCCCCAGGATCTGGAACCGGAACACCTTGATCCCGCACGACGTGGACCCCGCGCAGCCGCCCACGAACGTCAGGCAGAACAGCACGGCCACCGGCGCGCCGCCCACCACGCCGCCCCACTGCCAGTAGTCGGCCGTGGCGTAGCCGGTGCCGGTCATGACCGAGACCGTGTTGAAGGCCGCGTAGCGAAACGCATTGAGGGCGTCCATCCCGCCGTCCCGCCACAGCCACCAGGCGACCACGGCGACCGAGGCGACCAAGGTCCCCAGGAACCAGTGCACCTGAGTATCCCGGAGAAGCGACATTATTCTGCCCCGCACCACCTTGACGAAGAGCAGGAAGGGAATGGCGCCAACGATCATACCCCCGACGATGATCCAGTCCACGGCCGCCGAGCGGAAATGCCCCACCGAGGCGTCTTTCGTCGAATAGCCGCCGGTCGAAATGGTGGTCATGGCATGAACCACGGCATCCAGGGGCGCCATGCCGGCCCAGTACAGGAAGAGGCCCCAGATCAGCGTAAGAGCAATGTAGATCCCGACCAGCCAACTGGCGAGACTGGCTGCGCGGGGCACCACCTTTTCCTGGGTTTCGAACGCCTCGACCTTGAACATCTGCATGCCGCCGACGCGCAGCATGGGCAGCACGGTCAGCGCCATGATGACGATCCCGAGGCCGCCCAGCCATTGCAGCACGCCGCGCCACAGCAGCAGGCCGGGCGGCATCAGGTCCAGCCCGGTCATGACGGTCGAGCCGGTCGTGGTGATGCCCGACATCGCCTCGAAATAGGCGTCGGTGTAGCTGGTGTCCGGGTTGGCCAGCAGGAACGGCACGGCCGCGAAGGCGGGCAGCAGCACCCAGCTCAGCGTCGTCATCAGGAAGGCCTGGCGGATGGAGAACCGAAGCTGCGCGGCCCGGTTGGCCAGGATCAGCAAGACGCCGATGAACAGCGTCAGCCCACCGGAGATGACGAACACCATCCAGTCCGGGTTGTCGTGGACATAGTCCACGAACGCCGGGACGGTCATGCCCAGCGCCAGGATGGACAGCAGGAAGCCGATGACCAGAAGGATCGGGCGATGGTCGAGCACGCAGGAACCCCCGGCGGACGGACGCGCCCGCCCGGGCGGCGGGACCGACGCTCACCATTGCCCCAACTCGGGCGGGAACGCAACCGGCTGGACGGGCGGGAGCAGGGCTCCGCACCGGGAGTGCCGTTCCGTGACACGGTGGAAGGGACCCCACCTCACGAGATCCTTCGGTCGCCGCAAAGGCGCGCGACCATCGGACCGATGATCGCGGGGGCTCCCTCGGGATGCCCCCCTAAAATTGAAATGCGTCATCCTGAGCCGCCATCGGCGGCGAAGGATCTCGGGCGGTGACACGACCCATGACACCCCTGTCGTCCGAGTTCGGTGCCCCGGCGGGCGGGAGCGGGCTCCCGGGCTCACGGCAACAGGACGGCGCGTTCCGTGCCGTCAGAGCCCGCCTCTCGAGATCCCTCGTCTCGCTTCGCTCGCTCGGGATGACGCACCACAATTAAAAGATGTAACCCTGAAGCCGCGAAGCGGCTGAAGGACCTCGAGCGCAGGTCTCCGACCCGCTGCAAAGACCTGGAAGAGCGATGCCGTTCCCCTGCCGGCCCCCGGACTACTCCGACGCGGGCGTTGCCTGCCGGGCGGCGATGGCCGCCGCCACCGCCAGGGTCAGGCCGCGCGCCGTGATCGGCTTTTCCAGGAAGGTGTCCACGCCGGCGGCGTGGGCGGTGTCCTCGAAGCCGGGTTCGCTGTAGCCCGAGATCATCACGACCGGCGCGTCCACGCCCTTGGCGCGGGCCCGGCGCACGAACTCCAGCCCGTCCATGCCGTGCATGCGCCAGTCCACCAGCATCAGCCCGGGCGGCTCCCCGGCATCCAGCGCGGCCAGCCCCTGGCTGGCGTCCTCCACCAGGGTGATGGCCGGGCAGCCCAGACCCTTGAGGATGGTGCGCAGGATGATCCGGAAGTTCGGGTTGTCGTCCACCACCAGCGCCGAGAGGGTGCGGAACGGCACCTCGATGCCGGGCGGCCCCAACGTCGGATCGCTGGCGACGGGATCCGGCTTCGCCGTGGGTTCCTGCGATCCCCGCGCCGGCGGCGCCCCGGCGGGGCTGGCGAGCGAGACGGCGTCCACGGCCTTCACCGCGTCCGGCGCCGCCATGACGTCGGCGCGGTAGCGGAAGTCCTGCTTCAGGATGTGGTCGATCAGCCAGCGGCGCAGGAACTCCATCACCTCCCGCGCGCTCACGGTGGTGGGTTCCGAGGCGTAGCGGGTGCGGATTTCACGCACCCGGGTGGTCAGGGCGGCGTGCATGTCCCGGTGGGCATCCACGTCCCGATAGTTGGCGGCCTGCATCAGCCGTTCCTCGCGCGCGAAATGGAACGCGGTGTAGTCGATCAGCGCGTTCAGCACGCTGCCCAGGGTGGCGGGCTCCTCCTCGGCGCCCATGCAGTCGTGCGCCTGGTTGAGCAGGTCCACAAGCATCTTGTGATCCCGGTCCACCACCTCGATGCCGGTTTCCAGGTCGCTGGTCCAGTTCAGATAGGCCATGGGGTCTCAAGCCTCCTGCGTCGCGGCGGTGGTTCCGGCAGTCATCGGGGCCTCGGGCGCGCCCGCGTTCGGGCCGCCCGGCTCCACCTGCGAGACGTCGCGCACCGCGCCCATGTCGGCGCTGGTGGTGAGCGCCGCATAGGCCCTGAGCGCCGGCGACACCACGCGCCGGCGGTCCAGCGGCCGCCAGGCCGCCGCACCCCGGGCCTCCATGGCGGCGCGGCGGCGCTTCAGTTCGGCCGCGTCCACGCGCACGCCGATGGTGCGCGCCGGAATGTCGATGTCGATGATGTCGCCCGGTTCCACCAGCGCCAGCCCGCCGCCGGCCGCCGCCTCGGGCGAGCAGTGACCGATGGACAGGCCGGACGTGCCGCCGGAGAAGCGGCCGTCGGTGACCAGGGCGCAGTCCTTGCCCAGGCCCATCGACTTCAGGTAGCTGGTCGGATACAGCATCTCCTGCATCCCGGGGCCGCCCTTGGGGCCCTCGTAGCGGATGACGACCACATCGCCCTTCGTCACCTCACCGCCCAGGATCTTGGCCACGGCCTCGTCCTGACTCTCGCAGATCACGGCGGGGCCGGAGAAGCGCAGGATGGACTCGTCCACGCCGGCGGTCTTCACGATGCAGCCGCGCTCGGCGATGTTGCCGAACAGCACGGCCAGACCGCCATCCTTCGAGAACGCGTGCGCGCCGTCGCGGATGACGCCGCCGGTCCGGTCCACGTCCAGTTCGGTGTACATGCGGCTTTGCGAGAACGCCTCGGTCGTGCGCACCCCGCCGGGGGCGGCGCGGTAGAAGTCGCGCACGGTCTGGTCATGGGTCTGCACCACGTCCCACTGGGCCAGCGCCTCGGCCATGGTGGCGGCGTGCACCGTGGGCACCGAGGTGTCGAGCAGTCCGGCGCGGTCCAGCTCGCCCAGGATGCCCATGATGCCGCCGGCGCGGTGGACATCCTCCATGTGGACGTTCTGGATCGCGGGCGCGACCTTGCACAGGTTGGGCGTCTCGCGCGACAGCCGGTCGATGTCGGCCATGGTGAAGGGGATTTCGCCCTCGCGCGCCGCCGCCAGCAGGTGCAGGACCGTGTTGGTGGACCCGCCCATGGCGATGTCCAGGCGCATGGCGTTCTCGAACGAGGCGAATCCGGCCACATGGCGGGGCAGCACGCTGGCGTCGTCGTTCTCGTACCAGCGCCGACACAGGTCCACGACGCGGCGGCCGGCCTCCAGGAACAGCGCCTTGCGGTTGGCGTGGGTGGCCAGGGTGGAGCCGTTGCCCGGCAGCGACAGGCCCAGCGCCTCGGTCAGGCAGTTCATCGAGTTGGCCGTGAACATGCCCGAGCACGACCCGCAGGTGGGGCAGGCGGACCGCTCGTAGGCCTCCACCTCCGCGTCGGTGGCGGTCGGGTTGGCGGCATGAACCATCGCGTCCACCAGATCGACGGCCCGTTCCACGCCCTCCAGGATGACCTTGCCGGCCTCCATCGGGCCACCCGAGACGAACACCGTCGGCACGTTCAGCCGCATGGCGGCCATCAGCATGCCCGGGGTGATCTTGTCGCAGTTGGAGATGCACACCAGCGCATCCGCGCAGTGGGCGTTGACCATGTATTCGACCGCATCGGCGATGATCTCGCGCGACGGCAGGCTGTAGAGCATGCCGCCGTGGCCCATGGCGATGCCGTCGTCCACGGCGATGGTGTTGAATTCCTTGGCGACGCCGCCCGAGGCCTCGATCTCGCGGCACACCAGTTGGCCCAGGTCCTTCAGGTGGACGTGTCCGGGCACGAACTGGGTGAAGGAGTTGGCCACCGCCACGATCGGCTTGCCGAAGTCGGCATCCGTCATGCCGGTGGCGCGCCACAGACCGCGCGCGCCGGCCATGTTGCGGCCGTGGGTGGTGGTGCGGGACCGAAGCTCTGGCATGTTCAGGACCTCCCTGCGGCGGCCCGCGCGGAACGCGGACCGTGCCTCTTTTCTGACCGTCGGGAGGAACTCTTACCGCAGCCCCAGGGTGGGACGATAGCCCCAATCGCGCGGATCCGCGCGGGCGCCCGCCGGACACGACACCGCCCCGGAGACGTCCTCGATCTCCGGGGCGGGGGGTCGGGCCTGCGGTCGGGCCTAGCGCTTGTCGAAGGGCACGAAGTCGCGCTGGGTCGCGCCGGTGAACAACTGGCGCGGCCGGCCGATCTTCTGCGCCGGGTCGGTAATCATCTCGTTCCACTGCGCCACCCAGCCGGTGGTGCGGGCAATGGCGAAGATGGCCGTGAACATCGAAGTGGGGATGCCCATGGCCCGGAAGATGATGCCGGAGTAGAAGTCGACGTTGGGATACAGCTTCTTTTCGACGAAGTAGTCGTCTTCCAGCGCGATCTTCTCCAGCTCCATGGCCACGTCCAGAAGCGGATCCTTGACGCCCAGTTCCTCCAGCACCTCGTGGCAGGTCTGCGCCATGATCTTCGCGCGCGGGTCATAGTTCTTGTAGACCCGGTGGCCGAAGCCCATCAGGCGGAACGAATCGTCCTTGTTCTTGGCGCGCTGGACGCACTCGTTGACCCGGTCCACGGAGCCGATCTCGTTCAGCATGTTCAGCACCGCCTCGTTGGCGCCGCCGTGGGCCGGACCCCACAGCGAGGCGATGCCGGCCGCGATGCAGGCGAACGGGTTGGCCCCGGACGAGCCGGTCAGGCGCACCGTCGAGGTGGAGGCGTTCTGCTCGTGATCGGCGTGCAGGATCAGGATGCGGTCCATGGCCTTGGCGAGCACCGGATTGACCACGTAGTCCTCGCAGGGGACCGCGAACATCATCTGCAACAGGTCGCTGGCGTAGCGCAGATTGTTGCGCGGGTACATCAGCGGCTGACCCATGGAGTACTTGTAGGCCCAGGCGCCGATGGTCGGCATCTTGGCGATCAGCCGGTGCGAGGCGATCATCCGGTGGTGCGGGTCGGTGATGTCGGTGCTGTCGTGGTAGAATGCGGCCAGACCGCCCACGATGCCGCACATGACCGCCATCGGGTGGGCGTCGCGGCGGAAGCCTTCCAGGAACTTGTGGATCTGCTCGTGCACCATGGTGTGCATGGTGATGGCGTTCTCGAAGGTCTCGAATTCCTGCCGGTTCGGCAGTTCGCCGTGCAGCAGCAGGTAAGCCACCTCCAGGAACGAGCAGTTCTGGGCCAGGTCCTGGATGGCGTAGCCCCGGTGCAGCAGGATGCCCTGGTCGCCGTCGATGTAGGTGATGGCGGACTCGCAACTTCCCGTCGAGGTGTAGCCGGGATCATAGGTGAACATCCCGGTCTCGGCGTAGAACTTGCGGATGTCCACCACGCTGGGGCCCACGCTGCCGTCGATGATCGGAAGCTCGTAGGACGCGCCGGTGCGGTTGTCGGTCACGGTGACGGTGTTTTTCTGCGTCATGGGGACTTGTCCTTTCTCCTCAGCAGACCCCCGCGATCCAACCCCTCTCCGGCGCGGCGCCCCGGGGCAGCCCCCCTCGGGGCCCCAGGGCGCCGGCCGCCCAATCGCGGGCACGAACGATTATTGCCGTCTTTTAGAACGTTTCCGGTCTGCGGGATACACCCCACGACCGCTTGAAATAAAAATTCTTGATCCGGCGGATCAGACCGGCTGACCAAAAGGGTGACCTTTTTGTCGGCCGGCCGGCCCGACTGGGCCGGCGCCGCGAAGCGGCGGAGGCGATGAACCAGACGAGTCCGGTGCATCGCCGGTCAGACTCAGACGTTGGCCGTCTGGTTCAGGCCGTCGTCCAGCCGCCCCAGGGTTTCCGCCCGGCCCAGGATCTCCATGACCTCGAAGATCGGCGGCGAGACGGTGCTGCCGGTCAGGGCCGCCCGCAAGGGCTGGGCGACCTTGCCCAGCTTGAGGCCCGACTCCTCGGCGGCGGCGCGGGCGTCCGCCTCCAGGGCCTCGCGGTCCCACGGCTCCAGCGCGGCCAGCCGCGCGCGCAGCTGGGCCAGGGTCGCCGCGCCGTCGCCCGAGACCTGCTTGAGCGCCTTGTCGTCCAGAACCAGCGGGCGCGGCCGCACATAGAATGCCGCACTTTCGGCCAGATCCACCAGGGTCTTGGCGCGCTCCTTCAGACCGGCCATGCCCACCAGCAGGCGGCGATGCCCCTCTTCGTTCACGGTGTGGCCGAGGCGGCCCGCGACCAGATCCACCAGCCGGGCGTCGTCGGCGTGGCGCAGCCAATGCCCGTTGAGCGCCGTCAGCTTGACCAGATCGAAGCGGGCGGCCGACCGCCCCACGCCGTCCAGGTCGAACCAGTCCACGGCCTGGGCATCGTTGATGATCTCGTCGTCGCCATGGCCCCAGCCCAGGCGCAAAAGATAATTGCGCATGGCCTCCGGCAGGAATCCCATGTCGCGATAGGCCTCGGTGCCCAGCGCGCCGTGCCGCTTGGACAGCTTGGCGCCGTCCGGGCCGTGGATCAGCGGGATGTGGGCGAAGGTCGGCGGTTCCCACCCGATCAGCCGATAAAGCTGCGACTGCCGGAAGGCGTTGGTCAGGTGGTCGTCGCCCCGGATCACGTGCGTGATGCCCATGTCATGGTCGTCCACCACCACCGAGAGCATGTACGTCGGCGTGCCGTCGGAGCGCAGCAGGATCATGTCGTCGAGCTGGTCGTTGGCGACGGTCACCCGACCCTGCACCTGGTCCTCGATCACGGTTTCGCCCTCGCGCGGGGCCTTCATGCGGATGACGGGTTTGACGCCCTCCGGCGCCTCCGCCGGGTCGCGGTCGCGCCAGCGGCCGTCATAGCGCATGGGCTGCCCGGCGGCCTTCTGGGCCTCGCGCATGGCCGCCAACTCCTCCTGCGAGGCATAGCAGCGGTACGCCTTGCCCTCCGCCAGCAGGGCCTCGGCCACCTCGGCATGACGGGCGGCGCGGCTGAACTGGAACAGGGGCTCGTCGTCCCAGTCCAGGCCGAGCCAGCGCAGGCCCTCGAAGATGGCCTCCACCGCCTCGGGGGTGGAGCGCTGGCGGTCGGTGTCCTCGATGCGCAGCAGGAACCGGCCGCCGTGATGGCGGGCGAACAGCCAGTTGAACAGCGCCGTGCGGGCGCCGCCGATGTGCAGGAAGCCCGTGGGAGAGGGCGCGAATCGGGTGACGACGGTCATGGGGCCTCGACGGTGCGTCGGTCGGAAGGAATCAGGCGAATCCACGCGGGGCGCGCAGCCATGCGGTGCGCGCTGGGACCCGGCGGGGGCTTTCTGTACCATATGCCGACGTCGGGCGCAGCAGTGTGGGGAGGGGGCGTCCGGATAGGGACGTGGCGTGGGACGATCCGGTGGGCCGGGATCACGCCTCGCCGGCAGCATCGCGCGCTCGGGCCAACAGGCGGAGGCCCTCGGCCGCCCGTCCGGCCCCACGCATCGCCCGGGCCTGGAACCGCGCTTCCGCGTCGGCCTCGGCCAGCATCTCCGTCGCCATGTCGTCGATCAGGCGGTCGATCGAGGTCCCGCGCCGTCGGGCTAGGTCTTCCAGGCGTTGGCGGGTTCCGTCGGACACGTGGATGGTCATGGCCGTCACGGCGCGAACTCCTTCAGAAAGACCTCAGGCAGACCAATCCACAGGTCTGGGAGGCGAAGGTCCGGGTTGGAGAAATCCTTCACCTTTCGTGTGACAATGTATCGTGCGCCGCCCGCAATCGCGAGGTCCACGAGGTGGTTGTCGGCTTCGTCCTTCAGGTTTGGACGCCACAGAAAATTGATGCGCACCCATTGGGCTGACGCAAGCAGGATATCCAATAGGTCTGCCCTTTGGCCGGCATCCAGGGGAGCCGCGCGGAAAACGTCCTCGCGCCCCAGCAAGCTCTCGTACTCGGCCAACAGTGCGGAGCCCATCAGCGGTGTCAGTGTCCCGGTCAGGCACCGCCCAAGAACATCGTTCGATGGTCCAGACCCGAGGCAGGCGGCAACGAAAACATTCGTGTCAATGACGATGCGCATGTCCCGAGGATAATCGAAGCCTCCGTTTGTGGCAGCAACGAGATACGCACGGTTGGGTGCAAGTCGGCACGGTCAGCCGACGCCCATGCTATGCTGCCGGCCTGGGTGTGCCATCAAAGGGCGTGTGTGCATGATCCCCCGCCGGCCCAACCGATCGTCCCGCGCCGTCGCGGCCCCCTCCCCCTGGGTCGCGATGCCGGACTGGACGGCCCTGTCCCGCTGGCTGGCCGAGACCCTGGAGGCCGAGCGGGTGCGCTGGCCGCTGTGGCTGCCGGTGGCGGTGGGGCTGGGGGTCGCGCTTTATTTCGCCTCGCCCGAGGAACCGCCGCGCTGGACCGGGGCGGCGATGGCCGCCGGCGTGCTGGTGCTGATCGCGGTGGCGCGCCGGGCCGCCTGGATCACGGCGCTGCTGCTGGCGCTGGGCGCGGCCACGGTGGGCTTCGTCGCCGCGCAGGAGCGCGCCCACACCGTCGCCGCCCCGGTGCTGGCGGAGCGCATCGGGCCGATCGCCGTCTCCGGCCGGGTCATCGAGGTGGAGGCCCGCGCCAACGGCGGCCACCGCGTGACCCTGGACAGGGTGGCCCTCGCCGGCTGGTCCCGCGACGGCACGCCGGCCCGCGTGCGAGTCACCGCCACCCGGGGTGACGCCCCTGTGCCGGGCGCCTGGGTCTCGGTGCGGGCGATTCTCTCGCCGCCGCCCCGGCCCGCCGCGCCGGGCGCGTTCCAGTTCCCGCGCCGGGCCTGGTTCGAGCGCCTGGGGGCCGTCGGCTTCAGCGTCGGCGCCTGGGCGGCGGTGGGGACCCCCGTGCCGCCGCCGAGTCTGACCGATCGGCTGTCCGCCCTGGCCCAGCAGGCGCGGCAGACGGTGGCGGCGCGCTTCCGCGACGGCCTGCCGGGCGAAACGGGGGCGCTGGCCGCCGCGCTGGCGACCGGCGACCGGGGCGGCGTGCCCGAGTCGGTGCTGGAGTCGTTCCGGGGCGCGGGGCTGGCGCACCTGCTGGCCATATCCGGCCTGCACATGTCCATGATCGCGGGGCTGCTGTTCGTGGGCGGCCGGGCCGGACTGGCGCTGATCCCCGCGCTGGCCGGGCGCTGGGACCTGAAGAAGCCCTGCGCCGTGTTCGCGCTGGCGGGGACCGCCGTCTATCTGATGCTGTCCGGGGCCAACGTCCCGGCGCAGCGGGCGTTCATGATGACCGCGCTGGTGCTGGTGGCCGTGCTGCTGAACCGCACCGCGATCTCGCCGCGCATGGTGGCCTGGGCGGCGGTCGCCGTGATGGCGACCCAGCCGCAGGCGCTGCTGGGGCCGAGCTTCCAGATGTCGTTCGCGGCCGTGCTGGCGCTGGTCGCCACCTGGGAGGCCGCCGCGCCCCGTCTGGGGGCCTGGCGGACGCGTGGCGGCGGCGCAGGCGCGGGCGCGGGCCGATGGCTGGGGCGAATGGTGCTGCTCTATCTGGGCGGTGTGCTGTTGACCAGTCTGGTCGCGGGACTGGCGACGCTGCCCTTCGCGGCCGCTCACTTCAACCGAGTCGCGGTCTACGGACTGGCGGCGAACATGCTGGCGGTGCCGGTCATGGGCCTGTGGGTCATGCCCTGGCTGCTGGCGGCGCTGCTGCTCGCGCCGCTGCGCCTGGAGGGACTCGCGCTGGCGCCCCTCGGCTGGGGCCTGGACGCCATCGCGGCCGTGGCCGCCGCCGTCGCGGGTTGGCCGGGCGCGCACCCGCTGGTGCCGGCGGCGCCCGTGTGGGGTCTGGCGGCGCTGGTGCTGGGCGGCCTGTGGCTGTGCCTGTGGCGGCGGCCGTGGCGAGTCCTGGGGGTGTTCGGCATCGCCGTCGGAATCGCGAGTCCCTGGGCGCGGCCGGGCCCGGACCTGCTGGTGAACGAGTCGGGCCGATTGGTGGCGGTGCGGGCGGCGGACGGCGGCCTGCTGCTGTCGCCAGGGCGGGCGGACGGATTCGCGCGCGACCTGTGGGTGGAGCGGGCCGGCGGCGCCAGCGCGGAGTCGTGGCCGGAGCCGGGCCGGGCCACGGCGGACGACGGGCTGCGGTGCGATCCGCGCGGCTGCGTGCTGGTGCGGGCGGGCGTGATGGTGGCCGTCGCCTGGCATCGGGCGGCGCTGGCCGAGGACTGCGGGCGGGCGGACGTGATCGTGACTCCGCTGCCGGCCCCGGCGTCCTGCGGCACCCGCGCGCGGGTGATCGACCGGAGCGCCCTGGCGGCGGGCGGGGCCCACGCTCTGTGGCTGACCGAAGGGCGGGTGCGGGTGGAAACCGTGGCCGACCACGAGGGGCGGCGTCTCTGGTCACCGGACCAGTCTTACTGATGGGCGATCAGCCGGAGACGGTCGGCTGATCGCGTCCGCCGCAGTGTGGCGCGGTGTGGCGCGGTGTGGCGCGGGCGCGGTCGGGCGGGGATCAGGCCCGAGGCCGGGGCGGTCCCGTGGCCCGCGGGGCATCGGGCGGGTCTCCCTGCCTCCCGAACGGGAGAGGGCAAAGAGAGGAGAGTCTTGAGAACAGGCGGCCCAAACAGAGATATCGCCCGGTGCGGCAGACGCCGCCGGGCGATATCATCAGACGGTCCGAAGACCGTTAATCTGGTCGACCGGGCCCATGGGGTCAGCCACCCCATGGACGCCGGTGCAAACCGGATCAGCCCATCCAGGCAGTCGCGTAACGGTCGGAACCGAACAGGACGGCCAGATGGATCACGATGCCCAGGACGAACATGGCGATGAAGGTGGCAACGAAGCCTTCCTTCGGGGACACGATCTGCCAGAAGCGCCAGTCTTCGTTAAAGAAGTTCGGAAGCATCAGCTTTCTCCACGGTCTGTAGTGTTTGGCTAGGTCAGGTTACTGGATGATAAGAACGGAAGATCCGCTTATCAGCCGGCGGCCGGATACCAGGGCATCCACGCCCAGACCAGGAAGTGAGCCAGCAGGCAGATCGCGAAGAAGACCTGGCCGCCACGCTGGAACATGGCGTGGAAAGCCTTCGCTTCGTCGTCGGTCAGGCCGGTACGGTTCAGGTTCTTGTAGTTCGTCACGGCAGGTGCATCAGCCATTGTATTTCCCCTCAGCAAAGATGGATCCTACAATCCGATCTGGATTGCGGTGAATGGTTCGCCCGATGTCCCTGTTTGGGTACCCCGTCCCCCCCGAGGGAGAGAAGCGAGCGGCCCGGGATCAACAAGCGATCTCCACAACCCGAGTGCTGTTTTCACACATTGCCGCCGGAGTGTCAACACAGGTTTTCACATGACCTGTCATATTCCGTTGACACCCCGGCCCCGCGATCCCCTTTTCGGGCATCCCATGGTCGGGCGCAATCCCAGGGGGCTCCCGATGGGCCATAGGACCCCCCTCGACTCCGGCATTACCGATTTGTAATGGGGCGGACGGGGCCCCGTTAGCGGCGGGGTGTCACGGTAAAGGGGTTCGGGTCTTCCAGAACCGCGCGACTCCCGATCCGGACGCCTCCGTCAGCAGGAGCCCCCATCGGGACCACAGCGCGGCGCCACGGTACACCGTTCCCTGTCTTCCTCCTCGGACTCAGCCACGTCCAGCACCTCTCAGCGACCGGCGGCGCGATACCCTCGCGCCGCCGGTTTTCGTTTCTGGGGCTGAGCGGCCGGCTTTCGTCCCGATCCCGACGGCCTCCGACGATGACCGTTGGGACGAAACCGGACGCGGCCGATTCGTCGTCGATCAGGATTACGCGTTCGTGCGCCGGCTCCACGGCAGGCTGGCGAAGGCGATTCCCTCGTCTCGCAGGGATTCGGCCTCATCGGCCGTCGCCTCGCCGCGAATCGCGCGTGGATCCGTCTCGCCGTAGTGGATGCGCCGCGCCTCTTCGGCGAACCGATCACCCACATCGTCACAGGTGCGCTCGACGAAGGCCCGAAGGGCGCGCAGGTCCGCCGCCGGCTCTGATCCGTCGCCCGGGCTGCCGGTCAAGGGTACGGGCGCCTGTTCCGGCCCCGCGTCCGCCGAATCGGACCCGGCGGGGAGCGACTCCGCCGGACCCGACGCATCCGGGACCGGGGGACTCGCCGACGGTTCGGACCGCGCCCCGTGATGCCGTGCCAGTCGCGGCGCCATGATGGCCTTTTCCACGCCCCGACTCTCGCAGACGGGACAGGTGACCGCACCGGCCTCGGCCTGACGATCGTAGGCCGCCGCATCCCGGAACCAGGCCTCGAACGTGTGTCCGCCATCGCATCGCAGGGCATACAAAATCATGACACCGCCTTTTGACGACTCCGTCTCCGCCGGAGGGCGGAACCCCTCCGCTGGTCTGGTTCCAGCGTAGCACAGGCGCCCATCCATCGCAGGGCGAATCGGCGCGGGCCGGTCCCTCGGGGCGCCGGGCGCATCGGTGCGGGCGACGGAATCGGACCGCCGGACCGCGGACCCCCTTTTCATCGCCGCCCGCGTCGCCTAAATACAAGCCCAACACGCATTGAAAAAAGTTTCACGTGTTTGATATGGAGAACATCATGGACGCGACCGCCCCCACCGCCGGCACGGAGTTCCGCGGCCGGGTCTACGACAGCATCACCGACACCATCGGCGCCACGCCGCTGGTGCGCCTGAAGCGCTTCGGCGAGGCCCACGGCGCCAAGGCCGACATCCTGGGCAAGTGCGAGTTCTTCAACCCGCTGGCCTCGGTCAAGGACCGCATCGGTCTGGCGATGATCGAGGCCGCCGAGGCCGACGGCCGCATCAAGCCCGGTGCGACCCTGGTCGAGCCCACGTCGGGCAACACCGGCATCGCGCTGGCCTTCGTGTGCGCGGCCAAGGGCTATCGCCTGATCCTGACCATGCCGGAGAGCATGTCGGTGGAACGCCGCAAGATGCTGCGCCTGCTGGGCGCCGAGCTGGACCTCACCCCGCCGGCCCAGGGCATGAACGGCGCGGTGACGCGCGCCCGCGAGCTGGTGGACAGCATTCCCGGCGCGATCATGCTGCAGCAGTTCGAGAACCCGGCGAACCCCGAGATCCACCGCAACACCACCGCCGAGGAAATCTGGACCGACACCGACGGCGCCGTGGATGTGGTGATCTCGGGCATCGGCACCGGCGGCACCATCACCGGCGTGGGCGAGGTGCTGAAGGCCCGGAAAGCGTCGGTCCGCATGGTCGCCGTGGAGCCCGAGGACAGCCCGCTGCTGTCGGGCGGCAAGCCCGGCCCGCACAAGATCCAGGGCATCGGGGCCAACTTCGTGCCCGGCATCCTGAACACCGGCATCTATGACGAGGTGATCGGCATCGGCAACGAGACCGCCTTCGCCACCGCCCGCGAGGTCGCGAAACTGGAAGGGCTGCCCGTGGGCATCTCGTCCGGCGCGGCGCTGGCGGCGGCGGCGGAGGTGGCCGCGCGCGACGACATGGCCGGCAAGCAGATCGTGGTCATCCTGCCGTCCTTCGCCGAACGGTACCTGTCCACGCCGCTGTTCGAGGGCTTGTAATCCCCACCCGACCGCCGTTGTGCGACCGGACCGTTCGCCCTACCTTCAAGGGGAGGGCCGAGAGCGGGCGCCATGTGGCGTCCGCATCCGGCGGCCCGCGAGCAGGGGCGGCCGACCATGCGCAGCTTCGACTATTTCGGCACCTATCTGGACACCACCCGCCAGCTCACCGAGCAGAAACGGGGCCGCCGCGCGGCCGGCGCCCGGAAGGCCCCCGGGGGCAATGCGGTGAATGATTTCCTCGAGTCCATGGCGCGGACCCTGGGCGAAGGCGGGGTGCGCCCGACCCCCGAGGTGGCGCCGGGCAACGCCGCCGAGGCCCAGGCCGCGCCGCCACCGCCGCCGACACCGCCGCTGCCCGGTCCCGCGCAGGCGGCCGGGGCCCGACCGACCGATCTGGTGCTGGCCGCCCTGGCCGAGGGCCACGCGGATGCCGCCGCCCTGGTGCAGGCCACCGGGCTGGATGTGGACACCCTGCTGCCGACGCTCAAGGATCAGGTGTTCCTGGGCACCGTGCAGCCGCTCACCGACGAGGACGGCACCCGGCGCTTCCGGTTGACCGACACGGGCGCACGCATCGTGGCGGCCCACGCCGGCGACTGAGCCGAACCCGACGGAGGCAACGCCATGGCGGATCCGGTTGCGTTCGCCTGGCTCGATCCGGCGCTGGCGGGGCTGCTGGGCGCCGCCGTCGGCACCACCGAACTGATGGCCCGCTACCGCGCCGCGCCCCTGCTCGCCCTGTGGACGGCCAGCGCGGCGCTCTACATGGCGGTCAATGCGCTGGCCTCGGTGGCGGCCTGGTATGCGCTCACCACCTGGTTTCCCGACGTGACGGCCGGCGCCGGCCTGGAGGGGCGGGCGGGCGACATCCTGCTGGCCGGCCTGTCGGCCATGGCCTTCCTGCGCACGGCCCTGGTCTCGGTCCGGGTCAACGACACCGACGTGCCCGTGGGGCCGAGTTTCATTCTGCAGACCATCACCGGATTCGCCGACCGGGCCACCGACCGGCGGCTCGCCGCCCAGCGCGCCGAGGACATCGACCGCATCATGGCTGGCATCGACTTCGCGCGCGCCCGCACGGGGCTGGTGCCGTACTGTTTCACGCTGATGCAGAACGTGGGACCGGCCGAACAGCACGAGATCGCCACCCAGCTTGCCAGCCTGGAGAAGGACGAAACCGCCGAGGCCATCAAGGTGCGCACCCTTGGCCTGCTGCTGATGAACATCGTCGGCCGCAAGGCGCTGCGCACGGCGGTGGACAATCTGCGGGGGGCGCTGGGCCGCGACGACTCGGGGACGGACGAGAGCCTGGGCGATCCCGACGACGCCAGCCCGGCGGCCCGCGCGGCGTTCGTGCGCCGGGCCATGGGCGGCATGCCCTTCGCCACCGCCAGCGGCCCGTTCGTCATCTACTGCCTCGCCATGGCGCAGGACGTGGACGAGGAGACCCAGCGCCAGGTGTCCCGCACCATCGCCAGCCTGGGCGCGCGGGACATGGCGGACTGGGTCAAGGTGCAGGTGCTGGGCCTGGCTCTGGTCCAGGCGGTCGGCGCGGAGGTGCTGGGGGCCGCCGCCGTCTCGCTGCGGCGGGGCTCGCCGCCCCCGGGTGGCGGCCCGTCGGGTGGTGGCCCGTCGGGTGGTGGAGCAGGCTCGGCGGAGGGTCAGGCCGACTCCTTGACCATGTAGGGCCGGTAGCGCATGTCCTCCTGGAGGATATGGCGCGTCAGCCACTCCGAGAGGAACTCGAACAGCGGCACCGCGTCGGCGGCCGTGCCGGGGGCGGTGAGGAACTTCTGTTCGAAGCTGACGATGCGCCGCCGCAGGTCGGTGTGGGCCCGCAGGTGTTCGTCCAGCCCCGGATAGCGGGCCAGGCGCATCATCCGTTCCTCGCTGGCGAAGTGGTATGTGGTGTAGCGCACCAGCTCGTGCACGAGTCCGGGCAGCGCAGCCTCCGACTCCGTACCCTGTATGATCGCGTCGAGCTGGTTCAGCAGCCCGATCAGGCGCTGGTGATCGGAGTCGAGAGCCTCCACGCCAACACTCATCCGGTCGGTCCATTCGATCAGGGGCATGGTGCGTTCCGATGAAGCGGTCGCGGGGGCGGGCCGGCCATCCGCCCGGTCGCGGCCTGGGGCCAGATCACTGGTGACTGTCGCGCGTCGGCAACGGTCGGCCAGCGATGGACCCGTTGGAAATGATGGGGCGTTGCGAATGCGCAATGCGTCCGACCATAGTGATATGGCGTATACACGATACGAGGGCTCGGGGGAATGCGCCCGTGGCACGCCGCCCGCGACGCGCGGGCGATTCGTCCCGCTGGGGCGTGGCGCACGGTGGGCCGGGGGCCGACAGTGGGCCGGGGGCCGACAGTGGGCCGGGGGCCGACCGTGGGCCGGGTCGCCTCGGACTGCGGGCGCGCGCGGGCCGCTCGAACCCCTGATGTGCTCAAACTTTTTGCAGTGCAGCATAGAAAGAAGGCACTGATATTTTTTAATTTTCCCCTTTACAGCCGCGTCCGGCTGGGTCATATTTCGCATTGCAGCACGGGGTCCCTTCGCGCCGCGAAGCCGTGTTGTGTATCTTGGACGTTTCCTCCCTAAACTTGGGCCGTGCTTCTGCGCGGCCCCTTTTTTTTGTGGCATCGCCCCGTCGCCGCGCCCTCCACCGCGCCCCCCAGAACAATCGCCCAGTCGTGACGCCGGGATGAATGCGGTAGAGTATCCTCAATCGGCCTGGGGGATCAGTGCGCACGCCTGCAGACAAAACGGGTGTACGACAACGACCGGATGGGGGGGGCATGTACCGTCACCAGATCAGCCTGATCGGCCGCCTGCCGATTGCTGCCTTTGTTCTCGACGTCCACCATCGCGTCGTCCACTGGAACCAAGCCTGCGCCGAGCTGACCGGCGTGCCGCCCGACACCGTGGCCGGAACACGGGATCACCGCCGCGTCTTCCATCCCGAGGCCCGGCCGCTGCTGGCCGATCTGGTGCTGGCGGAGGCCGCCGGGACAGGCATCACGCCGGTGTTTCCCGACACGCACTGGCCCTCGTCCATCCCTGGCGCCTACGACTCCGAGGGCTACTATCCCGCCCTGCCCCAGGGGGGCCGGTGGCTGTCCGGGGCGGCGGCCCCCCTGCACGACGACGCGGGGGCCCTCGTGGGGGCCGTCCAGACGCTGGTGGACATCACCGCCCACAAGATCCCGGCCATGGAGCGCGAGGCCAGCCAGCGCCTGCTGACCGAGATCATCCAGGGCAACCCGGTGCCGACCTTCGTGATCGACGCCGAACACCGGGTCACGCACTGGAACCGGGCCTGCGAGATCATCATGGGCATCCCGGCCGAAGAGATGATCGGCACCCGGGACCAGTGGCGCGCCTTCTATGGCCACCCGCGTCCGGTGATGGCCGACCTGATCCTGGACCAGGCCCGCTGCGCCGACTACGACCGCTACTATGGCCGCTACACGGCCTCGTCGTTCATCGAGGGCGCCTTCGAGGCCGAGGATTACTTCCCCCATTTCCCCGGCGGCGGACGCTGGCTGTTCTTCACGGCGGCGCCGCTGCACGGCCTGGACGGCGAGTTGATCGGGGCCATCGAGACCCTGCAGGACACCACGGAGCGGCGCCGGGCCCAGGAGGCCCAGGCGGAGAGTCAGCGCCTGCTGGCCGAGGAGAAGTACAAGACCCTGTTCAACGAGATGATCAACGGCTTCGCGCTGCACGAGATCATCCTGGACGACGCCGGCCACCCGGTGGACTACCGCTTCCTGGCCGTCAACCCGGCCTTCGAGGCCATGACGGGCCTGCGCGCCGACGATCTCATCGGGCGCTGCGTGCGGGAGGTGCTGCCCGGCACCGAGAGGGCCTGGATCGAGCGCTATGGCCGGGTCGCCCTGACCGGCGAACCCGATGCCTTCGAGATGCACAGCCAGGACATCGACAAGGCGTTCGAGGTGCGGGCGTTCCGACCCGCGCCCGGGCAGTTCGCCGTGACCTTCCAGGACGTCACCGACCGCAAGAAGGCCGAGGTGCGCCTGCAACTGCTGGCCAGCGTGTTCGAGAACACCCAGGAAGGCATCGTCATCACCGACCCCGACAATGTGATCCTGGAGGTCAACGACGCCTTCGTGCGCATCACCGGCTACCACCGCGACGAGCTGGTGGGCCGAACGCCCTCCCTGCTCAAGTCGGGGCACCACGGGCCGGAGTTCTACAGCGCCATGTGGATGGCCCTGCGCGAGGAGGGCCTGTGGCGCGGCGAGGTCTGGAACCGGCGCAAGTGCGGCGAGGTCTTTCCGGAGCAACTGACCATCTCGGCGGTGCTGGACGGCTGCGGCCATCCCTCGCACTACGTGGGCGTCGGGGTCGATATCACCGCCGTGAAGCGGCACGAGGCGGAGCTGGACCGCATCGCCCATTACGACGCCCTGACGGGGTTGCCGAACCGGGTGCTGCTCAATGACCGTCTGAAGCTGTCCCTCGCCCGCGCCCAGCGCGAACACAGTGTGCTGGCGGTGTGTTTCCTGGACGTGGACGGCTTCAAGCCGGTCAACGACACCCACGGCCACGGCGCCGGCGATGAACTGCTGGTGGAACTGGCCGACCGATTCCGCGACGCCCTGCGCGGCAACGACACGGTGGCCCGCCTGGGCGGCGACGAGTTCATCATTCTGCTGGCCGACCTGCAGGACCAGACCGCCTGCATCCGCATCCTGCAACGCATCCTGGCCACCGTCAGCCGCCCGTTCTCCATCGAGGGCCATCAGGTCACGGTGACCGCCAGCATCGGCGTCACGCTGTATCCGGCGCGGGCGACCGACACGGACACCCTGCTTCGGCAGGCCGATCAGGCCATGTACAAGTCCAAGCAGCTCGGCAAGAACACCTACTTCTTCTACGACGACAACCAGGACGCGGTCATCGTCGAGCAGCAGCGCATGATCAAGCGCATCCAGCGCGCGCTGACCGACGACGAACTGGTGGTCCACTACCAGCCCAAGGTGAACATGCGCACCGGCCGGGTGGTCGGCGCCGAGGCCCTGGTCCGCTGGCACCACCCCGAACGCGGCCTGCTGCCGCCCGGCGAGTTCCTGCCGCTGATCGAGGATCAGGACGTGATGGTGGCCCTGGGGGACTGGGTCATCGGCGAGGTCCTGCGCCAGATGGAGATGTGGCGCCGGATCGGCCTGGATGTGGCGGTCAGCGTCAATGTCGCGCCGCGCCACCTGCAGAGCGCCAACTTCGTCACCCGCCTGGAGGAGCACCTGCGCACGGCCGGACGGCTGCACGAATTCTGTCTGGAGATGGAGATCACCGAAACCGCCGCCATCAACGATCTGCGCCTGATCACCAAGCTGATCGACGCCTGCCGGGCGCTGGGTGTGCACGCCGCGCTGGACGACTTCGGCACCGGGTATTCGTCGCTGACCTATCTCAAGCTGCTGCCGGTCCACACCCTGAAGATCGACAAGTCGTTCATCCTGGACATGGTCCGCGAGGCCGAGGATCACGCCATCGTCTCCGGCGTCATCGGTCTGGCGCGGGCCTTCGACCTGACCGTCATCGCCGAGGGCGTGGAGACCACCGAACAGGGGGTGATGCTGCTCGCGCTCGGCTGCGAGTTGGCCCAGGGGTTCGGCATCGCGCCCCCCATGCCGGCCGACCGCTTTCCCCAGTGGGCGGCGCAATGGACGCCGGACCGCGCCTGGACCGGGGCGCGGGGGGGGTGATGCCGCGCCCCCGGCGGGGTACCCCGCCGCGTTTCCCCCCGGGAAACGGGCGAGGCGACCCCACCCTACGGGCTTCGGGCCGACCGAAGACCAGCCCGACAGGGCGCCCAGGGCGTCAGGGCGCGTCCTTCTTCGGCCGCACCGCCCGTTCGGTCAGGGCGTCCAGATCCTCCAGGCTCATGGAGTCGTCATAGATGCCGGCCGCCACGCGCACGTCCGGCTGGAATGAGACCTCGGTGCTGGTGGTGTAGGAGATCTTGCGCGACGCCTTGGCCTCGCCCGGGCGCGGCCACCAGTATTCGACCCAGCCGCCCTCGGGCGACTCGCCGGCCGCGCACAGCTCCTGGAACAGCATGTTGCCCTTTTCGTCCTCCATCTGGAGGATCGGTCGGCCCACCAGATCGGGCCGCAGCGGGTGGGCGATCATGCGGTTGTCCAGGCAACTGAACACGAAGACGTAGCTGTCCTTCCACACCCAGCGGGCGTTGTTGTTGAAGTCGGCGAAGCCGGCCTGGCCCTTGTCGTGCAGAAAGCGGGCCGCCTCCAGCACCTTGGTGATGACCTCTTCGGCGGTGGCCGAGGTCTCCTCGGCGGCGGACGCGGGCGTGGGCGCGGTCAGGGTCGCGGTCAGGGTGGCCGGGGCCGCCAGCGCAATCGCCGCCGCCGCGGCCAGGCCTCTCAGGTGGTTTCGCATGGTGATCGTCTCCCGGAGTCTGGGGGGGGTGTCGCGGCGGGCTCACTTGATCCACGGGCGGCCGGCGGGCAGCAGCTCGCGGCCGTAGATCTCGTTCAGGATGATCCGGGCCATCATGTACCAGGCCGAGGCGGCGCAGATCATCAGCTCGTAGCCGGCGACCACGGTCAGTTCGGGAAAGCCGAAGTGGGCCAGGACCAGCAGGATGAACCCCAGCAGCAGCGTGGTGAACGTGAAGGCCATCGCGCCGTGAATGCGCAGGGCGCCGACCCACAGGATCGCGGTGAACATGGTCCAGGCCACCAGGAACCAGCCCACGTCCGTGGTGCTGGCCTGGAACACCTCGAAGTGGTTGCCCAGGAACAGCATGCCGAGCGCGATCCAGAACGCCCCGTAGCCGCTGAAGGCGCAATAGCCGAAGTTATTGCCGGTCTTCATTTCCTGCAGCCCGGCGATCAACTGCGCCAGGCCGCCGAAGATCAGCCCCAGCCACACCACCGGGCCCACGCTGGGCATCCAGCCGACGTTGTGGAACTGCAGGACCATGGTGGTCAGGCCGAACCCGCCCAGGCCCACCACCGCCGGGTTGCCGAGTTTCTCGTCCGCCATCGTGTTTGGTCTCCCTCGATTGCGATGATGCGTCCCCGGGGCCGAAGGCCGGTTGCCCTCGCCGCCGCCGACGCTCCGACAGGATGCCACGCCGCGCCGCGCGGAACTCGCCCATTCCGCTCACGCAACCCCCGCCTGACCGGATGCGAGCCGGACTCCGGCCGGGCCGACCGAGACGGCGGTCAGGCCGTCTCCCACGCCATTGTTGGAGTGCGGGGCCGTCTGTTGGGGGCGGGGGGCGAAGGGGCGGGCCGTTGGGGTCCGTGATCGGCGGGATTGTATCCGTCTCGCAATGAATTTGGCACAACCGCGCGATGCCGCCAAGCCGATTTCGGCGGAATCGCACGGTGTGCCCGCCGTGTTCGCGGTCGAGGGCGGGACCGCGTGTCACTATCCGGGGGGCCGCCCTTCCGGCCCACATCGGAGAGGCACGGAAGAAAACGAAAGACCCCGCACACCGTCCCATCAACGGCAGTGCGGGGCTCTTGGGAACTGGCGGAGGGAGAGGGATTCGAACCCTCGATACCGCTCTTCACGGTATACACACTTTCCAGGCGTGCGCCTTCGACCGCTCGGCCATCCCTCCACACGGTTCCGGGCTGACCCGGAGAGCGCCGGACAATACCGAAGGCGTCCGGCCGATGCAACGGCTTTCCTGCCCCAAAAAAGCTCCCGGAAAGCCCCCGGAAAGCCCCCGGAAAGCTCCCGCCGTGCCGCCGGACGCGTCGGCCCTCCCGGCGTCAAACTCCATCGACCTTGCATAAAATTGCATTGAAAAAAGCCTTGCGGAATCCGCCTGTTAGGCGCAGATTCTGGACTCCAGTCTTCACGTATCGGTGCAAAAGCCGGGGACTCAATGATTCTGATGCGATTCTTCGGATGGGTCCTGATTGCCGTGGCGTTCATCACCGCCTCGGCCGAGGCCGTGCTCGCCCTCGGGCCGGGCCCGCGCCCCGTCCTGGCGACGGGCGACATCTGGACCCTGCTGTCGGGCCTGCCGTCCGGCGCGGGCAGCACGTCCGGGCACTGGCTCGACGTGGTGACCGCCACGGTGATGATGCTGCCGGCGTGGATCGCCGTCGGCCTGACGGGTGTGATGATGGTCGTGACCGGCCGCCTGCGCCGCCGCCGCCACCGCCTGAGCGCCTTCGACGCCGGCCGTTAGCAAGGGCCGCCCCGCCGCGCTACCGCCGAGCGCCCATGACCACGGGCCGGGCGGCGTCGCCACCTTCGAACATCACCCAGACCTGGCCGCCGACCGCCGCCGCGCCCTGACCGGCGGGGGCCGCCCCCAGCGGCACGCACCGTTCCGCCCACACCGCCGCGCTCCCGCCCGTCTCGGCCACCATGACCTGGACGCGCCCGCGCGCCTCCGGATCCAGGGCATTGACCACCGTGCCCCGATACAGTCCAGCCAGCCTCATGACCCTGGTCCTCCCTTGTGTGGGCGCCGTCGGCCGACCCGGATGGCGCCAGCGGACGGTCGCCCCCTACCCCGCCGCCACCTTCGAAACCCGCTCGGCGAAGGCCCGCGTGGCGTCCTGCAGCTTGGCGCGGCTTTCCCGGCGGTACTGCATGGCCTCGGTCGCCTGCCGGTCCAGGCGCTCGATCGACCCGGCCACGCTGTCCATCATCTCCAGCAGCACATCGGTGGAGACGCCGCCCTCGCGCATCTGCTCGTTCAGCAGGTCGGCGTTCTCCTCCAACTGGCCCGCCACCTGACGCAGCACATCGTCGGTCATCTCGCGGGTGGCCTTCAGGTTCTCCAGGCGGCGGCCCTGCCGGGCCTGCTGGACGAACAGGGCGATCTGCTGGCGGATGGCGGGGATGAACTGGGTCAGGGCCGTGCCCAGCTCCTCCATCACGACGCGTTCCATCTTCAGCGTCTGATAGACGGTGGGGATGGTCGTGCCCATGATGGTGCGGGTCTTGGTCAGGTTGGTGACCACCCGGTCCCAGTGGTCCAGGCGCTCCTGCCATTCGCGCTGTTGCATGGCGTCCATGAGCTGCGCGGTCTCGGTGCCGGCCGACTCGGGCGCGCCCGCGTTCGACGGCCCCTGGGCGCGCCAGTCCTCCAGCTTGCGCTGGCCGGCCTCGACATGCAGGGCCAGCTCGCGGAAGGCCCCGGTGACCTCCTGGCCCATGTGGGCGAGGGTCTGGATGGCGATGGCGCTTTCGCGCTGGTCCTTCTCAAGCTGGGCAACCACGCGGTCCACGGTGGTCTTGGCGCTCTCGAATCGCTGACGGAACTTCTCCAGTTCCTTCTGGAAACTGAACATCATGCGGCCCACGAAGCCGTGGCTGTCCTTGCGCAGGCGATCCGCGCCCAGGCCCTTGTAGAGCATCTGAAGCTCGACCAGCTTGTCGTGGACCCCATCCAGTTCCGAGGCCGTCACGTGCGCCAGAACCCGGTCGCTGTAGTCGGCGGCCATGCGCGACGGCCCGACGGCGAAGCGGTCCGGCTCCATGCCGTCCATGTCGGCCATGATCTCCTCGATCCGCCGGGCTGTGGCGGCATCGGTCGGGTCGGGGGCGCGCATGCCCTCGGCGCCCAGCGTCTCGATGGCCTGTGCTTCGGGCCCGCCCAGATGAATCACGCCGGTCATGCCGGACTCTCCCTTTTGTCGGTCGCGTCGGATGGTCTGTTCGGACTGTATCGCAGCGCCCCGTCCCGGGCCAGAACCCGCGCGGATGTCAGGCGCGGTCGCCCTCCCGCGCCATGCGGACCCGCAGGTCCTTGACCGCCGACAGCGCGCTCAACTCGTCGTCGATGACGGCCATGCTGGCCTTCAGGCGGTCGCGCTCCGCCTGGGTGGACTTGCGGCGGGTCTCGCGCATCAGGGTGGCGAGCGCGAACAGGCGCTCGGCGACGCCGTCGGGATCGTCGAGCACCTCGCCGGTGCTCTTGATGCGGTCCACCAGCCGGGCGATGTCGGCGGCGGTGGCGGCATGGCCCACCAGGATGGCGCGGATGTCGCGGTACTTGTCGGGGTGATCCTGCAGGAAGCGGCGGGTCTCGTTCAGGATCACCGAGACGTGGATCAGCGCCTCCGACACCGTATGGCTGGGCCAGGCGATGGCCACCCGGTCGATCAGGGCGCGGTTGGCGCGGAAGGCGGCCAGTTCCTCGCGCAGCAGGTCCGGGTCATAGCCCGGGACCGCCAGCGCCGCGTCGGCGGCGGCGGGATCGGACGCCGGATCGGGTGCGGCATCGGGGGCCGGGTCCGGGTCGGGATCGGCCGAGGGGCCGGTCCGGCCCGTGCGGCCGCTCGCGTCGTCCCAGGGGCCTGCGGCCTCGGACATGGGCGCGGCATCGGCGAAGCTGGCGTCCTCGCGCGCCCTGCGCTGGCTCCAGACGCGATCCCACCAGGCCTGCCCGGCACCCGTGCCGTCGGCGCCCAGGGCCGCCGGGTCGTCCTCCAGGTCGATGCGCCGCCGGCCCCGCCGCTTGCGGAAGGGCGCGCCGGGCCGCGCGAACCAAAGCCACGCCCGCCCGCCCAGCAGCGTGCCGAGGGTGACCAGATCCAGGGTCTCGGTGGCCCCGGCGGACGGATTGAACTGCGTCGGCATGGTCAGCCAGACGATCAGCATCAGCCCGGCCATGGCGCCATAGGCGGCGGCGCCCTGTTTGGAATCGAACTGCGCGCCGGGGATCATCCAGCGCGGCCGCACCAGACTCAGCAGGGCGCAGAGGGCGAAGGCCACGGCCCAGGCCCCGAACACGCCCAGGGTGGCGGCGGTCAGCAGCGCGATGGCCACCAGGCTGCCGCCCTTGAGCACCAGTTGCAGCCGCCGTTCGTCGTCGCCGGGGGCGGGGCGGCCCCGGCCCAGGCCGACCACCGCGCGGAACAGGGACGGCACGCCCACCAGGGCGGTGATGACGGTGAAGGTTTCAAGCATCGCCGGATCGGGATCAGGGTCGGGGTGGAACCGGGCGGGAGTGCGCCCGCCGCGATCCGCGCAAGGTGCCACTTCGGGGGCGCGGCGTCACCGGAAAGGTGGGGGCGGGTCGCCGAACTGTTGACTCCCGACCGCCCGCCGCGTAGACATCGCACCGTCCGCGCGGCCCCGGCAGGGTCCGGCGGTTCTGGTCATTGACCGCACGCCAACCGCACCCCGGTTGCCCGTTCACCGCCACGGCGGTCCGTCAGTCCGCGAGGGTTCGCGCACTGGCGCCATACGTGTTTGCGTGGACGGTCCCGACGGCGGCCGGTGTGTGGCCGCCGGCAAACGCCACCGAGTCTCACCACGGGGTCCCCCATGTTCGAAGGTCTGTCCGGTCGTCTCGGCGATGTCCTGGAGAAGCTGCGCGGCAAGGGCAGCATCAGCCAGGACGACGTGAACGCCGCCATGCGCGAGGTCCGCATCGCGCTGCTGGAAGCGGACGTCGCGCTGCCGGTGGTCAAGGACTTCGTCAACACGGTCAAGACCCGCGCGGTCGGCCAGGAGGTCATCAAGTCGGTGACCCCGGGCCAGATGGTCGTCAAGATCGTCCATGACGCGCTGGTCGAGATGCTGGCCGGCCAGATCGGCGCCCAGGCCCCGGACGAGGCCGAGGACGACGGCAAGGGCGAGGGCGAGCGCAAGAAGCGCGACCGCGTCGCCGAGGTTCTCAACATCAACGCCACGCCGCCGGTGCCGATCCTGATGGTCGGCCTGCAGGGCTCGGGCAAGACCACCACCTCGGCCAAGATCGGCCTGCGCCTGAAGACGGCCATGCGCAAGAAGGTGCTGATGGCCTCGCTGGACGTGCAGCGCCCGGCGGCCCAGCATCAGCTCGCCGTTTTGGGCGAGCAGACCGGGGTGGACACGCTGCCCATCATCATGGGCCAGAAGCCGACCCAGATCGCCAAGCGCGCGCTCGACGAGGGCCGCAAGGGCGGCTACGACGTGGTCATCCTGGACACCGCCGGCCGGCTCGCCATCGACGAGGAGTTGATGGAGGAGGTCGCCGAGGTCCGCAAGATCACCAACCCGGCGGAAACCCTGCTCGTCACCGACGCGATGATCGGCCAGGACGCCGTGACCGTGGCGACCGAGTTCAACGAGAAGGTCGGCATCTCCGGCATCGTCCTGACCCGCGTGGACGGCGATGCGCGCGGCGGCGCGGCCCTGTCCATGCGCGCCATCACGGGCCGCCCCATCAAGCTGATGGGCGTGGGCGAGAAGATGGACGCGCTGGAGGAATTCCAGGCCGAGCGCATCGCCGGGCGCATCCTGGGCATGGGCGACGTGGTCAGCCTGGTGGAGAAGGCGGCCCAGTCCATCCAGATGGACGAGGCGGAAAAGATCGCCCGCCGCATGGAAAAGGGCAAGTTCGACCTGGAGGACATGCTCAGCCAGTTCCGCCAGATCCGCCGCATGGGCGACGTCAAGGGCCTGATGGGCCTGATGCCCGGCATCGGCAAGATGAAGAAGCAGATCGACGCCGCCAACATCGACGATTCGCTCATCAAGCGTCAGGAAGCCATCATCCTGTCGATGACGGTGCGCGAGCGACGCCACCCCGAGATCATCAAGGCGTCCCGCAAGAAGCGCATCGCCGCCGGCTCCGGCTCCACCGTGCCCGAGGTCAACAAGCTGCTGAAACAGCATCAGCAGATGGGCGCGATGATGAAGCAGATGAAGAAGATGGGCGGCATGAAGGGCCTCGCCGAGCGCATGGGCGGCATGTTCGGCGGCGGCGGGGGCGGCATGGGCGACATGGCCGGGCTCGCCGACATGGACCCGAAGGAGCTGGAGAAGATGGCCAAGAAGGGCGAGTTGCCCCCGGGCCTCGCCGACCAGCTCGCCGACGGCAAGATGCCGCCCGGCCTGGGCGGCGGCGGCGCCGGCCCCGCCCTGCCGGGTCTGGGTGGCGCGGGCGGACCGGGACGCTCCGGCCTCCCCGCCAACCTGCTGACCCAACGGCCGAAGGGCCGCAAGAGATAACCCGCGGCCCCGCGGCCGCGTCCTCCGTCACCCTCCCCCATTCCCATCATTGATCCACACACACCCTCAAGGAGAGCCGTTTCCCATGTCCCTCAAGATCCGTCTGGCCCGTGGCGGCGCCAAGAAGCGTCCGTTCTACCGTATCGTTCTGGCCGACTCCCGCTGGCCGCGCGACGGCCGCTTCCTGGAGAAGCTGGGCACCTACAACCCGCTTCTGCCGCGCGAGCACGAGGAGCGCATCCGCCTCAAGGAAGACCGCATCCGCCACTGGATGGCCAACGGCGCCCGTCCGACCGACCGCGTGGCCAAGTTCCTGGCCGAGGCCGGCCTGATGGATCCGCTGCCGCGTCCGGAGCAGACCAAGAAGAGCCAGCCCAAGGCGAAGGCGCAGGAGCGCCTGCGCGAGGCCCGCGAGAAGGCCGAGGCCGCGGCCGCCGCCGCTGCGGAAGCCGAGGGCGCGGCCAGCGAGTAATCGCACGCCGCGAGGAAACCGGCCATGGCCGAGCACGTCTGCCTGGGGGTGATCGTCGGGCCGCACGGGGTGCGGGGCGCGGTGCGGGTGAAGAGCTTCACCGCCGCGCCCGAGGCCGTGGCGGCGTACGGCCCCGTCTCCACCGGGGACGGGGCGCGCTCCTGGCCCATCCGGGTGATCGGCACCGCCAAGGGCGTGGTGATCTGCCGCCTCGACGGCGTGGCCGACCGCACGGCGGCCGAAGCCCTCAAGGGGGTGCGGCTGCACGTGCCCCGGGCCGCCCTCCCGCCGCCGGAGGACGAGGAGGAGTACTACCACGCCGACCTCGTCGGGCTGGCGGTGGAGCAGGAGGACGGCACCTGCCTCGGGTCCGTCCGGGCCGTGCATGACTTCGGGGCCGGCGACATGCTGGAGGTGGCCCCGCCGCCTCAGGGGGCGGACGGGGACGGGAACGGGGACGGCGCCGGGCGCCCGCTCATGATCCCGTTCACCCGGTCGGCCGTGCCGGTGGTGGACCTGAAGGCCGCCCGGATCGTGGTGGCGCCGCTGCCCGGCCTGCTGGACCCGCCGCCACCCGGCGGCGAGTCCGACAGCCCATCCGATGGCGACCCATCCGATGGCGACCCATCCGATGGCGACCCATCCGATGGCGACCCATCCGATGGCTGAGCCCGCCCCGGCCGAGGCCGCGCCCTGGACGGCCACGGTCCTGACCCTGTTCCCGGAGATGTTCCCCGGGCCGCTGGGGCACTCGCTGGGCGGCAAGGCGCTGGCCGACGGGCTGTGGGCGCTCGGGACGGTCGATATTCGGGCGTATGCGCGCGACCGCCACCGCACCGTGGACGACACGCCCTACGGCGGCGGCGCCGGGATGGTCATGCGGCCGGATGTGGTCAGCGACGCCATCGCCGCGCACCACGCGCCCGACTCGGGCCGGCGGCTGCTCTATCTGTCCCCGCGCGGGCGTCGGCTCGGTCAGCCGCTGGTGCGCGAATTGGCGGCCGGCCCCGGGGTCACGCTGGTCTGCGGCCGCTACGAGGGCCTGGACCAGCGCGCCATCGACGCCTGGAGCGAGCGGGGCGGCCTGGAAGAGGTCAGCATCGGCGATGTCGTCCTGTCCGGGGGCGAGCCGGCGGCGCTGGTTCTGCTGGACGCGGTGGTGCGCCTGCTCCCCGGGGTGACGGGCAAGACCGAGTCGCTGGACAACGACAGCTTCGAGGACGGCCTGCTGGAGTACCCGCACTACACCCGGCCCCGCGACTGGGACGGCCGCCCGGTGCCGGACGTGCTGATCTCGGGCCATCACGCCCGCGTCGCCCAATGGCGGCGGGAGCAGGCCGAGGCGATCACCCGTGCGCGCCGCCCGGACCTGTGGGCGGCGTATGCCGAGTCCGAGGGGTAGGGCGGATCCGGCGCCACGCGCCCCGGAACAAACGGTTTGCGGCCGGCGCGGCGAGGGTGTACAAGCTCACCCCTCCCGCGCGCGCGGGTCAAACATCCCTGACGCCAATGAAGACCAATCAAGATTGACGCAAAAGGACCCCTGACCATGGATATCATCCAGCAGCTCGAAAAAGAGCAGATCGACAAGGCCCTGGAGGCGCGCGGCGTCCCCGAGTTCTCGCCCGGCGATACCGTCAAGGTCCACCTGAAGGTGGTCGAAGGCACCCGCAGCCGAATCCAGGTCTACGAGGGTGTGGTGATCGCGCGGCGCAACGCCAGCTTCAACAGCACCTTCACCGTGCGCAAGATCTCCTTCGGCGAGGGCGTCGAGCGCGTGTTCCCGCTGTACGCCCCGACCATCGACCGCATCGAGGTGGTGCGTCGCGGCAAGGTGCGTCGCGCCAAGCTGTACTACCTGCGCGGCCGTCGCGGCCGCTCCGCCCGCATCGTCGAGGACGGGACCGCGACCCAGAAGGCGCTCACCCACGAGCGCGAGGTCTCCAAGGCCCGCAAGCAGGCCGCCGAGAACGCCAAGGGCGAGTAGGACCAGCGGCCATCGCATCTCATCGCGCCGACGCCCCCGGGCCATCCGGTCCGGGGGCGCTGTCGTCTGAGTCCAACGGCATCTGACGATGACCGTTGAAGCCCGTGGCCGGGTGAGGGCGTGGGCCGGTGCCGCGCGTTTCAGGATGGGCGCCCTCGGGCGCCCAGGGCGGGTGAGTCCCACGCGCCCGCCGCTGGTGTGACGGCGGCCCTTGACCCGACTCCGGGCGCCGTGCAGAGCCGAGATATCCCAAGGCGGGGTAGGAACGACCCGGCCCCGGACTCGCGGCCGGTCGCCCATTGCGGGCGGCCTTTTTGTGCTGCAAAAACAAGGCCTTGGCGGGCTTTCCGTAAAATGCCCCTCAACTGGCCGCGCCACGTTCTCCCCGCGCGTTAACGGGTCATCCACCCTTTTGTCCACATGCTGGGGACTGCGGGCGTGGGACGGAGTCGTCGCCGCGCCCCGAGCATTCGGGCGGGGGCCGGCCCCAGGACGGGGCCGCCCCGGCGGACACCAGACGCGGGGACAGGGCCGTGACGGGACTGACCACACCATCGCTTCCCCAGCAACTCGCGGCGAGCGTCCAGATCGGCAATCGCACCGTGGGCGGCGATGTGCTCACGGGCATCCGGGACGCCAGCGTCAAGACCGGCGTGGACTTCGCCTACATGCTGGCGAAGGCCAATCAGGAAAGCGGCTTCCGGCCCGATGCCCGGAACCTGCGCGGCACCGCCAGCGGGCTGTTCCAGTTCACCCGCGACACCTGGCTCGACACCCTGCAGCGGCACGGCGCCAAGCACGGCCTGGGCGACATCGCCGCGCGCATCCACACCGACAGCCGGGGCCGCCTTGGCATCGCCGATTCGGAGCTGGAACAGAACGTCCTGGCCCTGCGGCGCGACCCGGGCCTGTCGTCCATCATGGCCGCCGAGTACGCGGCCGAGAACAAGCGCCACCTGGAAGCCTCGCTGGGCCGTCCGGCCGGCACGACCGACATCTACCTTGCGCACTTCCTGGGGCCGGGCGGGGCCGTCACCTTCCTGACCGCCGTCGGTCGCACCCCGGACCGCCCGGCGGCCGACGTGCTGCCCGAGGCCGCCCACGCCAACCCCGGCCTGTTCCTGGACCACGGGCGGCCGCGCAGCCTGCGCGAACTGCACGGTCTGCTGGATGCCACCATCAGCGACGCCATGCGGCGGTTCCAGGGCGTCGAAAGCCTGACCCGGCCGCCCGCGCCGCCACCGGCCGCCAAGCCGACCCCGCCCGCGCCCGAGGACATGGGCGCCACCCGCAGCGCCCAGGCCGGGCCGCCGGTCGCGCCCGGGGCCAAGCCGGTCCCGCCGGGCTTCGAGGACATGGGCGCCGTCCGCACCGCCGAGGTCGGCCCGCCGGTCGCGCCCGGCGCCAAGCCCGCCGCGCCGCCACCCGAGGACATGGGCGCGACCCGCGTCGCCGACGCCGGTCCGCCCGTGCCGCCGGGGCCGCGTCCGCTGCCGCCCGGCGTCGAGGCCCCCGCCCCGTTGCCCGTGGAGCCGCCGCCGACGCCCGTCGCCCCGCCGCCGGAGATCCGCATGGCCGAGGCCGACCCGGCGCCCGCCGCGCCCGGAATGCCCGTCGCGCCCATCGCGCCGGCCGGGACCGAGTCGGCCTCCACCATCGCCCGCGTGCTCAGCGCCACCCGCGCGGTGGAGGACGCCAGCGCGGCGCGTGGGTTCAGCCTGCCCGGGGCGTCCGCCGTGGCCGTGGCCGCGTTGCTCGACTCCATGAGCGGCCCATCCGCGCCGGCCTCGCCGGCGAGTCCGGCCGCCGCGCCCGCCCCCGTGGCCGCCCCCGTGGCCGAGCCCGCCCCGGCGCCGTTGCCGCTGCCCGGCATGGATGCCGATGCGGACGTGCCCTTTCTGGCGCTGGCCCGCACGGCGCGCGGCCTGTTCGAACCCGACGCCGCCCCCTGGCCCGCCCCGACCGCCGGAACCGATGCCGCGAACACCCGGGTTCTGGCCGTGGGCGGCGCGGTCAGCACGCGCGACGGCGCGGCCGGCCTGACCATGGAGGTGCCCGGCCTCGCCGCCGTCGAGCCCGCCGCCGGGGCTGCGCAGACGGCCCGGGCCGAACCCGACCCCGCGCCCGCGCCGACGCCTGCCCCCGAGCCCCCGCGCGACACCGCGTTGCGCGCCGCGCCCGCGGACTACCTCACCGGGGCCGAGGCCACCCGCGCCATCGCCGCGATCCTGGGCCGGCACCGCTCCGGGTGATGGGGCCTGATCCGCGCCGGCCTTCGTTTCCAGATCGGAGCCCGCCCTTGCCCCGCTCCCGGCCGCGCCCTATAACCCGGCCATGACAGACGCGGGCGTTCCGTTCCGGAAGATGCACGGCCTGGGCAACGATTTCGTGGTCGTTGACACCCGGACCCATCCGCTCGCCCTGACCGACGCCCAGGCGGCCCGCATCGCCGACCGGCGCGCGGGCGTGGGCTGCGACCAGCTCGTGACCATCGAGCCGCCTCGCCCAGCGTATCCCGGCAGCGCGGCCTTCATGGGCATCCGCAACGCCGACGGCGGCGTGGTGGAGGCCTGCGGCAACGCCACCCGCTGTGTGGCTCACCTGCTGATGGACGAGGCGGGCGCCGAGACCGTCACCCTGGGCACGCTGGCCGGGCCGGTGGTGGCCACGCGCGCCGCGGATGGTCTGGTCCGCGTGGACATGGGCCCGGCCCGCACCGACTGGGCCGCGATCCCGCTGGCCGAGGCCCGCGACACCCTCCATGTGAACCTGGGCGTGGCCCCGTTCTCCGACGCGGTGGCGGTCAGCATGGGCAATCCCCACGTGGTGGCCTTCGTGGAGAACGCCGAGCGGGTGGACCTGCGCGGCATCGGCCCGGTGATCGAGCACCACGCCCTGTTCCCGAACCGGGTCAACGCCGAGGTGGTCTCGCGCCGCCCGGACGGCACCCTGCGGATGCGCGTGTGGGAGCGCGGGGCCGGCATCACCCGCGCCTGCGGCACCGGCGCCTGTGCCGTGGCCGTGGCCGCCATCCGCCGGGGGCTGATGCTGCCGGGCGCGGTCACGGTCGTCCTGGACGGCGGCCCGCTGGTCATCGACTGGGCGGGCGGGGATGCCCCGGTGCTGATGACCGGACCCGTCGCCACCGCCTTCACCGGCCACCTGAACGGGAGCCTGCTGTCATGAGCACCGCCCCCGGCCCCCGGCTCGTCACCTTCGGGTGCCGCCTGAACGGCTATGAAAGCGAGGTCATGCGCGACCACGCCCGCGCCGCCGGTCTGGATGACGCCGTCATCATCAACACCTGCGCGGTGACCAAGGAGGCCGAGCGTCAGGCCCGCCAGGCCATCCGCAAGCTGCGGCGCGACAATCCCTCGGCCCGCCTGATCGTGACCGGCTGCGCGGCGCAGCTCGATCCGGCGCGGTTCGCGGCCATGCCCGAGGTGGATCGGGTGCTCGGCAATGACGAGAAGCTGCGCCCCGAAAGCTACCGCGCCGACGCCGGGGACCTGATGGTGACGGACATCATGGAGGCGAAGGAGACCGCCGGGCACCTCATCACGGGGTTCGAAACCCGCACCCGGGCCTTCGTTCAGGTGCAGCAGGGCTGCGATCACCGCTGCACATTCTGCATCATTCCGTACGCGCGCGGCCCCAACCGCTCGGTGCCGCTGGGCCGGCTGGTGGAGCAGGTGCGCACCCTGGTCGAGGGCGGCACGCGGGAGGTCGTGTTGACCGGGGTGGATATCACCTCGTACGGCGCCGACCTGCCCGGCACGCCCTCCCTCGGCGAGACCGTGGCCCGCCTGCTGGCGCTGGTGCCGGACCTGGCCCGCCTGCGGCTGTCCTCGCTGGACCCGGTGGGCGTGGACGCGGCCCTGCTGCGGCTGGTGGCCGAGGAACCGCGCCTGCTGCCCCATCTGCATCTGTCGGTGCAGGCGGGGGACGATCTGGTGCTCAAGCGCATGAAGCGCCGCCACCGGCGCGCCGATGTGGTGGCCCTGGCGGCGCGGCTGCGGCACCTCCGCCCCGGGTTGGCGCTGGGGGCCGATCTGATCGCCGGCTTTCCCACCGAGACCGAGGCCCAGGCCGCCAACACCCGGGCGCTGGTGGACGAGGCGGACCTGAGTCACCTGCATGTCTTTCCCTACTCCGCCCGCCCGGGCACCCCGGCGGCCCGCATGCCGCAGGTGCCGGGCGACGTGGGCCGGACGCGCGCGGCGGCCCTTCGCGCGGCGGGCGAGGCGCGCATGGCGGCGCGGCTGGCCGGGCGCGTGGGCGGCCCGGCGACCGTGCTGGTGGAGACTCCCGGCTTCGGCCATACCGAGGACTACCTTCCGGTGGACCTGGACGACGGCGGGTCTGCGGCGCCCGGAACCGTGGTGCCGGTGCGCCTGACCGGCGCGCGGGACGGGCGGCTCAGCGCCGCGCCCGACGGGCGCCAGACCGGAAGCTCAGACGAGAGGATGTCGGCGTGATCTGGGGCTTTGGCAAGAAGAAGAAGCAGCAGCGCGAGGAAGAGGACGCCCGGCGCCGCGCCGAGGAAGAAGAGGCGCGACGGCGCGAGCGGGCGGAGCTCTGGGCCCGGGCGGAGCAGGAAGCCCGGGAGCGCGAGGAGGCCGAGGCCCGCGCCCGCGCCGAGGAAGAAGAGCACCGCCGTCACGAGGCCGCCCAGGCGCAGGCCCGGGCCGAGGCGGAAGAGCAGCGCCAGCGCCAGGAGGCGGAGGCCCGGTTCCGCGCCGAGGCCGAGGCGCGCCGCCGCCGCGAGGAGGCCGAGGCCCGCGCCCGCGCCGAAGAGCAGGAACGCCAGCGCCAGGAGGCCGAAGCCCGCGCTCGGGCCGAGGAGCAGGAACGCCAGCGCCGGGAAGCGGACGAAGCGCAGGCTCGCGCCGAGGCGGAAGACCAGCGTCGTCGAGAAGAGGCCGAAGCCCGCGCCCGCGCCGAGGAGCAGGCGCGCCAGCGCCGGGAAGCCGCCGAGGCGCAGGCTCGCGCCGAAGCGGAAGAACGTCGTCGTCGAGAAGAGGCCGAAGCCCGCGCCCGCGCCGAGGAGCTGGCGCGCCAGCGCCGGGAAGCCGCCGAGGCGCAGGCCCGCGCGGACGCGGACGAGCAACGCCGCCGCGAGGAGGCCGAAGCCCGCGCCAGTGCGGAAGAGCAGGAGCGCCAGCGCAAGGACGCCGCCGAGGCGCAGGCTCGCGCCGAGGCGGAAGAACGTCGTCGTCGTGAAGAGGCCGAAGCCCGCGCTCGGGCCGAAGAGCAGGAGCGCCAGCGCAAGGACGCCGCCGAGGCGCAGGCTCGCGCGGACGCGGACGAGCAACGCCGCCGCGAGGCGGCCGAGGCGGAACGCCGGGAGGCGGCCCGGCTTCTGGCCGAGGCGGAGGCTCTCGCCCGGGCCGAGGAAGAGGAGCGCCGACAGCGCGAGGCCCAGGCTCAGGCCGAGGCCCGCCGCCGCCGGGAGGCCCAGGAGGCCGAGGCGAAAGCCGAGGCCGAAGCGCGACAGGAGGCCGAGGCGAAAGCCGAGGCCGAAGCGCGACAGCAGGCCGAGGCGAAAGCCGAGGCCGAGGCACGATGGCAGGCCGAGGCCGGAGCGAAGGCCGCAGCCGACGCGAAAAGGCCGGCTGACGCGAAAGCCGGCGCCCCGGCGGCGGACGCGGTCGCCGATCCCAACCTCCACCACATCGAGTGGGGCGAGACGCCGAAGAAGAAGAAGGGCGCGGGCGGCGGGTTCTTCGCCCGGCTGCGCGAGGGGCTGACCCGCTCGTCCACCAAGATCTCGAAGGGCATCACCGACCACATGGTGACCGCCCGCCTGGACGACGAGGCGCTGGAGTACCTGGAAGATGTGCTCATCCAGTCCGACCTGGGCGTGTCCACCGCCAACGATCTGATCCAGTCCCTGTCCCGCGCCCGCTTCGGCGCCAACCCGACCGAACAGGAGGTGCGCGAGCACTTCGCCGGTGAACTGGCCACGCTGATCGAACCCGTGGCCGTGCCCCTGGCCATCCGGAAGCAGCCCAAACCGCATATCGTGCTGGTCGTGGGCGTGAACGGCTCGGGCAAGACCACGACCATCGGCAAGATCGCGCGCCAGTTGACGGACTGGAACATCAAGGTCTCGCTGGCGGCCGGCGACACCTTCCGCGCGGCGGCGGTCGAGCAGCTCAAGATCTGGGGCGAGCGCACGGGGGCCCCCGTCATCGCCCGCCAGACGGGCGCGGACGCCGCCGGTCTGGCGTTCGACGCCATCCAGGAGGCGCGCACGCGCGGCGACGACGTGCTTCTGATCGACACCGCCGGGCGGCTGCAGAACCGCACCGAGCTGATGGATGAGTTGAAGAAGGTCGTCCGCGTCATCAAGAAGCTGGACGAGACCGCCCCCCACACCGTGCTGCTGGTGATCGACGCCACCGTGGGCCAGAACGCCATGCAGCAGGTCAAGGTGTTCCAGGAGATGGTGGGGGTCACCGGCCTGGCCGTCACCAAGCTGGACGGCACCGCCAAGGGCGGCGTGGTCATCTCGCTGGCGCAGGCGTTCAAGCTGCCGATCCACTTCGTCGGCATCGGCGAGGCCGTGGAGGACCTGCGGCCGTTCCGGGCGGACGAATTTTCGAGCAGCCTGATGGGTCTTTAGGCGCCCGTCCGGGGGCTCCGCGCCGCCTTCCCGCCCCGCTTTGGACCCCGGGGCGACTCGGGGCGGATGCGCGGCACCGGCTCGGGGCAAGACCCGGCCGCTCGACCGCACAACTCCTGATGTTGTTCGCCTCCGGCTGAGAGAAAACGCCAGGAAACCGTTCGTCGGCGGGCGCCTTTTTAGGGTGCGGAATGAAACGCGCGCGCCCTGGTCGTTTGCGGGTCTATCCTGGAAGACATACTTGAAGCGTCGGAGACTTGGTCGTATCTTTACGCTAACGAAATTGGCTTGCCGGCGCCGTCGGACCTTCGGGGTCCAACAGATGCAGCCGGATGCGACGGGGGTTTTTGACGATGGTCAAGGGTATCCTTGGAGCCGCCGGGCTCGCGGCGGTCATGACCTTCGGGGCGGCCGGCGGGGCCCAGGCGGCGATGGCCACCTGTCCGGATACGGCCGCGACGGACGACCGGGAGTTTTCTCTCGCCAGCGCCGATGTGGCGAGCATCGGATGCTATGCCTTCGGCGACGGCAACGACAAGCTGGACAAATTGCCCGGCTTCACCGGCACGCTGCTGGACAAGAGCGACAGCAACAGCGACGGGACCATGCCGCTGCTGCTGGGCAAGACGGACGAGAATGATCTGCAATCCGGTCTGTACGGCACGTTTTCCTTCATCGTGCCCACCGGCTACGACACGCTGTACATCTCGTTCAAGTCCGGGCAGGGCGGGAAGAAGAACGACGGCAATCCGGACTATGCGGCGTTCTCGGTGGATGTCGCGGCGCTGGCCTTGTCCACACTGTCGTTCAACTGGGCCATCGGCTCCGGGCACGAGGATTCGCCCTACACCGCCTTCAACGCCATCGACAGCGACCTGAATCAGGCCCTGTCGCATGTCAGCGTCTACGGCGATCCGTCCGTGGTGCCGCTGCCGGCCGCCGGCTGGTTCCTGCTGACGGCCCTGGTCGGTCTGGCGGGCACGCGCTGGCTGAACAAGGGCCGCGCCGCCGCCTGACGGCCGCACCAACACCAACGCTTACGCGAACGCCCCCGGCACCCGCCCGGGGGCGTTCTTCGGTCTGCCCGACCCCGCCCGGACCCTGTTCATGCGTTTCATACTGATCGGCGACGAACCGGACTCGTCCGGTTGATCGCCTCCGCCGCCCCGCCCGATTGCCCGGCCCGATGGCCCCAGGGGCCTTGCGCCGCCCCCGCTGGATCGGGGATGGTAACGGCAGACCACAGGCAAGGCGCCCTGCCGAAGGCGGGTCCGCCGCCCGCCCCCTCGACGCGCTTCCAGGGAACAGGATGAGGCTCACCGCGTCGGGACGCGGACCGGGGCCGAACGGGCGGATGAGTCCCGCGCATCCGACGCCGGGATATGGAGGCCCCGGACCCGGGCATCCGGTCCGAGTGGGTGGCCCTGTCCCCGATCCCCGCCGAGACGGAGATGATCCGACGTGACGCCACCACGCCGCCGCCCACCGCACCGGCTCCCCCGGCTCCCCCTGCTGCCGCTGCTCGGCCTCCTCTGCCTCCTCGCCGTCCTGTGGGGCGGCCCCTGGATGCCCGCGCCGGCGGCCCAGCCGCTGCCCGAGGAGACCCAGCGCGCGCTCGGGGCCATGCTGGAGGATCGCCGCGCGGCCGCCGAGGCCGCCGCCGCGACCCAGGCGGACGGCCCGCCGGGAGAAACCGCGCCCGCCGCATCCGCCCCGCCCCAATCGGCGGCCGCCGACGGCGCGGCCCAGGCCCCCTCAGAGACCGCGCCCACCGCGAACGCTCGACCCGGCGCGTCCCCCGCGCCGCCCGCCGACCCGAGGGGCCCCGATCCTGTGCCCCCCGATGCCGCGCCCCCCACTGCCTTTGAAGAGGCCGCCAATCTGGTCGCCGTGCTGAAGGATCCCGAGGCCCGCGCGGCCCTGATCGAGCTGCTGCGGGTCAGCGCGCCGGACGCGCCGCCCTCGGCGGGGGAAGCCCGTGGCGCCGACGGACCCGGCGCCGCCGACGCCGCCCAGCCCGCCAGCCCGCCGACGCCCGGGCGGGGTCTGGCCGGCATGGCGGCGGCGGTATCCTCGGTCATGTCCGGCGGCGGCAGCGGCGACTCCGGCGGCGGCGGCGGCGAAGGCAGCGGCGGCGCATCGGACACGGCGGCCGCGCCGGACGGCGCCACGACAGGCACGGGCGACCCCCCGGCCGAGTCCACGGACACGGGCTCGGCGCTGCCCATTCCCGCGCCGGACATCACCGCGCTGACCGAGTTTTTCCACGACCTGTACGAGGACGTCGTCTCGACCAGCGGCATCACCACCCAGATCCCGGAAATCTGGACCTGGCTGGTGGTGCAGTTCGAGGACACCCAGCGCGGTCTGTGGCTCAATCTCGCGTGGCAGATCGGCGCCGTGGTGCTGGCCGGTCTGACGGCGGCCGTCCTGCTCCGGCTCGCACTGGGCGGCGCCATGCGCCGGTTGCGGGAAAAGGCGACCGACACCGGGACCAGCCGGCGCGTGATCCTGCTGGTCACGCATCTGGTGCTGGCCCTGCTGCCGATCAGCGTCTTCGCCGCCGCCGCCCAGGCCATCATGCCGGTGATCGACGCGCCGTGGCGGACCGAACTGGTGGCGGCCGTGGTGGTCACCAGTCTGGTGATCCTGCGCGGTCTGGATATCGTGCTGCGCGCCGGCCTGTCGCCCGCGAACGCCGACCTGCGCCTGATCCCCGTGGGCGACGAGACGGCCCGCCTGCTGTTCCGGGGCCTGCGCTGGACCGCCCTTGCGCTGGTCCTGAGCTATCTGATGGTGGAGGTGTCGCGCCTGCTCGGCATGCCCCCCGGAGGGCGCACGTTGCTCGGCCACGTGGCCGGCTTCATCGTGCTGGTGCTGGTGGTGCGGACGCTGATCTCGCTGCGCAGCGTGGGCAAGGCCGCGATCCGCCGGATCCCCGTTCAGACCGGGGGATCCGCGCCCTGGATCAGCGGCCTGCAGAGGGGCCTGGCCGACATCTGGCACATCCTGGCGACCGCCTATGCCATCGGGATCTTCTTCGCCTGGATCATCGATTCGGAACAGTGGTTCGCGGTCGCCGGCTGGGCCACCGTCAAGACCGTCCTCACCCTGTTCGTCGCGGTGCTGCTGCTGGAGCGAGTCCAGAAACTGCGCGACGCAGCCGCCCTGCGCCTGCACGGCGCCTCCAAGCTGGACCGCGCGGCCCGCGACCGGGGCCGGCGTTATGTGGGCATCGGCGCCGGTGTGGCCCGCCTGATGGTGGCCCTGGTGGCCCTGGTGCTGGTGCTGGATTCCTGGCACGTGGGCGCGACGTCCTGGCTGACCATGGGCGGCGGCCAGCGCCTTGTCACCATGGCGCTGAACCTTCTGCTGGTCCTGGCCATTGCGATCGGCCTTTGGGAGGGCGTCAACCACATGATCCAGCGCTATCTGACCTCGACCGATGCGGACGGCAAGGTGGTCGAGCGCGGCCAGCGCGAGCGCACGCTGCTGCCGTTGCTGCGCAACGTGCTGACGGTGTTCCTGGTGGTGGTGGCCTCTCTGATCGTGCTGTCCGAAATCGGCGTGGACATCGCCCCGCTGCTGGCCGGTGCCGGTGTCATCGGTCTGGCCATCGGCTTCGGCTCGCAAAAGCTGGTGCAGGACGTCATCAGCGGCGTGTTCAACCTGCTGGAGGACACCATCGGCGTCGGTGACGTCGTGCAGGTGGGCACGCACGCGGGCGTGGTGGAGGCCATGTCCATCCGCTCCATCCGGCTGCGCGACCTGTCGGGCAACCTGCACACCATTCCGTTCAGCGCCGTGGATACGGTCACCAACATGACCAAGGACTTTTCGTACTACCTGATGGAAGTCGCCGTCGCCTATCGGGAGAACACGGACCAGGTCACCCAGATCCTGCGGGAGATCGCCGCCGGGCTTCAGCAGGACGACGAATACGGCCCGGTCATCCTGGAAGCCCTGGAGGTGCTGGGCGTGGACGGCTTCAAAAACTCGGCGGTCATCATCAAGGCGCGCATCAAGACCAAGCCGATCATGCAGTGGTGGGTGGGTCGCGAGTTCAATCGCCGCATGAAGCACCGCTTCGACGCCGAGGGCATCGAGATCCCGTACCCGCACATGACGCTGTATTTCGGCGTGGACAAGCAGGGCAATGCGCCGCCGGCGCACCTTCACGTGGACCGGCTGGCGGCCATGGGCGAGCATGCCACCCGGCCCGGGGCGGTGGCCACGCCCGGCACGCCGCTGGACGCCAATCCCTCCGGCGCGGCGGTCGGGCTGCCCGATCCCGACGGCAGCGGACCCGGGGAGGGGCGCTAGACCATGGCAACTCGTGGGCCGCTTCAGGGGCTGCTGTTCGATTGCGACGGCGTGCTGGCCGACACCGAGCGGGACGGCCATCGCGTCGCCTTCAACCGGGCCTTCGCCGAAATCGGGCTGGGGTGTGCGTGGACAGAGGAGACCTACGGCCCCCTCCTGACCACGGGCGGCGGCAAGGAGCGGATGAGTCGGTACTTCGACGAGGCCGGCTGGCCGGTGGCGGACGCGGACGCGGACGCCCGATCCGCCCTGATCGCCGACCTGCACCACCGCAAGACCGGGCTGTATCTGGACCTGATCGAGGCTGGCGCGATCCCGCCGCGTCCCGGGGTGGCGCGGCTGGTGGACGCGGCGCTGGGGGCCGGTGTGCCGGTGGCGGTGTGCTCCACGTCGCACGAGCGCGCGGTGGCGGCGGTGGTGCGGGTATGCCTGGGGCCGGAGCGCGCCCGGCGCATCCCCGTGTTCGCGGGCGACTGCGTGGCGCGGAAGAAGCCGGACCCGGCGGTCTACACCCTGGCGGCGGAGACCCTGGGCCTGGACCCGGCGCGCTGCGTGGTGGTGGAAGACAGCGGCATCGGCCTCGCGGCGGCCAAGGGCGCCGGCATGCGCTGCCTGGTCACGCCTTCCGCCTATACCCGCGACGAGGATTTTTCCGCCGCCGACCGCGTGGTGCCGGACCTGGACACGGGCGGCGTGGACCTGGCGACCTGCGCGGCGCTGGTTGGGGCCGGGCGCTGATCCGGCCTCCCCGACCTGGCCACCCTGTGTCGAGGGAGTCATTCTCATCGGTGCGCCGGATCAGATCCTGGCCCAAAGCAAACTGTGGGGTCCTCGCGGGAACGGGGGGCGGCCGCGCATTCCGGTTTGGAAAGAGGTCCAGAAAAAACGAGCGATATCAAAACGACAAAAGAGACCCTCTGAAAAAAACTTTAAAACCTGCGGACGCATTGAAAGAACACACCATCAATACCATATTGTAAACGCTGGCAAATCATTGTCCGCATGGCCCGAAAAGGGGCAGTCATGTCTTTCAAATCATTCTCCCAATCGCAGCCCAGCGCAAACAAGGACAAGCCGGACGACAAGGCGGCGGGTTCGCCGGCCGCCGGCAAACCAGTTGCCCAGCCCCCCGGGAAAGGGAGCGACGTGGCGTCGGCACAGAAGCCAAAGTGACCGGACTCGGAGGGGGCCGCCCCTCCACCCGCCTCCCCGCTGCCGGGATCGTCGCGACGTGGAGGTCTCCCATGACCGTCCGCACATCCAAGAAAACCGTCACCTTCGCACACCCC